>BGOH01000002.1 GCA_003569145.1 Clavibacter sp. | reverse complement strand
TCCGGCTTATAGGGCGACTCTTCTTTTTGTACAATTCCAATATGGCACGTCATAAATCAAGTGTGGACTTTGCATCCGAGTTAGCCATGGGGAAACCAAACTCACTAGGAAATGCTCTCAAGGTAGTGAAGATAGTCGAGTCAGATCCAAATAAGTTTCCTCAACTATGAAACTACTTCTTCATGAAGATTCCATTGTGGCAATGCGTGCCATGAACGGAACAAAACGTCTAATGCGAGCAGACAAGGATTTCTTTGACCCACAAAAGGAATCACTAGTAAAAGTTTACTCAAAGACTAAACACAATGTGGTGAAACTGGGATTAATCACTCTGTATTTTGATTTCATCAAAGAATTCTCAGCATCTGAGTTAAAGCGAATTAAGACATTGACCTTGAAATGGGTGGAAGAGAGTGACGATTGGATGATTCTTGCTCAAGGGCTGAAACTGCTTGAGAAGTTAGCGAAAATTGACCCAACGATTCGGCGCGAGGTCATAGCTGTAGCGAAAAAGCTTCAGAAAGATTCTAGGAAAGCTGTAGCTACCAAGGCCAAGAAAGTTCTATCCGGCTTATAGGGCGACTCTTCTTTAAATCACTGATTAGTGACCATTTCCCGTGCGGAGATGGTCACTTTTCTATTACAGGTTTAATCAAAACCTAAACAAAGTTTGCGATTTTTTGTGGGCAACAACGTGGGCATGTGGGCAAAAACGTGGGCATAAATTAGAATTAGTTTATGAAATTTGGAATCCATTCAGAGCAGTATCAGAATAATTACTCAAAAGAAGAAGAGCAAAAATTCACTCAAGTATTCGGCGAATTAACATCTGAGTTTGCTTCAAAAATGGCTGAGGGAGTTCAAGCCGGGGATGAGAGCGTTCAGGCTCTAGTGAAGCAACATTACGATTTCATACTTCAATTCTGGACTCCAACGAAAGAGGCCTACAAGTCACTTGCAATGAATTACATCCTTCCTTCTTCATATAGAGACCACTATGAAGAGATTGCGAAGGGGTTAGGCAAGTTTCATTACGATGCCGTTTGTATTTGGGCTGATAAGAACCTGTAAAGTTTTCCCAAACTTTGCATAATTTTGTGGGCAGTTACGTGGGCAATCGGCAATATTGAGCGAGAATCGAAAGCCTCCGGCATACAGGGCGACTCTTCTTTTTCAAATATACTTTTAGAGTGCACAAGATCTATGAGATGCCTGTAGCTGATGTTTATGTTCATTATGTAAATAAGGTTGAGCGTAAAGATCGCACAGAAGCCGAACTCATCAAAGTAATAACCTGGCTCACAGGATTTGATTCAAAGACACTGAAAAACCACCTCAAGAAGCAGACTACATTTAAGGAATTCTTTAAGGCAGCAAAAATTCACCCCAATGCGAAGTTAATAACAGGTTCAATCTGTGGCGTAAAAATAGCTGAGATCGAAGACCCACTTATGAAGAAGATTCGTTACATGGATAAATTAGTAGACGAATTGGCGAAGGGTCGCCCAATGGAAAAGATACTTCGTTCCGGCTTATAGGGCGACTCTTCTCTAAAGATTTCTCACTCATATGCCTGGTTGCGTTCTAGATAATACTTAATAGTAATTTTTTAGTTTACTTTTGTTTTTTATGGAGAGTTTTTACCGAATATGGTATTAATTCCTTGGCGCATATCGCAATCATGATTCCGGCAACTGCGCTGAGTAGTAGCCCAACAGAGCGATCATCTAGAAGCAAGAGAACCACTCATGTAAACAGTAAAGGCTCCTAGCGCTTCAGCTAGGGTGGCAGCAAGGGTTAAAAGCAGAGCCATCTTGCGGCTATATCCAGCAAGTAGCGCTGTTGCGCTAATTGCAATTCCTTCAGGAATGTTATGCAGCGCTAGGACAAGTGATGTAGTAAGCCCGTCTGAATATCAACCAACGTAGCTCCAATTGGAGCAGCCCCTTCTGGAAGATTATGAAGAGATAAGGCAATAGTTATAAGAAGCGCGGGGTTTTTAACCTTAGATGCATCTTTATCAAACTTAACGCTAGATAGGAGAACAACTACAGTAAAACCAAGACCAGTTGTGAGTAGTACCTGCATAATATTTAAGCCGCTATCAAGAGCTGATGGAATCAACTGGAGAGCGCTTACAGTCAGCATCGCTCCAGCAACTAGTAATAGCGTGATAGCGATAAAGCGATCTGATGGATTTTTTTTCAAGGCAATCAATATCCAGCCTAAAAGTGTTGCGCCAGCAGATAGCAGAGCCAGAATTAGCCCAAGTTCTAGAGTTGAAATATCACAGCTCCTTCACTACTTACTAAACCTTCCTTCTTTCAAGCCTACTGCCTCGCGGATTTGGCTCAATGTTGCGATAATGCCAGTATGAAACGAGTTTCACCGCCCAAGGCTCTTCGCCGCAAGAGTAGTCGTGAATCCCGTTTGGTTGAAGTAATCAATGATTTAGATCATTCTTAAGCGCCCAACAGATTCATAAAATCTTAAATCAGCAGGGAAGTTCAATCGGTCTTGCCACTATCTATCGCCGTCTTGAGAGATTAAGTCAGGAGGGCAAAGTAGATGCCTTAATTAGTCCCAGTGGCGAGCGGCTCTATAGACGATGCGGACAAGATGGCGGCCATCATCACCACTTAATCTGCCGGGTATGCGGAGCTACTCAGGAATTTGATCTAGAAGCGATAGAAGTTGTCACTAGCAAAATTGCAAAGAAGCATGGCTATCAAGATGTCAGCCATAACTTAGAAGTATTTGGAGTATGCGATAGGTGTCAGAGCTCGGAGACTAAATCAACTTCAAAACCAAAGCTGCGATAAAGCTTTAATGCTTTTTCATTACTTTCATCGGTATAGACCCAAGCCTCACTAAATCCATCAGAGATAATCTGCTGGAGGGCGCAGGTAAGGATTTTCTTTCCTAAACCCTGTCCCTGCATTTGAGAAATTATCCCGATTACATAGATCTCACATACTTTTCTGCCAATTAATGTATGTTCTTTAAGCCAGAAAAATCCTAAATCTTTACCATCTTTTTTCATAAATATGAGGCGATCTGGACGGAACCAAACCTCTCCCATTTTGGCAAGGAGTTTTGATAGATCCCAATCGCTCTGGTCTGGATGGCCAATGAAGATTTGATTGTTTAGGTTCAAGTATCTTGATTCATCTTTATTTCTTATAAAACTTTCAAGTTCAAACTCTGAATCCAAATTATCTGCTGCTAAATTTAAATCAACTAAGTTGCATCTCAGACGCAATATTGGCCGCTTATTGGCTAAATCGCCCCTAGTGAGATCTTCCATGGGGCTAGATTAGATAAAAAGTGAGGCTTTGAGATACTCTTAGGCCTGTCTTCACGCGCCTTGCGTAGAGAAAATCCAAAGTCAGGCTTTAGAGCCGGCTTATATGTAGGTCTTATCTTTTCGTAAATACGACAAGTCACTAGAGACATACATGTCTAGATGATTGGTCTGTATTTTTTATGTCCGTTAAACCTGCAACAAAAGAAATAACCTTTAAATCCCTTGGGCTAAACCCTGCACTCATTAAAACTCTTGATCAGCAGGGAATAACTAATCCTTTTCCGATTCAGGCAGCAACCATTCCTGATGCAATTGCTGGCCATGACATATTGGGCCGAGGCCAGACTGGCTCTGGAAAGACTCTTGCCTTTGGTCTAGCTCTACTTCATAACATCTATGGCATGAGAGCAAAGGCTCATCAACCACTAGCACTTGTCCTTGCTCCGACTAGAGAGCTAGCCCAGCAAATAGATGAGGTCCTTCGCCCCCTTGCAAGATCAGTTGGCCATGAATGTGTAGTAATTGCCGGCGGAATGCCATATGGCAAACAGGTCAATGCCTTAAAGAAATCCATCTCTATCGTTGTTGCAACTCCAGGTCGCCTAATAGATCTTCTTGATAGAAAAGATATTCGCTTTGATCACCTTGAAATCACTGTTCTAGATGAAGCAGATCAGATGGCTGATATGGGCTTTCTTCCTGCTGTTAAAGAGATTTTAAATCAGACTAAAAAAGGTGGACAGCGCCTTCTCTTCTCTGCAACTCTTGATCGCGGAGTAGATGGCTTAGTTAAGCAATATCTAAAAGAGCCTAGATCTCACTCCATTAAGGAAATTGAAGGAACCAAAGTCAAAGCTGAGCATTATGTCTTTGTCTATCGCCAAGGCGATAAATCAAATATCATCAATCAGATTGCAGCAAGACAGGGAAAAACTCTGCTATTTGTTAGAACAAAGCGCGGCGCTGATAAGTTGGCAGCAAACCTTGCTCATGTTGGCATCAAAGTCGGAACTCTCCATGGCGGAAAATCACAGGCAGTTAGAACTAGAACTCTTGCAAGATTTAAAGATTCAGAGAGCGCAGTCTTAATTGCAACTGATGTTGCTGCTCGAGGAATCCATGTTGACGGCATTGACCTAGTAGTCCATGTTGATCTTCCTGCAGATCATAAAGATTATCTACATAGATCTGGGCGAACTGCTAGAGCTGGAGAATCTGGAAAAGTAATCTCACTTGCCACCCATCAAGAGCAGAGAACTATGGCTGGAATAGCCCTAAGAGCTGGAGTTGAAACTTGGGTTATGGCAGTTGCTCCAATGGATGAGAAGTTGGTAAAGATTGCCGGGGCAAGAACTCCTAGTGGAATTCCAACTCCAGAGGCTAAAGAAAAATCAGTAACAAAAGCGCCAGAGCGCGGCTCAGGGCCAAGACCTAAGGGCGGTCGAAAGCGCAAGAGAGTTGGAAATGATCAGACTCGAAACAAGAGAAGCGCCCCACGGGCAAAGCGAGCTAGATAAGCCTTTCTGCTAGTTAGACTTTAATCATGAAGGGCAAGTTAGTTGTAACGCTTCAATTCATTCTGCTCTTTGCTTTGGCTCTATTGCCGGATCTAAAGATAGTTCGCAACTTAGATCTGCTTTGGCAGCTCTACTAGCACTTCTTGCAGTACTCATTCTATTTCGCGCCTTTAGAGATTTAGGAAGCGCGCTAACACCTCTTCCTGAGAGTAAAGAGGGGGCAGATCTAGTAACAAGTGGTATCTACTCAAAGATAAGACATCCAATTTATTCTGCTCTCTTTATTCTCGCTCTAGCTGCTTATCTCTGGAAACAAAGTGGCAGTGTTTTAATTGCAGCTCTGCTATTAACTGCCCTGTTGCTATATAAGGCAAGGTATGAAGATCAGATATTGAGAGATAAATTTCCAGAAAGTATTGAGTTTCAAAAATCAATTCCACCATTCTTCCCAAGGTTTAGAAAAGGAAAAAAACCATGACTATTGGTTTAGAGCGCTTATTAAGGCATATGGCTTGGGCGAATCAATTGACAATTGAGCATCTAGCAACCCTTCCTGAAGCTGCCTTAAAGTCTTTTGCCACAAATCCTGAGTGGTTTGTCGCTGAGATTACTCATCACATCGTTGATTCTGCTGATGCTTATGCATTTCGCATAACTGGTAAACATCCTGAAGTCCCTGGCGAGTCAATCCAAGAGATAGGCAAAATTGCTGATTTGGATGCACTTGCTAAGCAGGCAGCAGCTATTGATGCTGCACTTTTGGAATCTGCAAAGCTAGATGATGAGCTACTTGAATTTAAAAACTACTCAGGAAACCTTGTAAAAAGATGGCGCTCCACAATTCTCTCCCAAAGCATCCACCATGCAACAGAGCATCGAGCACAAATTGCTAGCGCCCTTGAGGCCAAGGGATTTAAGCCGGTAAATCTTGATGATTTAGATCTATGGAGCTATGAGATTAGTAATGGGTAAGTCCTACTAAACTATTGCCCTGCATTTAAATCATTTCTAGAAAGGATTCTTAAATCATGTGTAGCGCAGTTAAATGTCGCTCTTGTGGCAAGTGGACTTGGGAGGGCTGCGGAGAACACATATCTGAGGCACTTGCTGGAATAAATAAAGATCAGATTTGCAGCTGCCCTCGTTAAAGTTTTCCTTGATCTAGTTTCTTAAGAACATCCTTTGCTCTAGATCTAACTTCATCTAAATCTTTAAGTCGATCAAGACCAAATAGTTGTTGGGCAATCCGGTGATTTCCTTGAAACTGTTGGCGATGTCGATCTAGAAAGTCCCAATAGAGAGTCGTAAATGGACAGGCATCATCGCCGGTGCGCTTCTTTGGATCAAAGTAACAACCTTTGCAGTGTGTGCTCATTCTTGAAATATAGGCACCCCCTGCCGCGTAGGGCTTTGTCATCATAATTCCACCATCGGCGTGTACTCCCATACCAATTACATTTGGAACCATCACCCAATCGCTAGCATCAATGAAAACCTCTCTCATCCATTGCAGAAATTGCTGGGGATTAATCCCAGCGATAAGGGCAAAGTTACTCAAGATCATTAAGCGCGGAATGTGATGAACCCAGGCGCGATTATTGATATCGGTAATCGTGTTTTTCATGCAGTTCATATTGGTTTTACTTGGATCACTAAATAATTGCGGCAGCTCTCGCTTTGCCTGCAAACCATTTTTTTGGCGATACTCACTTCCTAGATACCAATACATTCCATTGACATATTCACGCCAGCCAATGATCTGCCTGATAAAGGCCTCTGCAGAGGCAATTGGGATATCTCCCTTTTCAAATCTCTTAAGTGCTGCCTTAATAACTTCCTCGGGGTGAAGTAGGCCGTTATTTAAGTAAGGGCTAAGCAGTGAGTGGTGCAGCGCCCAATTCTCATCGGTGATGGCATCTTCATAGGGACCAAAGTTTGCGAAGTGGTTTTTTAGAAAGTTATCGAGTTGTTTAAGTGCGCCAGCTCTTGTTGTAGCCCAATTGGTAGATGGGCTATGTCCTAGCTCTTTAGCAACCTCTAGATCTATTTCATCTGGGGCGTGGGTAAGATATTTAGGCCACTTGTAGTTCTTTGGTGGCGGCAAGCGATTGTCCTTATCAAAGTTCCAGGCCCCACCTAGCGGCTTTGCTTTATCCATCAAGATATTTAGACGAACTCTCTGTTTGCGATAGAAGTTCTCCATCAAGTAGCTCTTCTGTTCATCGGCCCATTTAGCAAAGAGTGAACGAGAAGTTAGAAAGAAGTCGTTCTCAACAAAACTTACGCCATATTCACTCAAAGATTGAAAGAGACGATGAGAAGAAGGCTCTGCTGCAAAAATCTTTACATCCTTGTATCTCTTTGAAAGCTCATCAAGGCCTGCAGTTGTACTACTTGCATTTATATATTCGACTTTAAACCCTTTTTCTCTTAGCTCTTGAGCAAAATGTCTAGCACTTGAAATTAAGAAATAAAGCCGTTCTGGGTGCCAATTTTTGCCAGTAGTCATTGGCTCACTTTGAATCAGTGCAATTACATCCTTTTTGGCATCAGCGCTCTTTAAGACTCCGTATTTGGCGTTTAACTGATCAAAGCCAACGTAGAGGATGCGCTCTATCATGCGCGCAATTGTATTGACCCTGATAGATTTTGCTCCATGGATTTAGATAATCTGAAATTTGGCCTCGATACCTTCGGTGATACTCAAAACGATGATTCTGGAGCGCCAATCTCTGCAGCAGCCACGATTAGAAATGTGGTTGAGCAGGCCGTTCTGGCAGATCAATTAGGCCTAGATCATTTCAGCATTGGCGAGCATCACAGGGATGACTTTGCAATATCTTCGCCAGATACTGTTCTGGCCGGAATTGCAACTAGAACTAAGCAGATCACACTCGGCACCGGCGTTACTGTTTTATCAAGTGATGATCCGGTTCGGGTCTATCAAAGATTTGCCACAATTGATGCGCTCTCAAATGGAAGAGCAGAAATTACTGCAGGGCGAGGATCATTTATCGAATCATTTCCACTCTTTGGCTATGAACTCTCTGATTACGGCGCGCTATTTGAAGAGAAACTTGAGCTATTAGTTGAGATATTAAAAGAGAAGGCAGTGACTTGGTCAGGAACTATGCGAGCACCGCTAATTAATCAGGAGATTTATCCCAAGACTGAGCGCGGCAGCATTCCACTTCGAGTTGGAGTTGGTGGAACTCCTGAATCAGTTGTAAGAGCTGCAAGGCTTAATGCCAAATTAGCAATTGCCATCATTGGCGGTGATCCTGCCCGCTTTGCGCCATTTGCAGATCTTTATCGAAGTTCAATGAATGAGTTTGGACATCCAATTCGCCCAATTTCTATTCACTCACCTGGTCATATCGCTGCCTCCCAAGAAATCGCAATCGAGGAACTATGGCCCCATTATCAAGTGATGTTTGGACGTATTGGCAGAGAACGCGGCTGGGGGCAGGTCACAAAAGAACATTTCATTAACGAAGTTAAATATGGCTCCTTCTATGTTGGAACTCCAGAGCAGGTGGCAAGAAAGATTGCCTATGCAATGAAATCTATTGGCGCAGAGCGATTTGATTTCAAGTATTCAAATGGGCCTATGGCGCACTCTAAATTGATGAATTCAATTGAGCTTTATGCCACCCAGGTCGTTCCTATGGTCAAGGAGATATTAAGCGCTGATAGAGCGGCAAGCAGCGCTAGCGCAAGGTGATACCTTTTAGATTATGAATCGCGTGATTGCCCCTTTGAGAGACTTTCTTCATAGAGAGTCATCTAGCGGCACTTTAATTCTTATCGCTTCAGCCCTTGGCTTACTTGCGGCAAACTCTGGCCTTGCAGATAACTACTTTGCTTTTCTAGATCTTAAATTTCAAATAGGGCCATCGAGTCTGGAATTAGAATTCACAATATTAAAGAGCATCAACTATTTACTTATGAGCCTCTTTTTCTTTGTCGTTGGCCTTGAGATTAAGCGAGAGCTAACTTCAGGCCATCTAGCATCTTTTAAAGCAGCAGCAGCTCCACTATTTGCAGCAATTGGCGGAATGAGCCTTCCTGCCATTATTTATCTAGCAATTGCCGGGGGAGTGGAACCAAATGGTTGGGCAGTTCCGGTGGCAACCGATATTGCACTTGCCGTTGGACTTCTTGCCTTGGTTGGAAGTAGCGCAATTGCCTCGCTTCGATCATTTCTACTAGCGCTAGCTGTGATTGATGATATTGGCGCGATATTAATTATTGCCCTGGTTTACTCAACTGGAGTTAATCTCTCCTGGGGCCTTGCAGGGCTACTAACAATCTTTGCCATCTTGGGATTTAGAAAGCTTGGAAGTCAATCTGCATTGGTCTATCTGCCGCTAGCCTTATCACTCTGGTATTGCGCATACAGATTCGGGATACATCCAACAATTGCTGGAGTTATTTTGGGTCTGCTCACCCCGAATATTGCGCGAACCAAATCAAATCTTACCGATAGCGAAGATGGATCTGTTTCGGTTATTGAATACTTAGAGCATAAATTTCATCCGATTAGTAGCTATGTAATCGTGCCAATTTTTGCTTTTGCAAATACTGGAGTTGAGATTTCAAGCCAGTCAATTAACAGCGCACTTAACTCAGTTATTGCATGGGGAATCTTCCTCGGTCTAGTAATTGGCAAACCGCTAGGCGTACTCCTTGCAACCATGGCGGCAAGAAAAATAAAGATTGCCGAATACCCACAAGGTGCTAGGAATCTAGATCTAATTGCCACAGGAAGCGCCGCAGGAATTGGATTTACCGTTGCAATATTTATTGCTCGCTTGGCTTTTGATAGCCCAGAGATTGTGAATCTAGCAATCTTTTCAGTGATTATGGGATCTGTGGTCAGTGCTCTGATTAGCTTGCTTATCTTTAAAACTTTAAAGCGCTCAAAGATTTAATTTTTAGCTAGCCAGCCCCAGACCGATTCTGCTCCTGAGTGGCCGGTTAAAAAGATATAGACCAAGGCCAAGATTGCAGCAAGGGCTAGAAGAATTGAAACCAGCCTTCTTACGACAGGCGAGCCAATACCAGCGCCTGTTTTATCCATCCGATATCGAATGAATAGCAGAATTAAAAGTGGAATGAAGGTAAATGGCGCGACTTCACCATAGCTTTGATGTTCTTCAACTTTTTATTGAGTCTTTCTTGAAAAGATTCTCCACTTGCTTTGGCAAGAAACAAAGATAGTTGTGAAATTACTGCAAGAATTAGAACTGGAAGGCCATATCTTCTTGAAAAACTTGGCCAATAAGACATAGCAAGAGCTGCAAAGGCCACTAGTGGCACTAAAACAACTGGGGCATGTGAGGCTAAAGGATGAAGTGGAAGTCCAGCAATTAGATCAAATGGTCCACCTAGATCATCGCCATCAAATAATTTCATAGAGATAAGTATAGAGAAAGCCTAGATTCCTGCTGCGTGACCTTCACATCTTGGATCAGAACCTGCGATATAGGTTCCATTTGGCAAGACTTCAAGCAATTGAACTGCAGAGCCATGGCCATAGGCCGAAAGCTCTTCAACGCTATGCCCCTTTTCTTTAAGGGATTGAAGAATCTCTTTCTCCACTCTATTTTCAACCTGCAATACCCCTTCATACTTCTCATCAAGTGATGAACCACCTGCCTTGTTTAAGTGTTGCCAGCGAGGAGCTTCAGCATTTTCTTGTGGATTCATCTTCAAATCAATGGCATTAACAATTAGCTGGAAATTACTCTGCACTTGAATATTTGCCCCAGGAGTTCCTCCCATGTAAGCAAGAGATCCATCATCTCTTGTTACAGACCAGGCATTTAGTGTGTGAGCGGGGCGCTTTCCTGGGGCAATAAAATTTGGTGACTTTGGATCAAGTGAGAATCCGGTTAAGCGATTGTTAAGCAGGATGCCAGTTCCAGGAATTACCCATGAGGCTCCGAAACCATGAAAGACACTTTGAATCCAGGAGAGAGCATTGCCATCTCGATCTGCAACTAGAAAATAGGTGGTATCACTTCCTTCACTAGATACTGAAGGCTCTTTCAAATTTGCTCTTTCCATATCAATCTGGCTGCGCCTTTCAGTAATACTGGATGCTGCAAAGAGTTCTTCCAAATTAATATCAATATGCTCTGGATCTCCAAGAAGTAAGTAGCGATCTGCAAAGGCAATCTTTTTTGCCTCCACCATTAAGTGAATTCGATCTGCCTCTTGCATCTTTGCCAAATCGAAACCCTCTGCAATTAGTAGCTCCTCAAGCAAAATCATTCCTTGACTTGGTGGGGGCTGGCCATGAATTAAATAGTCGCGATATTTAACGCTTAATGGCGGTAGAACTCGAGTTCTATGTTCTGCCAAATCTCTAAGGCTAAACCAGCCATCGCTTGCTTCAACTAATTTTCTGGCGATCTCTCCCAGGTAGAAGGCATCTCGCCCATCTTGAGCTATCGCCTCTAGGGAATCTGCTAAATCACTTTGAATGACTAAATCACCGATTTTTAGGTTGGTATCAAAACCAAGGCTCTTAAAAACTTGCGTATCTGGAAACATTTTAAGATGACCCAAAATTCTCTTAACAAATCCAGAGTTAGCAGCAAAGCCATTTCTTGCATAATCAATAGCAGGTGCCAAAATTTGATCCATCGATAAAAGACCAAATTCTTTATGTATCTCAAACCAAGTTGAGACAAGTCCTGGGACGGTTGCACTTTTAAATCCATGATGATCTATTTCGTTTTTGAATTGATCAGCGCTAGCGCTATGGGCAGCCTCGCCACTTCCATTAAATGCTAAATTCTTCTTTCTTGCTGCGTTATGGGAGATAACAAATGCATCACCGCCAAGATGAGATGCGCCAGGTTCAACAACTGCCAATACCGCACTCGTTGCAATCGCAGCATCACCTGCAGATCCACCTTTAGTAAGAATTTCAATACCGGCAGAGACTGCAAGTGGTTGACTCGCTGCAACGATGCCATTTCTGGCATACACAGGGGAGCGATGTGTGCTCTGGCTCATAAAGTGAAGGGTATAGGCTCTGCGATATGTCTGGTGTGAAAATCGAATTTAAAGATTTAAGTAAGCGCTACAAAGACGTACTGGCTGTCTCAAACTTCTCAGCCCAAGTTCAATCAGGTCGGGTTACTGGATTCCTAGGCCCAAATGGAGCTGGAAAGAGCACCGCTCTGCGCTGCCTTTTGGGTTTAGTAAACCCAACTGGGGGAAGCGCGGCGATATATGGCGGCTCATATAGCCAACTACAAGATCCCATTCATAAGGTGGGAGCAGTATTAGATAGCAGAGGCTTTCATCCAGGTCTTACTGCAAAGCAGAACTTGAAAATTATGGCAAGTGCCTCAGAGATCGACTTCTCTCGCATTGATGAAGTTTTAGCCCTTGTTGATCTAGCAAGTGCTGCAAATAAGAGAACTAAGGGATTTTCCCTTGGAATGAAGCAGCGACTTTCACTAGCAATAGCAATGCTTGGCGATCCTGAGATTCTAATTCTTGATGAACCAGCAAATGGCCTTGATCCACTTGGAATTGTTTGGCTCCGTGAATTTCTCCAGAAATTAGCAGGCGAAGGAAGAACAATCCTGGTTTCATCACATCAACTAGCCGAGATGCAAAATACGGTAAGCGATGTACTGATTATTAATAAGGGAGTATTGGTAGCGCAGGGAACTATAAAAGAGATCTGCAAAGGAAAATCTCTGGAGGAAGCCTTTCTAGAGTTAACCTTAAGGAAGAGCGCATGAGCGCCCTACTAAAATCAGAGCTTCGTAAGTTAATTTACTTAAGAGCTAATTGGCTCCTACTTATTTGGAGCGGTTTATTTGCAGCACTTGGAACAGTAGCTCCTATCTTGGTTCTCAATTCAGAAAATGGGCCAGGACGAGGGGTTTTCTCTGGTACTGAGACACCGGAAGGAATCAACGCTGTTTTTGCCAATGCTGCTGGTGGATATCTATTTGCATTAATCCTTGGAATATTGATTATGACTAATGAGTATCGCCATGGCACAGCAGTTGGAACATTTCTAGTAACTCCAAAGCGAAGTACCGTATTGGTTGCAAAGTTGATAGCAGCAAGCCTTGCTGGTCTGGTGATTCAGCTATTCTCTTTTATCTTTGCAATAACTTCAGGTTTTATTGCGTTAACCTTCTTTGAACCTCACGCTCCAGTGCCAGCAGAGCTGCTTTTTAAAGTCTTTAGAGCATCGGCTATCTCAGGGTTAGTCCTGGGAATTGTTGGGGTGGGACTTGGCGCTCTAGTAAAGAATCAGATTGCGGCTGTAACAGGGGCAGTTATCTGGACTTTAATTGTCGAAGGCTTGGTTGTGGCATTTGTGGAATCCATTGGAAAATATCTTCCAGCTGGGGCCATAACAGGTCTAGTTGATGTTGATTTTGGTGAAAATGACTTTAATTTCAGCATTGAAAATTACTTAACTCCAGGGCCAGCAACCCTTGTACTCTTGGGCTATGCCGCGCTATTTTCACTCATCGCGATGAGAACAACACTGCGTCGCGATCTAGATTAGGAGTAAAAAATGTCTAAAGAGGTCTTCGCTACTTATCTAGATGATGTTGCAAGGGTTCAAGAATTCTATGGCGCATTCGCCTCAAGACTTGATAATGTGCCAAGTGATGGTGGCTGGAGCGCATCGCAGTGCCTAGCTCATATCTGTGATACTGAGATTTCGCTCTCGCTTCGAGTGCGAATGATTCTAACTAGCGATAACTACCAGTTCTCAGCTTGGGATGAAGACGCCTTTGCAGCTATCAAGAAAGATCGAGATGCAAAAACAAGCGTTGAGACTTTTGCAGCCCTTCGTCGAAATAATCTTGACCTTCTTGCTGGTCTACCCACCGATAAATTAGAGCGCCTAGGGGTAAAGGCAAATGGTGAGTCAATTAAATTAATTGATTACCTTGCCTATATGTCCAAACATATAAAGGCTCATCTGGAGCAAGCAGTAGCAGCTAGTCGCTAGAGCGTCGCCCAGTCTTTGTTCTCAAAGTGTTGCCAAGAACTTTTGACACTAAAGCCAAGTTTTTCATAGAGCCTAAGCGCCCCTGATTCATTACCAGTATCAACGTTTAGCTCAAGTGCTGAGCGAGCAATGGATGCATAGTAGGCAAAGGCCCAGCGCAGCATTAACTCGCCATAACCATTTCCTTGTTGGCTCTGAATAACACCAATACCATCAACAAAACCTGCTCCAACATCTTTCTTAATGTCACTGCACTCGATAAAGCCAACTGCTTGCCCCTGGAGATAGAGGACCCAGCGAGCATTTAGATCAATTCCAACTGCCTTATCAATCATCGCCTTCCACTCCTCAAAGGGACGTGGCACAAAACCAAAGTGTTTACTAAAGGAATCTTGATGAGTAGCCCACCAAATCTTCTTTTCATCTTCACTTATCAATCGCATCTCTAAGCCTTTTTCAAGCTTGGGATAGGGATGATTAGTAATCTCAGCTTTTAGGCCATGGTAGGTGCGAAGTAAATTAAATCCTCGTTTCGTTAGAGCTTGGATGTAACCCAAGTCTTTGGCATTAGTTCCAATCCAGAGATCAAATTCACTACTCATGCCTCTGGCAAGCTCTAACGAGATCTCAAGGCTCGCACCTTCGAGATTTGCGCCAGGCCTTTGCCAGGTGTCGCAATAAATTCTCTTTCGAGAGTTATCTGGATGCACGGTAATAAAGGCCTGAGCCTTGCCTGTTGCCCGCTCTACTATTTTGCGAGCCTGCACTGAATCGATATAGCCATTGAGAATTTCCTCAGCCTCAGTTAGGCCCACAATTTCGGCACCTGGGGTAAAGAATTGATCGGCCAACGTCATTATTTCGGCGAGGTCTTTCGCATCATCAAGGGATGCTGCCTCAAGGCTTAACTCTGCAGGAATCACAGCTTTATCTTACTATCGGGGTATGAGAAAACTTTTGCTCTTTATTCTTGCCGCCCTACTAACTGGCTGTGCTACCCAAGAGAGTTCTAACTCTTCATTTAGCGCAGATGATCAAATGTTTGCGGCCATGATGATCCCTCATCACGAGCAAGCAATCCAGATGTCAGAGTTAGCATTGACTAATTCAACAGATCCAGAAATTATCGAATTAGCAAATGAGATAAAAGCTGCTCAAGGTCCTGAGATTGAACAGATGAAGAATTGGGGTTCATCCATGATGGGATCACATGCTGGACATATGATGGATGAGGGAATGCTGAGCGATGATGAGATGGCGCAATTAAAAGCTGCTCGAGGAGCCGAATTTGATCGTTTGTTTCTTGAAGGAATGATTAAGCATCATCAAGGGGCAATAGAAATGGCCGATATGATTCTAAATTCTGCGAATCTTGAGGCAGCTAATCTTGGAAAAAATATTGTTGAATCACAGAGCGCAGAAATCACAAGAATGAGGGATTTACTAAGCCGTTAGTTTAGACTCAAGGCTGTGAGTGAAAAAGTTCCTCTTGGCCATGATTTTTCTCGTATCTGGTCTGCCAGCTTAATTACTAACTTAGTTGATGGCGTCCTAAGACTTGCTGCTCCGCTCCTTGCTGTTTCACTTACTGACGATCCAATTCTGATTGGAGCAATGAGCGCCCTTGGATTACTGCCTTGGCTTTTTTTGCTATTCCGATTGGGGCATTAGTTGACCGCGTAAATCGGGGCAAAGCGCTAGTGCTAGGAAATGGTCTAAGGGCCGTAATTGCACTCTTTATTGCATTTGCTGTTTCGCAAGAATTTATCAATATTTGGCTCTTGCTCCTTGCAGTCTTCCTCTTTGGCATCTGTGAAGTTCTAGTCGATACCACCTCGCAGGCCGTGTTGCCTCAAATTCTTGATAAATCTAATTATGAAAGGGGAAACTCTAGACTTCAAATATCAGAGGTAATTGTGGCCCAATTTGCTGGGGCGCCACTTAGTGGCTTGCTTTACGCCGTATCAATTGCCTTGCCTTTTTACTTCTCTACTTCAGGTTTTGTTGTTGCATCACTTTTAATCCTTATTCTCCCATTTAAACGCGAAATTAATGTGGGAAAGAAAGGCGATCAAAAGAAGGAAAAACTTGGATTAAGGGGAGATATAAAGTTTGCACTTAATTATCTCTATCAAGATAAGCAGATATTTAGTATCGTGGTTATTACTACCTCACTCGGCTTTTTTTATTCCCTATCAAATTCAATTGCGCCACTTTTTATTCTAAAAGAACTTAATGTCTCCCCAGCTCTGTTTGGAGTGGTCTTAGCGATTCAAGGAGTAGGGGCCCTAGCTGGATCAATTGCTGCGCCAATGGCCTCCAAACTACTTGGTCGGGGCCGAGCACTTGCTCTTAATGTCTTTCTAGCCTCTTTTCTGGTAATCCTCATCGGAATATCGCCAAATGCCTATTTCTTTACTGCAGTTAGCGTAGTTATTGGATTTACCATTTCAGTCTGGAACATTTTGTTAATGTCTCTATATCAATCGCTGATCCCGCCAAATCTATATGGACGAATTCATGGCGCCAGGCGAACAGTTGTCTGGGGATTAATGCCAATTGGGGCGATAATCGGAGGCGTAATTGCTCGTGGCGGACTTCGCCTTCCATTTCTAATCGGAGGCGTAATTGCGACTCTGATAGCCTTTTTTAGCTATAAACATATAAAGCGCATTGGTGATCTCTCAGCAGAAGTCACGAATCAAAATAATTAGATAGCATTAATAGATGAGTAGTCAAAGTCTTTATCACCGTAGCCTCTATCCAATAATTGCAGCTATTTTCTGTGCGCTTTTATTAATCTCTAATATCGGGGCAACGAAATTCATTGATTTTGGCTTTATAAAGACCGATGGCGGAGCTTTCTTATTTCCGCTGGTCTATATCTTGGGCGATATCCTCACCGAGGTTTACGGCTTTAAGGCAGCACGACGGGTGATCTATACCGGCTTTGGTCTGGGCGCTCTAGCTGGGCTTACCTTCTGGTTAGTACAGATTGCTCCTGCCGCATCTGATTGGCCAAATCAAGGAGCTTTTGAATCAATTCTTGGCTTTGTCCCTCAGATTGTGATCGCAAGTATTACTGCCTTCCTTCTTGGCCAATTAGCAAACTCATGGACTTTAGTAAGAATAAAGAAGATTACCAATGAGAAGAAATTATGGGCCAGATTAATTGGGTCCACTGCAGTTGGTGAGTTAGTCGACACCATCGTATTCACCATGATTGCATCCCTCGGTCGATTGAGTTTTGATGAGTTTCTAAATTACCTAGTGGTTGGGTATCTCTATAAGAGCTTAGTTGAGGTAGCGCTCCTGCCAATTACCTATCCAGTAATTGCCTATGTAAAAAAGCGTGAGGCTGAAGCAGTATCTAATTAATCCAAGATTTTTGCTTGATACCTGCCAAGAAACTCAGTTTTAAACTCGATGAATGTTTCATCAAGGATTGCCTGACGCATTCGATCAACTAGTCTTACCGTAAATGCTAAGTTATGAATGGTTGCAAGAGTTGAAGCCAACATCTCTTTTGCTCTAAAGAGATGATTTAAATAGGCCCTTGAGAAGTTGTTGCAGGTATAGCAGTTGCAATCTTTATCAATGGGGGAGAAGTCTTTTTTATAGGTAGCAGAGGAAACATTGAAGCGACCATTTTCACTATAAACCGCGCTAGTTCTTGCCTCCCTTGAAGGAGCTACGCAGTCGAAGGTATCGGCGCCATTTTCCACGCCAGCAAAGAGATCTGCTGGCTCGCCAATTCCTAGTAAATGGCGCGGTTTATCTCTAGGTAGCTCAGAGCTCATCCAGGAGACAATTTGTCCCAGAGACGCTTTATCTAGCGCGCCTCCGATTCCAAAGCCATCAAATGAAATACCAGATGAATTCATCGCTGATAAGTCTTTGGCGGCCTTTCTTCTCAAATCTTCATATTGCGCGCCCTGCAGCACCCCAAATAGGGCTTGATAGGGCTTATCACTTCGCTGATCAGTTAATCGCTTATGTTCATCAAGACAGCGAATCGCCCAGAGCCTGGTGCGCTCAAGTGATTGCTCTTGATATTTTCTAGTGTTATGAAGAGTAGTTAGCTCATCAAAGGCAAAAATAATATCGGCGCCAATTTGATGCTGAACTTGCATTGAGATCTCAGGAGTGAAGCGATGCATGGAGCCATCTAGGTGAGATTTAAAAGTAACTCCTTCATCATCAACATGGGCCAAGCGCTCTTTACTCTCTGCCATTGCCTCATCTGAATCAAGTGAGCCAAGGCTCATATCGATAACTTTTTTAAATCCTGCTCCTAGCGACATAACTTGAAATCCGCCGCTATCTGTAAAGGTCGGCTTATTCCAATTCATGAATTTTCCAAGACCACCAGCTTGATCTAGAGTCTCAGATCCAGGCTGAAGATATAGATGGTATGCATTTGCAAGGACTGCTTGTGCGCCAAGATCTGTGAGTGCTTCTGGTGCAAGAGATTTAACACTTGCTTTTGTTCCCACTGGAATAAAGGCAGGGGTTGCAATCTGGCCATGAGGGGTTGAAATCACTCCAGCTCTACCAAGCTGACCCGATATTTCTTTTTGCATTTCAAATGAGAAAGACATAGCGCTCAATTCAACCACTTATTAGCTATTGCAATTAGCTGGGGTAGGGTTTTCAAGTGAGATTTAAAGTAAAAGAGAAGGTCGCGTTAGGCAAGAATTACTGGCGCCTCTTTAGCGCACATGCCATTAGCAACCTTGGAGATGGAATAGCGGCTATTGCCTATCCCTGGCTTGCTTCAGCAGTTACTCGCTCGCCCTTTCTTATTGCATTGGTGGCAGTGGCTTCAAGGCTTCCTTGGTTGATCTTCACCCTTCCAGCAGGGGTAATTACCGATCGATTCAATCGCGGCAAAATCATTGTTGCCATGGATATTGCGCGGGGAAGCTTGGCACTTCTGGTCGCAATTGTGGTCACTTTGGAGGCAGGATCCCTTCCTAAGTTAAATGAGGTTGCATCCCTTACTGATCTTGAAACTAATTGGACTCTTTACTTGGTCCTAGTTATCACTGCCCTCTTGTTTGGCTTTGCCGAAGTGCTCCGAGATAACAGCGCTCAAACTCTTCTACCTTCTGTCGTTGAAAAAGAAAAGCTTGAGAGCGCTAATGGAAAACTCTGGTCAGTTGAATATGTAACTAATAGTTTTGTAGGACCTCCACTTGGAAGCTTCCTACTTGGCATTGCAATTTTTCTTCCCTTCTATATCGACTCTGCTACTTTCTTTATTTCAGCTGCTCTAATTGCAACGCTAATTCCCTCACTTAAAAAAGTTGATACTGAGAAAAAAGTTGAGAAGATAAATTTTAAATCAGAAATTAAGGAGGGCTTCACTTGGCTTTGGAGCCATGAACTACTTCGTCCCATGGCGCTAATACTTGGTGCGCTCAATGCAATCGGAGCTTTGACAGCTGCAGTATTTATTTTATTTGCTCAAGAAATCCTAGAGACATCACTATTTATATTTGCAGTCCTTGGAACAGCAGGAGCTGTTGGAGGAAGCCTTGGCGGAATACTTGGACCAAAGATCTCAAAGAAACTAGGAAGTGGTCCTTCTCTTTATCTAACACTTCTAAGTGGCCCAATCATTGCTTTAATAATTGGACTATCTTCCTCTTGGCATCTTTTCTATTTGCTAACCGCTATTTCAACAATCTTTGCAGTGCTTTGGAATGTCATAACTGTTTCACTTCGTCAGAGCATCATCCCTAGCCATCTTCTGGGAAGAGTTAATAGCGTCTATCGCTTCTTTGCTTGGGGCAGCATTCCCATCGGAACCCTGCTTGGAGGAGCCTTAGTAGATCTTTTGGAGCTCATGGGAGATAGAGAATTCGCCCTTAGAAGCCCTTATTTTCTCTCAGCTCTCTTGGGTCTGGCCTTATTCATTTTTGCTGCTCCAAGGCTTACCACTGCAAAGATCGAGGCGGCTAGAAACCAAAAGTAAGGTTCAATCACGCTTGATTGAGGCAATTAGGTAACGAAATAGATACCTGTGCGACATTGATTAAAAAGGGTCAAATAGGGCAGGCTAACCTCACCCTAAGGATGCGGGTGTGGGGGAAGTCGACTTTCCATACCTAGTCCTTAATTTCTATCACTAGGAGAAGAAATGAAATTAACTCGCATTGCCAAGGTAGCGATCGCTACTGCAGCTGCCGCGGGTCTTGCAGTTACAACGCTGACAACAGCGAATGCTGCAACTCGCTCAACTGTAGTACTTGTTACCAGCAATCAGCTAACTGGTTTGAATCCAAGCGTTACAAATATGAACCTCACTTTCAACACTGAAGTTGCATATATGCAGGGCTTTGGTTTCAACTACTACGATAATTCACCAAAGCTTGTAGAAAACAAGATTTTTGGTTCATATAAAATCGTAAGCCAGAAGCCATTTAAAGTTCAGTACACAGTAAATAAGGGCAAAGTTTGGTCAGATGGAACACCAATTACTGGTGTCGATCTTCTTTTGAGCCACGTTACTTGCTCGAGCTCATATTCATTCACTGCAAAACTTGGTGATCCAACAGATAACGAGGTCAGACCAGCTTTTGACTCCCTCTGTTATGGTGGAAAATATGACTCACACCATGTTGGACTTCCTACTCTATCTGCCGACAAGATGTCTGTAACGATTGAGTACGATGCCAAGATTCCTGATTGGGATATCACTGGCCCTGGACCATCACCAGTTCACACCCTAGTTCTTCTTGCAGAAGGTAAGGACGAACTACAAAGTGCTGCTGCTAACTTGGCTGCTAAAGCCAAGTTTGAGAAGGCATTCTTTGATTACAACACTAAGTTGATGAAGGCTGCTGGAGACATTTGGTCTAAGGCATACAACATCACAACCGTTGATGATTCAACCAACCCATTACTTCTTGTTGGTAATGGTGGATATATCCTAAAGAGCGCAATTACGGGACAGTCCGTGACTTTGGTGCTTAATAAGAAGCATGTGACTAATCCATCAGGTCCTAAGACCAGCGGGATAAAGACTGTGGTCTTCCGCGTTGTTGGCGATGGAACTGCTGCAGCTCAAGCGCTTCGTAATCAGGAAGTAGATATCTATCAGGGCCAGCCAACTGCTGACTCAGTCAAGATTCTTTCTGAGATTCCAACTGCCAAAATCATCGGTGGAGCTCAAGCTGTTTATGAGCACATCGATCTAAAGGCAGGAACTGCAAATGGAGTTTCCGAGCCATACACCGGACCATTCGCTGGCGATAGCCAGAAGGCCCGCGATCTAAGAACTGCATTCTTAATGGCTTATCCACGCGATGAAATCGTTGATAAGTTGATTAAGCCAATTAATGCAAAAGCTGTCCGTATGGATTCAGTTCTATTGTTCCCAGGTGAGCCTGGCTACGAAGACTTAATCAAGAACAGCGGAGTATCCAAATACACCAAGGGAACTCAGGCAGAGCGTGAAGCTGCAGCGCTTGCTATGGTGCGTAAGCACTCAGCAACTGATGTGAAAGTCAACATGCTCTGGGGTCAACCATCAAATGCTCGTCGTGCATCCGAGGCGCAAATCGCAAAGGCAGCTCTTGCCCGCGCTGGTTTCGATCTCAATGCTCCAGGACGATCTGGTTGGTCAAGCTATCTTGATTCCAGCGAATATGACGCTCAATTCTTTGCATGGGTGAAGTCAGCAATTACTCAAGAGGGTAATACTGACATCTTCTATTCAGATGGCGGAAACAATCTTGTTGGCTATAAGAACAAGACCGTTGATAAGGCCGTTGAGCTACTTCGCGGAACTCTTCTCTCTGAAAAAGATAAGCTCGCTCAATACTTAGTTGTTGAGAAAGAACTTATGAAAGATGCAATCACCCTTCCTATATTCCAGCACCCAGGGGTAACTGCAGTTAATAAGAAGCTGCAGAACGTCAAGCCAAACCCACTGTCACCACAGTTGGTATGGAACTATTGGGAGTGGAAGTACTCAAAGTAAGGAGTAATCCTTAATTTGAGTCAAAACTCTCCTTGAAAAAGGTGAGTAAATAGCAGTAATCCAAGTGGCACCTGGTTAAAATTCCAGGTGCCACTTGAAACATGTGGTAGCCGCTCTAAACTAAAACTTAACGTAGGAGGCGAAGAGATGTTTGCTTACATTCTCCGTCGCCTTGGTGCACTAGTCGTTATCCTCTTTGGCTCTAGTTTCCTGCTCTATAACCTCTCGGCTATCTCAACTGATCCTCTGGCAGATCTTCGTTTAAGTGATGCCCAAAATAGAGATTACTTAATTCAAGCCCTGACTAGAGAGCTTCGCCTAGATCTTCCGCCGCCACTTCGTTATTTCATTTGGCTTAGAGGCGTGCTGGGAATTTTCGTGGGCAATCCCAACTTTGGTTTGACCAGAGAGCAGCAGCCGGTGGTCGACACAATTATTGAAGCTATTCCAACCACTATTCGACTAGTCGCGGTGGCAACAATTGTGGCGATTGTTCTTGGTATCGCACTTGGAATTACCTCTGCGCTTCGTCAATATTCTCGTTTTGACTATGGAATGACATTCTTTGCATTCCTACTCTTCTCCCTTCCAATCTTCTGGGTGGCCGTTTTACTAAAACAGTATTTGGCCATTGACTTTAATGACTTTCTGGTGACCGCCAAGATATCGCCCCCATGGATTATTGGATTAAGCGCTCTAACAGGTTTTTTCTGGGCCGCAATTATCAGTGGATCGCGAAGAAGAGTTTTTATGATTTTCTCAGTAGCTTTTCTAGCCAATGCAACTTTCTTAAGTTTCTTAAGCGCTACCGAATGGCTTTCTTATCCGCGCCTGGGCCCAGTTGCAATCTTTATCTTTAGTGTGGGAATTGCATTTGGTGTTACATATCTCTCGGTTGGCCTCTCTGATCGCAATGCCCTAAAGAGCAATTTGTTTATGGTTCTAATTGGAACGATTCTTTACTTCCCAGCTCAAAGTTTGCTCGATTCAAATCGTCCGAGAGTCGGTATATTGACTTTGCTTATTGCATTTCTAATCTCCGCGGTTGCAGTTTCATTTATTTTTGCGCGTATTGATCGCGGCCCCGTAATTCGCACCAGCATCATAACTTCAGTTTTAATTTGGGGTCTGATTTTGATTGATCAGATGATGCAGGCTTGGAGGCCGTTCGTAGAGAGTGATGATGTTAATTACCGTCCAGTTGCAACAATTGGCCAATCAACGATTTGGCTCTCGGAAACCTCCTTCTGGGTGCGAGTTCTTGATTTTGCCATGCACCTAGTTCTGCCAACTCTTGCCTTAACACTGATCTCTTTTGCTGGATATATTCGCTTTTCACGAGGCACCCTGCTTGATGTTTTAAATCAGGATTACATCAGAACTGCAAGGGCGAAGGGTTTAACCGAGCGAACGGTAATTATGCGCCATGCTTTTAGAAATACCATGATTCCATTAACCACAATTATGGTTGGTGATGTCGCTGGAATCGTTGGCGGAGCAATTATCACCGAGCGAGTATTTGCTTGGCAGGGTATGGGAACTCTATTTAATAAGGCTATTAATTCCTTTGATTTAAATCTCTTGATGGGAGTAATTCTCTTCCTCTCAACTCTGGCAATCTTGGCCAATCTAGTTGCAGATTTACTTTATTCGGCCTTGGATCCTAGAATTCGTGTCGGAGCTGGTAAGTGATGGCAAAAAGAAACGAAAAAGTAGAAATTCTAAAAGAGGCTAATGAAAATGCCATCTTCAATAAGGAAACTGAAGGATTAAGCCAGGGTCAAATAGTTTTACGTAGATTCTTTCGACACAGAGCAGCAATGATTTCAGTCGTTGTCTTGTTTACTTTAATTGCAGTGGTTTATACCGCTCTTGATTGGCGCATAGGAAATGAAAAAGATCCGTACATAATTCCTGGTTGGTGGAAATATGGATTTGAAGATATGCCAGAGCTCCGTTATGGAGCAGATTGCATCGATGGCTCGATCGGTTGCCCCACAATTGATGCGGTTCCCCTTCTAGATGGCGATGGAGTATCCCTTGGCGAACATCCCTTTGGGCAAGACGATATTGGCCGTGATTACTTAGCTCTTGTGATGCGAGGAGCTCAACGCTCTATTCTCGTTATGTTTATAATCGGAGCAATCGCAGCAACTCTTGGAACTATTATTGGCTCAATTGCAGGATATTTCCGTGGCTGGGTTGATGCTATTTTGATGCGACTCGTTGACTTTATTATCACCGTTCCAGTAATCATCATCGGTTCTGTGATCGGATTTCACTTCGGCAATAAAGGGGCGGCATTCTTGGCTCTCTTATTGGGTCTATTCTCCTGGACTGGTTTATCCCGTTTAGTTCGAGGTGAGTTTTTAACGCTGCGGGAACGTGAATTCGTGGATGCCTCTCGAGTGGCTGGGGCCAGCAATCGGCGCATAATTTTCAAGCACATTTTGCCCAATGCGGTTGGGGTAATTATTGTGTCAGTAACTCTTTTAATGTCAGGCGCAATTTTGCTGGAAACGGCCTTGAGTTATCTTGGCTTTGGAGTCACCTCACCTGATGTTTCGCTAGGACTACTAATTTCAAATTACCAAGACGCCTTTACCACCAGGCCTTGGCTATTTTGGTATCCAGGAATCTTCATCATCATCATTGCCCTTTGCATTAACTTTATCGGGGATGGTTTAAGAGATGCCTTTGATCCAAGACAACGCCGGCGCTTGAGTCGTAAAGAGAAAGCTAATGCGCGCGCCATGCAAAATAGAGGCGAGTTCGCTTAAGCTTGAATTAGTTGGGTAATAATTGCCAATAGGAACAGCGAGCAGAGAATAACAGCTCCTGGCCGATTAAATTCAGAAGAAAAATTCAATCCGACCAAATCTCCCCTTTGGTGAAAGTTTTCAAAGCGAGTTCTAGCAATTGCGATTGCAATCCCAGAATTACTTCTAGGACTCTCTCCGGCTTTGATACTGCCGCTATCGTTTAGCTTCATACCCCGAATCTCAGATGGATGAACATTTCGTATGTGATATCTGCCCGGGGCTTGGGCAGCAAATGAGTGAAACTTGATGCCAGTTGGTTGATGCATGACAAACATAGTGAATTTAGAATCTATCTGGGAAATCTCATGCCAACCTAAAGTAATTCTTCTCATAGGATTTACAATCACTAAACCTTCATCGCAATAAATAACTTTAGGGTGAATGAAAATCAAATAGAAAAACGAAGAAGCAAATAGACCCCATGTGATGCTGGGCAGGCCACCGAGAAATCCATAATCCAAAACATTGACGTAAGTTAAAGTGCTTATGGTGAAAAATGCCCAGAACGATAAGAAATATCCATTTCGAGGGCGAAATTGCTCAACGTTGTTCACCTGTGAATCCTCCCATCAGAGACTGGGATTATTCTTATCTCCCTGATTGCCCGCCTGTAGCGGCTTGAACCAAGGCAAGTTGGACAGGCATATTCAGGTGCCCAGTTGTTATCCCTAGGTTTACGCCTGAAAAAGCCCTTCGAGGGCTGAAAAATTATAAAGTTTCTGTTATCCAGAGCCTGGGTAATAAATTGTCAGAAATAGTCCGATAAGGCAGAATTTGCCAACCCTCGAGGGTTAGTTAATGGTAAAGCGGTCGACTCTTTATTAATGACTATACCCGCAAACAAAGACCTTTTAGGAGGTTATCTTGAAAAACAAGAAGTTAAGAGTGGCAATTGTTGGATCACTTTCGATCCTTCTTGCTGCTTCAACAGTAACGCCGCCAGCAAATGCGGCTAAGAATGGAACTGTAATTCTCCATGAGCCAAACCCTCTATCAGGCTTTAACTCAGCTGTTGTTGGTTTCAACTTGGTAACAAACTCCACTATCGGTTATCTAACCGGTATAGGATTTGGATATTACGATTCCTCAAGAACTTGGGTACAGAACACCACATTTGGTTCTTATAAAGTAACTTCAAATAAGGCCACTGATTTCCGTGTTCAGTACACCGTAGCTCCAGGAAGAGTTTGGTCAGATGGAACTCCAATTAATGGAGTTGACCTTCTCTCATCTCACATGATTTATAGCCGCGATTATGCAAAGGCTGCAGGTCTAGGTGATTGGGCTAAGGGAGACAAGATGGCATTTAATGCTGCCGGTCTTTCTTCAAGCACCTATTCGCTATACCAGACAGGCGATCCAGTACTAAGCGCTGACAAAATGTCAGTTACCTTCAAGTACAAGCAGAAGTTCCCAGATTGGTGGCTAACTGTTATCGGACCACGTCCAGTACACGCTTACACGCTGAATGCTGAAGGAAAGACATCACTTCAGACTGTTGCACAAAATGAAGCTGCAAGGGATCGTTGGTATGACGCTTTCGTTGCCAAAGACACTACTCTTCTAAAGAAGATCGGTGATATCTGGTCAACTTCTTATAACAGCCCAGATGTTAACGCTGCGACAACTAACCCACTTCTATGGGTTGGAAATGGTGGCTTCAACGTCGTAAGCGCAGTTAAGGGTCAATCAGTAACCCTTAAGGCAAACCCACTTTATAACTCAGGACCTAAGGTCTCAGGAGATATCAAAAACATCATCCAGAAGTTCGTAGCTGATGGAAACCCAGTGGTTCAGGCCCTTGGTAATGGTGAAGTTTCTCTCTACTCAGGTCAACAGACAGCTGACGGAGTCGCTGCTTTGAAGAAGCTTGCTGGCGTAACCACAATTGGTGGTCTCGGCGGAGCTTATGAGCACGTAGATCTTCGTAGCGGTGCTTACTTCTCAGGTGGAACGCCATACACCGGTCTATTTGCCGGAAATGGACAGAAGGCAACGGACCTACGTCGCGCCTTCCTACTCTGCGTTCCTCGTCAAGAAATTGTCGAGAAGTTGATCGCTACGATTAACTCTGAGATTCCACCACTTCGCTCAGTAACAGTTCCATCACATGAAGATAGCAAGTATGCAAAAGTTATTGCTGCTAATGGATCTTCATATTATGTTGGAACACAAGATTCACTAAATAAGCGCTCTCTCTCACTCGTTCAGAAGTATCAGAAGGACGCTGTGAAGAATCCGCTTAAGGTGAACTTCCTAGTTCCTGGAAACAATGCACGTCGTGCAGCGCAAGCGCTATTGCTTAAGGCAAACCTTGCTAAGTGCGGCTTTGATGTAAACCTTGATACTCAAGTTGATTGGTCACCAAAGCTTCGCGATTCCAAGTATGACGCCACATTCTTTGCCTGGGCTGCAACCAGCACAGCGCAAGGATCAATTCGCGCCAACTGGCGCTCTGATGGCTCCAACAATTACAGCGGAGCAAACTCAGGTCCTGGACTAGATGCGATTTTGGATGATGTTTTCGGTCGTCCAATGTCAGATTCAGTTCTAAGCACAGCCTTTATCAAGATTGAACGTGAAATCTTTGGTAAGGCTTACACACTACCTCTATACCAGCATCCATCAGTGACTGCCTATGACAACGACCTAAAGGGCGTTAAGGCCAGCTCACTATCTCCTGTGAAGGAATGGAACTTCTGGGATTGGAAGTACTAAAAAAGAAGTAGAGCTAATCGCTCAACTTTGAAGGCTTGTAGGGCCTTAGGGATTTTTAAAGAAATTTCCTAAGGCCCACAGGCTTTATTTTTGGCTAAAATGAGTAAAATCCTCACTCTTAAGCAACTTATAAGGAAAGGCGAGTGACGTGCTAGCTTTCATAGCTCGAAGAATCGGCGTCCTTTTCCTAATTCTCTTTGGCTCAAGCTTTATTCTCTATAACCTTGCAGCAATTGCAGGAGATCCAATAGGTGATCTTCGCTTTAGCGATGATCCCGAGATTCAAGCTCAAATTAGAGAGCTAGAAGAGTTTTTAAGACTCGATGTGCCGCCCCCACTTAGATATTTCATCTGGCTACGCGGCGTTCTAGGAATTTTCACCGGCAATCTTGATTTAGGGCTAACTCGTCTTCGTCTCCCAGTATCAGGCGAAATTGCAACTGCAATGCCAATCACTATTCGACTAGTTATTTTCGCAACTATATTTGCAATCATCGTTGGTATTGCCCTAGGTATCGTTACCGCTCTTCGTCAATATTCACGTTTTGATTATTCAATGACATTCTTTGCATTCCTTCTCTTTTCACTACCTATTTTCTGGGTTGCAGTTCTTTTGAAGCAGTACTTGGCAATTCAGTTCAATACTTTCTTATCTGATCCTCAGATAACTACCTCATGGAAAATCGGAATGGGGTTAGTTGGCTCTGTCTTTTGGGCTTCACTGCTTGGTTCAAAGCGTGGAAACTTTTGGAAGGTTTTTGGAATTGTCTTTGTGGGAACTTTTGCATTCCTGACCTTCGTTGATGAAGCAAATTGGTTAACAGATCCAGCACTTGGTCCAGTATTAATTGGTCTGCTTGCTGTTGGTATTGCATTTGGAATTACTTACTTAAGCACTGGATTTGGCAATAAGGCAGCGCTCTATGCCTCTCTAACAATGGCTCCACTAACAGTTATCTCTTATTTTGTAGTCTCAAACTCGCTTAATTCTTCATCATCAATTCCGCAGCTGCTTAAGTATGCGCTAATCACAATTATCGTTGCAGTGGCAGTAGCTCTTGCCTTTGCTCGAATAGATCGCGGGCCAGTTATTAGAACTACAATTATTACTGCTCTGCTCTCTGGGCATTTAATTATTGTTGATAAGTTCATGCAGACCTGGAAGCCATATATGGAAGAGGGAGCGGTTAGCTTTAGGCCGATTCCAACTCTTGGCCAGGCAAAGGAGCTACTCACTCCAAATGAGTTCTGGATTTCAACTCTAGATATTTTGGTGCACCTATTCTTGCCAACAATTGCACTTACTTTGATCTCCTTTGCGGGCTATATCCGTTATTCAAGAGGAACTCTGCTTGAAGTACTAAATCAGGATTACATCAGAACTGCTCGCGCAAAAGGGCTAAATGAGCGAACTGTGATTATGCGCCATGCCTTCCGCAACACTTTGATTCCATTAACCACAATTATGGTGGTTGATTTTGCTGGAATTGTTGGCGGCGCAATTATCACTGAGCGCGTCTTTGGTTGGTATGGCATGGGAACGCTCTTTAATCGAGCAATTACCAGCCAAGATCTCAACCTGCTAATGGGCGTTTTCTTTATTACTGCAACACTAGCTGTGATGGCTAACTTAATTGCAGACCTTCTCTACTCAGCCCTTGACCCAAGAATTCGTGTTGGGAGTGGAAAGTGAAAATTAGAAGAAAGAGTAAAGAGCAGGCCCTTGAAGAGTTAACAATTGAATCTGGCGAAAACGCTATTGCCAATAAGGAAGTTGAAGGATTGACGCAATGGCAGATTATTCGCCGTCGATTCTTCAAACATAAGGCTGCAGTAGCCTCACTTATCTTCTTAACATTCATCATTGTCTTTGTATTTTCCGCAGTAGATGCAAACTTTGGCCCAATAAAGACTAAGGGTTGGTGGAAGTGGAGCCCAGAGGATTTGCCTGAACTTCGATTTGGTGATTGCCCTAATGACACCATTGGCTGTCCAACAATTTCCCTTGTTCCCAAGTTTTTAGGGGGAGCGGGATTTGGCCTTGGCGAACACCCATTTGGTCAGGATGACATTGGCCGGGATTACTTCTCGCTGGTAATGAAGGGCACGCAGCGCTCGATTCAAGTTATGTTCATTATTGGATTCTTTGCAGCGATTATCGGAACTGTTGTTGGCGCTGTTGCTGGATATTACAGAGGAGTCGTTGATAACGTTCTTATGCGCTTTACCGACTTCATCATCACAATCCCAGCAGTTATCGTGGGATCAGTTATCGGTGCAAAGTTTGGAAATCTTGGCGCAATCATTCTTGCGGTTTATTTGGGTCTCTTTGCTTGGACGGGGCTATCGCGTCTGGTTCGTGGCGAGTTTTTAACCCTTCGTGAGCGAGAGTTTGTCGATGCGGCGCGAGTTGCTGGAGCATCGACTAGAAGAATTATCTTCAAGCACATTCTTCCAAATGCCGTTGGTGTAATCATCGTCTCAGTTACCTTGCTACTCTCCGGCGCAATCTTGCTAGAGACCGCCCTTTCCTACCTTGGCTTTGGAGTTGTGCCCCCTGATGTTTCACTTGGGCTATTGATTAATCAATATCAGGATGCTTTTACAACCAGGCCATTCCTATTCTGGTATCCAGGATTCTTCATTGTAAGTATTGCCTTAAGTATTAACTTCATTGGTGATGGGCTAAGAGATGCCTTTGATCCAAGGCAGAAGCGCAAGATTACAAAGAAAGAAAAACAGAACGCTAGAGCTATTGCAAGAAATCAGGCGTAGGCGATCAAATGCGAAATAATTACAGTAATTCCAAGAGCTATATAGAGGAATTTAGCCAGATTATTAACTTTAATTTCACTAGTGATACTTCCTTTAAAACTTCCGCGCTCCTGGATATAGCGGCGAGCAATTTGAGCGGCAGCTCCAGAATCAGATCTAGGCGAGTCAGCAGCTTTAATTCCACCGCCTTGTTGATGAAATCCTTTGAGTTCACTGGGATGAATAGCTCGGTGTTGAGATCTAGAGGGTCCAGCAGCAGCCCAGCATTTAATGATTCCGAGATCACTTGTTATGTTGAGAACAAATTTAGTATCAAGATCACTAACCTGCTTCCAATCAAGGATTGTGGTGGTGAAGGGGTTTCTAACTGCCAGTCCAAGGTCGGTGAAGACCAGAGCAGGTCTTTGAATTCCAAGGTAGACCGAGGTAGCAATCAAGAGGATAAGAGCGCAAAAGGCGAAATTTTCAGCGCTGCTGTATTTGGATTCAAGGACTGTGGTAATCAGCATCCCAAGACAGAAGAGATATCCCAAACTACTGTAAACTCGCGAGCCTTGGGCACGGAAAATAATCAGATTTCCACCATTATTAACCAGTGCGTTGAATGGAGAGTAAGCCATGAGTGAGCCAATCCTAAAGGTTAAAGATTTCTCGGTCGATTTCTGGGTCGATGGCCTCTGGTATCCAGCAGCGATCAAGATGAACTTCGAGCTCCACCCAGGCAAGTCCTTGCCATCGTTGGTGAGTCAGGTTCTGGTAAATCAACAACCGCCCTTGGCCTAATGGATCTACTTGCATCAAATGCAAGACGAAGCGGACAGGTCCTAATTAAAGATGTAGATATGATCAATGTGAAGAGTTCAACGCTTCGCAAATTCCGCGGCAAGGAAGTTGCCTATATCTTCCAGGAGCCAATGACTGCGCTAAATCCGGTTTACACAATTGGATTCCAGATCGTTGAAACCTTAAGAAATCACTTTGATATGGGGCCAAAGCAGGCTCGCACTCGCGCCATTGAACTTATTACAATGGTTGAAATTCCAAACCCTGAACAATCATTTGATAAGTATCCTCACCAACTATCAGGTGGTCAGCGCCAGAGAGCGATGATTGCTCAAGCACTTGCCTGTGACCCAGGTCTTTTAGTGGCAGATGAGCCAACCACCGCACTTGATGTAACGATCCAGGCAGAAATCTTAGATTTGATGCGAAGCCTCAAAGATCGACTTAACTCAGCAATCCTTCTTATCACCCACGATATGGGCGTTGTTGCTGATATGGCAGATGAGATCTTGGTTATGAAAGATGGACTCACCGTTGAACATGGCAGCTCTGATCAAATCTTTAATCGTCCAAAGCATCCCTATACAACTGAGCTATTAGCTGCAGTTCCAAAGCTTGGTTCCTCAAGAAAGCGCGTTCTTAAAGTCGCACGAGATGCCGAGCCAGTTCTTAAGATGCGCGATGTAACAATCGAATATCCAAAACGAGGAAGAATTCCAGCCTTTACTGCCGTTAAAAACTTCTCACTCGATATCTTTCCTGGAGAAATCGTTGGTCTAGTAGGCGAATCTGGCTCTGGAAAGACCACAGTTGGAAAAGCGGCTATTGGATTGCTTCCAATTAAGTCAGGAAGCCTTGAGATTGTTGGCAAAGACATTAGTAAGGCCTCACAAAAAGAGCTCTTTACTATCCGCCGCCACACCGGAATCGTCTTTCAAGATCCAGCTTCATCACTTAACCCACGTCTTCCAATCGGTGAATCAATTGGCGAGCCAATATTCCTTGCAAAATTAGCTCAAGGCGATGAGCTAAATAAGAAGGTTGAGGATCTACTTGAGCAGGTTGAACTTCCTCGCTCCTATAGAAACCGCTTCCCTCATGAGTTATCTGGTGGCCAGAGACAGCGAGTTGGAATTGCAAGAGCTCTGGCTCTAACCCCAGATTTATTAATCGCTGATGAACCAACCTCAGCACTTGATGTTTCAGTACAAGCACGCTTCCTAGATCTCTTGCTTGATCTGCAAGATAAATTGAAGTTTGCCTGCCTCTTCATCAGCCATGATTTAGCAGTTGTTGACATTTTGGCTCACCGAATTGCAGTTATGCAAAATGGCCTCTTAGTTGAAGAGGGCGAGCGCGATCAGATTCTTAATAGCGCTAAAGATCCTTACACTCAGCGTCTTATCGCTGCAGTGCCTGTGCCAGATCCTGCAGAGCAGAAGAAGAGACGCGAAGCCCGCCTAGCCGGCAAGAAATAGTTATGACTCAGCCAGTTTCTCTGGAGGCCTTTGGCATCTCTAAAGAATTTGGCTATATGCAACACAGCGATCCAGTCACATCACTCTCTGCCGCAAACGGTGCTTGGGATGAGATGGCACGGAATCTGCCAAAGTATTTAATGGGCTCAGATTTTAGATCCCGAGTTAAATCACTGCCACCTTTCAAAATGGATGCGCTAGCAAGTGAGGGCGAAGTCAGACGAGCAATGCTCGCTCTTTCCTATATCGGTATGGCCTATCAATGGTCAGAAAATGAAGCAGCCCATGTAATTCCAGCAGTTCTTGCAAAGCCCTGGTATGAGCTTGGGGTCAAAGTTGGTCGCCCCCCAATTCTTAGTTATGTCTCATACTCCATTGATAATTGGTATCGCCTCGATCCAAAAAAAGAAATTGAATGCGGAAATATCGCCCTCCTGCAATGTTTTCTTGGGGGACAGGATGAAGAGTGGTTCATTCTCATTCACATTGATATCGAGAAGAAGGCTGGAATCGCGCTTCATGCCATTGAACTAGCCCAGAAGGCAGTTGTTGCTAATGACAGCGACGCACTAGATATCGCTCTTACTCAACTGCGAGATGGCATCAAGAGCATGTATGACGTTCTTGCCAGAATGCCTGAGAAGTGTGATCCATATGTTTATTTCCATAGGGTCAGGCCATATATCTTTGGCTGGCGCAATAACCCAGCTCTTCCAAATGGCGTTGTTTATGAAGGTGTTGAGGCACTTGGCGGCAAGGGAATGACCTATCGAGGAGAGACTGGCGCCCAGAGCGCAATTGTTCCAGCACTTGATGGAGTCTTAGGAATTGAACATGAAAGAGATGAGCTTCGCGAGTATCTAATGGAGATGCGCGAATATATGCCTCCCAAGCATGTGGCATTTATTGAAGCTGTTGAGGCAGGTCCATCGGTGCGGGAGTTTGTTAAGAAGGTTAATCGCGCCTCAACAACAGAGCTCTTTAACAATCTGTTGAGCTAGTTGCAGATTTTAGAGCGATGCATCTTGAATATGCCGGGCAATATATTCATGCCCAGGCCCAGAAGGCCCCAGGAAACCCTTCAGCTGTTGGTACGGGGGGAACTCCCTTTATGACCTATCTTCGCAAGCATCGAGATGAAACAAAGGCGCAGAGCCTCTAATAAGCCTTAGCGCCCCATCTATTGGTGAGCCAAATAAAAGTCGGAACCATAATCACTGAAAAGAGAGCAGCTGGTCCCCAGGCAACCTCTGGCACGCTAAAGAGGCTAACTGAAGGAAGGGCTGAATCTTGGCTCGATACTAGAAGAGCTGCTAGTAAGTTATTGGCAAAGTGGGCGCCGATAGCAAGCTCCAGGCTCTGATCTCGATAAGTCACCCAGGCCAACATAAATCCAGTTGCTCCATAGCTAATGATTGGAAGGAAGAGTTCACTGCCCGCTACTTCAGGATTTGCAAGATGAGGAAGAGAGAAGATAGCGCCGCTAAGAATTGAGATGCTCCATTGCCTCTTCTTGCCATTATCAAGCCAGCGCTGGATCCAGCCCCTAAAGAAGAGCTCCTCTGCTGTGGTTTGAATCGGTAGGAGAGTAAATGCAATTAGTAGATAGGGCAGAAAAGCAGAAGCTTTAAAGCTAAAGGTGTAGGAATCCCAATTAAGAATTAAATCAAAGGAGCCAAAAGCAATTGAAATTAGGGCAAGGGATGCAAAGCCAATCCAAGTCCTTTTATATGAGTATTTATCGCGGGAGGTAAAGAGGCTCTTTAAATCCTTCTTCAAAAAGATGCGATAGGCCAGAAGCGTTGCAAGTAGCAATGGCAGAAATGAAATTAAAACAGTTGCTGCGCTACTCCAGGCCGGAAGGGCCCTAATAGCGGCAAGATCTTCATCAGCTGTTGAAAAGAGTAGCTCCACATCAAGGTCAAAGTAGGAGGCCAATAAAAAGGTTAAGCCCAGGCCCAATACTTGCCAGGTGGTGACGATAAAGAGGGTTCCAAGAATCCAGCGCCAGAGGCGGGGGCGAGTAATAGGACTATCCATTTGAGTATTCTTTCAAAGTCTTGCAGGAGGAGTGCTTAGGCAAAGAGAAAAGCCCGGCGCATATGCAGCCGGGCTTTTTCCGTAAATCTAAAGCGTGCTTACTTAGCAGCTTTCTTACGACGACGACGCTTTGGAGCAGCCTTTGCAGCAGCTTTCTTACGACGACGCTTTGGAGCTGCCTTCTTTGCAGCAGCTTTCTTACGACGACGACGCTTTGGGGCAGCCTTTGCAGCAGCCTTCTTACGACGACGCTTTGGTGCTGCCTTAGCAGCAGCTTTCTTACGACGCTTTGCAGCCACGTAGTGTTCCTTTCAGAATGGTTCGATCCGTCACCGAACCTGTTGCAGGACAAATCGTGGCACTTATTGGCCAAAGTTTCCACTATTTGGGGAAAATAAATTGGGTGCGTGTCGGATTACTTTTTCTAAAAAAAGTGTGTGTAGCGCGATTTTTTTCCCTCTTTTTACGCACTTTTTACGCGTAAATATCGCGATTTTCGCAAAACTGAAGAAAAAACGGCTTTTTAAAACCTAGTTACTAAAGGGTAGGGGGTTAAAAATATTTTAAATATTTTCCCTATTTTTGCGAATTTTTGCCTCTTTGAGGGCATATTCATTGGTCCGAACATCATAGCTACGAAACTTTGGCATCACTGCTGCGATCAGAGAAACAAAGCCAATACAGAGTAATCCGCCGCCAACAATGGAAGTTCTCAAGGAACTCATCGCTGCCATGCCCCCCGCCCTGGCCTGTCCACCAAGTGGGCCGAGAAGATAGGAGAGCATCTCAATTCCTGCAAGACGCCCCCTTAGCTCATCAGGAATTGATTGATTCCAGATAAATCCTCGAAATAAAGCGCTGACTTGATCAAAGGCGCCAGCGATAACCAGGCAGGTAATCACCAGAACAAGTGAGTTACTACTTCCTGCCGCAACGATTGCAACCCCCCAACCAAGGGCTCCGAAAATTACAGCTCTTCCATGATGGGGGTAATTTCTCATCCAACCACTTAGAAGAGTTACAAGGACTGCGCCAAAGGTAATTGAAGAATAGAAAAACCCTAGGGCATAAGGGGCGCCAATTTCATCGGCCCAGAAAGGAAAAAGGGCCATCGGCATTGCAAGAAACATTGCTGCTAAATCAACAACATAGGTTCCAAGCAGATCCTTTCTCTTAAAGGCGTAGTTAATTCCCTCCATTAAACCTGCAATGGATGGTGGGGTGGACTTATCAAGTGGGGGAACACTTCTAACCTGCCAAATTAGCGCAAGTGAAATTACAAAGGTTAGGCAATCAATAAAGTAAGCAGCACCAGCCCCATAACTTGCAATGATTATTCCGCCAACTGATGGCCCAACGATTCCGCCAAATTGCCATCTAAGACTCATTAGCGCGCTGGCACTTGGCAGATCATCATGGTTTACAAGCCTTGGCAAAATCGCATCCTGGCTAGGTCGTTTTAGTCCGCTTAAAGCAGCGAAAATTGCTGCAATAACAAAGATCAAGATAACGCTAGGTTTTTCTTGGAGGGAATTAATTAGAAGAATTGAGGTAGCAATAAGAGTGCCAAATTCAGTAAACCAGATCATCTTTTTTCGATCTAGGTAATCAGCTAGGACCCCGCCATAAAGGCCAAAGACAATGAGGGGGATTATCTCCACAACACCAATTAGCCCCACTGCCCAAAATGAGCCAGTTAGCTCTTTAACTTGGAAAGGCAGGGCAACGAAGGTGATCATCGAGCCGAAGTAGGAAAAGAGCCCTGCGGTAAAGAGCAGCTTAAAGTCGCGATACTTCTTTAAGGGGCTTAAATCAATGGCGTATTTGCGCACGCCTTATCTTAGTCAAAGCTTTCTTTAGCAGAGGGGAAGGAACCTGACTCAACATCTAGGAGCCATTTGCCAACTGCTTCAACCATATCTTGACGCAGATTTAGGTAGGCCCTTGAAAAACGTGGCGGCTTTGGAGTTAGCCCCATTAGATCTGTCCAGACTAGAACTTGGCCATCGCAGTTAATCCCAGCGCCAATGCCAATAGTTGGAATCGATAGTGTCTCTGTAATCTCCTTAGCCAATTTGGCAGGAATCAACTCGAGCACAATTGCAAAGGCCCCTGCTTCTTGAAGGGCAAGAGCATCTTTGATGATCTCATCTGCCTTGCTATCTCTTCCTTGAACTTTAAAACCGCCAAAGGCATTAACTGATTGCGGGGTCATTCCAAGATGGCCCATAACTGGAATTCCACTACTAACTAGAGCTTTAACTTGCTCGCAGACTCTGACTCCGCCTTCAAGTTTTACCCCAGCAACTCCTGCCTCTTTCAATAATCTAATGCTGCTCTCTAGGGCTAATTGAGTCGATGCTTCATAGGAGCCAAAGGGAAGATCAGCAATTACTAGCGCTTTCTCTGAGCCTTTAACTACAGCTCTAGATAGTGAGATTAATTCATCTAAGGTAACTGGGATGGTGTTCTCATGGCCTAAGAAGTTATTGCCTGCGCTATCTCCAACAAGCAGGATTGGCACCCCGGCTTGATCAAAGACTGAGGCCATCGTTGAGTCATAGGCCGTGAGCATGGCAAAGGGCTTACCTGATTTCTTCCAGGCAGCCAGATCCAAAACGGTATAGCGGGCCATTTACTTTCCTTCCTCGAGGCCAAGTGCGGTCCCCGGGATTACAAAGTGGAGTCTATCGGTACTCTTGAACTATGCCTACAGCCAAGAGCGCTCCGCTAAGAATTGCGATGGCCCAGATCAATCCTGTCTTGGGCGACTTAGAGGGCAATAGCCAATTAATTCTTGACGCAGTTAAAGAGGCGCTAGTAAGCGGGGCTGATGTAGTTCTCTTCTCTGAGATGGTTTTAACTGGCTATCCAGTCGAGGACCTTGCCCTAAGGCCTGCATTTCAAAGCGCCTCAAAAAAACGCGTTAATGAACTAGCAGAGCAGATAGAAAAAATCGGGGGCGGAGAGCTCTTAATCATTATTGGATATCTAGACCAGAATGAAAAGCCTGAGAATGCTCTAGCTGCAATCCATCGAGGAAAAGTTGTTGGTAAATATGTCAAACACCATCTACCAAATTATGGCGTCTTTGATGAGTTTAGAAATTTTGGGCGGGGAGATAAGAGCCTAGTAATTCGCTTTGGCTCTATCGATATCGCGCTAGCAATCTGTGAAGATATCTGGCAAGAAGGCGGCCCTGTTGCCAATTTAAGCAAGGCAAATCCTGGAATTTTGCTAGTTGCCAATGGCAGCCCTTTTGAGCGGGATAAAGATGGAGTAAGGCTAGATCTTGCAAGAAAGAGAGTTAAGCAATTGGGCTGCCCGCTGGTCTATCTAAATATGGTTGGGGCTCAGGATGATCTAGTTTTTGATGGAGGTTCATTTGCCTTAGATAGCAATGGCGAGGTAATTGCAAAATCTGAACAATTTGAAAGCTCGCTAAATATTGTTGATATTGAATGCGAGATAGAAAGCGGTTCACCTGATCTGGTTTTGAGCGGAGCAATCAAGAAAGATAAAGGGGCAGCAAGAACTCTGATTGCTCCATCGCTATCTGATGAGGAAGAAATCTGGAAGGCGCTAGTAGTTGGCCTCAAAGATTATGTATCTAAGAATGGTTTTAAATCGGTCGCCCTTGGCCTCTCAGGCGGAATTGATTCAGCACTCACTGCAAGATTGGCAGTTGATGCCCTCGGCAAAGAGAGCGTCTATGGCCTACTTATGCCAAGTAAGTATTCATCAACGCACTCGATATCAGATGCTAAAGAGTTGGCTGAAAATCTTGGTATTGGCTATGAGATTATTGAAATTGGCGGAGTTGTCAGTAGTTTTCAAAGCGCGATTGAGCTCTCAGGCCTTGCTGAAGAAAATATCCAAGCCCGAGTTAGAGGCTCGCTACTGATGGGACTTTCAAATCAGCGAGGTCATTTAATTCTTGCAACAGGCAATAAGTCAGAGCTAGCTGTGGGTTATTCAACGCTATACGGCGATGCGGTAGGCGGCTTTGCTCCGATAAAAGATATCTTCAAAGTAGATATCTGGCGCCTTGCTAGATGGCGCAATAGCCAGGCCGGGGGCAAGGGGCTAATTCCAGTTAACTCAATTGAGAAGGCGCCAAGTGCGGAGCTATCTCCAGGCCAGAGAGATAGCGACTCTCTCCCTGATTATGAGCTTCTTGATCAAGTTTTAAAGCTTTATATTGAGAAAAATATCGATGCCACAAAGATCATTGCATCAGGCTTTGATAAGGCCTTAGTTGATCGGGTGGTAGCAATGGTTGATAAAGCTGAATATAAGAGGCGGCAATATCCACCTGGGCCTAAAGTCTCACCAATTGCTTTTGGTAAAGATAGACGTTTGCCAATGACCTCAAGGTGGAAAGAGAGTTAGAAAAACTTGCAAAGTCTTTGCAAGTAGCGCTATTTATTATTTCGCCTAAACTTCGTGCTATGGCTTCGATTCGCTCCTGGTTCTTCACGCGCCGACGCGTAATCGATTTTGGTCGCAGGGCATCAGCAATCTGCTGTTTGTAATTTAAGAATTCTCGAAATTCAATAAGCATTTCTTGCGCTTAAGGCGCTTTCATTTAATTCCATTTTAAATAAATTTACTTAGGAGAAGATTATGAAGGTTTATGAAAATATCACTCAGGTCTATGGCAATACCCCGCTAGTTAGGCTAAATCGAATCACAGATGGGGCCGAGGCAACTGTCTATGCCAAGTTGGAGTTTTACAACCCAACGAGCACGGTTAAAGATCGAATTGGCATCGCTATGGTTGATGCCGCAGAAAAAAGCGGAGCTCTAAAGCCTGGTGGAACAATCGTTGAGGCTACATCTGGAAATACCGGAATCGCACTTGCAATGGTTGGGGCGGCTCGCGGCTATAAAACGATTCTCACCATGCCAGATTCAATGTCAAAAGAGCGACGCACACTTCTTAGAGCATTTGGCGCAGAGCTAGTCCTTACTCCAGCAGCAGAGGGAATGAAAGGCGCCGTTGCTAAGGCAGAGGAGCTAGGAGCAAATGGCGCAGTTATGGTCCGCCAATTTGAAAATGAAGCAAACCCAGAAGTTCATAGAAGAACAACTGCGGAGGAGATTTGGCGCGATACTGATGGCCTAGTTGATGCAGTAGTTGCTGGAATTGGCACCGGCGGAACTATCACTGGAATTGGTCAGGTATTGAAGTCAAGAAAGCCTGAAGTGAAGATATTTGCTGTTGAGCCTGCTGCTTCTCCTATTCTCAATGGCGGAAAGCCTGGCGGACATCCAATTCAAGGAATTGGTCCAAATTTCATTCCACCAATTCTTGATCGAAGCGTTTACGACGAAGTCCTAGATGTAAGCGCTGAAGATGCAGTCAAGTATGCAAGGCGAGCAGCAGCTGAGGAGGGAATCCTTGCTGGAATTTCATCAGGGGGTGCGCTCTGGGCAGCTGCCCAAGTTGCAAGGCGAAAAGAGTTTGCTGGTAAAAATATTGTTGTAATCATTCCATCATTTGGCGAGCGATATCTATCAACCATTCTCTATCAAGACTTAATGGATTCATAAAAAGATGTTTAAAGTAATAAGTCAAGATCTAGAGACAGCGCTATCAAGAGATCCGGCTGCCAGAAATAAGTTAGAAGTATTTCTTACCTATCCTGGGGTTCATGCGCTCTGGGGTTATCGCATCTGCCATTGGCTCTGGAATAGAAAATTAAAGCTAATCTCCCGAATCTATTCTAATTGGATTAGAAGTATTACTGGAATAGAGATTCATCCGGCAGCCAAGATTGGTAAGCGCTTCTTTATCGATCACGGTATGGGGGTAGTAATTGGCGAGACAACGGTAATTGGCGATGATGTAATGATTTATCACGATGTCACTCTTGGCGCTAGAACTTTTGAAAATGGCAAACGCCATCCAACTATTGGCAACAGAGTTGTTATTGGGGCGGGAGCAAGAGTCCTTGGCGATATCAAAATTGGCGATGGGGTTCGCATCAGCGCTAATTCTGTGGTGGTTAAAGATGTTTCACCGCAGAGTGATATCGATGCCTCAGAGCAATTTGCTATCTAAGGCTCATTTTTAAGCCTAGTTAACATAGCCGTAACTAAAGGCGGGCATCATGCGCCCATGGCTAAAGAGGATATTGAGATAGCAAAGCAGAAGGAATTCGTTCTTCGCACCCTAGAAGAGCGCGATATTCGCTTTGTTCGTCTCTGGTTTACTGACGTTCTGGGATTTCTAAAATCTGTTGCGATTGCCCCGCCAGAGCTTGAAAATGCCTTTGCTGAAGGAATTGGCTTTGATGGCTCTGCAATTGAGGGTTTTGCCCGCGGCAGTGAATCAGATATGTTGCTAAAACCAGATCCTGCAACATTTTCAATTCTTCCATGGCGAACTGAAAAACCAGGGGCAGCAAGAATTTTCTGCGACATCGCACTTCCTGACTCTGCGCCATCTCCAGCTGATTCAAGAAATGTATTGAAGAGAGTGTTAGAGAAAGCAGCCAAGATGGGATATACCTGCTACACCCATCCAGAGATTGAATTCTTCCTATTTAAAGATGCGCCAGCTTTAGGAGTAAAACCAACTCCAGTTGATGCTGGTGGTTACTTTGATCAAACTCCAATTGCTATCGGTCAAGATTTTCGCAGGCAGGCAATTACTCTGCTAGAGGCGATGGGGGTCTCTGTTGAATTTAGCCATCATGAAGTAGCTCCAGGCCAGCAGGAGATAGATCTGCGATATGCAGATGCGCTAAGTACCGCCGATAACATAATGACATTTCGCCATATCATTAAAGAGGTAGCACTGGATCAAGGCTGTCATGCATCATTTATGCCAAAGCCTTTTACCGAACACCCTGGTTCAGGAATGCATACTCACTTCTCACTCTTTGAAGGTGAGAAAAATGCCTTCTATAAAGATGGATCAACAAGTGGTGAGCTATCAAATGTTGGCAAATCATTTATTGCTGGAATTCTCAAACATGCGCCAGAATTTATTGCAGTTACTAATCAATGGGTTAACTCTTATAAACGCCTCCATGGCGGGGGAGAGGCACCAGCAAAGATAAGTTGGGGCGCGCAAAATCGCGATGCGATGATAAGAATTCCGCGCTATAAACCAAATAAAGAAAACTCAACCAGAATTGAATTTAGAGCCCCAGATTCAGCTTGTAATCCTTATCTAGCTTTTGCCGTCACTATTGCGGCAGGACTTAAGGGTGTTGAGAGCGGCTATGAATTAGGCATTGATGAGAGTCCAGCAAGCCTTCCTGCCGATCTTAATGAGGCGATTTTGGCGATGCAGGAGAGTGAATTGGTTAGGCAGTGCCTAGGTGAGCATCTCTTTGATTATTTCCTTCGTAATAAGCGAGCCGAATGGCTGGAGTACTCCAAGCAGGTTACAGCCTTTGAACTTGATCGCTATTTGCCAGTGTTATAAGGCCTTGGCTAACCTTAGGCCCATGTTACGCAGCGAATTATTACTTCTAGCTCTTCTGAGCACACTCCTTCTTCGCTGCCGTGGCGAGGCCAAATAACCGGTCTCCTCGCTTCGGGGTTTTAACGCACCGGTTATCGGTAGCAATGAAACCTAATAACAATTAAGGAGTAAAGAAGTGAATTTTCCAAAGCAAGAAGCCTCAAAGATGGCTAAGCATCGCTACTCATCTTTTATTCCAATCAAATTAGATGATCGCACTTGGCCAAGTAAAACCATGAAAGAGGCGCCCAAGTGGTGCTCAGTTGATTTAAGAGATGGCAATCAAGCCCTCATTGATCCAATGGATGTCCCAAGAAAATTGGCGATGTTTAGCCTACTTATAAAGATGGGTTATAAAGAGATTGAAGTTGGTTTTCCTAGCGCAAGCCAGACTGACTTTGATTTTGTTAGAAAGATCATTGAAGACGGATTAATTCCAGATGATGTAACGATTCAAGTTCTGACCCAGGCTAGGGATGCTTTAATTAGAAGAACTTATGAATCTCTAGTAGGAGCAAAGAGCGCGGTAGTTCATCTCTATAACTCCACCTCAACACTTCAGCGCAGAGTGGTCTTTGGACAGGATAAAGAAGGAATTAAGAAGATTGCAGTCGATGGAGCTAAGTTATGTAAAGAGTTAGTTTCAACCCTGCCAGATACCAAGATCTCCTTTGAATACTCACCTGAGTCCTACACCGGCACTGAGTTGGAATTTGCCCTCGAGGTCTGTAACGCTGTTAATGACATCTGGCAGCCAACCCCAACTCATAAGAGCATCATTAATCTGCCCGCAACTGTGGAGATGGCTACCCCTAATGTTTATGCCGATTCGATTGAGTGGATGGGGCGTAATTTAAAGTATCGAGATTCCATTGTGCTAAGTCTTCACCCACATAATGATCGCGGAACCGGCGTTGCTGCAGCAGAACTTGGATATCTTGCGGGAGCAGATCGCATTGAAGGAACGCTATTTGGCAATGGCGAGCGAACGGGAAATGTCTGCTTAGTAACACTTGGGCTTAATTTGTTAAGCCATGGCATTGATCCGATGATTGACTTTAGCGATATTCCAGAGATTAGAAGGACTGTGGAGTATGTCAATCAATTAAGAGTTCCAGAGCGTCATCCATATGGCGGCGATCTTGTCTTTACCGCCTTTAGCGGTTCTCACCAAGATGCAATTAAGAAAGGCTTTGAGCATCTAGAAAGAGATGCCAAGGCTGCCGGCAAACAAGTCGATGATTTCACCTGGGCGGTTCCTTATCTGCCAATTGATCCAAAAGATATCGGCAGAAGCTATGAAGCAGTTATCAGAGTTAATTCTCAATCTGGTAAGGGCGGAGTGGCTTATGTGATGAAGAGTGAACATCAATTAGATCTTCCTAGAAGGCTGCAGATTGAATTTAGCCATGTGATTCAATCTCATACCGATGATCAAGGCGGAGAAGTATTTCCAGATCAGATGTGGAAGATATTTGTCGATGAGTATCTGCCAAGTGAAGATAACAAGTGGGGGAGATTTAGATTTACATCCCTTAACCAAAGTAGCTCTGCTGGCAAAGACGTTGAGTTAAGCGTTGATCTTCTTGATAATCAAAAGCAGATAACACTTAGCGGAAGTGGTAATGGCCCTATCTCTGCATTCTGTAATGTGATGCAAAGCTATGGAGTTGATATCCAAGTAGCTGATTACTACGAACATGCTATGAGCGCTGGTGGGGATGCAAGCGCTGCCGCCTACCTGGAGTGCACCGTTAACGGGGGAACTTATTGGGGCGTTGGAATCGATCCATCAACGACTACCGCATCGCTAAAAGCGGTGATTTCTGCGGTCAATCGCGCTCTTCGATAACCATCTGCTCTAAGTTGTGCCTGTGGCGCTCTATCGTGATGAGGCAGTTGTTATCAGAACCCAGAAGCTTGGGGAGGCAGATCGCATTGTCACGCTCTTTTCAAGGCAGCGCGGTCGTATAAGAGCTGTTGCAAAGGGAGTTAGAAGGACTAAATCAAAGTTTGGCGCAAGGCTTGAGCCAGCTAGTTATGTTGATATCCAGCTCTACACCGGAAAGACTTTTGATGTCGTTACTCAAGTTGAAGCTATTGAAAATTATGGCGATGCGATCTCTGGTGATTATCAGAGGTGGACTATTGCCTCTGCGATTTTAGAAACTGCTGAGCGCTTTACAAATAACGAGGGAGAGCCAGCGCTCCAACAATTCCTTCTTCTAACTGGCGCACTTAAATCACTTGCGCATCAGAGCCATGATCCTTCACTAATTCTTGATGCTTATCTACTTCGCTCACTGTCAATTGCTGGTTATGCCCCATCGATGACAATTTGCTCAAGGTGTGAAGCGCCAGGACCACATAAATACTTCTCTCTAGTTGGCGGAGGATCAGTTTGTTTAGATTGTCGTCCCTCAGCTTCGGCAACACCAGCACTTGAAACTCTGCAATTAATGTCAGATTTAGTAAGTGGCGATTGGAAGTCAGCCGAGCAGAGCGAGCTAAAAAATCGCAGAGAGGCCTCAGGCTTAATTGCTGCATACTTGCAATGGCATCTAGAGCGAAACTTGCGCTCTCTTCCCATGGTTGAAAGAGTGATCTTGTGAAAGCGCCAAAAATTGCTAAAGAAAAAATCCCTCACCATGTGGCACTTGTTATGGATGGAAATGGTAGATGGGCAAAAGCGCGCGGCCTTGCAAGAACAAAGGGGCATGAAGCTGGGGAGGCGGCCTTATTTGATGTAGTCCAAGGCGCAATTGAAATTGGAGTTAAAGAGCTATCAGCCTTTGCTTTCTCAACAGAGAATTGGCGGAGATCTCCTGATGAAGTGAAATTCTTAATGGGCTTTAATCGCGATGTTATTAGGCGCAGGCGAGATCAGATGAATGAGATGGGGGTAAGGATCCGCTGGGTTGGCGCTCCTAAGCGGTTATGGAAGTCGGTAATCGAAGAACTTGAGATTGCTCAAGAGTTAACTAAGAAGAATAAAGTCTTAACCTTAAATATGTGTATTAATTATGGAGGCAGAGCTGAGATTGCATCTGCAGCCCAGGAGATTGCAAGAGATCTAGCAAAGAAGAAAATCAGAGCAGATCAGATAAATGAGCGTCTCTTTGCTAAATATCTCGATGAGCCAGGGATGAGTGATGTAGATCTATTTCTAAGATCCTCTGGTGAGCAGAGGACATCAAACTTTTTGATCTGGCAGTCGGCTTATGCTGAGCTAGTCTTTATGGATGTGCTCTGGCCCGATGTGACTAGGCAGACGCTCTGGCAGGCAATAGAGATTTACTCCAAACGTGACCGTCGATTCGGAAAGGCTTGAAATGAGTAAAAGTAATGTGCAGTTCTGGTTTGATCCAATCTGTCCTTGGGCATTTATGACATCGCGTTGGCTATTGGAAGTTGAGAAGATAAGAGATATTTCTATTACTTGGAATCTATTTAGTCTTGCCCACCTCAATAAGGATAAGGATTTGGCGCCAGAATATAGAGCAAGGCTAATTCGCTCCTGGCAAGCAACCAGAGTCATTGCTGCTGCGCAAGAGAAAAACGGTAAAGAGATAACACTTCCGCTCTATACCGCCATCTCATCAAGAATTCACTTAAAGAAGATGGAAGTGGGTAAGGAGTTATTCACTCAAGCCCTTAAAGAAGTTGGCGCAGATGAAAATCTAGCTAGCGCAGAGAGTGACTCCAAATTTGATAATGCAATTATTGCTAGCCATGAGGCAGGAATAGCTCTGGTTGGAAGTGATGTGGGCACTCCAATAATTGCAGTTGAGGGAACGGCATTTTTGGTCCGGTCATTTCTCCTGCTCCAAAGGGAGAAGAGGCTGGAAAGTTATGGGATGGAGTATTACTTGCAGCAAGTTATCCAGGATTTTTTGAAATTAAGAGAAGCAGGACCGTTGGTCCTATCTTGAATAGAGCTTAAAAACTCATTTATTTGAGTTTAGCAGGGTAAATATCACCCGTTGTCCTCATCTTCATGAACTTCCTCATCGCTATGTTCAATTCCTGATTCACTTCCATGGGCATGAAGCACTTCTAATTGACTTACCAAGCCCCACATAATTAAGACTCCAACAATGGTTGAAACTAGCGTCCAACGAGATTCATGACGAGCATGTGCCTCAGGAAGGATATGACTTGTTGCAAGATAGATAAGAATTCCGGCAAATGCTGCTAGATATAGCGCGGTGAAATTCTCATTAAGGGCCAAGCTGGATCCAACTGCAGCTCCGCTTATACGGGCGATTGAGTCAACGCCAATTAGCCAGATACCTTTGCTAGTCCACTTACCGCTCTTAATAAGGAGCGAGACAGTGTTTAATCCATCGCTAAATGCGTGCACAAGAAGAGCTACAAAGACTGCAATCCCAAGTTTTTCATCAATTGTGAAAGCAACTCCAAGTGCTAGGCCATCAAGAAATACATGGCCAGCCATCGCAAAAGCTCCAAGGCCTCCCGCAACATTTACGCGATGCTTATGGTCATCGCTGAAATCAGACTCTGCTGGTTCATGAGTTCCAAAGAACTTCTCATATAGATGAAGAAGTAAAAAGCCACCAACAAGAGCTACTGAAACTGCAGGAGCTCCAAGAAGTGTTGCGGAAGACATTTCAAAGACTTCAGGCAAGAGATTAAAGGCGACAAGACCTAGAAGAAGTCCGGCGGCAAGGCCAAGAACTAGATGGAGGCGATCTTTAGCCTTCAGTGCAAGCAGGCCGCCAGCTGCTGTTGCTAAAGCGGTTGCAGCGGCAAGAAGGATAGGTAGGTTCATGGGGCAGAAGTTAGCACAAATGAGAATCATTTTCATTAAGGGGGTTAAGGGATTTAAGCGTGTCTCGGGGGGTAAAATTTGGTTCCTGCGCCCAGCTTCCTTTGTGAACTGCGACCGGTGCGCACCGCCTGCAGCCAGCCGGATGGAGATCACCATGGCAGATCGTCTTGAAGTAATTGTTAGCCTGGCCAAGAGGCGCGGCTTTGTTTTTCCCTCATCTGAAATCTATGGCGGTCTTCGCGCATCTTGGGATTACGGCCCACTTGGGGTTGAGTTAAAAAATAACGTTAAGCGCCAATGGTGGAAATCAATGGTGACAGGACGTGAGGATGTTGTTGGTCTTGATTCCTGCGTCATATTAGCTAAAGAAGTTTGGGAAGCATCAGGACACGTTGAAACTTTTAGTGATCCGCTAACTGAGTGCACCGAGTGCCATAAACGATATCGCGCTGATCATCTAGAAGAGGCTTATGAAGCAAAGCATGGAAAGAAGCCAACATCTTTATCTGAAATTAACTGTCCGCATTGTGGCAACAAAGGTAAGTTCACCGTTCCAAAACAATTCTCAGGGCTATTAAAAACTTTCCTAGGACCAGTTGAGGATGAATCAGGTCTTGCATACCTAAGACCGAAACTGCTCAAGGAATTTTTATTAACTTTGATAATGTGGCAACAACAGCTCGAAAGAAGCCGCCATTTGGAATTGGCCAGATTGGAAAATCTTTTAGAAATGAAATCACTCCAGGAAATTTCATCTTCCGCACTAGAGAATTTGAACAGATGGAGATGGAGTTTTTTGTCGCCCCAGGAAGTGATGAAGAGTGGCATCAAAAGTGGATTGATACCAGACTTGCTTGGTATGTTGATTTAGGAATTAATCCGCAGCGCCTTCGTCTCTTTGAACATCCTAAAGAGAAACTCTCCCATTACTCAAAGAGAACTGTTGATATTGAATATAACTTTGAATTCGCCGGAACCCAATGGGGAGAGCTTGAGGGAATTGCCAATCGAACCAACTTTGATCTAAAGGCCCACTCTGAAAAGTCAGGCAAAGATCTCTCTTTCTTTGACCAAGAAAAAAATGAGCGCTGGTTTCCCTATGTTATTGAGCCTGCAGCAGGCGTTGATCGCTGCGCCCTTACCTTCTTAATGGATGCCTATAGCGAAGATGAGGCGCCTAATTCCAAGGGGGAAATGGAGAAAAGAGTTGTTCTCCGTCTTGATTATCGATTAGCGCCAGTAAAGGTTGCAGTTCTTCCGCTATCTAGAAATGCAGATCTCTCACCTAAGGCAAGAGATTTAGCTGCAGCGCTTCGCAAGAACTGGAGCGTTGACTTTGATGATGCTGGAGCAATTGGCCGGAGATATCGCAGACAAGATGAGATTGGTACTCCTTATGCAATTACTGTTGACTTTGATACTTTAAATGACAACGCGGTAACAATTAGAGAACGTGATTCAATGAAGCAGGAACGAATCAGTATTGATCAGGTTGAGGCATGGTTAGCCCCACGGCTACTGGGCTGCTAGATCTAAAGCCGCTTCATCTTCCAATTCGTGGTGGCGGTTTAGATTTAACTGCGCCAGTTGTTCTTGCTCCAATGGCTGGCATTACCAATGCTGCTTTTAGATTGCTTTGCCGGGAACAAGGCGCTGCCCTCTTTGTCTCAGAGATGGTTACCGCAAGAGCCTTAATTGAAGGTAATGATGAAACTTTAAGAATGATTACGCCAGGAGTTGGTGAGCATCCTCGCTCTATTCAGCTCTATGCCACAACTGCAGAGGATTTATCACGAGCAGTTGAGATTTTAGGAAGTAGAGATTTAGCAGATCATATTGATCTAAATTTTGGTTGCCCAGTTCCAAAAGTTACAAGAAAAGGGGGAGGTTCAGCACTTCCCTATAAGAGGCGCCTCTTTGCATCTCTAGTTGAAGCTGCAGTAAAGGGCGCAGGTAAGTATCAGATTCCAGTAACAGTGAAGATGCGAGTTGGAATTGATAGTCAGTATGAAACTTATTTGGATGCTGGGAAAATTGCTGCAGATCTAGGTGTTGCATGGGTGGCACTTCATGCCAGAACTGCCGCGCAGCTCTATGAAGGAAAATCTGATTGGAGCAAAATCAAGAACCTAGTAGAACACCTTGCTCCAACTGGCATTCCAGTGCTTGGAAATGGCGATATCTGGTCTGGCTCTGATGCGATAGAAATGGTGAAAACAACTGGATGTGCAGGCGTTGTAGTGGGCAGAGGGTGTCTGGGACGGCCATGGTTATTTGCAGATTTAGTTGCAGCCTTTAATGGCCAAGAGATAAGAGCTCTTCCAACTCTATTTCAGGTTAGAGAGATTATTTATCGTCATGCAGAGCTTCTTACTCAGTATTTCTCAAGTGAGGATAGAGCTTGTAGAGATTTAAGAAAACACATGGCCTGGTATTTAAAGGGCTTTAGAGTTGAAAGAGAGCTTCGAGCAAAATTTGGAATGGTTTCATCACTTCTTGAACTTCGCCAACTTTTAGATCAATTAGTTGATCAACCATATCCAGTTGCAATTGGTGATGCGCCGCGAGGACGAACCAGCCATGGACGCGCTGTGAGCCTGCCTGATGGCTGGCTCAATGATCCAGAAGAATTAGTTACAGTTGATGGGCAAGATTCTGGATCTGGCGGCTGATGTTCTTATTTAAATTTGCTTGGAAGTTTATTAGCTTTCTACTTCTAGTTGCCTTAGTTATTCCACTTTGGGCAATTGGAAAGACTTGGTATACCGCGCAGAATGAAACCATTAGAAAAGCAGATGCGATAGTTGTCATGGGGGCCGCGCAATTAGATGGAAGACCTGGTGAAGTTTTAGAGGCAAGGCTGAAGGAGAGCCTTCGAATCTATGAGAAGGGCTTTGCCACAGAGATCTACACCTTAGGTGCGGGAGCGCCAGGAGATCGATTTACAGAAGCAGCAGCAGCAAGAAGTTATTTGATTTCTAAAGGAGTAAGAGCAAAGAGTATTACAGCTGTTGCCAAGGGCCGTGATACTTATCGAAGCATCGAAGCCCTATCAAAAGCTGAGGGCATAAAAAGAATTAAAGAGATAATTATTGTTACCGATCCTTATCACTGCTTAAGATCAATGACGATGGCTAATGATTTTGGATTTAACGCTACCTGCTCACCAACAAGGGTTGGCATCGCTAGCTTGGAAGAAGCTGGATTTCGCTACTTATTGCGAGAGAGCGGGGCCTATCTTGCATATCTAACCCTTGGGCGCCGTGGCATACATATCAGCGACCACGTAGCCTAAGCACCTTATGGCCCTTCATCCTGCAAACGAGCATCTTGGTTATAGCGAGCTGGACCGCGAAAGATTTCTCGATGAGCCAGCAAAGCGCAAGGGGCGCACTGAGTTTGCCAGAGATCGCGCCAGAATTATTCATTCATTTGCCCTAAGGCGTCTTGCCGCAAAGACTCAAGTAGCAGTTCCTTGGGCAAGTGATTTTCCAAGGACGAGACTTTCTCACTCACTTGAGTGTGCGCAAGTTGGTAGAGAAATTGGCGCAGCACTTGGCGCAGATCCTGATCTTCTAGAAAGTGCCTGTCTGGCTCATGATTTAGGTCATCCACCATTTGGGCATAACGGCGAGAAAGCACTTGCAAAGATTGCTAAAGATATCGGCGGTTTTGAAGGTAATGCGCAGAGCTTTAGGTTATTAACTCGAATTGAAGCAAAGACTGTTGATCAAAATGGACTCTCTGTTGGCTTAAATCTGACTCGAGCAACCCTTGATGCGGCAACAAAATATCCTTGGAGCAGCAAAGAGAATCCAGATAAGTTTGGCGTTTATCAAGATGACTTAGAGATATTTAATTGGGTTAGACAGGAATCTCTAGAATCAAGAACATGCATGGAAGCCCAGATTATGGATTGGTCCGATGATGTGGCATATAGCGTTCATGATCTAGAAGATGGCCTGGTTACTGGACAGATTGATATTTCAAAGTTGAATGACGATCTAGAGCATCTCTATCAGACTGCAATTAGAGATTACCTACCTGATTTGAGTGAGCAAGAGGCTGCATCTGCTCTTAACTCTTTGCATAATCTTTCATGCTGGCCAAAAGAATTTGATAGAAGCCATAGACACCTTGCTCAGTTAAAGGATCTGACCAGTCAATTAATAGGTCGCTTCGCTCTCTTTGCAGAGCGAGCCACAAGAGAGAGATATGGCGAGGGGAATTTAACTCGCTATCAAGCAAACCTGATTGTTCCTCGTGAGGTAAGAATTGAGGTAGCGCTGCTTAAATCAATGGCGGGTTACTACATAATCGGCGCAGAAGTATCCAAGGAGCGTTATGCAAGACAAGAAGAGGTAATTATTGAATTAGTTGAGGCTGTCAGCCGCCTTGCCCCTGCAAGTCTTGAGAGTTTCTTCCTCCAGCAATGGCAGGTTGCAGATAGCGCTGAGGCAAAAATGCGCGTAGTAATCGATCAGGTAGCTTCATTAACAGATATGGGTGCATACGCCCTCCATGAGAAATTGATTGGGGCTTAGGATTACAGCTATGTCTGGACGAATTCGCGATACCGATGTGAGCTATGTTCGCGATCATTCACCAATTGATGAAGTTGTCGGTGATTATGTCCAACTAAAGAGCGCTGGTGGGGGACAGAAGAAAGGGTTATGTCCATTCCATGATGAGAAGAGCCCGTCATTTCATGTAACTCCTGCTCGCGGATATTTTCATTGCTTTGGCTGCCAAGAGGGCGGAGATGTAATTGCCTTTATTATGAAGATTGATCATTTGAGTTTTACTGAAACTATTGAAAGATTAGCTTCAAGAATTGGTTATCAATTAACTTATGAACAAAGTAGTGGCGGATCAAAGGCTCCAACAGTTCAGCGCTCTAGACTTCTTGAAGCAAATAGCCAAGCATCCCTCTTTTATCAAGAGCAACTACAACTTCCTACCGCAAGCCATGCCAGAGAGCTACTAATCAAACGTGGCTTTGATAAAACTGCTAGCCAATCATTTGAAATTGGCTACGCCCCTGATCAATGGGATGCGTTAAGTAAATTCTTACTTGGAAAAGGTTTTAGTGCAGAGGAACTTCTGCTAGCTGGATTAACAAAAGAGGGAACCAAAGGAGCTATTGATCGCTTTAGAAATCGCTTGATTTGGCCGATTAGAGATATCTCCGGTGATTTAGTTGGTTTTGGCGCTAGGAAATTAGCAAGTGATGAAGAAGATACTGGTCCGAAGTATCTAAATACCCCTGAGACTTCGATCTATAAAAAGAGCCAAGTTCTCTATGGCCTTGATAAGGCCAAGAAGGAGATAGCAAAGAAGCGCCAGGTAGTAATAGTTGAGGGCTATACCGATGTAATGGCAGCGCACTTAGCAGGAATACCAACTGCCGTTGCAACTTGTGGAACCGCCTTTGGTGATGAGCATATAAGAATATTGCGAAGGCTATTGATGGATGATGATGCATTCCGCGGCGAGGTGATCTTTACATTTGATGGCGATGCTGCAGGACAGAAAGCAGCGCTGCGTGCTTTTGGCGATGATCAAAAATTTGTTACTCAAACCTTTGTTGCTGTGGAGCCAAGTGGATTGGATCCATCTGATTTAAGACAAGAAATGGGTGATGCTGCACTTCGCGATCTGATTGCAAGGCGGGTCCCTCTTTTTGAGTTTGCGATCAAGAGCTCAATAAAGCAATTTGATTTAGGAAATGCTGATGGCAGGGTGCAAGCGCTAAATGCAGCTGCGCCCCTTATTGGAAAGATTCGAGATGCCTCGCTAAGGCCAGAGTATGCAAGATCACTTGCGGGCTGGCTTGGAATGGAAGTTGAAGTTGTCATGGCTGCGGTTAAGAAAAATACTTCAACTAAGCCGGCAAGTAATGATGCTGCGGTAGCTGGCGAACAATGGCGGCCAGATCCAAGTGAGCCAAGATTAATTCTTGAGAGAGAAGTTTTAAAGGTTCGCTTGCAGATGCCAGCGCTAGTTAGAAATTGGCCAGAGTTAGAAAAGAATGCCTTCTCACATCCTGCCTATATAAAGCTAAGAGAATTCATTGATACCCAAGAGGATTTAATGGCAGTTAATTTAGAGGCAACAGATTCTGATGAACTTAAATCATTCATTACTGAGTTAATGGTTGAACCAATACGCACCGATGGTGAAATCTCAGATCGCTATGTTTCAAGTATTACTGCTAGATTAAATGAGGTGGCACTTGCCAGATCTATCGCTGAAGTGAAATCAAGCCTCCAGCGATTAAATCCGCTGGAGAGTGAAAGTGAATACAATCAGATGTTTTCAAGGTTAGTTGAGATGGAGGCAAAGAGGCGGGCCCAGCGAGAATTGGCGTTGGGGGAGTCTCTGACCTAGATTTAGCCGCTGAACGATCCCTGATAGCTCAATTGGCAGAGCAGCCGGCTGTTAACCGGCAGGTTCTTGGTTCGAGTCCAAGTCAGGGAGCTTTTCATTTAGACTCATCCCTATGGCAATGGTCCGTATTCGTGTAGCACTTCCTGATCGCCCAGGATCTTTAGGCGCTGTTGCATCTGCAATTGGTTTTGCTGGCGGAGATATTCGCGGCCTTGTTGTTCTCTCATCTGAAGGTGGGCGAGGAATAGATGACATTACCGTGGCATTTCCAGGAAGTGATCCCCAAGATTTAGTAAATGTATTAAGCGCCATTGGCGGCGTTGAAGTCATATCAGTAACGCCGGTCGTTTAAGAAATAACTTTAGCTCCATCACTTGGTAGCGAATCAAAAAATCTAGGCGCTTTAAATCCACTTTGAGCAAAAGCTTTCTCTATTGCTAGAGAAATTGCTCCTGCATCACTTTCATTAATTAGCGCAATAGCGCTTCCGCCAAAACCGCCGCCAACCATTCTTGCCCCTAGGGCTCCAGAGTTAAGTGCGGTATCAACGGCTAGATCTAATTCAGGGCATGAGACTTCATAATCATCTCGAAGCGAGTTATGAGATTGATTTAATAACTGACCAAGTGCTTTAAAATCTCCTGTCTCAAGGGCCTTTGCTGCATCTAAAACTCGGGCCATCTCACTTACACCATGTCGCGCTCGTTTAAATTGAATATCACTTAACTTTGTTTTATGGGCTAGCAGGCTATCCATAGTTAATTGGCGCAGGGAGCTAATTGAAAAAATTTTAGCCACCTCCTCGCAGCTCTCTCGCCTCTTGGCATAGCCACCATCAGTTAGGGCGTGGTGGGCCTGGGTATCAATTATCAAAAGCCGTAAAGAGTTTGAAGCAAAATCAATTTTGATATGCCTAGTTGAGAGATCCTGGCAATCAAGTAATAGTCCATAACCAGCTCTTGCCATTAGCGAAATTGATTGATCCATAATTCCGCAAGGCACTCCGACATACTCATTTTCTGCCCGCTGGGTCAGGCGAGCTAACTCAGGTAAAGTTTTTTCTAAGTGAAATATATGATTTAGCGCAGTAGCAAGAGAGCACTCAAGGGCGGCGGAAGAAGATAATCCAGCGCCAAGTGGCACCTTTCCATCGATATAGATATCAAGGCCAGAATTTATTTCCATCGCCCAGATAACGCCGTAAATATATCTAGACCAGGAAGATCCATCTTTTGCAGCGATTGCTTCTAAATTACTTTCAATCATTTCATTCTTCTTCTGCGCTGAAATGATTCTTATTTTTCTGTCATCTCTTTTGGAAACTGCACACATAGTTACTGCATCGATAGCGAAGGGGAGAACAAAGCCCCCACTGTAATCAACATGTTCGCCAATCAAGTTCACTCGACCTGGAGCGCTTGCTACTACTGCAGGGGGATAGCCAAAGCCTTTAGTGAATAACTCTGTTATTTCCACTTTGTTTTAAAGCGCCACATCGCGCAGCTGCGCCGCAGATTGCTCTGGCTTTAGATCCATCATAAATGCACCAAATGCAGATTCAGATCCTGCTAAATACTTTAACTTTCCTGGCGCTCGTCTAACTGAGGCTATCTGCCAATGCAGACGCGTTACATCTCTTCCCACTCTTACCGGCGCTTGATGCCAGGAGGCGATGTAGGGCATCTTTACACCAAAGACGCCATCAAGTCTAAGTAAAACTTCTTTAGCAAGAGGAGCAAATGCATCTGATGCAGCTTCATCAAGAGCTAGAAAATCAGGAACACTTCTTCTTGGTGCAAGATGAATTTCAAAGGGATATCTTGAGGCATATGGCACATAGGCAACCCATTCCTCATTTTGAGCAACTATGCGCACTTTATCTGAAAGCTCTCTAGCTAAAATATCATCAAGAAGAATATTTCCAGTCTTCTTTTTATGGGCAGTTGCTACTGCTAGCGCTCTCTCTGCTTTTGGAGGTAGATAGGAGTAGGCATAAATCTGACCATGAGGATGATTAAGAGTTACTCCAACTTCCTCCCCTCGATTTTCAAAAGCAGCTATATATTCAATATAGGAAAGCTCAGAAAGCTCTGCAGTGCGATCGCGCCAAGCCTCAAGAACAGTTCTTATCTGGCGGTGTGAGAGATCTTTAAAAGAGGCTTCATAATCCGATGTAAAACAGATAACTTCACATTTTCCAGCTGATTCAATCGCTGGGCTCGAAAAGTCTGGATTATCTATTGCCTCAAAACTTGATCTGGGAGCGGCAAGTGATGGCGAGCGGTTATCAAAGACAACCACTTCATAATCACTTTCTGGAATTTCAGTAAGTGAACCTGGCTTACTTGGCGCGAGTGGATTTAATTCTTTAGGTGGCAGAAATACTCGTTCCTGGCGATGGGCTGCAATTACTACCCATTCATTATTTAATGGATCAAGGCGCATCTCGCCGATGCCTGGTTGCTCTTCACTGCTTCGCTGATCTACTGCGGTGCGTGATTGGCCCTTTGTGTCGTAGTAGCGGATGGTGCGCCCATCCATGAGCGTGGCATCACTTCGAATAACGCCTGCGGGGAGTTTCTTACTCGACATAATGGCTATTACTCTACCCGTATGTCTTCTCCAATACCTTCATCTAAGGCCGGGGCCAGGGCGCAGCTAAGCAATGGCGGCGTTGATTTACTCCTTGAGGTTATAGATGGCGCGCCGGTTATTAGATATTGGGGCGCAAGTTTTAAGGGCGAGGCAAGTGAACTACTTTTTGATCGCTCCATTGCAAATAGTGATTTTGATGCAGTTACTAATCCAGGAATGATGCGAGAGCACTCAAGAGGACATTTGGGATATCCCACAATAAAGGGACATAGAGCAGGTCTTGATTGGTCAACAAAATTTAGCGTCAAAGAATTCAAAAGCGATAAAAGTAGTTTTCAAATTCAATTAGAAGATAAGGATGCCAAGTTAACTCTTGATATCGGCGCATCCCTAGATCAATTTGGAGTTTTAAAGCTCTGGCAAGAACTAACTAACCTTGGCGATACTTATTTTCTAGATGAGTTAAATTATTGGATGCCGCTTAGTGATAGTGCGACTCAGAGCTTAGATTTTGTTGGGCGCTGGTCTAATGAGCGCAATCCGCAGCGGCGAGATATTGCAATTGGCAGATATGTTCGAGATAGCCATGAGGGACGACCTGGGCATAATTACACGATAGGCATGATTGCTTTAGAGAAAGAAACTAATTTTGCATCAGGACAATCTTGGGCGCTTAGCCTTGCTTGGAGTGGGGATAGCCAATATTGCATTGAAAAAAATTATGAGGGAAGCGCAAGCATTTCAGCCGGAGAAGTACTTCTTCCAGGCGAAGTGATTCTTGAAAAAGGTCAGAGCTATAGAGCCCCTGATCTCTTTGCTCTCTATTCAAATGCTGGCCTCGATGGACTTTCCTCAAATATGCATAAGCATTTAAGAGCAAGGAGTGTGCATCCAAAAACTCCTCGTCCTATGACGCTGAATTTGTGGGAGGCAATCTACTTTGACCACAATGAGGAGAAGATAAAGAAGATTGTTGATACAGCAGCTGAAGCCGGCTTTGAGCGAGTTGTTTTAGATGATGGTTGGTTTGGCTCTAGAAGAAGCGATCTAAGCGGCCTTGGTGATTGGCAGGTAAGCAAAGAGGTGTGGCCAAGCGGTCTTGGATCACTTGCTAATTACATAAGAGATAAAGGTATGGAGTTTGGCCTCTGGTTTGAAGGCGAGATGGTTAATCCTGATTCAGATCTCTATCGCTCACATCCCGATTGGATATTAAAGGTTGGCGATCGGGTAGGTCCAACGTGGCGCCATGAGTTGGTCCTCAATCTTGATAATCAAGATGCATATAACTACGTCTTAGATTCAGTAGACAAAATTCTTACTCAGTACCAGATTACCTATATCAAGTGGGATCACAATCGAGTTCTTATTGATGCGGGCTCAAATAATCGAGCTGCAGTAAGAAAGCAAACTCAAGGACTTTATCGTCTCTTTGCTGAACTAAAGAAGCGCCATAAAAATCTAGAGATTGAATCTTGCGCTTCAGGGGGAGCAAGAATTGATCTAGGAATTATTGATTTAGTCGACCGCTTCTGGACCAGCGACAATAATGACGCTCTTGAGCGAGCCAGAATTCAGAGATGGAGCGCGCAATTTATTCCGCCAGAGTTGCTTGGAACTCATATTGGAGCAGATCCTGGTCATCAAACTGGAAGATCTCTCTCATTTTCCTTTAGAGCTTTAACTGCTCTCTTTGGCCACGCAGGTGTGGAGCGAGATATCACCCAACTTTCTAGTAGTGAGTTAGCTGAGCTAAAGAGTTGGATTACTCTCTATAAAGCAAAACGCAAACTTCTTCATAGCGGGGATGTTATCCGCATCGATTATCCAAAGGATTCTCACTATCTCAATGGCGTCATTTCTAGTGATAAGAAATCAGCGCTATTTTCATTCTCATGCCTTGAGACCATTCCAGAGTCTCACCCGCCGCGCATGCGCATAAGAGGGTTTGATTCTGATCGCAGATATAGCGTTAAGGTTTTAAGTGGAGGTCAAAAATCAAATTTCATGGCTATCGAGCCGCCCATATGGATTACTACTGGTCTTGAATTAACTGGATCAGAGCTTGAAAATATAGGTCTTAGCGCGCCAATCTTGCGCCCAGCATCAGCGCTTTTAATTGAAATAACTGCGCTTTAATCAAGCCAGTTTAGAGTCTTTTCAATGGCTTTCTTCCAATTCTTAAATCCTGTAGTTGCAAGCGTGCTGGCCTTATCTGGTTTAAAGCGCTTATCTTCGCGCCACTTGGCTTTTAGCTCACTAGTATCTTTATAAAAACCTGTTGCAAGTCCTGCTGCATAGGCAGCGCCAAGGGCGGTAGTTTCAATTATCACCGGCCGAATTACTTCAACTCCCATAATATCTGCCTGCATCTGCATACATAATTCGTTAGCAGTAATTCCTCCATCTACTCTAATTTCAGTGAGAGCAACTTTGCTATCAGCGCTCATCGCATCTAATACATCGCGGGTTTGATAACAGATTGCTTCAAGTGCTGCTCTGGCAAGGTGAGCTTTGGTAGCAGCTCTACTTAATCCAACAATTACCCCTCTTGCATCACTTCGCCAGTAAGGGGCAAAGAGTCCTGAAAATGCAGGAACAAAATAAACCCCACCATTATCACTAACGCTCTTTGCTAGTTCTTCAACTTGGGGAGCTGAAGTAATAATGCCCAATTGATCCCTAAGCCATTGGATCGCAGATCCAGTAACCGCTACAGAGCCCTCAAGTGCATATCGCGCATTGTCGTCACCAAATTTATAGCAGAGCGTTGTTAAAAGGCCATGCTTAGATCTAACGATTGATGTTCCAGTATTTAGCAGAGCAAAGTTTCCAGTGCCATAAGTTGTCTTTGATTCTCCAAGTTCAAAACAAGTCTGTCCGACCATCGCTGCTTGTTGGTCGCCAAGAATTCCAGAGATGGGAACTGCGCTTGCAAGGGGACCATTACTCATGCTGTGGCCATAAACTTGCGAAGAAGATTTGATTTCAGCAAGTATCTGACGAGGAATTTCAAAGATTTCTAACAGCTCACTATCCCAATCAAGGCTCTCAAGGTTCATAAGTAGAGTCCTGCTGGCATTGGTCACATCGGTGTAGTGGACCCCACCATTTACTCCACCCGTTAAATTCCAAAGGAGCCAAGAATCAATGGTTCCTGCCAGCGCCCTTCCATCCTTTATTGCCAGGGCAACTTCGGGAGAATTCTTAATTAGCCAATTAATCTTGCTTGCTGAAAAGTATGGGGCGATAGCAAGGCCGGTTTTATAGACGATCTTTTCTTTAACCTGATCACTTAAGGCGTTTAGAAACTCCGCCGTCCTTGTGTCTTGCCAGACTATGGCGTTATGAAGGGGTAGTCCGGTGCTCTTATCCCAGATAAGAGTGGTCTCTCGCTGATTCGTTATTCCAATTGAGTTCAAATCTGAGCCTTGAATACCAGCCCTCTTTAACGCGCCAGTAATAACGCTGATGCACGCTCGCCAGATTTCCGCTCCGTCATGTTCTACCCAACCTGCTTTGGGGAGAATTTGAGAATGTTCTAATTGTTCTTGTCCAACGATTTGACCAGTTTGATTAAAGATTATGAAACGAGTGCTTGAGGTCCCTTGGTCGAGAGCGCCGATGTAGCCCATAGCCCGTATCCTAAGGGCGTGTCCAGATCTAATTCCAGCCTGAATGTCGCCACGCGAGGCGCTGCAATTACTGCATTGGGTGAGAGCGAATTTGATATTTTGGTAATTGGCGGCGGAATTAATGGCGTGGGAATTGCTCTTGATGCTGCATCACGAGGGCTAAGCGTTGCTTTAGTTGAAAGCGGAGACTTCGCATCAGGAACTTCTTCCAAATCTTCAAAGTTAATTCATGGCGGACTTCGCTATCTTGAACAATATGACTTTCGTCTTGTAAGAGAGGCGCTATATGAGCGAGAGTTAATGGTAACTACTCTCTCACCTCATTTAGTTAAGCCAGTTTCATTCCTCTATCCACTCCATGAAAAACTAATTGAGAGAACTTATGTTGGAGCTGGAATGGCTCTCTATGACGCGCTACGAGGCTTTAAGAGGGCGCTTCCTTGGCATAAACACTTATCCCAGAAGAAGGTAAGTGAGATTGCGCCATCACTGCGCCTTGATGTAATAACTGGAGGATTTCAATATTTTGATGCTCAAGTAGATGATGCTCGCCATACTATGAGCATTGCTAGAACCGCTGCTAAATATGGCGCAGTTATTACCACAAGAACTAGATGTGAAGAGGTCATTAAAAATGGCAAGCGTGTAGTTGGCGCAAAGATTAGAGATCTATTAAGTGATGAGGTCATTGAAGTCCGCGCAAAAGCCACGATTATGGCATCAGGGGTTTGGAGTGATCAGCTCCATGAGAAGTTTGGACTAAAAGCCGGTTATAAGGTTCGCATGTCGAAGGGCTCACACATTGTTGTGCCCAAGAGCGCGATTAACTCTCAAAGTGGCGTAATTATTAAGACCGATGTTTCGGTGCTTTTCATTATCCCTTGGGGCGAGCAATGGATAGTTGGAACAACTGATACTGATTACCAAGAGAGCAAAGAAGAGCCACTGGCAAGTAGCGATGATGTTTCATACATAATTAATCAAGCTAATCGAGTACTTGAGCCCAAACTAAGACGCGATCAAGTAGTAGGTGTATTTGCAGGCCTTCGTCCACTTGTTTCAACTGATCCTGACTCACCAACAACTACATTATCTAGAGAGCATGTCGTTGATAGTCCTACACCTGGCTTTGTTTCAATCGCTGGCGGTAAATACACCACATATCGCGTGATGTCACAGGATGCTGTTGATGAGGCAGTAAATCATTTAAGGCGAATCGTTCCTGATTCAACAACTGAAAATCTTGCCATCATTGGCGCTGAAGGTTATTCAGTATTGATAAATAAGATTCCAAAACTAGCGAAAGAGTATGGTCTATCTGAAGAAACCATCAGACATCTTCTTGATCGCTACGGATCTTTATTTGATGAAGTCCTAGCTCCAGCAAAAGAAGATACTTCACTGCTTGAGCCTCTAATTGAAGGCTTGCTATATATAAAAGCAGAAGCGCTCTATGCCATTACCCATGAAGCAGCTCTAAGTATCGATGATTTGTTATCGAGAAGAACTCGTATTGCATTTGAAGCAAGTGATTCTGGGCTGAGTATTACTAGTTACTTAGGCGAACTCCTTGGTAACTTTGCAGGTCTTGGAAAGAAAGAGATCACCAAATCTATTACTGAATATGAGCAGATTATTATGCGCCAAAAGAAAAATTTAGAGAAAGCTACTCAGATGGAAAGTAAAGTTGGTTAATTCTTAATTTGATTCTTGCAAGAATCAAAAGGCACTACTGGCTTAGTTGGCTTTGGCGTTGGAGTAACAACAACTTCAGGTCCTTGAATCAGATTAATTGATAAGTCTTGGCGATTTTCTAAATGCGTTCCAGTTTGATCAACAAATGCGACATATCCTTGCGTAAGACCTGCAGGAAGATTCTTAAGAGTTAGAGTCCAGATTCCAGCCCTATCTCGAACCGGGCTCTGCTCCACTTTAACAACTGGGCCCCCGCCCTCAACAGGACTTCTCCTAAAAGCTACGGTTCCAGTAACAACGGGCTCTCCGCTTGGGCGCTTAACTTCAACCTTAATCTTTACTGGCTTATCAGTACTACTTGCGTTAACGCTTGTGATAAGCAGAGTGGTCGGTTCCTTTACCGGCAGATAATCGCCAACAGCAGGGGTCCAGATACCTCTTGTTAATTGAAGGAATGAGGCGCTATCTCCTCTAAATACATTTAAATCAACCCTTGGTGATGGCACTCCATACTTCTCGCCAATTCCGCACGATGAATACTGCCAAATTTGCCAGAGCGATGAGCAGTTAGCAGTTGACCAAGAGTGAACAAAGCAGCCAAATTCTTTTCTCCCTGGCTCAGCAATCGGATCTGCAGGATTGATTCCGTATTGCGCTTTCCATAGTGGATATTGGCGTAATTTCTCACTTCTAACCATCGCTTGCTCAAGAAATGTTGGATAAGAATAAAGAAATGGCTTACGGCCAGTTTTTTCATACATCGTTTCAAGCCAAGTTTCAGCCCAGAGAGTGACCAATGGCTTTGGTGCATACTTAACGCAGCTGCCATTGGAAACTTGCACACAGTTATATTCCAAATCAAGTGCGTATGGCAGATCTTTCTCGGTATAGCCACCAAGACTAGAGAGTCGCCACAGCGCTTTTTGAGCTTGAGCTTTAGCATCAAGAATTACGGATTCTTTATTGGTGGTATTAGGCAATATTGTGTAGTGGTAATAACCGGTATAGATACCTGCTGCTTGGGCTGCATCACGATCCATCAAGAGATACTTAAGAGCAAGTGCGTCAGCATCATCTCTTGTATCAGAGGCTTTAATCATTACAAATCTAATTCCTGCGTTATACATCTTCACAAAGTCGATCGGTTTATCTTGAGGATGCTGCCAGCGGCTTATATCGGTGCCATGAATTCGACCGCCAGGACCGCTAAGTGAGATTAATTCATCAGGGGTTGAAATTGCTGGGTTCTGCTCAATCACAATTCTCTTTGTCTTTGTGGTGAGTGTTTTTCCTCCAATAATCACTTTTGCTCGATATGTTGCGTTGGCAGCAAGGGCTGTAGCTCTTGCTTGAATCTTCCAGGCTCCGCTTGGGGTTGATTTAGTTCTAAGGCGGGTATCACTCCAAGTGCTACCAATTTTTACATCAATTTTTACAACTGCATTTTTTACCTTCGGCTTAATAACGCCGTGAAAAGTTACTTTGTAATCAGGAAATGCAGGAGTCTGAGTCAAATTAAAGGATGATGTTGTCGCCGCCTGCGAAATAGGGGAACTGATATTGGCTAGTAGCGCCCAAATGAGTAAGAGAAGGGATATGCGGCGGGGAGAAATCACTCGGTAATTATGACGATACTTACTCCAAAAATCTCTTCTATTGCAGCTTCTAAGGCGTGGCGGTGAGAATCTTTTCTCACCTGAGCATAGTTATGTGCTCCACTTAACTTCTCAGCATCAATGAAGGAAAGTTTAAGTTCATTGTCATTAAAGCTAACCAATCTGGCATCAAAGAATGCCAGCCATGCCACGCGATTTTCACGCTCTAGAACATCTAGGACATCATTCCAGCGAGATTTAATCTCAGCTAATTCCATAGTTTTATGTTAATTAATGATCGCAAAGATAATGGCGGCAATACCGATAATCCAGGTGATAGTTTTGCCGAAAGACTTTGCCAGAAAGGCTTTTCCGAAATTTAGATAGGTCAGGGCAAAATGATTACACCTGTTCCTGAAATCAACACTGTTTTTAAGACAAGGTCGCTAGCGCCAGTTTGGTAACGCAGATTAATTAGGCCAAGGGCAAAGAGCGCATAGGCTAAGTATCTGAGATAGGAAAGTGGGTTCATGTATTTCACTCCTTTTCATTAAGTACCTTACCTAGATTCTGGTCTTATCGGTGGGGCAGGTAGGGCTCGAACCTACGACGACCGGATTATGAGTCCGGGGCTCTAACCAACTGAGCTACTGCCCCCAACGTGCGCAGTCTAGCCGACTGGATTAGAGGAGCAAGGCGCGAGAAATGATTGTTAAGGCAGATCAGCCCTCTTGATTTTTGACTCCCAAAGACTCATCACTGCCAAAATCATGGCAAAGCCAAAGATCAAATCTTCAATCGGCGCTCCAGCAAGACGCAATCCAATTATCGCCTCACTGTTATAGATGACAATCTCTCGCGAAGTGAGCCACCAATTAGTAAAGAGTTGAAATGGCAAAATAATGAAATAGCTAAACCAAAATCTCAATGTGGAAAGAAGTGAGTTTTTAGTAATAAACATGTCAAAGAAGATGGTGAGAATCAAGGCATAGACCGTTATCTGAGTGTAGGAGAGTTCAAATCTCATCGCTTAATCCTGTTCAAAACTACCTTAACGCCCTCTAGGGTAAGAATCGCTGCAATTGGAATGATCACAAAGAAAGCAAACTCCTCTAACGGAATATCCAAAGGTCCATAAAATCCCAAGATTTGATCTGGATCAAAGGTCCAATGCTTTTGGTAGATTGCAAAAGCATCCCAGATAAGAAAGAAAGCACTTACTGGAAGAATCGATAGAAGCAATTTTCTAGGACGGCGGAGCACTTTGATTTTAAAGGCAAACTCCAGCCACCAAGATCCGATGAGAGTAAAGAGCAACATTGCCACGTATGACCAGTTGGCAAGCTCTAAACCCTGCGACATTTCAGTAGTTTCTCATATCGATCAATTCGGTTTTGCTAATCTGCCTATATGTCGCTTGCGCAAAAGAGGATCTTTACAAGCACCAGGAGCTTTTCAAGCCTAGCCGCAACTTCTGTTCTACTGCTCTCTCTTGCCTTCTCGCAATTGATTGATGAATCAACAATTACCTGGCAGGTAGTAATTGCCTTGATCGCTTTAGCGATTGGGATTCCCCATGGCGCGCTAGATCATCTAGTTACTCTTCCGCGCTCCTCGGTTTTAAAGATGACATTATTTATTGCACTTTATGTTGCAATTGCAATCATTGCAGTTTGGGCAATTCTTAACTGGAATACTGCTGGCTTTATCGCTGTAGTGGCAATGAGCGCTCTTCACTTTGGAATTGGCGATGCTGCATTTATTTCAGAGTTAGATAGATCGGCCAATCAAGCGCTTCACCTCGTCTAGCTCAATTCTTCTATGCATCAAGCGCTGGATTAATACCGGTAATAATTCCGCTAACAAACCAGATGAGCACCTCTGCTCTTAATGCGTAAATCCAGCTCTCTTAAATTGGCATGGGGATTTGCTGAAGAGCTAAATAACTTAGTAACTATTTTCTTTCTTCTTGCTCTAATAATCCAGCTCTTATCCAAGCGCTATCGAGATGGGCTTGATCTTTCAATTCTCTTTCTTCTAGCAACCCTTACTCCGCCACTTGTTGCCTTTGCTGCCTACTTTGGTCTCTGGCACGCGATGCGCCATACTGCGCGGCTTACGCTAAATCTAAAGAGTTCACAGAGCTTTGTAAGTCAAGGAAATTCAGCTAAAGCATTTCTCCAAGCAGTTATTCCTGGCCTGCCTGCACTTGTGGGCACTTTCATAGTGTCGCTAGCACTTGCTGCCTTTAGCCCTGAAAGACTTAGCGATGAACTGCTCTGGCTCTCACTAGTTGTGGTCTGGGCGTTAACAGTTCCTCACATGATGGTTACAGCAAGATTAGATAAGGCGGCCTTTAAATGAAGAAAACACTGCTAGTTCTAGCTCTACTTTTAACTAATTTATCACCAAGTTCTGCCGCCCCCATCTATACCTATCCTGTAGTTGGTTGCGAAACAGTCTATGGAAAGTATCATCATGATTATCCGGCAACTGATATCAAGGCAGAGCTAGGTTGCGCATTTGTGGCTCCTATTGGGGGAGTTATTCAAGATGTAAGTAGAAAAGATCTCTGGAGCGGGAAAACTAATTTAGGTCAGCACCGTGGCGGTCGCTCAATCTCTCTTATTGGCGATGATGGTGTGCGCTATTACGGATCACATCTATCTAAAGTTATGAAAGAAATTGTTCCTGGGCTTCGAGTTGAAGTGGGTCAGAAGCTAGGTGAGATTGGAACTAGCGGTAGCGCTAGGGGAATTCCTCGCCCACATCTCCACTTTGGTATCTCTTATCAAACTGAGCCAGGAGATTGGCAGATAAGACGAGGCGTTGTTGCTCCTTGGAAATATTTAGATGCTTGGAAAGCGGGCAAAGATTTATCTCCAGCAAAAGCTGTTGCTAATGCAAAGGCTAAAGCTGGGAAATAAAAAAAGCCCCAGATTTCTCTGGGGCTTTCTTATAACTAGTTAGTGTAATTAGTTAGCAGTAACTGCATCTGCCTGAGGACCCTTTGGTCCCTGGACAACTTCAAACGTTACTGACTGACCCTCTTCAAGGGACTTGTAGCCGTTTCCTTGGATAGCAGAGTAATGAACGAATACGTCCTGTCCGCCACCATCAACAGCGATGAAACCAAAACCCTTTTCAGAGTTGAACCACTTAACTGTACCTGTTGCCATTTATAACTTTCCTTCGGTATTTTGGGGACAAACGTGAATTCCACGTTCGCCAGTCGTTCCGTTCTACAGCGATACCGATTCAAGCGAAAGCTATCAAGCGGGTACTGATAAGCGTTGGACTAGCGCCAAGCCTACCCTGAAGGTGCGAATATCAAAAAAGGGGATAACGCCCTGACCTATTGAAATAAGCGTGGAACTATGGCAAGAATTCACCTATTGCAAGAGCGCTATCGCTAGGTGGGCTGGGGAAGGTCGCATCTAAGAGATAGATACGTCCTTATATATAAGGAGCAGCTCTTGATTACCTATAGCCCAAGTGAGATCGGCTACTGCCATGGCCGGCTAAATATCTACTCATGCCCTAAAGCGCTAATAAAACATCTCGAGGCCGGGCTAGAGCGAGAGCTTAATGAAAGGGTAAAGATTAATTGGCAGAGCCAAGTGCTAAAGCCAGGTTCTTATCGAGGGCAGATGAGTTATAGCAGCGCAATTGGAAGTGGGGCAAAGATTGTCAACGCCCTTAAATCTTGGAGCTATCTAATCTTTGAACTTTCGGAGTTTAATTCCTCCGAAGGATCTATTTATTTCTATACAGCAGAACTTGGGCTCTACCGAGGATCTATAAATAGCCAGGGACAGATAGTAGTTAGTGAAGATATGTTAAAGAGTGCTATCACTCAAAATCTAAGTCAGAGTGATTTAACAATTGCACTTGAGAAGTTGATGGGAAGGCCTTGGGATGATTTTCTTGAACCTTTTCGCAGGGTGGAAATTGAGGCAGCATCAAGTCTTGCTGATAGGCTCTCGGTATGAGTGAGAGCCAGAGAGAGAAATCTATAACCTTACTTGCAGCCTCTGCAGTTTTAGCAGTTGCAATTGGGCTTGGTCTAAACCAAGTTGGTTCTGGTTTTGCCTCAAGAAGTAGTGAAGGAATAACAGTTACTGGCTCTGCCCGAGTTAATGCTAAAGCAGATCGCGCAGTATGGACTTTAAATGCCGAGCAAGTAGCTCCCACAATCTCTGAATCAGTGAGAAAAGTTGAAGCTACAACTCTTGCTGTCACCGAGTATTTAACAAATGGGGGAGTAGCAAGTGGAGCAATTGAACTTGGCTCTGTCTCTGCCTATCCGCAAGAAGAGTATTCAAATGGAAATAGCACTGGACGAATTCTTAACTATCGCGCCGCAAGAGCGATAACTGTTAGAAGTGATGATGTTGAGTTAATTTTTAAGTTAAGTAATCAGATTGGATCACTACTTCAAAGTGGAATTAGCGTTACCAACTATGGACCACAGTTTTATGTCTCTAAGTTAAGTGAGCTTCGCCCAGAGTTACTCAAAGAAGCGATGGCTGATGCCAAGATACGTGCTGAGGCAATTGTTGAAGCAACCGGGGGCAGCGTTGGAGCAGTAATGAGCGTTAGATCAGGGCCTTTCCAAGTCACATCACCTGATTCAGTTGATACTTCATCGGGCGGCTTTTATGACACTCAAACGATTGATAAGACAATTACTTCAACGGTTTCAGTAGTTTTTAAAGTCGATTAACTCCGATTTATTAACCAGATCTGCAGAGTCAAAGCTTTATTGAGAAAGTATCATCAGGCTTTTTTAGAATCGGAGCAAAGTCAGAGACGCTCTCACTAGAGTCAAAGATACTTCGATAAGAATTACCCCAACTAGTTCCCGGAAGCTTAAAGTCTAAGTCGCTCATCCCGCCATTAATAGCAACAAATAATCCTTGTGCATCTCTTGCATCGATAGCAAAGCCAAGATAGCGAAGTTGGGGTTCAAGCCAGCTTCCCTCAGCCATCTCACTGCCATCACTTTGAAACCAGGCAATATCTTTTCTAAGGCTTTCCTGATCAAGATCGCCAGTGAAGAACTCTTCAGCAGCATCAATCAAGTAGTTAGAGCGAATTTGGCTAAGCGTTGCTAAGGATTCTAAAGCAGTTCTTTGCAGATCATTTAGCTTCCAATCAAGGGCCCATGCGCCATAGAGATTTTCTCTGCTATCAGGGCGATGATTTGGCGAGAGAGAGTATGCATTATTGCAGCCATGCTGAGTTCTAGATATTTCATCACCCATAGCAATCATCGGAACTCCAGATGAAAGTAAGAGAGTGGCAAGCATTGATCTTTGCAATTGGGCTCTCTTAGCAATTATTTCTAGATCGCCACTCACCCCTTCAACTCCTAGATTCCAAGATCTATTCTCATTACTGCCATCGCGATTATCTTCGCCATTTATCTCATTATTTTTCTGAGAAAATGAGGTTAGATCATTTAGAGTAAAACCATCGTGAGCGGTGATGAAATTAATGGATGATGTTGGCCCGCGAGATGAGAAGATGTCATCTGATCCTGCAATTCGTTTAGCTAGATTTGAAACTCCAGAAGATGAGTTATTTGCATTATCAGCTAGCCAGAACTGCCTTAAGCCATCCCGATAGGCATCATTCCATTCTCTAAAGGGGCGCGGAAAAGCTCCTAGTTGATAGGTAGTCACATCCCAAGGCTCTGCAATTAACTTTCGCTGACTTAAAATTGGGTCATCTAATATCGCTGCAATTAGATCGCTGCCACTCTGGCCCCAGATTGCGCTAGTTAAATCAAATCTAAATCCATCGACGCCAATTATCTGAGACCACCATCTAAGTGAATCAATAATCATCTGAGTGACAAATGGGTTTCTGCTATCTAGAGTATTTCCACAGCCGGTTAAGTCTTCATATTGCGATTGATCTCTATGGCGATAGAAGTAGCGATTATCAATTCCTTTAAAGCTATAGGTAGGCCCTGCTAAACCCTCTTCAGCGCTATGGTTATAGACCACATCAAGAATTACCTCAATGCCTGCTAAGTGAAGCGCATCAACACTTGCTTGCAGTTCACCAATTGGGTCATCTGTTGCTGCATAGCCCCGGTGAGGAGCTGAGAATGCAATTGGGTTATAGCCCCAGTGATTTACTCGCCCTCTTGCTGCAACTGCAACTTCCGTTGTGAAGTGATGAATTGGAAGAAGCTCAAGTGCGGTTATGCCAAGAGTTTTTAAATATTTTATTGTTGATGGATGAGAGAGCGCTTTATAGCTTCCGCGCTCATGTTCTGGAATCTCATAATTCTTAGCTGTTAATCCTTTTACATGTGCTTCATAGATGAGAGTTCTTTTCCAAGAAGTGTTTGGACGACTTAGAATCCTTGGCGCGTTTGCAGTTACTACAGAGAATGGAATAAAGCCGGCAGAGTTTCGATCATCTATTTCATTGATATCGCCAGAGCCATCGCTTGCCAAAGCGCGGTGGCCATAAATCTCTGGGCTATAAATAACTTCGCCTTCTAGAAGATGTGCGTAGGGATCAATGAGAAGTTTTGCTGGATTAAATCTTGCTCCTACTTCAGGCTTCCAAGGGCCATGGATTCGATATCCATACCTCTGTCCAACTCCCACACCCTCTATATGCCCATGCCAGATAGCTCCATCTCTATGAGTTAATTCAAAGTGCCGCTCAGCAAAGCCGCCATCTACTTGATCAAAGAGGCAGAGCTCTACTCGACTAGCCGCCTCTGCGGCCCAGATCGCAAAGTCGGTGCCGCCATTTCTGACCTGACTGCCGAGAATGTGGGGATTGGCCGGCTTCACTTTGCTATTCAAGCACTCTCCTTATCTTTATTGGCGCCACCCGATTGCGATCAATTGGAGTGGAGAGCAAGGTTACTGCCCAGTAACATAAGCCCCGTGAAGATAGCGATCTGTGTCAAGCAAGTCCCAGATTCATGGGCCGAGAAGAAAATGGTCAATGGACTTCTTGATCGAGCCAGCGTTGATGCAGTTCTAAATGATTTAGATGAATATGCCATTGAAGAAGCGCTTCGAATTGTTGAACCGTTAAATGCAGAAGGGGCAACTCATAGCATCACTTTAATTTCTATGGGACCAGATCGGGCCAGTGAGGCAATACGTAAAGGTCTATCAATGGGAGCAGATGAAGCTATATTGATCAGTGATCCAGCTCTAAGCGGCTCTGATGCGCTCACTACCTCAAAAGTGTTAGCAAAGGTAATAAGCGATGGTGGTTTTGATTTAGTTTTCTGCGGCACCGAATCAACTGATGCACGCATGAGCGTTATTCCTGCAATGCTTGCAGAGCGACTTGGTTGGGCCCAACTTACTTTTGCAGGATCTGTAAAAGTTGATCCTTCATCATCTAGCGTTGAAATTGCCAGAATGAGTGAGAGCGGCGTTGAAGTTATGTCGGCAGCACTTCCTTGCGTTGTTAGCGTTATTGAAAAGATAAATGAACCTCGCTATCCCTCATTTAAGGGAATCATGGCTGCTAAGAAGAAAACAATCGCAACCAAAAGCCTTAGCGATATTGGAATTTCCCCAAGTGAGGTTGGGATAAGTGGCGCCTGGAGCGCAGTATTAGATGCAAAGGCTCGTCCGCCCCGCGATAAAGGCATCAAGATCGAAGATAGTGGTGAGGGCGGATTAAAACTTGCCGAGTTCCTTCAAGAAAAGAGATTGGTCTAGCGATGGCAAAAGTATTGATTTTGGTCGATCACGCCTCAGGAAAAGTAGCAAAAACTGCTGGTGAGCTAGCAACTTTTGCTAAGCGAGCAGGCGATTGCGTTGGTCTAATCCTTGCGCCAGAGAGTCAGAGCCAAGCCTTAAGTGAGCAATTAGCAAATACTGTTATTGGACAGGTCATCGCAGTTGAAAGTAATGATTTTGCAAAGCACGGCCAGGCTTGCCTTCTTGATGCAATTACTCAGGTAGTTGAAAAAGTAAAGCCCGATGCAATCTTGATTCCCTCAACCTCTGCAGGAAAAGAGATAGCAGGAAGATTGGCAATAAGGCTAAATAGCGGAGTTATTACTGATGCTATCGATTTCGCCTCTGATCTAAGCGCTACCCAATCTGTCTTTGGTGGTTCATTTACAGTCTCTTCAAAAGTCAGTGCAGGAATTCCAGTTATAACTATTCGCCCCTCAGCAATTGAGGCTGAAGTTGGATCAAATGCTCCAGCTTTTGAAAAAGTTGATGCTGTGATTTCTGAAAAGGCAAAACTAGTAACTATTACTGATTCCAAACCTGCTGTTAAAGGAGGAAGGCCAGAGCTAACAGAGGCAAAAGTAGTTATCTCTGGAGGACGTGGAACAAATGGAGATTTCAAACCGGTTGAAGCGCTAGCAGATTTACTCGGCGCAGCAGTTGGCGCATCAAGAGCCGCTACCGATGCTGGTTGGTATCCACATACTCATCAAGTTGGTCAGACTGGAAAGACGGTTAGCCCACAACTTTATTTAGCGTGCGGTATATCTGGCGCAATTCAACATCGTGCGGGAATGCAGACCTCAAAGACAATTGTGGCGATTAATAAAGATCCAGAAGCTCCAATATTTGATGTCGCTGATTTTGGTGTGGTTGGAGATTTATTTGCAGTTCTGCCTCAAGTGGGGCAAGCAATCTCGGCTAAACGCGCTTAAAGTCCGGCTCCATTAAGCGCTTTTCCTAAAGACATTTAGAATTAGCAATATGCCTCAGGTCTATTTCGATCATGCTTCAACCACCCCGATCTCATCGGTGGCACTTGAGAGCTTTATTGAACAATCAAAACTGGTGGGAAATCCATCAAGCCTTCATAGCAATGGACGCTTGGCGCGAAAGAAAGTTGAGGAGTCAAGAGAGACTCTAGCTAACCTCATTGGCTGCCACTCAAGTGAGATTATCTTCACCGCATCAGGTACTGAGGCTAATAACTTAGCCATTAAAGGAATCTTCTGGCATCGACTAAAAGAAGATCCAAAGCGAAAATTGATTCTAATTTCATCTTTTGAACATCACGCTGTTTTAGATCCAGCGCTCTGGCTTGGTGAATCTGGGCAGGCAGAAATTTTGATGATTAATGTCAGTAAAGATGGATACATAGATCTTGAGCAGATGGAATCTGTAATCAAAGAGCGCCATGAAGAGATAGCTCTAATCAGTGTGATGCACTCCAATAATGAAGTTGGAACAATTCAGCCAATTAAGGAGATTGCAAAACTTGCAGAGGCTTACAAAATCCCGCTCCATAGCGATGCAGTTCAAAGTCTTGGGAAAGTCAAACTCTCCTTTAAAGATCTTGGTCTCTTTGCCATGACAGTTAGCGCCCATAAAGTTGGCGGGCCAGTCGGGGTTGCTGCTCTGGTTTTGAAAAAGGGCGTTGATATCACTCCATTACTTCATGGCGGGGGACAGGAGAGGGATATCAGAAGTGGCACGATAAACGCTGCCGGTATTGCATCCTTTGTTTCTGCAACAGCTTCTGCGATGCGAGATATGGAGAGCAATTATCAGAAAGTATTTGCATTACGAGCAAAACTTATCTCAACAATTCAAGGTCAAGTCAGTGATGTGAGATTAAATTCGCCTTTAGAAGGAGAGATATTGCCTGGAATTGCCAATATCGAGTTTCCTTCCACTGAGAGTGATTCAATGCTTCTTTTGTTTGATGCTGAAGGAATAGCGTGTAGCACTGGCTCTGCTTGTAGCGCTGGAGTCCAGGAAGCGAGCCATGTTCTGCTAGCTATGGGAAGAAGTCAGGCTCAAGCTCGCAGCTCTCTGCGTTTTTCCCTTGGAATCAGCAATAGCGAGAGTGAAATCGAATATCTTGAAGCATGTATTAAGCGCGTAATTGATCGCGCCCGAGCCGCTTACCGAGGTTGAAAATAAAGATATGAAACTCATCGCAGCTATGAGCGGAGGAGTTGATTCAGCCGTTGCTGCTGCGCGAGCAAAAGAGGCTGGTCATGAGGTAATTGGTGTACACCTTGCCCTCTCTAAAAACCCTAAGAAGTATCGCTCCGGAGCTAGAGGCTGCTGCACAATTGAGGATTCACATGATGCAAGACGGGCAGCTGATGTAATAGGAATTCCTTTTTATATCTGGGATATGTCAGATGAGTTTCATGAAAATGTAGTTGAAAACTTCTTATCCGAATATGCTGCCGGCAACACTCCAAATCCTTGTCTTAGATGTAATGAGAAGATTAAGTTTGCAGCTGTTTTGGATCGAGCAAAGGCTATGGGCTTTGATGGAGTAGTAACTGGTCACTACGCACAAACTAAAGATATCGATGGCCAGAGATTGCTCTATCGAGCAGTGGATTCTGGAAAAGATCAATCCTATGTTTTAGCAGTGCTTAATCAAGACCAGATTAATGGCGCACACTTTCCACTTGGTGATACCACTAAAGATGAGGTTCGACTTGAAGCAAAGTCACGTGGTTTATCTGTTGCACTTAAGCCAGATAGCCATGACATCTGCTTTGTTCCATCTGGCGATAATGCTGGATGGCTAAGAGAGAGACTTGGCAGTCAAGTTGGAGATATTGTTGATGAAGCTGGAAATAAATTAGGAGAACATAATGGGGCCTACACCTTCACTATAGGACAGAGGCGAGGTCTTGCGCTAAGCGTTCCAGAGAAGACAGGCGAGCCAAGATATGTGCTAAAAGTTGAACCGGTAAATAACCGCGTGGTTGTTGGAGTTAAAGCTGATCTTGCAATTTATGAAGTATCTGGCCTTAACCCAATCTGGTGTGGCCCAAAGCCAAGTGGGCAAAAAAGTGGTTTTATTCAAGTAAGAGCCCATGGCAGCGCCCATAGTTGCACCTACTTTCTTGATGAAAGCGGCCCAATACCAGAGCTAAAAGCAGTTGTTGATCAGCCAATCTATGGACTTGCAACAGGTCAAGCAATGGTTATTTATGATGGTGATCGAGTAGTTGGCTCAGCGACAATAACAGGAACTAAGTAATGGTAGGCGATAGCGCAATTAGAGCCAAGATGGCACAGCTTGCTGAGGCAATTAGGGATCATCAATATCGCTACTATGTTTTAGATAAGCCAATAATTGAAGATAGCGAGTTTGATCAACTCTGGAATGAACTACTAAAACTTGAGGAGAAGAACCCAAAGTTAAGAGATCCCCACTCGCCCACATTTGAAGTAGGGGGAGGCTTTTCAACCCACTTTGATTCAGTGGATCATATTGAAAAGATGATGAGCCTTGATAATGCCTTTGATGAATCAGAGCTCGATGCCTGGTTTGAAAGAGTTGCTAAAGAGAGTAAGGAAAATACCTGGCTCTGCGAAGTCAAAGTAGATGGCCTTGCGATAAATCTTCTTTATGAGCAATCGCGATTAGTAAGAGCGCTAACGCGAGGAAATGGCATCACAGGTGAGGATGTAACGCTAAATATAAAGACCATTAAAGAAATTCCACATCAATTAATTGGAGATCAGCTTCCACAGCGCGTTGAAATTCGGGGCGAAGTCTTCTTTCCGTTAAGCAAGTTTGCGCAATTAAATGATGAACTTGAAGAGGCTGGAAAGACCATATTTGCTAATCCTAGAAATGCAGCTGCAGGATCTCTTCGCCAGAAGGATCCAAGAGTGACAGCTTCACGGCCACTTTCAATGGTGGTTCATGGAATTGGAGCACTTGATGGAATAACTCTGGATACACAAAGCCAAGGCTATGAACTAATGAAGAGTTGGGGCCTTCCAGTTAGTAAGCGCTTTAAGGTGGCGAAAAATAGGGGCGAAGTAAAGGAATTTATCGAGTATTACTTGCAAAATCGCCATGGAATTGAGCATGAGATAGATGGCGTAGTAATAAAGGTAAATGAGCGAGAAGCTCAAAAAACTCTTGGTTTCACCTCGCGCGCACCAAAGTGGGCTATTGCTTATAAGTATCCGCCAGAGGAGGTAACTACCAAGTTACTTGATATCAGAGTTAGCGTAGGTAGAACTGGGCGAGTAACACCATTTGCATTTATGGAAGCGGTAAGAGTCTCGGGCTCGAGTGTAAGCAATGCCACCCTTCACAATATGGAGGAGGTAGCAAGAAAAGGGATTTTGATTGGCGATGTTGTAGTTCTTAGAAAAGCAGGAGATGTAATACCAGAGATTCTTGGCCCAGTTCTTGAAAGCCGTGATGGGACAGAGCGCGCATTTGTAATGCCAAGTAATTGTCCTGAGTGCGGCAGCAAGCTTCGCGCGATGAGCCAGGGCGATGTTGATATTCGCTGTCCAAACACAAGAAGTTGTCCAGCGCAATTGCGCGAACGTATCTACTACATCGGATCAAGAGCGGCTCTTGATATTGATGTGCTTGGCTATGAAGCAACGAGCGCGCTATTAGAAGATAAGTTAATTGTTGATGAATCAGATCTCTTTGATCTAGATAGCAAGAAATTACTAAAGAGTGAGTTTTTTAGAAAGAAGGATGGAACTCTTGGCGCTAATGCTGAAAAATTACTAGAGGCGCTAAATGAAGCAAAACAGCGACCACTTTGGAGAATTTTGGTTGCGCTCTCTATTCGCCATGTTGGACCAACTGCAGCGCAAGGTCTTGCTAATCATTTTGGCTCAATTGAAAAAATTGCTGCTGCTAGTACTCAGGAGCTTGCCTCAGTTGATGGCGTGGGATCAGTAATCGCAGAGAGCGTTAAAGAATTTTTTGCTCAAGAATGGCGCGCTCAAATTGTGGCTAAATGGGCAAAAGCTGGGGTGAGAATGGAGGGGGTTTCATCAAGTGATAAAGCCCAAACCTTAAAAGGATTGACCTTGGTAGTTACCGGTTCGTTAGAGAGTTTTACTCGAGATAGCGTTAATGAGGCCATTATTGAGCGGGGTGGAAAGGTTTCCTCATCGGTTTCTAAGAAAACAGATTATGTAGTTGTTGGTAGTGAGCCAGGATCTAAGGCAAGCAAGGCGGTAGAGCTTGGCGTTCCCACTCTTGATGAGAAGAGTTTTATAGAATTATTGCAGAATGGGCCTAAGGGTTAGGATAGGTAAGTGATGAAGTTATTTTCAATTGCGATGCTGATGGAGAGCTTCAGTGAGGTCAAGCGTGAACTTCCAGCCTCCCCAGTATTTTTCGGAGTCTTTACCTTTGCCGTTTTGATGCTGATGCTCTATCTAGTACTACGCCTTGATCGCGACTAAATCAATCGCCTTATTTGGGGGAAGTTTTGACCCCATTCATAATGGGCATCTTTTTGTCATTGAAGAACTTTTAAGCTCTGCGCGTTTTGAAAAATTCATTGTTATTCCTGCTGGCAACCCTTGGCAGAAGAGCGTTGCAGCTAGCGCGGCCCACCGTCTTGCTATGGTTGAAATTGCTTTGAAAGATTGTATGAGCAGATATAGAGAGCTTGAGATAAGCAGATTTGAAATTGATGATTCAAGGCCAAGCTATGCTTTTCAGAGCATTGATTATTTCACCACGCAAAATCCTGGCGATAATCTAGTTTGGATAATCGGTAGCGATGCTTTTGCAAAAATTGATGAGTGGAAAGAGGTTGAGCAGGTGGCAAAGAGCGTGGAATTTCTAGTAATTACTCGCCCTGGTCAGAAATTAGAAAGTGCAAAGGTTGCAAAGTCAATTACTTATAGCCAGATAGAGATAAACGCGCTAGATATCTCCTCAACCAAGGTTCGAAATTTGATAAAGGCATCAGAGCCTTTTGATTCACTTGTGCCGGCCGGAGTGGCTGCCTATATAAAGAGCCAAGGAATCTATGCCGCCGCGTAAATCAACGCTTGAACACACCCAGATAGCTGCATCTGCTGCTATAGAGAAGCTGGGCAGTGATTTACTGGCAATGGATTTATCAGAACAGATGCTCTTAAGTGAAGTATTTCTATTAATTAGTGGAGGTAATGAGCGACAAATTGATGCAATTGCTGATGAAGTAGAGCGCCAATTATCACTCTTGGGGGAGAAGCCAACTAGACGAGAGAGTTCAGAGAATTGGATTCTTCTTGATTATCAAGATTTAGTGGTTCATGTTCAAACTCAGCAGGCACGCCAGTATTACAGCCTAGATCGGCTTTGGAATGATTGTCCAAGTATCAAATTAGATGCGCTAACGGCAGCTGAGGCATTCAAGGCAGGCAAATAAAAAATGGAGAGACAACGCATAGTTCTCTGGCGCCATGGCCAGACTGATTGGAATATCGCTAATCGATTTCAGGGACATTCTGATATTGCCTTAAATGAGGTTGGTATACGCCAAGTGGAGCGAGCAGCTCCACTACTTCTAAATCTTCAACCTTCGAAAATAATTTCAAGCGATTTAATTAGAGCAAGAAAGACTGCCGAGGCGCTAGCCAAGTTAGCTGGCCTAGAAGTTCACATTGATCCAGACTTAAGAGAGACCAATGGTGGCAATTGGGAAGGAAAAACTGGGGAGCAGAATAGAGCTGAGGATTATCATCGATTTGTTCATTGGTTAGATGGAGATGATGAGAGGGCAGGAGAAGTTGGCGAGAAGAGAAGTGAGATTGCCACAAGAGCTGTTAGAGCAATTGAAAAGGGTTTACGCGGCGATGTCTCAACTCTAATAGTTGCAACCCACGGCGGAACTGCGCGTTGTATTTTAGGCAAGATGCTTGATATGCCGATGAAACAGTGGTCATCAATCGGCGGACTATCCAATGCTTCTTGGTCGATTCTAGAAAATGGCCATCATCGCTCTGGTTGGGTTTTAGTAGAACATAACTCTGGCTCACTACCCGAGCCGATATATGGAGAGGAAAGTGGGGCGTAGTTTGAGGTAAGGTCTGGTCTGTTACCTTAAAAACGTAATAAAAGTTCGGGGCTATGGCGCAGCTGGTAGCGCACCTGCATGGCATGCAGGGGGTCAGGGGTTCAAGTCCCCTTAGCTCCACGTTATGGATAGCAACTCAGAGAAAAACGCGCTCGCTCTTCAAGTAATTCCGCGCGGCTGGAACGCTAGCGATATTGGCGATCAAAGCGGCAAACATTTTCTTATCACTGGAGCAACTAGCGGCATTGGTCTTGAGAGCGCTAGAGAACTAATTAGAGCAGGGGCGCAGGTAACAATTGCTGCAAGAGATCTAAAGAAAGCCGAGCAGGTAGTAAAAGAGTTATCAAGCCAGAGAGCTCAAATTCTCCATCTAGATTTAGCCGATTTAAATAGCATTAGAAAAGCAGCGAGAGAAGTAAAGCAAGATATTGATGTTTTGATATTAAATGCTGGGGTCATGGCAACTCCATATACAAAGACTGCTGATGATTTTGAACTACAAATGGGAGTTAATCACCTGGGCCACTTTGCACTTGCTGGACTGTTAGCAGATCGAATCAAATCAAGAGTTGTCTCGGTATCAAGTTCGGCCCATCGATTTGGAAATTTGGGTGAAGGTAGCCAAGATGCAATAAGAGATATCTGTCTTGGCAGAAATAAATATCAACCCTGGTCAGCCTATGGTGCAAGTAAATTAGCTAATCTGCTCTTCACATTTGAATTAGAGAGAATTGCTAGAAAAGCCAATTATAGTTTTAGCGCATTTGCTGCCCATCCTGGTTATGCAAATACTAATTTGCAGAGTGTTGGACCAAAGATGCGAGGAAGTATTTTTGAAGAGCGAGGGGCAGCCTTTGCAAACTCCCTTATCGCGCAATCAGCATCAAGAGGAGCGCTTCCAACGCTATGCGCTGCAACATTTCCAAATCTCTATGGCGCTTCATATCTTGGTCCTGATGGATTGTTGGAGATGCGCGGTTTTCCAAAAGCAACAAGAGCTCGCTCTATTGCCTATGATCAAGGCTTGGCTCGAAACCTCTGGAGCGTTAGCAGTGAATTAACTGGAGTTAATTGGCGGTAATCTAGGGCAATGCTCTCGGCCTATGACTTTCACTTTATTCAAGAGAAGTGGTTGCCATTTGGGACAAGCTAGCGCCATTTAGATCCGGGGATGCAAGTGATCCCCGCCCTAAGAAATATGTACTGGATATGTTTCCCTATCCATCGGGCGATCTTCATATGGGCCATGCTGAGGCATATGCCTTAGGTGATGTGATTGCTCGTTACTGGGTGCAAAAAGGCTTTAACGTCATGCATCCAATTGGCTGGGATGCTTTTGGTCTCCCAGCAGAAAATGCTGCAATCAAGCGCAATGAAGATCCAAGTATTTGGACTTATGAAAATATAAATACCCAGAAAGCTTCGATGCGCAGGTATGCCTGCTCATTTGATTGGGATCGAGTGCTTTATACCTGCGATAGTGAGTATTACCGTTGGAATCAATGGATATTTTTAAAACTATATGAAAAGGGACTGGCTTATCGCAAGAACTCACCAGTTAATTGGTGCCCAGATTGCCAGACTGTTTTGGCAAATGAGCAGGTAATAGCAGGGCTTTGTGAACGCTGTGATAATCCAGTAACAAAGAAGAAGTTGAGTCAGTGGTATTTCAAAATCACTGATTATGCCGAGAGATTACTTGATGACATGAAAGAACTTGAGGGCAAGTGGCCTGAGAAAGTTCTAACTATGCAGCGCAATTGGATTGGAAAATCCGTTGGAGCTGAAGTTAAATTCAATATCGAGGGAAGAGAAGAAGCCTTAACGGTCTATACCACCAGGCCCGATACTCTCTATGGCGCAACATTTATGGTAGTTGCTGTTGATAGCGAATTAGCTAGAGAGTTAGTGGCAAATACAGAAGTGCAAGCTAACTTTGAAAAATACTTCGATAGCGTTAAGTCGGCAAGTGATATCGATAGATTGGCAACAGATAGAGCCAAGAGCGGCATTTTTCTAGGACGCTATGCAATAAATCCAGTTAATAACGAGAGAATTCCAATCTGGGCAAGTGATTATGTATTAGCTGATTATGGAACAGGGGCCATCATGGCTGTTCCTGCTCATGACCAGAGAGATTTAGATTTTGCTAGAGCGATGAAGCTACCGGTGAGAGTGGTAGTTCAAGTAGAGGGGCAAGAAGATCCTGCCGTTAGCGGTGTTGCTACTAGTGGCTCTGGGGTAATGGTTAACTCTGGCAGCCTAAATGGGCTTGAAAGCGCAGCAGCAATTGGAAAGATAATTGCAGAACTTGAGGCAAAGAATTTAGCAAAGGCATCTAATAACTATCGCCTTAGAGATTGGTTGATTTCACGTCAGCGTTATTGGGGAACTCCATTTCCAATTATTCACTGTCAGAAGTGCGGCGAAGTGCCAGTAAATGAAAGTGATCTTCCAATTAAATTACCGGATTCCAAGTCGCTAGATTTAAGGCCAAAGGGGACATCACCTCTTGCCACAGCAACTGATTGGGTCAATGTTAAGTGTCCTAAGTGTGGCGCAGGCGCTTTAAGAGATACCGACACCATGGATACCTTCGTTGACTCATCTTGGTATTTCTTGCGCTATACCAGCGTTAACACCCACGATAAACCTTTTGATAGAAAAGAAGTCGATACCTGGCTACCAGTAGATCAATATGTAGGCGGAGTAACTCATGCCATCTTGCATCTGCTCTATTCACGCTTTTTTACCAAAGCGCTAAAAGATATGGGCTACGTAGATTTCTCAGAGCCATTTACCAGACTACTTAATCAAGGAATGGTTTTAATGGATGGCTCTGCTATGAGTAAGAGCCGTGGCAATTTAGTAGCCCTCTCTGAGGAACTTGAAAAACATGGCGTAGATGCAATCCGGTTATCAATGGTCTTTGCAGGCCCACCAGAAGATGATGTTGATTGGGCTGATGTTTCACCGACAGGGTCATCGAAGTTCTTGCATCGCGCTTGGCGCCTTGCCGGAGATGTCAAGAGTGAGCCGGGGATTGATTTTTCAAAAGGTGATTTAGAATTAAGAAAAGTTTCTCATAAAGCTCTATCTGATATCTCATTTGCAGTTGAGTCTTTTAGATTCAATGTTGTGGTAGCAAGGATTATGGAGCTAGTAAATGCCGCAAGAAAAGCAATTGATTCCGGTGTTGGCCCATCAGATGCTGCAGTAAGAGAGGCCGTTGAAATAGTGGCGATATCACTTTCTTTAATTGCGCCCTATACCGCTGAGGAGATGTGGGAGGTATTAGGCCATCAGCCATCAGTTGCGAGAGCAGGATGGCCCAGCGTTGATCCTCAACTATTAACTCAAGACTCAGTCACTGCTATTTTCCAGATAAATGGCAAAATCAAATCTAGGGTTGAAGTATCACCAGATATTACCGATGAAGCCCTTGAGAAGATGGCTTTAAGCGATCCAGCAATAGTCTCTGATCTTGGGGGAGTAAGCCCTAAGAAGGTAATTACCAAGGCCCCGAAGTTTGTAAATATCGTTTTATAGCAATATCCACAGCGCCAACTTCTCCACTAAAATAGTTAGTTAAAGAAATAAATAATTGCAATACCTGATTTCATCAGGCCATGAATTTTGCGAAATTGAAAGAAGATTTTCAAGATTACACCTACTCACAGCGAAGAGCGCTTATTGCTGTATCTCTAGTTGCCATTCTCTTTGCTACATTCTTGTTTACAAATACTAGGGGACGAGCAGTTGCGCAAGAGTCTGCTAAACCCACCCTAACTATGCCGGCAGTAGCCAAGACGATACTCATTCATGTCGCTGGCAAAGTTAAACGACCAGATGTGTATCCACTACTTGCAGGCTCTAGAGTCTCAGATGCAATAAAGGCAGCAGGTGGAGCAAATAAAGGCGTTGATTTAGGTGACATCAACTTAGCTCGAGTCTTAATAGATGGCGAACAGGTCTATGTCGGATATGTTCCAAAAGCTAACTCAAGCAGTAGCAAGAGTAGTAAGTCTAGATTTACCGGAGTTATCAATATCAATCGGGCTACGAAGGCTGAGTTTGATTCACTTACTGGGATCGGACCGGTAATTGCTAGCCGAATAATTAATTATCGAAATACAAATGGGCCATTTCTTGCCCTCGATGATCTACTGAAAGTTTCTGGTATAGGTAGCAAAACTCTGGAGCGGATTCGCCCACGTTTGAGCCTCTAGACCAGAGGGTAAGAAGTGATTACCGCGCACTGCTCTTTGCTCTAGCCCTCTGGGTTGGGGTACTGGGTGCGACCTATTTCTCTTGGTCTGCGTTAGCGGTAAGTGCGGTAATCACATCTTTTACCTATTTATTCAAGCGACGTTTTTACATCATCTCACTCGCGCTCCTTATTGGCAGCATCCTATTTTCAATTCATAGTCAGATCTTGCAAAGTAGCGTAATTGCTCAGTTAGCCAAGAGCTCTAGCGATGTGAAGGTGATAGCAAGTGTTACTAGTGATCCAAAACTAACATTTGAACGAGTCCGTGGCTCAGATATAAATCCTTCGCAGAGTTCATTTCTAGCTAGAGCCTCTTATGTAGAAAGTGAGGAGGCTAGTTATGAAGTAAGAGTTGCTATTAGAGTCTTAATCCCAAAGAAAGTGGAGTTGATTCCTGGTGATTTAGTTCAATTCCAAGGAAGGCTGATAAAGAGTAAAGAGCGGCGAGTGGCTGCTCTCTTGATTGCAGATGAGGAATTTAATCAACTATCCAAGGTAGGGGCGTTGGGTCAGTTACTGGCAGAGATTCGATCTAAATTTCGCAAACAAGCAGCGGTATATGAAAGTAATTCTGGCGCGCTAATTCCTGGAATGATCTTGGGGGATACCTCACTTCAAAGCGAAGAATTTACTAAGCAGATGCGCCGATCTGGCCTTGCTCATCTCACAGCAGTTAGTGGCGCAAATTTTGCCATTGTTAGCGCGCTAGTTTTCTTTATTCTGCGGCTAGTTATTTCAAATCTTGGCGTCAGGATAGTTACTACGGGATTAATTCTCTTTCTTTTCCTACTTTTAGTTAGGCCATCGCCCTCAGTTTTGCGGGCAGGGCTAATGGCTCTTGTAGTTTTATTGGCAATTGCCACTGGCAATCGAGCAAATGCCGCAGCTGCCTTATCTAGCGCAGTAATTGTTCTTCTTCTCTTTGATCCCTTTCAGGGACAAGATCCTGGCTTTATCCTCTCTGTTCTTGCTACCGCTGGTTTGATATTTCTCTCACCTGGAATTAAGGCATACCTACTTAGATTTCTACCATCTTGGTTGGCTGAAATTGTTGCGGTTTCAACTGCTGCAACCCTGCTCTGTACGCCTTATCTGATTGCCTTTACCGCCCAAGCTCCACTTCTTGCTATTCCATTTAATATCGTGACCTCACTTTTAGTAGCTCCGGTGACCGTTCTTGGTTTTCTTTCAGTGCTTACTCTTCCCATTGCCTTCATATCAGAGGGGCTATTGGCTATTGCAGAGTTTCTTGCTCGTTGGATTGCCTACATTGCATCACTCTCTGATCAAACGCCAACGCTTTCGCTCTCACATAAACTTCTTCTGATAACTCTGGCTCTAGTTATCGCAGTTTTATTCTTTGCCCCTTTGAGAAGAATTGCAGTCGCAGCACTAGTTGCACTTACCTTTTTTGGAATATTTAGTAAGGCTAGCTTTCCAGGAGATGCTTGGCGCATAGTGCAATGCGATGTTGGTCAGGGTGATGCTCTGGTTCTAAAGATTTCTGCTGATAGCGCTCTGCTATTTGATGCTGGCCCTGACCCTGATCTACTTGATCGTTGTTTAAAGAGCATTGGTATCAAGCATTTGCCACTAATTGTCTTAAGTCATAATCATGCTGATCATTACTATGGGGTTACCGGAGCTTTAAGAAAGCGAGAGATTGGACAGATCTGGAGTAATGGGAATATCTCTAGAGCGGAGCTCTCTAACTATGAAGTATCAAAGGTTGGAGCTGGCGATATTGCAAGAATTGATGATGTATCGCTAGAGGTTCTTTGGCCACCTGCTGCTAGCTCTAATTTTTCAAATCTATCTGGCGATGGATCTCAGGAAAATAATCGCTCATTAGTAATTCTTGCCCAAGTGGGGCAGGTAAAGATATTAATTACTGGTGATATTGAACCTGAAGCACAAGAGGAGATTGCAAAGAGATATGACCTAGCTGGCATTTCAATATTGAAGGTTCCCCATCATGGCTCACGTTTTCAAAGCGAACTCTTCTTACGGCAAATCTCGCCAGAGATCTCAATTATTAGCGTGGGTGAATCCAATAGTTATGGCCATCCCGATTCTTCCCTTGTGGAGAAGCTAAGGGATATGGGCTCTAGGGTTTATCGAAGCGATAAGGATGGGCCAATTTCACTGTCCTGGAGGTTTGATGAGGGGGCGATGGGCTATATATTCACTACTAGGAATGTAGGAAGGAAGTGGTGGCAGATTCAATGGCTTTAGCAAACCTCTTACTTATCCATGGCGCAGAGAGCGTTTTAGCAGATCGCGCCCTAGCTGATGCGCTAGTTGCGCGCGGTGATTATGAGAAAACTGTCTTAGAAGGTGCTGAATTAGAAATCGGCGGCTTTGCCTCAGCAATTGCTCCTTCACTCTTTGCTGATAAACGCGTTGTTGTTTTAAAAGACTTACAAGATTTAATCAGCGAGGTGCAAGAGGAGGTAGAAAATTACTTATCAGCACTTGATTCCTCGCTTCATATAATTTTTATTCATAAGGGCGGCGTTAAAGGAAAAGCGCTTCTGGAAAAGATTAAGAAGTTAAAGCCCGAGATAATTCTCTGTGAGGCGATGAAGAAAGAGAGTGATAAAGCAAGCTTTGTCGCCCAGGAATTTGAAAGACGAGGACGCAAGATTTCATCAGCTGCAATTAGCGCCCTAGTTGATGCAACAGGAAGTGACACAAGAGAGCTAGCAGCGGCTTGTAGTCAGATTGCTTTTGATACCAGCGCTGCCAAAGCGATAATTGATGAAGAAGATGTTGCTCTTTATTATCAGGGAAGAGTTCAAGCCACAGGCTTTGATGTAGCAGATGCAACTTTGGCAGGAGATAGCAAAGCTGCGCTGATTTCACTAAGAAATGCCCTTGATACTGGAGTTGATCCAATAATGATTCTCTCTGCAATCACTTCATCAATTAGGGCGCTTGCAAAAGTCTCAGGAGCTCCGCGCGGGGCCAATGCCTTTCAACTTGCTGGCTCTCTTGGGCTTGCCCCCTGGCAGATTGATAAAGCTAGGCGCCAGTTAGGAAAGTGGACTCCAGCGCTAATTGCATTCTCGGTTGGTGAATTAGCAAAAGCAGATGTGGCCATTAAAGGAGCTGAGGCCGACCCGCTCTACGCCCTGGAGCGAAGCGTTCTGGCAATTGCCGGCAAAGTAGGGCGTAAATAGGCGGTATTTGGCAAGGCTGAGAATCTCGGTTTGAGTCGAGATAACTCTGGCTGATACCCTGCCGCGTTGTAATTCACTCAAATGGAAGGCTTTAAGTTCGTGGCAAATATCAAGTCCCAGATCAAGAGAATCAAGACCAATGAGAAGGCTCGCCTGCGTAACAAGTCAGTGCGCTCCTCGATTAAGACCGCTATCCGTCGCTTCCGTGATTCCCTTACTGCAGGAGATTCAAAGCTTGTTGCCACTGAGCTATCAAATGCCTCTCGTGAACTCGATATCGCGGTATCAAAAGGCGTAATACATGCCAACCAAGCTGCTAATAAGAAGTCAGCTATGGCTAAGTCAGCCCACAAAGCTGGCGTTCGTTAATCCAGCCAACTCTTTCACACAAAGTAGGCGATAGGCATGCCTGCAATTGACTTAAGTAAAGCGCCGCAGCCTGCTGCAACTAACCCTGAGCAGATTCGTAATTTCTGCATCATTGCTCATATTGATCACGGCAAGTCCACTCTGGCAGATCGAATGCTTGGAATAACTGGAGTCGTTGAAGCAAGAAATATGCGAGCCCAATATCTAGATCGTATGGATATTGAACGCGAGCGCGGAATTACTATCAAGAGCCAAGCTGTTCGTCTTCCTTGGAAATCAGCTCTTGATGGCAAGGAATACATTCTAAATATGATTGATACCCCAGGACATGTTGATTTCACTTACGAAGTATCAAGATCTCTTGCAGCATGCGAAGGCGCTATTTTATTAGTGGATTGTGCCCAAGGTATTGAAGCTCAAACACTGGCAAATCTTTATCTAGCGATGGAGAATAATTTAACCGTTATTCCAGTATTAAATAAGATTGATCTTCCCTCTGCTCAACCCGATAAGTTTGCAATTGAATTATCAAAGCTAGTTGGATGCAAACCTGAGGATTGCTTGCGCGTCTCTGGAAAATCAGGAATTGGTGTTGAAGAACTCTTAGATCAAATTATTGCTCAAATTCCAGCCCAAAAGGAAATCCGCAGGGTCCTGCCAGAGCTTTAATCTTTGACTCGGTCTATGACACCTATCGAGGCGTTGTGACATATGTTCGAGTATTTGATGGACATCTCTCGCCAAGAGAGCAGATTCAGATGTTTTCAACTGGAGTTAAGCATGAGCTATTAGATATTGGAGTTATCTCACCAGAGCCAGTATCAAGTAAGGGCCTTGGAGTTGGTGAGGTGGGTTATCTAATCACTGGCGTAAAAGATGTTCGCCAATCAAGAGTGGGAGATACGGTAACAACTTTCCATAAACCAGCACTTGAAGCGCTCTCTGGATATAAAGATCCAAAACCTATGGTTTTCTCAGGTCTATTTCCCATTGATGGCGATCAATATCCATTGCTTCGAGATGCGCTGGATAAATTACAGCTAAATGATGCAGCTTTAGTCTATGAGCCAGAAAATTCTGCAGCCCTTGGCTTTGGATTTAGATGTGGCTTTTTAGGACTTCTCCATATGGAAATTGTTAGAGAGCGTCTAGAGCGCGAGTTTGATCTAACGCTCATCTCAACTGCTCCGAATGTGGTCTACACAGTTACAACTGAGAGCGGGCAAGAGTTAATTGTTACCAATCCCAGCGAGTATCCCAATGGAAAAGTAGCCCAGGTCAGGGAGCCAATAGTTAAGGCAACAATTCTCTCTCCAACTGATTACATCGGAACGATTATGGAGCTTTGCCAGCAGAGACGAGGCGCTCTAAATGGCATGGATTATCTCTCTGAAGATCGGGTAGAGATTCGCTACACCTTGCCCCTTGCCGAAATCGTCTTTGATTTCTTTGATCAACTAAAGTCAAGAACTAAGGGTTATGCCTCACTGGACTATGAACCAATAGGCGAGGCTGAAGGAGATCTAGTCAAGGTTGATATTTTGCTTCAAGGAGAGACTGTTGATGCCTTTAGTTCAATTGTTCACCGTGAGAAGGCTTATACCTATGGAGTCATGATGACTTCAAAACTTAGAGAGCTAATTCCAAGGCAGCAATTTGAAGTTCCGATTCAGGCAGCTATTGGCGCCAAAATTATTGCGCGAGAGACAATTCGCGCCATTCGAAAAGATGTTTTGGCAAAGTGTTATGGCGGCGATATCTCTCGTAAGCGCAAACTTTTAGAGAAGCAGAAAGAGGGAAAGAAGCGCATGAAGATGGTGGGAAGAGTTGAAGTACCACAAGAGGCATTCATCGCTGCGCTTTCAACGAATGCTGATGAAGAGAGCGGAAAGGTGAAGAAATAGCGTGAGCCAGCGGCTCTCCTTCTATATTCACATCCCTTACTGCGCTAAAAGATGCGGTTACTGTGACTTCAATACCTATACCCCGAGTGAATTAAAAAGCGGAGATTTAGACTCACTTTCATCCTCCTACATTGATTCAGCGTTAAAAGAGATTGAGATGGCCGCTCAAGCAGCTGGCCCTGCAATTGTCCCCACGATTTTCTTTGGCGGGGGAACTCCTTCACTTCTACCGGCGGCACAATTAGCACGAATAATTGATGCAATCAAAAGCAGATTTACTCTAGATGAAAATATTGAGATAACACTTGAGGTAAACCCAGATTCGGTCACACAAGAATTTCTAGATGAAATTAAGAGCGCTGGAGCAACACGAATCTCTATGGGAATGCAATCTGCTGTTGGCTCAGTACTAAAAGTTCTAGATCGAACTCATAATCCTGAAAATGTTGAACGCGCAGTTTCAATGGCTAGAGCTGCTGGATTTGAACATGTAAGTGTGGATTTAATCTATGGCTCACCCGGTGAAACCATGGATGATTGGCGAAGAAGTGTTGAGTATGCACTTGCGCTAGATATCGATCACATCAGCGCTTATGCCTTAATTGTTGAAAAAGGAACAAAGTTAGCGGCTCAGATAAATCGCGGCGAGTTAACAATGCCGCCAGATGATCAGAGCGCTGATAAGTATTTGCTTGCTGATCAACTCTTTGAAGCAGCAGGATTTAATTGGTATGAGTTAAGTAATTGGAGTAAGCCTGGCGGGCAATGTCGTCATAACATCGCTTATTGGGATGGTTCCTTTTGGTGGGGCGTTGGGGCAGGAGCTCACTCCTATTTAAATGGCAAGCGTTGGTGGAATGTAAAACATCCAAGTTCGTATCAGGAGAAAATCTTGCAAGGCCAGAGCCCAGAGTTAAGCCATGAGATATTGACAGCGGAGAATCTCTCTGATGAATTCATCATGCTACAAATCCGAAGACGTGAGGGAATTCTGCATAATCGTCTAAGTTCTGCACAGATCGCTAAGGCTGAAGAATTTCTTAACTCTGGTTTTCTAGATAGTGCAAGTTGGCAAGATATGAGATTGGTATTAAGCAGAGATGGGCGCTTGATTGCCGATAAAATCGTGCGCGAGTTAGTCTTGTAGTAACTTTGCCTTATGGCCACTATGCATACCGTCATTACCCTTCTACTAGCCCTGATTTTCCTCATTGCAGGACTATCGAAAGCAAGTGGCAGCAGCGCTGGACTTTCTGGAACTAGAGATGTGGGTTTTCCAGATGGACTTGCAAGGCTAGTTGGAATATTTGAAACTCTGGCCTCTACATCCCTTGTTATTGGGTTTGCACTTGATAACTCAGATCTAGAACTCTATGGATATATTGTCATCTGGTTTGTAATGGCTGGAGCGTTATTCTTTCACTTTAGAGCTAATAAGATCCGTACTGGTTTTCCTGCAATGCTATTAATTGTTTTGGCTACTTTAGGCATTGCAACGCTTTAGTGAGAATGAAAGGGAATTTCTAGAAGATGGAAAGCAGGCAGCTTGAAATCCTTAAAGCCATAGTTGAGGAGTATGTGGCTACAGAGGAGCCTGTCGGTTCTAAGATAATTTCAGAAAAGAGCGCTCTAGGAATTTCTTCAGCGACAATTCGAAATGAGATGTCAATTCTTGAAGGGCAAGGCTTGATTACTCAACCACATACCAGCGCTGGAAGAATTCCAACTGATAAGGGATATCGGCTATTCGTAGATAAAATTGCAACAGTAAAACCGCTATCAAGCGCAGAACGAAGAGCCATCGAAACATTTCTTGAAGGCGCTAATGATCTAGATGACATTGTGATGAGAACAGTGCGGCTGCTTGCCCAAGTTACAAAGCAGGTAGCAGTTGTTCAATACCCACTTCTAACCAAATCTCGAGTAAGGCATATTGAGTTGGTTCTACTAACACCATCTCGATTGATGCTGGTGCTAATTACTACTACTGGCCGGGTTGAGCAGCGAGTCCTTGAGCTTCCCTATGATCTAAGTGATGCGCTCTTGGCAGATTTGCGACAGAGATTAAATGCTGCCGTTGTTGGCAAAGCGATGTCGGATGTTGGTCAGGACCTTGAGGCGATCTTGGCCCACTTTGGCAAAAATGAGAGAACTTCAACTGCTCTGATAATTTCAAACCTCATCGAGATGGCTATTGAAAGGCCTGAGGAGAAAGTTGTATTAGCCGGCACAGCAAATCTTGCCAGATCAAATAGCGAGTCATCTGCTGAGATTCATGGAGTATTAGAGGCGCTAGAGGAGCAAGTAGTTTTACTAAGACTTCTTAGCGATGCTGGAGATACGATGCGAGTTCGTATTGGAGCTGAGCAGGCAGAGAGTGGATTGCAGCGCACTAGCTTGGTTTCGATGGGTTATGGAGTAGATGGTAATTCACTTGGCGCACTTGGAATTCTTGGCCCAACCAGAATGGATTACTCATCTTCAATGTCTGCAGTCAATGCAGTTGCCAGATATGTCGGTAGATTTTTGATGGATAATCAGTAATGAGTGATCTCTATAAAGCTTTAGGCGTTGAACGAAATGCTTCACAAGATGAGATAAAGAAGAGCTATCGTAAATTAGCGCGCGAGCTTCACCCAGATGTTAATCCAGATCCAAAAGTGCAAGATCGCTTTAAAGAAATTACTGCTGCCTATGAAATCTTAAGTGATCCGGAAAAACGTAGTAATTATGATCGCGGTGGCGATAATTTTGCTGGCTTTGGTGGCGGCTTCGGCGGATTTAGCGACATTATGGATGCTTTCTTCGGGGGAGGCGGAAATCCAAGAGGTCCGAGAGCAAGAACTCGCCAGGGTCAAGATGCATTAATTAGAACCACAATAACCTTGGCTGAAGCATGTTTTGGAACTGAACGTGAAATTGGAGTTGAAACGGCAATCATTTGCACAAAATGCGGTGGCGATGGCTGCGCGCCTGGAACCTCTCCGAGCACATGCGATATTTGCCGGGGACGTGGCGAGATTCAACAAGTTACTAGATCTTTTATCGGACAGGTAATGACATCAAGGCCATGTGGAACTTGCCAAGGTTTTGGCACTGTAATCCCGCAGGTCTGCACTGAATGTTCTGGAGATGGCCGGGTAAGGGCGCGTAGAAACGTTTCAGTGAAAATTCCAGCTGGAGTTGAAACAGGAAATCGAATGCAGCTATCTGGTCAGGGCGAAGTTGGCGCAGGCGGCGGACCTGCAGGAGATCTATATGTTGAGATGATTGTTGAAGAACATGAATATCTCCTTCGCGATGGCGATAACCTGCATATCGCTGTTTCAGTACCAATGACATCAGCAGCCCTTGGAAGTGAGATGAATATTGAAACCCTAGATGGTGAGATAAATATAGAGATTAAACCTGGAACTCAAAGTGGAGATGTGATTGCGGTCAAAGGCAAAGGCATGACTAAGTTGCGCGGAGGTGGCAGAGGAGATCTCTATGCCCATGTAAGCGTTGAAGTTCCCAGCAAGTTATCCAAAAAAGAGAGTGATTTACTAAAGGAATTTGCCAAATTGCGTAGTGAAGATAAGAGTTCAAATAAGATGAAATCAAATAAGGAAGATGGCCAGGGCAGCTCTGGTTTCTTCGGAAAGTTCAAAGAGGCGTTTAGAAACTAATGCTTCCAGTATTTATCGTCGATGAACTGCCAGATAAGGGCGAGCTATTTGTTTCAGGCGATGAAGCCCACCATGCAATCAATGTAACAAGGATAAAGGTTAATGAAATTATTGCCTTAACCGATGGAAAAGGCCGCAAAGTCAGCGTTGAAGTAACTTCCATCACCAAGAAATCCTTTTCTGCAAAGGTATTAACGGTCCAAGACTTTCCCGCCTCTAAAATTTGGCTAACTGTTATGCAGGCTTTAACTAAAGGCGATAGAGCGCGAGAAACAATAGAGTTATTAACTGAGGCAGGAGTCGATGAGATTATTCCTTGGAGCGCCAATCGCTCCATTGGTCAATTTAAAGATGAACAAGATTCGCTAGATAAATGGCGGAGTTGGGCAAGAGAGTCCACTAAGCAATCACGGAGAGCTTGGTTTCCAAAGATCTCAACGCTACAAAGTGGAGTTAGCGCAAGTGAGGTATTAATGGATTTTGATTTAACACTTCTCTTTCACGAATCTGATGGAGGAAAGTTGTCGGATCTGCTTACTAAAGCTCAGAGTGAGAAGAATTTAAACAAAGTCTTACTAATCATTGGGCCCGAAGGTGGAATTAGTGATGAAGAGGCAGCTGCCTTTTTAGAGCGCGGAGCTCTCTCAGTAGCAATGGGACTTCCAATCTTTCGCTCTGCTCACGCCGGGGCAGCAGCTCTTGCTGCAGTACAAACTGGCCTTGGAATCTGGTAGAGATAACCCATGAAATGCCTCTTTTGCGCAATAGTTAATGGTGAAATACCTGCCGACATAGTTAGGCAGAGCGATAATGTTTTAGCATTTAACGACATAAATCCTGTTGCTCCAACTCATGTTTTGATAATTCCAAAAATCCACGTTGAGAATGCAGCTGAGTTAACTCTTGCAAATCCAGATGTTCTAATCGAGTGTTTGAGATGGCTGCAAGTATTGCCAAAGAACGAGAGTTAAATGGCTATCGAACCGTCTTTAATACTGGAGCTGATGGTGGCCAAAGCGTATTTCACGCTCATCTGCATCTTCTTGGTGGTCGTGCACTGAGCTGGCCCCCTGGATAGAATTGGCGTAATGGATCGAATCACTCTAACGCTACCTAGCGATATCTCCAGCGTTTCAATAACTGGGCCAAACGATTCCTACATCAAAGCAATTGAGAGCGCATTTCATGATGTGGCAATTACGGTTAGAGGAAATGAAGTAATTCTTCGTGGAAGTACCCAAGGATGCGAGCGAGTAAAGCAGCTAATTCAAAGTTTTCTAACCGTTATTCGAACTGGACAGCCATTAAGTGATGACGCTGTTAGACGCTCAATTGCAATGATCAATGATGGAAGCTCTCCTGCTGAAGTATTGACTTTAAATATATTAAGTAATCGTGGCAAAACAATTAGGCCCAAAACCTCGAATCAAAAGCGCTATGTCGATGCGATAGATAAAAATACTGTCACCTTTGGAATTGGACCTGCCGGAACTGGTAAGACTTATCTTGCGATGGCAAAGGCTGTTCAATCACTTCAATCTAAACAGGTAAATAGAATTATTCTTACCCGGCCTGCAGTTGAGGCGGGGGAGAGACTTGGTTTCTTGCCTGGAACTCTTCATGAAAAAATTGATCCATATCTTCGCCCGCTCTTTGATGCCCTTCATGACATGCTTGATCCAGAAGCTATTCCTCGCTTAATGTCATCAGGAACTATTGAAGTTGCTCCTCTTGCCTATATGAGAGGTAGAACTCTTAACGATTCATTTATTATCTTGGATGAGGCCCAGAACACTTCCCCAGAGCAGATGAAAATGTTTTTAACCAGACTTGGATTTTCTTCAAAGATGGTCATCACCGGAGATGTTACCCAGATAGATCTGCCAAGCCATCAGGACTCGGGATTGAAGATTGTGCGCGATATTTTAGAGGGTATTGATGATATTTCTTTTATGGATTTAACTTCAGAGGATGTAGTCAGACATAGATTGGTAAGTGAAATTGTTGATGCCTATGGACGTTTTGATAATTTAGTCGCTGGAAATAGAGCAGATAGACGAGAGAATAAGCCACGTTCGCTAAGGAGTGATCGCTAACTTACTTAAGACCATTAGGTAAAGTGCGAAATGAATATAGAACTTAGTAATTTAACTGATTCTAAATGTGATTTAGAGCGCCTTAAATCAATTGCTCAATTCACTATTTTGGCTCAAGGAGTTCATCCTGATTCCGAGCTCAACATCTCTTTGCTTGATGAAGATGAGATGAGCGCGCTTCACCTGCGCTGGATGGAGGAAGATGGACCAACTGATGTTCTAGCATTTCCAATGGATGAAGTAAAACCAAATTCAGCAACTCTTGGCCCTGCAATGCTGGGAGATATTGCTCTCTGCCCAACATATGCCAATCAGAATGCGCTTAAAGTTCATTCCAGCCTCCAAGATGAATTAGAATTACTAACAGTTCATGGAGTTCTTCATCTTTTGGGATATGACCACATGGAAGCAGATGAGAAAGAAGTGATGTTCGCCTTGCAGGATAAATACCTAGTTGAATGGAGAGCTAAACGGTGAGCCTTACTGAAGTTCTATCAGTAGTTGCCCTCTTACTTTTTGCCGGATTTTTAGCTGGCTCTGAGTCTGCAATTAACTCCATCTCTCGAGTATTTGTCGAAGAACTTGAGGTCAAGTCATCTAAATCAGCTGCTTGGGTTGCAAGAGTTATAAAAGAGCCGGCCCGCTACTTAAATGTGATTTTATTTGTAAGAAAAGCATCAGAATTAACCGCAACAGTAATTGTTGCACAAGCTTTTATCGTTTTATTTGAACCAATTGCGCTAGCGATGTTTATCGCCGTAGCTGCCATGGTGGTTCTCTCCTACGTAGTTGTAGGGGTTGGTCCAAGGACCTTGGCAAAACAAAATGCTGGGCGATGGATTATTCCGGCCTGCGTGGTTGCAGTAGTAATGTCAAAAATCTTAGGCCCATTAACTGCGCTATTAATTGCAATAGGAAATGCAATAACTCCAGGAAAAGGATTCAAATCTGGCCCATTTGCTAATGAGGCAGAGCTTCGTGATCTAGTTGACCAGGCCCATGAACGAGGGCTAGTTGAAGAGTCTGAGCACGAGATGATCCACTCAGTCTTTGAATTGGGCGATACTTTAGTTAGAGAGCTAATGGTTCCAAGAACAGAGATGGTCTGGATTGAGGGAGGCAAGAACTTAAGACAGGGTCTTTCCTTAGCACTGCGCTCTGGATTCACCAGAATTCCGGTGATTGGCGAGAATCTCGATGAAATTCTTGGCATTGCCTATGTAAAAGATTTAGCAAGAAGGACTCATGAATATCGAGAAGCTGAGTTAACCGAGCTAGTTAGCCAGCACATTAGAGGCGCAACATTTGTTCCAGAGACTAAGACCGCATCAGAGCTATTAAAGGAGATGCAGAGAGACCAGATTCACCTAGCAATTGTGGTTGATGAATATGGCGGAACTGCTGGTCTGATTACTATCGAAGATATTCTGGAAGAGATTGTTGGCGAGATTGCTGATGAATACGATGATGATGTAGAAGAGTTTGAATGGGTAACTACTTCTCAAGTTAGAGTCTCAGCTCGGCTTCATTTAGAAGACTTAGCAGATAAGCTCGAATTTGAATTAAGTGAAGATGAGAAAGAAGATGTCGACACAATTGGTGGATTTGTAGCAAAGAGTTTGGGACGTGTGCCAATTCCTGGAAGTACAGTCACGCTTAAGGGCTGGGTTCTCACTGCCGAGCGCCCAATTGGCAGAAGACATCGAATCGCAACATTTCTAGTTGAGCGCCCTGCTGATCTAGTTCCTGACAAAGAGGTTTAGAGTTAGCTAATGCGCATTGTTAGATTCTCTCCTCCTGCTGGCTCAAAGCTAGGTAGCGATCCTCACTTTGGTCTCCTAGAAGATGATATGAGCATTACTGCAATCGCTAGCGATCCTCTATATGCCGGGATCTTTAAGCAAGAGGAAGTATTTGCACTTAGCGAAGTCAAGCTTCTTGCCCCCGTAATACCGAGAAGCAAAGTGGTCTGTGTTGGAAAAACTATGCCGATCATGCAGCCGAGATGGGCGGGGAAGTACCTGCTGAGCCAATTATTTTTATCAAACCAAATACATCAGTAATCGGCCCAGAGGATTTGATTCAATGGCCAGATACGAGTGAGCGAATAGATCATGAAGCAGAGTTAGCAGTGGTTATCTCAAAGATTTGTAAGGAAGTGCCAAGAGAAAAGGTTAACGATGTCATCTTTGGCTACACCCTTGCAAACGATGTCACTGCACGAGATCTACAGAAAAAAGATGGTCAGTGGAGTAGAGCAAAAGGCTTTGACACTTTTTGTCCTCTTGGACCATGGATTGACACCAATTTTGTCCCTGGAGATCAGTTAATTACTGCTCATGTTGATGGCGAACTTAAGCAGAGTGCAAAGCTTTCAGATATGGTCTTTGATGTGCCATTTATTATCGAGTTTGTCACCAAAGTTATGACGCTTCTTCCAGGAGATGTGATTCTTACTGGAACTCCATCAGGAATTGGTCCGATGAATCCATCAGGTGAGGTAAGTGTCTCTATTGAAGGACTGGGAACGCTAAGAAATAGGGTTAGTAGCCGTGGCTAATTCATCGTCTCGTGAGGTTAGAACTCGTTTTGCTCCATCTCCCACCGGAGATCTTCATGTGGGAAATATTAGAACTGCGCTATTTGCATGGGCCTATGCCAGACATTGCTCCGGAAAATTGATTTTCCGTGTTGAAGATACAGATCGCGAGAGAGTCACTGATGAATATATTGCTCGCGCTATCGAAACCCTTAAGTGGCTGGGAATCAATTGGGATGAGGGCCCTGAAGTTGGGGGAGAACACGGGCCATATCTGCAATCGCAAAGGCTAGATGTTTATAAGCATTGGGCTGACATTTTTATCAAAAATGGTGATGCCTACCATTGCTACTGCTCAACTGAGGAGCTAGAGAAGAGACGCGATAAGCAACGAGAGTTAAATCAAGCTCCAGGTTATGACGGAAAATGTCGCGATCTGACAAGTAGTGAAATCGAAGCATTTATTAAAGAAGGTAGAGCTCCAGTAGTGCGCATGCGGATGCCAGATGGATCAACTACCTTTAATGATTTAATCAGAGGTGAAGTTAGCTTTGAGCATAAGTACGTTCCAGACTTTGTCTTGATGCGCGCTGATGGTTCTCCGCTTTATACCCTTGCTGTCGCCGTCGATGATGTCTTAATGAAGATCACCCATGTACTCAGGGGAGAGGATCTACTCTCATCAACCCCAAGACAGATTCGGGTCTATCAAGCGATGGGAGTTAAGACAGAAGAGTTTCCAGTCTTTGCTCACCTGCCATTTGTTATGGGTCAAGATAATGCCAAGTTATCTAAGAGAAATGGCGAGGTTTCTATTGCTTGGTATCGAGAGTCAGGGTTTTTGCCTGAGGCAATCTGTAACTACCTAGCTCTTCTTGGTTGGTCCCCGGGTGATGATCGCGAAGATGTCTCGATGAAGGAATTAGTTGAGCTATTTGAATTAGAGCGAGTTAATAGCTCGCCGGCTAGATTTGATATGAAAAAGCTTGAAGCAATAAATGGCGAGAAGATTAGAAAATTAACTCTCGATGATTTCCTTTCAAGAGCCCTACCTTTCCTTCTTAAAGATGGGGTAGTCAGCGGCAAAGATGATGAGCTTAAAGTTCTTCGCCAAGCTCTTCCGATAATTCAAGAGCGGATTGCAAGAATGAATGAAGTTAGCGCCATGCTTAAATTTTTATTTACAGACGAGCTCTCCTTCGATCAAGAAGCTAGCGCTGCTCTCTTGGGTGATCAGGCGCAGGCTGTAATTGCTAAATCTTTAGAGGTTTTGCAGGGCGTAGATGATTGGAGCCATGGCGCTATTGAGGCGAAATTGCGCGAGGCGCTAATTGATCAGATGGCTCTTAAGCCGCGCCTTGCCTTCTCGCCAGTTCGAATTGCAGTCACAGGTAGTCATATATCTCCACCGCTTTTTGAATCTATGGAGCTACTAGGAAAACAGCGCTGCATTACGCGTCTAAAAGCAGCAGTTTCTTAAGGCGGAAAATTCAAGGTATTCTTAAGCCCCTCTTATAAGAGAAGTTGAGTAAAAATCTTTGCTTAAGTTTTCTAGTGAGAGTAAATGCTTTGGGGTATGGGGTAATTGGCAGCCCAGCTGATTCTGGTTCAGCTTGTCTAGGTTCGAGTCCTGGTACCCCAGCGGAAAAAACTTAATAGAACTTTTTAGTTAAGAAGATAAATCTGGCTCCGTCGTCTAGTGGCCCAGGACTCTGGCTTCTCAAGCCAGCTACGGGGGTTCGAATCCCCTCGGAGCTACCAGGTATTAATTCTTCTTTGAAATATATTCACTAAGGCGATCTGCCGTTGCAACTAAAGCTGCAGCATGGATTCGACCTGGCTGTCTTCCAAGTCTCTCAATTGGACCACTAATACTTACTGCCGCAATTACTCGATTATTTGGACCACGCACTGGAGCAGATATCGAGGCCACCCCTGCCTCTCTCTCGCCAACGCTCTGTGCCCATCCACGTCTTCGCACTGCAGCAAGTGCTGCAGCATTAAATCTTGCGCCAGTTAATCCGCGATGTAATTTCTCTGCATCTTCCCAGGCAAGAAGTATTTGAGCAGCAGATCCAGCGCTCATAGTAAGAGCGGCGCCAATTGGAACGGAATCTCGAAGACCTGATAAACGCTCAGCAGCAGCAACACAGATTCTCATCTCACCTTGGCGGCGATAGAGCTGAGCGCTCTCACCTGTTGCATCGCGAAGTGCAATTAGCGCTGGATTTGCTGCGGCTAGTAAGCGATCCTCACCGGCTGAGGCTGCAAGCTCTCCCGCTCTTACTCCAAGGACAAAGCGCCCGGTTAAATCGCGTGATAGCAGGCGATGATGCTCTAGCGCCACAGCAAGGCGATGAGCTGTTGGGCGTGAAATTTTGGTAGCGGCGACAAGCTCGCTTAGCGAGTGGGGACCAGATTCAAGAACAGAGAGGATCTTTACCGCTTTATCTAAGACGCCAACTCCGCTATTCTTTTTGTCCATAATCCAATATTGCCATCTCATCATTTGAGAAGCAAGTAGTAAGGGAGTTAGAAGAAGTAAGTATGGCTAAGACACTGGCAGAAAAAGTCTGGGATGACCATCTAGTTAGAAGCGCTAGTGGGGAACCAGATTTACTCTATATCGATCTTCATTTAATTCATGAAGTCACTAGCCCGCAAGCCTTTGATGGGCTCCGCCTTGCAAAAAGGGGAGTTAGAAGGCCTGATTTAACGCTAGCTACTGAAGATCATAATGTGCCAACTCTTAATATCGATAAGCCAATTGCAGATCCAGTTTCAAGGCTACAAGTTGATACCTTGCGAAAAAATTGCCAAGAATTTGGCATAAGGCTTCACTCACTTGGTGATGTTGAACAAGGAATTGTCCATGTTGTTGGCCCGCAATTAGGTCTAACTCAACCTGGAATGACCATTGTCTGCGGCGATTCTCATACCTCAACCCATGGCGCCTTTGGCGCTCTTGCCTTTGGAATTGGAACTAGCGAAGTGGAACATGTTCTTGCTACTCAGACGCTTCCATTAAGTAGACCAAAGACGATGGCAATTAATGTTGAAGGAAAACTAAAACCTGGAGTCACAAGTAAAGACATAATTCTTGCCATTATTGCCAAAATAGGAACTGGCGGAGGACAGGGATACATCCTTGAATATCGCGGAAGCGCCATAAGGGCACTCTCTATGGAGGCTCGAATGACAATCTGCAATATGTCGATTGAAGCTGGCGCAAGAGCAGGACTTATCGCTCCTGATGAAACTACCTTTGCCTATCTAAAAGATCGCCCGCATGCACCAAAGGGTGAGGATTGGCAGAGAGCGCTTGCCTATTGGAGCGAACTAAAAAGTGATAGCGATGCTAAATTTGATAAAGAGATTACCCTTGATGCAGATCAACTATCGCCATTTGTTACTTGGGGAACTAATCCTGGACAGGGAATACCTCTAGATGGCGTAATTCCAAGTCCGCAAGATTTCACAGATCCAGAAGAGGTTAGCGCAGCAGAGCGCGCATTGGTCTATATGGACCTTAAAGCTGGAACCCCGATGAAAAAGATAAAGATTGATACTGTTTTTCTCGGCTCCTGCACCAATGGCCGAATTGAAGATCTAAGAGCAGCGGCAGAAATCATCAAGGGCAAGAAAGTTGCCTCCGATATTCGAATGATGGTTGTTCCTGGCTCGGCTCGAGTCAGATTACAAGCAGAGGCAGAAGGCCTAGATAAGCTCTTTTTAGAAGCTGGCGCAGAGTGGCGAAGCGCAGGATGTTCGATGTGCCTTGGAATGAATCCTGATCAATTAGCTCCTGGGGAGAGATCAGCCTCAACGAGTAATAGAAATTTTGAGGGAAGACAAGGAAAGGGTGGAAGAACCCACCTAGTAAGCCCCTTAGTTGCTGCAGCCACAGCGCTTCGCGGAACCCTCTCATCACCGGCAGATCTATAACGGAGAAAGCAATGGAAAAATTTATTTCTCATACCGGCTCTGCGCTTCCGCTGCGCAGAAGCAATGTTGATACTGATCAGATAATTCCTGCGGTCTATCTAAAGCGAGTTACTCGCTCAGGATTTGAGGATGGCCTATTTGCTGCCTGGCGAAGTGATCCTGAATTTGTATTGAATAAGGCGGAATACAGTAAGGCCAGTATTTTGGTAGCTGGAGCTGACTTTGGCACTGGATCTTCAAGAGAGCATGCAGTCTGGGCGCTGCAAAACTATGGCTTTAAAGTAGTTATCTCATCAAGATTTGCCGATATCTTCCGAGGCAACTCATTAAAAGCAGGCCTGTTAACGGTAATTCTTGGCCAAAGTGATGTTGAAGCTCTCTGGAGCGCAATCGAGGCAGAGCCATCACTTGAGATAAAGGTAGATCTTGAGACTCGTTTAGTTTCCTATAAAAATCAAGCAATTTCCTTTGATTTAGATGACTATACGCGTTGGCGCCTAATGGAGGGCCTTGATGACATCGGTTTAACGCTTCGAAAAATTGATGAAGTTGAGAATTTTGAAGAAAAACGAGCAAAATACAAGCCAAAAACGCTTCCGGTCTTGTCATAAGTAGCGCTTTTGCGCGACTCTCAACCTTGAATTGAGAGTTTTTTACACATAAAAATTGCGTTTTTTCACCATTACCAGCAATTAATTTATTGCGACACACCGATGCTATTGCGCGAAAACCTTGATTTTCTTGCGTAAATTAATCAACAGGTTAAGCAAAAGCTTAACTTCACGCGTAAATAAGGGGATTAAATGAACAAGACCCAGTTCATTGCTTCGTTGGCTCCTCACTTCAACGGAAGCAAGAAAGAGGCGGCACACGCTGTTGAAATCGTCTTCGATTCAATCGTGCGCAACATTCACAGAGGCGAAGATGTCACCATCAACGACTTTGGTAAGTTTAAGAAAGTAGATCGCAAAGCTCGTAAGGGACGCAATCCTTTCACCGGCGAAACGATCCAAATTAAGGCAAGCAAGAAGGTTCGTTTCCTTCCTGCAAAGGCCCTCAAGGAGATTGTTGCTGGAGCTCGTAAATTAGCGCCAGCTCCAAAGCCAGCTCCAGTAGTAAAGCCAGTGGCTAAGAAGGCAGTAAAGAAGGCCGCTAAGAAGGTTGCGAAGAAGAAAGTCGCAAAGAAGAAGGGCAAGAGGAGATAAGTATCTTTTCTGATAAAGGCCACGCCTAAGGGTGTGGCCTTTATTTTTTTCTATCCTAGGCTAGAGCCATGAGCGTTGTGCGCCCTGAGATTTCTTATCTTCCGCCTCAAGGAGATCCGCTAGGGGTTAATCCCTGGTTTCGCTTTGGAGCAGCGGTTTTAAAGCCAATACTTAACTTAATCATTAAAAAGGATTGGAAAGGCGCCCAGCATCTACCAAAGAGCGGGGCAGCAATAGTTGTTTGTAATCATCTCTCATATGTTGATCCACTTACCTTCACTCACTTTCTCTATAACAACGGCGAGCCCCGAGATACCTTGGAAAAGAATCAGTCTTTCGCATTCCCATTATTGGCAGAGTTATTAGGGGAGCAGGACAGATTCCAGTAAGTCGTGAATCAAAAGATGCGGTTAAAGGTTTAGAGCATGCCATTGCAGTTCTAAAGGCAGGACACCTTCTTGGCGTTTATCCTGAAGGAACGCTAACTCGCGATGAGAATTTATGGCCAATGAAAGCTAAGACTGGAGTTGCTCGTCTTGCACTCATTACTGGAGCTCCTGTAATTCCATGCGCATCATGGGGGCCAGAGAAAGTTTTGCCGCCATATAGCAAAAGATTAAGGCTCTTTCCTCGAAGTAAAGTTTCAATTCTTATGGGGCCTGCAGTTGATCTCTCCCCCTGGCAGGGAAAAAGTGATGATTTAGAGGCAGTAGAGCAAGCAGCAGATCACATAATGGATCGGATAACTGAACTACTTGAAATATTAAGGGGGCAGAAAGCTCCTGCAATTCGCTTTGATCCTAAAAACTCAGATCTTCCAAGGATTGGCAATTTCAAGAAAGCAAAGAAGGCTAAGAGCAAGTGAAGATTGCAGTTCTTGGCTCCGGTCAATGGGGAAGCACGCTAGCCCAAGTTCTAATCGATGCTGGAAACGAAGTAATTATCTGGGGAAGAAATAAAGAAGTAGTAGCTGAAATTAATTCAAAACATCAAAATCAGAGCGCACTCGGTGAGCATCTCTTGCCTGAGGCGATTTATGCCACATCTGAAATCAAGGAGGCTTTAGATGGGGCCCAACTTCTTGTTCTTGCCATCCCTTCGCAATCTCTGAGGCAAAATTTGGAGCTTTGGAAAGGCCTAATTGGCCCTGATATTCCAATTGTTTCAACGCTTAAAGGCATTGAGATCTCAACTCAACTTCGTATGAGCGAGGTTATCTGCCAAGTTTTGGGAAGAGATGAATCAAGTATCGCCGTGCTAACTGGGCCCAATCTGGCTCGCGAAGTTATTTTAAGACAGCCCGCAGGAGCGGTTGCTGCATCTACAAATCAGCAATTGGCAGATTTAGTGGCCAAAGCTTTTAATGCGCCATATTTTCGTGTCTATACCTCAAATGATGTTATTGGCTGTGAATTAGCAAGCGCTACTAAAAACGTAATTGCAATTGCAGTTGGTATGTCAATTGGAATGGGATTTGGCGAAAATACTCAAGCACTTGTTATCACTAGAGGATTAAATGAGCTAACGCGCCTAGCTATTGCTAGAGGAGCGCAGCCACTTACCTTTGTTGGACTTGCAGGAGTTGGCGATCTCTTAGCCACATGCGGATCACCGCTATCTCGTAATCGCACATTCGGTGAAGCTTTAGGAAGAAGTGGTTCAGTGCAGCAAGCCCAGAAAGCGATCTCATCAACTGCAGAGGGGTTAACTACTGCCCAGGCTCTTGTTGAGCTTGCTCATCTAGTCGGAGTGGAAGCCCCGATCATGGAAGCTGTCTGCGATGTGGTTACAAGTAAGATTAGCCCGCAGCAGGCGTTTCTTAACTTAATGAAGATTCAAACCGGAGCGGAGATTGATCACGTATGAAGAAAATACGCGTGGCAATAGTCGCAGGCGGGCAAAGCAGCGAGCATCCCATCTCTTGTATTTCGGCAAGTGGCGTATTAGCTGCAATTGATAAGTCAAAGTTTGAACCAATACTAATTGGCATCACCCAAAGCGGCACCTGGATTGATATGCGCGAAAGTGACTTTAAAAAGGGAAGCGATGGACTCTCCTATGTTCCAGAACAGGGCGAGAAGTTAGTAGTTGATGTTCATGGTATTAAAGATAGTAAAGGCAATGACTTAGGAATTGATCTGGTCTTTCCACTTCTACACGGGGCATATGGCGAAGATGGAACGATTCAAGGGTTATTTGAGATGGCGGGAATTGCTTATGTCGGTTCTGGAGTTTTAGCTTCAGCTGTTGCTATGGATAAGAGTTTTGCTAAGCCAATTTATGCAGACTTTGGCCTAAAAGTTGCCGATGGAATTACGATTCATAAAGATAATTGGAATAAGTCAAAAGACCTTGAGATCGCAAAGATTAGAGCGCTAGGTTTTCCAATCTTTATCAAGCCTGCTCGAAGTGGTTCTAGTCGGGGAACTTCAAAAGTAAAAGATGAGTCGGCGATAAGCGCAGCACTTGAAGATGCTTTCAATTATGACCCTAGAGTTTTAGTTGAAGCAGCTGTGGTTGGTCGAGAGATCGAGTGCGCAGTGCTCCAGATCGATTCAGTTGCAACAGCATCTGTTTTGGGTGAGGTAAGAGTTCATCCGCCCCATGAGTTTTATGACTTTGATGCCAAATACATTGATGGCTCAACTACCTTTGATATTCCAGCAAATCTTCCAGAGTCAATTGCTAGCGCTATAAGCCAAGCAGCCATTACTGCCTTTGAAGCTCTTGGCTGTGAAGGGCTGGCAAGAGTGGATTTCTTCTTAAGTGAGGATAATCAGATTATTATCAATGAGCTAAATACAATGCCAGGATTTACTCCAACTTCAGTTTTTCCAGCGCTCTGGCAGAAAACAGGCAAGAGCTATAGCCAGATAATCACAATTTTGCTTGAGAGCGCATTAAGTAGAAAGAAAAACGTAATTCGCTAGGAAGTTCTTTAAAGTACTGCAACCGGGCAGGTAAGTGTTCTAGTAATTCCAGGAACTGCCTGAACTTTTGCAAGAACGCTTCTTCCCAAATCCTCCATACTTGATGCTTCAGCTCTCATGATTACGTCATAAGGGCCGGTGACGCTCTCGGCAATAGTTACTCCAGCTATGGCATTAACGGCCTTAGTTACGCTGGCTGCCTTGCCTACTTCAGTCTGAATCAAGATATATGCCTGGATCGACATTGTTAACCATCCTTTTAATGAAGATATTAGCCTGAGTCGCCCCGTTGGACTGCCCACTCTCTATCTCACACTTGTTATGTGGTGAGAGGTTAGCGCATTTAGGCTAACCTGCGTAAGTATTAATTCTTAAGGGAGTAGGCCTTGCGCGAAGATGAAGTACTAAAGAATGTGCGCGCCATCTTTGATTATGGCCAGAGCGATTCAGCTCTGATCGTTGGAAATGGCGATGATGGCGCAGTTCTTGGCCCGCGAAGCGAACTCACCGTACTTGCTAGCGATATGGCAGTTGAGGGAATTCACTTTAACTTTGCCTGGAGTAGCGCTATGCAAGTTGGCCGAAAAGTTAGCGCTGCAAACTTGGCAGATATCTGCGCTATGGGCGGCTGGCCAGAATACTTCTTAGTCGCTTTAGCATTTCCTCCAAGTTTTTCAGGCCAGGTTCTTGAGTTAGCTAAGGGCATTAAAACCGAGTGCCAAAGAGTGGGCGTTAAAGTAATTGGCGGAGACTTAAGTAGATCAAATGAAGTTGTAATCTCCATTAGCGCAATTGGAAGAGTTAAAAGACCAATACTTCGAAGTGGGGCAAAAGTTGGAGAAAGACTCTTTATTTCAAATCTTCCAGGATTTTCGCAAGCCGGTCTCTCGCTGCTTAAAGAGTTCAAGTGATAATCAGAGCCCTGCAGCAAATAGGGCTCGCATGGCTCATCTCGCACCTGATTTAGATTACGAGAAATATCGAAAGAGTTATGAGTACTTATCATCTGCAATAGATACTAGTGATGGACTTGTCATTGATGCATCTCGCATTGCGACAGCAAGCGGAGTTGGAATAGATATAAGAGTTGAAGCGCTAATTAATGCTCCAGAATTTAGCGAACTTGAAAGTGCGAGCGGATCTAGAGAGAGCGCCCTTGAAAGCGCTTTATATGGGGGAGAAGATCACTTACTTCTTGCCACTAGTGATGCTCAAGATTTTGGATTTCTTGAAATCGGGCAGGTAATAAAAGGTGATGGAATTTATCTAGATGGAGTTAAAACTAAGACTTCCGGTGGATACCAACATAGTTGGTAGGCCAAATCAATTAGCGGAGAACTTTTCCAGCCTTGAGGCAGGAGGTGCAGACGTTCTTGCGCTTGGAATAACCGTTTATGAGAGTGCGAACTCTTTGAATATTTGGATTCCAACGACGGCGAGTACGGCGCTTTGAGTGAGAGACATTGTTACCAAAGCTTGGTCCCTTGCCACAGATATCGCATACAGCTGCCACGTTACTACTCCTTGAATTTGCCCTTGATTGAGCTTGGTTAGTTGCGGGCGCAAGATTAGCCGCAAAGGCGCTACTTTCGCCAATTACCGCCCAATCTATGCGAGAAATTTCCCGACTTGGCGAGCAGAGCGCGCCTAAGGCTTATCACCGCCACCTGAGAGAATGAAGCATGGCAAGTCTGGATTCATCACTGCTATCAATACTTGGTGATAGAACAGCCGAGGTATTGGATGAGAATTTAGGTCTTAAAACTATCTCAGATCTCCTGCGTCACTATCCCAGACGATATGTCATTCGCGGCGAACTTACCGATATTGAAAGCTTGATTGAAGGCGAGGAGGTAACAATCTTTGCCAAGGTTGAAAGTAGCAAAGTCAAAAGAATTCCAGGCAGGAAGAGCGCAATTCTTGAAACTGTCGTAACTGATGGACGAGCAAAATTAACGTTAACTTTCTTTAATCAAGCTTGGCGCGAGAAAGAATTGCGCCCAGGAAGACAGGGTTTGTTTGCTGGAAAAGTTGGATTGTTTAAAGGAAAACGTCAGCTAGCTCATCCAGATTACTTACTTATTCCTGAAGGCGATGATGTGGACCAGGCAATTGGTGATTTTGCTGGAAAGTTTCTTCCGGTATATCCAGCAACAGCAAAGATGCCCTCATGGAAAATTGCTAAGTGTGTTCGCTTAGCACTTGATGGACTTGATGAAATCACAGAGTATTTACCGCAAGAATTACTATTTGAATTTAATTATCCAAAGATTTCCGAGGCCTTTAGGCAGGTTCATCAGCCAGATAGCGCTGAGAGCGCTGAGTTGGCGCGGCAGCGCCTGACCTTTGATGAGGCGCTTTTAATGCAGTTATTTTTAGTCTTGCGAAGATATGAAGTGAGAGCGGCGAAGACAACATCACGCGCACCAAGAAACGATGGAGTATTGGCTGCTTTTGATAAGCGACTTCCCTTTGAATTAACAGCAGGACAGAGGCAAGTATGGAGCGAGATAGTTAAGGATCTCTCTAGCGATCATCCGATGTATCGTCTCTTGCAAGGAGATGTAGGTTCTGGAAAAACTATCATTGCGCTACGTGCAATGCTCGCAGTCGTTGATTCTGGCGGACAGGCGGCTCTTCTCGCGCCCACTGAAGTATTAGCCCAGCAGCACTATCGAAACTTTTTATCACTACTTAAAGATTTAGCTGAGGCAGGAATGATAGGCGGGAATCAAAGTGGCATACAGGTTCGTCTTCTAACTGGATCCACTCCAGCTGCGCAGCGACGAGAAGTGCTTTCAGCAATTTCATCTGGTCAAGCAGGAATAACAATAGGAACCCATGCACTATTGGGCGAGAGTGTAAATTTCAAAGATCTTGGACTTATTGTCATTGATGAGCAACATCGATTTGGTGTCGAGCAGCGAGATGCGCTTCGAGATAAGGCTAGAGAACCAGCTCACGTATTAGTTATGACTGCAACTCCAATACCAAGAACTGTGGCTATGACAATCTTTGGAGATTTAGATGTATCAACTCTTAAAGACATGCCACTTGGTAGATCTCCCATCACCTCTCACGTTGTTTCACAATCCAGCAAACCAGAGCATCTAACTCGAGCATGGCAGAGAGCTTGCGAGGAAGTTGGTAATTCAAATCAGGTCTATGTAGTTGCTCCTAGAATTTCAGCAGATGATGAATCAGATCTGCAGAGATTTGGGCTTACGCCAGATGAATTAATTCTTGCAAAGAATCTAATAGATGATGAGGATAGCTCCTCGCTAAAGCTTGCTATGAGCTCAGTTGAAGAGCTTTATCCCATGCTCACAGCTGATGTAATGAAAGATTTAAGAGTGGGAAAGCTCCATGGTCGCCTATCTTCCGAGGAGAAGGAGGCGGTAATGCAAGCCTTTGTACGACATGAGTTAGATGTTTTAGTTACTACAACTGTGATTGAAGTTGGCGTTGATGTTGCAAATGCCACGATGATGATAATCATGAATGCGGAGAGATTTGGTGTTTCACAACTTCATCAGCTCCGTGGTCGTATTGGCCGCGGTGTTTCTCCCGGTCTCTGTTTATTTGTCACTTCTGCTAGCGAGGATTCACCTGCAATGGCCAGGTTAAAGGCAGTTGCTGCAACAACTGATGGTTTTGAACTCAGTCGCCTTGATTTACAAGAGCGTAGCGAGGGTGATGTCTTGGGAAGCGCTCAATCTGGAGCAAGATCACACTTAAGGCTTCTAAGAGTTATTAGGGATGAGGAATTAATTGCTCAAGCGCGCCTGGTAGCGGAGAATCTGCTCAGTCAAGATCCAACGCTTTCTGCAAACCCAGAACTTGCTCAAGCAGTTGAAAAGTTAAGACAAGAAGAACGAGCTGCCTATTTGGAGAAACGCTAAATGAGAATTATTGCCGGCCTTGCAAAGGGAAGAAATATAAATTCACCAATCTCCCAAGTTCGTCCAACCTCTGATCGTGCAAGAGAAGCCCTATTCTCCACTCTTGAATCTGAATTTGGTTCTCTTAGTGATGCAAACTTTCTTGACCTCTACTGCGGTTCAGGAGCAGTTTCTTGTGAAGCGCTCTCACGTGGCGCTGGGGTGGTAGTTGCAGTTGATAATGAAGAGAAAGCAACTTCGGTAACACGTAGTAATTTTGAATTGCTTGAAAAAATTCCTGGCATTGGTTCCGCCTCAGTCATAACAATGTCTGCTGGAAAGTATTTGGATAAAGGCGCTGATTTGGCTTTTGATATTGTTTTCATTGATCCACCGTATGACTTGCCAAATAGTGATGTTGAAAAAATATTGTTATCACTTGTCAATAATGGATTTCTAAAGAGTTCCTCAATAATTGCAGTAGAGCGCGATTCAAAAACCAAACCCTTTTCATGGCCCCAGGGCTTAGCTGAGTTGAAGGTTCGAAAGTATGGCGCAGCCAGTATTTACTACGGCGAACCTAGGCAATAGCGTATTTAGTAATTCGTGTTAGCGTTGCCCCGTGAAGAAAGCGGTATGCCCGGGATCCTTTGACCCAATCACTAATGGACACCTTGATGTAATTGAGCGTGCCAGTCATTTATTTGACGAGGTTGTAATTGCAGTTCTTGTAAATAACTCAAAGAGCTCTCTGTTTACGATAGAGGAGCGGATAGTTCTAGCTAGAGATTGCGTGAAGCATTTGCCGAATGTAAAGGTTGATATGTGGAGTGGTCTATTAGTTGATTACTGTCGAGAGAATAAAGTTGATGCGATTGTTAAAGGGCTACGCGCAGTGAGTGATTTTGACTATGAACTTCAGATGGCCCAAATGAATCTGCAATTAAAGGGCGTTGACACTCTTCTTATGGCAACTAAACCTGCCTATTCCTTCCTTTCATCATCTCTAGTTAGAGAGATTGCCCGCTATGGCGGGGATGTATCAAGTCTGGTTCCTGCTGGAGTTTTAAGTGAATTAATCAGGAAAGCAAAAGATTCTCCTTCGCCAAGTTCGCAATCAGGAAGGTCATAACATGGAAGCAATAGAGAAACTCCAATCTGCCATAACTATGGTTAATGAAGCACGCTCAGTTCCATTATCAGCTTCTTGTGTAGTCCATCGAGGTGAGATGTTGGAACTGCTTGAGGAGATAAATCAAGCGCTACCAAAGGATCTCTCAAATGCGCAGAAGCTCCTCGGAAGCAGAGAGACAATAATTGAAGAGGGCAGACAGAGCGCTGAGCAGTTAATTGCTCATGCAAGAGAAGAAGTTGCTCGAATGGTTGAGCAGACTGCAATTGTTGCAGCTGCAAGGGAGGAGTCTGCAAGATTAATTGATGAGGCTCACTCAAAAGTTGAAAAAGAACGTGAAGAAGTTGATGCCTATATCGATTCTCGTCTTGCAACTCTTGAAGTAATTTTAAATAAGACGCTAGAGGCAGTTAATCGAGGGCGAGAAAGATTGGCTGGCGCAAGTGATAAAGATGTACTCTCTCAACTAGCAGAGTAGTAATTACGTGAACTCCAAGACTGAATCACCATTTAAAGTTAATTTCCACGAACTTCCAAGGCGAGCTGGGGAGTTTCGCCAATATCACCTGCAATTTAGCGCACCACAGGCAATCGGTATCGCGCTACTTGAGATTCCAAAGTCAGAGCCGATTGATATCTCATTCAAGGCTGAATCTGTCGATGGCGGAGTTCTACTGACCGGAAATGTTATCTCTCATGCCAAGGGCGAATGCGGACGGTGTTTAGACCCAATTGACTTTGACGTTAATCAAAAATTCCAAGAGCTATTTCTCTATTCTTCAAAAGTTAGCGAGGTCGAAGACGATGAAGATGAGGTCTTTAGCCTTGATGGTGATATTGCAGACCTTGAAGTTCCGATTCGCGACGCCGTTATTCTTTCGATGCCAATCAATCCTCTCTGCCAGAGTGATTGCTTGGGACTCTGCTCAGTTTGTGGCCTGAAATGGCGGGAGCTGGAAAAGGATCACGCCCACAAGGCCAGTGATCCGAGATGGAGCGGATTGGCTGACTGGAAGCCCTAATCAGGCGTGATTTTGCAAAGATATCGAAGCTGAGCAATACTTAGCCCTCAAGTTTGAAGTAGTAATTTTTAAAAGGAGAATAACGTGCCATTACCAAAGCGAAAGATGTCGCGCTCGCGCACTCGTTCTCGTCGTAGCCAGTGGAAAGCAACACCTGCATCGACTGCAAATTGCCCACAATGTGCGCAACCTAAGTTGCAACATACTGCTTGCCCTACCTGCGGCACCTATAACCGTCGTCAAGTTCTAGAGGTTTAATCTGAGTCTGGCTCTGACCGAAAAGCTTGGAGTTTCGGTAAAACCAGAGTTACTCGAACTCGCCTTAACTCACCGCTCATTTGCTTATGAATTCGGTGGTCTTCCAACAAATGAACGCTTAGAGTTTCTAGGCGATAGCGTCCTTGGTTTAGTAATTACCGAAGCGCTCTATGAACGCTTTCCAGATCTTGATGAATCACGTCTCTCACCACTTCGCTCCGGGATAGTAAATATGCGCGCCCTTGCAAGTATTGCAAGAGAGCTAGAACTTGGCTCAGCGCTAAAAATCGGCAAAGGTGAAGAGGTAACTGGAGGAAGAGATAAGAATTCAATATTGGCAGATGCCTTTGAGGCTTTGGTTGGAGCGATCTATCTAGATCATGGTTTTGATGTTAGCGCAGAGATCATTATGCGTCTGATGAAGAGCGCGATTGATGAAGCAGTAACAAGGGGAGCAGGTCTTGATGGAAAGACTGCGCTACAAGAAATTGTTGCCTCCTCTGGTTGGGCGCCACCTGAATATAAAGTCAGTGAGTCAGGCCCAGATCACGATAAAGATTTTGTTGCCTATGCAATTGTTAATGGAGTTACATACCCGCAAGGTCATGGCAAATCCAAGCGCGAAGCCGAACAAGTTGCGGCAAGAATTGCCTTTGAAGCTCTTTCAAATAACTAACTTATGCCCGAATTACCCGAAGTTGAAACGGTAAGACGAGGTTTAGAGCCATTCATTGTTGGAAGAAAAATTAAAGAAATTGATGTAGTCCATAAAGGTGGAAATAGATCAACAACTTATGCTCCGTATAGCGCTATTGAAGGCGCAAAAGTTTTGAGTGTTAATCGGCGTGGAAAGTTCCTATGGTTTGAATTAAATCGAGATTTTGCACTAATGGCCCACTTAGGAATGAGTGGACAGTTGTTGATTCAAGATAAGCAGAGAGAATATGAGAAACATCTGCGAGTTCGCATTGATTGCGGCGATAGAAGAAGAGAGATCCGATTTGTTGATCAGCGAACCTTTGGTTGGATTTCAATTGATAAGTTGGTCTTAGAAGGCCAAGACCTAATCCCTCAATCATTTACTCGAATTGCGCCTGATTTGTTTGATAAGAAATTTGATCGCAGCGCAGTGATCAGCCGGATTAGTAAAAAGAATAGCGCGATAAAGCGAGTACTTCTTGATCAGGCCGTGGTAAGCGGTGTGGGTAATATCTACGCCGATGAAGCACTCTGGCGCGCCAAGATTCATCCCGAGCGCCTTGCAAAGAAACTATCTGAGCAAGAAATTTCTAATCTTCTTGATGCCACTAAATTTGTCATGGAGAAAGCCTTGAAGGCAGGCGGAACAAGTTTTGATGAGCTCTATATCAATGTAAATGGCGAGAGTGGCTACTTTGATGTTGAGCTTGAGGCATATGGCCAGGAGAATGAGCCCTGTTCTAGATGTGGCTGCGAGATTCGCAGGATTGCTTTCGCAAACCGCTCTTCACATTTTTGTCCGCAATGCCAGAGCAAATCTCCCCTTAAGAAAGCGGGAAAAAAGAAGGTTAGAAAAAAAGTCAGCTTTAAGCGGGGGTAAAACCCGAGCGTGCGCGGGCTCACCCGATAGGTTCTACCCGTGTATTTAAAGAGCATGACCCTGAAGGGCTTTAAGTCCTTTGCCGCTCCAACGACCTTGAAGTTCGAGCCTGGGATCACCTGCGTGGTGGGACCAAATGGTTCGGGCAAGAGCAATGTCGTTGATGCTCTCTCTTGGGTAATGGGCGAGCAGGGAGCAAAGAGCCTGCGCGGTGGAAAGATGGAAGATGTCATCTTTGCTGGAACTTCAGGAAGAGCGCCTCTAGGACGAGCAGAAGTATCAGTCACTATCGATAACGCAGATGGCGCACTACCAATTGAATTTAGCGAAGTTACGATTTCAAGAACTTTATTTCGAAATGGTCAGAGTGATTATCAAATCAATGGTGAATCAGCTCGCCTTCTAGATATTCAAGAGCTATTAAGTGATAGTGGCATCGGACGCGAGATGCACGTCATCGTTGGTCAGGGACAACTTGATGCCATCCTCACAGCAAATCCTGAGGAGCGCAGAGGATTTATTGAGGAAGCTGCTGGAATATTAAAACATAGGAAGCGAAAAGAGAAAGCACTTCGAAAATTAGATTCAATGCAAGGCAATATGTCTAGAGTGCAAGATCTCACCAATGAATTAAGAAGGCAACTTCGCCCGCTTGGCAAACAGGCAGAGGTTGCTAGAAAAGCTGCTGTGATTCAGGCTGATGTGCGAGATGCGAAGCTAAGAATTCTGGCTGATGACTTAATTGCATTCAATTCAACACTAAGTTTAGAAGTTGCTGATGAAACCGCTCTTCGTCAGAGACGCAGTGAAGTTGATCAAGAGCTGGAGCAATTACGTAAAAGAGAGATTGAGCTAGATCAGATAGCAGCAATTCAGGGACCAGAGTTAGCCAGTGCGCAGAATAATTACTACAGCCTAACTGCCCAGAAAGAAAAGCTAAGAGGAACTCAGAACTTAGCATCGGAGCGTGCGCGCTTCTTAGCTGAAGAGGCAGAGGAAGCTAGAGCATCTGGGCGAGATCCTGAAGCGCTAGATGCGGAAGCAAAAGTTTTACGAGGCGAGGAATCTGTTCTGCAAGGTTCATCAGATAAAGCAAGAGCTGAATTAGTTGCCGCAAGTAATAGCGTTACTCAATTAGAAGCGCGGTTAAAGGGTGAAGAAGATCGAGTGGCCGCAGCACAGCGAGCGCTTGCTGATTATCGAGAAGGAACTGCCAGACAAGAAGGGCATATAAAGTCTCTGCAATCTCGAATCGATGGCGCGGGCTCTGAAATTAATAGGTTAGAGAGCGCGTTAACTGGAGCCAAGGCAAGAGTGGCTGAAGCTAAAGTTGAATTTGCTCGACTTGAGAGTGAAATTGCAGGCCTTGATGCAGGAGAGCTTGGCCTTGATGCAGAATTTGAAAAAGCAAAAGCTCTGCTTAATGGCAGTAAAGCTGGCCTTGAAAAGTTAAGAAGCGATCTCTCTCTAGCTGAGCGAGCAAGAGCTGCTTCGGAGGCAAAAATTGATGCGCTCCGGCAAGCCACGCTTCATAAGGATGGAAGCGGCGCGCTATTAACAAATGATCAGGGGATCGTAATTCGTGGCAGCCTTGCATCACTTTTAACGGTTGAGCCTGGCTGGCAGAGCGCAGTGACCAATGCGTTGGGCTCATTAGCAAATGCCTTAGTGCTTCAAGATCTAAATCAGGTTATCTCTGCAATCACTTTCTTGAAATCTAAATCTGCTGGAAGTGCTGAGCTGCTATTTATATCCGAAGGTGATTCAAGGCCAGTTGTTGAGATTCCAAGTGGATTGACACCACTTGCAAGTAAAGTTTCATCAGCTACTTTAAATTCCATTTTGCCGGCTCTTTTCTCTGGCCTGGTTGCTGCAGAATCACTTAGTCAAGCAAGTCAGATCATCGCCAGCAATCCATCACTTATTGCAGTTACTCGTGATGGTGATTTGGTTGGAAGAGGAAGAGCAAGTGGCGGCTCATCTGCTCGCACCTCATTAATTGAGATTTCTGAAATGATTGAAAAAGCTGAGATAGAGCTACAGCGACATGGCCATGATTGCGATCGAATTCACTTTGATATTTCTACTGCTGAAACAAAATTAAGATCTGATCAACTCACCTACGATCAAGCCTTAGCTAGATTAAATGAGTCAGATGCTGCTATGGCAGCACTTGCTGAGCAGATGGCGGCAGCTAGCCAAGGAGTAAAGAGCGCTAGCGGCGAGGTTGAGCGACTAGAAAAATCCATTACGGAATTAAAGCAAGCGCTAGATAATGATTTAAGTGAGCTAAATATTGCTAGAAGTGAATTTGAGAAAAGTAGTGAACCGTTGGAACCTGAGTTAAGCACTCTTGAAAATCTAAGAGCAACTCTTGCTACAGCAAGAGCAGTTGAAGTTGAAGCTCGTCTTGCGCTTCGAACTATTGAGGAGCGAGTAGCAGCCATCTCGCAGCGGGCTAGAGATCTTGAACTTGCAGCATCAAATGAGCGCCAAGCGGCAAGTAATAACATCGCTCGCCGCGCAGCTAGAGCAAGGGGCGCAGTTACGGCGCAAGCTATTGCTGATGCTGCCTATGAAGCCTTAATTCAAATTGAGAGCTCTATCTCCAGGGCAAATAGTGAGCGGGAAAGACTTGAACTAGCTCGCTCTAATCGAGATGGCGAAATTCTCTCTATTCGCCAAGCAATCCGAGATCTAAGCGTTGAGCTTGATCAATTAACTTCCAGTGTTCATCGCGACGAGATAGCTAGAGCTGAACAAAGATTGAGAATTGAACAACTTGAGATAAAAGCTATGGAGGAATTTGGAGTTGATAGTTCATCTCTTGTAAATGAGTACGGTCCAGATAAGCCAGTTCCAACCTTCATCGAAGATGACGCTGGAAATTTGAGTCAAGGCGAATTCATTCCGTATGTCCGTCAAGAGCAGGAAAAACGTCTAGCTGGAGCTGAGAAATCTCTGGCTCTTCTTGGCAAGATCAATCCCTTAGCTCTTGAGGAGTTCTCATCCCTTGAAGAGCGGTTGAAGTATCTGGCAGATCAGTTAGAGGATTTAAAGAAATCAAAGAAGGATCTTCTAGACATCATCAAATCAGTTGATGACAAGGTCCAAGAGATTTTTGAAGAAGCTTTTAGAGATACGGCCCGAGAGTTTGAAAAAATCTTTGCTCGACTCTTTCCAGGGGGAGAGGGGCGCCTGCTCTTAACTGATCCAAGTGATCTTCTTAATTCTGGCGTTGATGTTGAAGCTCGCCCGCCAGGAAAGAGAATTAAGCGACTATCACTTCTCTCAGGCGGTGAGCGCTCATTGACTGCGGTTGCGCTTTTAGTAGCAATATTTAAAGCTAGGCCAAGTCCGTTCTATGTTTTAGATGAGGTTGAAGCTGCCCTTGATGACACAAATCTTGGTCGCCTACTCTCAGTTCTAGAAGAGCTAAGACAAGCATCGCAATTAATTATTATCACCCATCAAAAAAGAACTATGGAAATTGGCGATACCTTGTATGGCGTAAGTATGCGCGGTGATGGAGTATCAGAAGTTATCTCACAGCGTCTTCGCGAGATTGAAACTGAACCCGCTTAACCATGGGTTTATTTGGCTCTTTCCTCAGCAAGTTCTCAAAATCTAAAGCAACAATTGAAGATCTTGAACAGTTTAGGCAGATTCTAATCTCATCAGATATTGGGGTGGGGATAACTGAAGAGATTTTAGATTTAGTAAAGCGCGAGAAGAGCGAAGAGCTCTCAACAGCTATCGCTCACTCACTTAAATCAAAGTTAACTACCTCATCAAGGGCTATCAATTTATCAAGTGATGGACCAACTGTAATTCTAATTGTTGGAGTTAATGGCACTGGAAAAACCACTAGCGCAGCCAAGCTAGCCAATTATTATGCAAAGAGCGGAAAGAAAGTCTTATTAGTTGCTGCTGACACCTTTAGGGCTGCTGCCGTTGCTCAACTTCAGACTTGGGGCCAGAGAATCGGCGTTGAAGTTTTAAGCGCCTCAAGCAATAGCGATCCGGCAGCGATAGCTTTTGATGGAGCAAAAAAAGCGAAGGATGAAGGTTTTGATTTTCTGATAATTGATACTGCCGGAAGACTTCATACCAAGAGCAACTTGATGGATGAGCTAGGTAAGATTCAAAGAGTTGTAGAGAAGGTAACTTTAGTAAATGAGATTTTATTTGTACTTGATGGAACAACTGGTCAGAATGGAATCAAACAGGCAGAGACCTTTGCTGCTAGCGTGAATTTAACTGGGATAGTTGTCACAAAGCTTGATGGCTCCACCAAGGGCGGTATCGCCATTGCCACTGAGGCCGCGCTGCGAGTTCCCTTGAAGTATGTTGGATTTGGTGAGGGGATAGAGGATCTGACCCCCTTTGAGGCAGATGTGTATATCGCTGAACTTTTAACATAGCCGTAACAGAGGGCGAAGAAGTGTCACCTTGGTGAAATCTATTTGAGCCATCAGGGGAAATACTTCTAAAGCATGATCTGCTCATTCTCAGAGTTGAGATATTTACCTTTTATTCACGGAGTCTGCATTTAGCAGCCCGGTTCGGAGAAAAAAATGGATGAAGTAGTTCTAAGTGCTGGCGATACCGCTTGGGTTTTAGCTAGCTCTGCCCTGGTTTTACTAATGACCCCAGGGCTTGCTTTCTTCTATGGCGGCATGGTGCGAGCAAAGAGCGCGCTGAATATGATGATGATGTCGATAATCACTATAGGAGTAGTAAGTATTCTCTGGGTTATCTACGGCTTTAAAATTGCATTTGGCTATGAAGCTGATTCACCTTGGTATGGATCTTTCTCTACATCTGGATTAGGTGATGTCGTAAATGAATTGGCAAATAATGGTGGCGTCTATCCAATCCCGCTTCTAGCATTTGCAGTATTTCAACTTATGTTTGCCATTATTACACCGGCGCTGATCTCTGGCGCAATTGCAGATCGTACAAAATTCTTCTCATGGGCGATCTTCGTTGCTATCTGGGTATCAGTGGTTTATTTCCCAGTAGCTCACTGGGTATTTGCCTTTGGAAATAAAGTTGGCGATAACGTAACTGGCGCGGGATATCTTGCCTCACAAGGAGTTCAAGACTTTGCAGGTGGAACTGCAGTTCATATCAATGCTGGCGCTGCAGGTCTTGCTCTAGCAATTGTTCTTGGCAAGAGAATTGGTTGGCAGAAATCTCCAATGCGTCCTCACTCACTTCCACTAGTGCTACTTGGCGCTAGCTTGCTCTGGTTTGGATGGTTTGGATTTAATGCTGGAAGCGCACTTGCTGCTAATGGGATTGCAGCTCTGGCATTTATCAACACTCAGGTAGCAACAGCGGGAGCAGTAATTGGCTGGATTCTTACGGAGAAATTCCGCGATGGACATCCAACAACACTTGGCGCTGCATCTGGAGCTGTTGCTGGCCTTGTTGCTATCACTCCTGCTTGCGCATTCGTTGAGCCATGGGCAGCGGCAGTTATTGGAATCATTGCTGGAATTGCCTGCGCACTTGCAGTTGGTCTTAAGTACAAGCTGGGCTATGACGATTCTCTAGATGTTGTTGGCGTTCACTTAGTAGGAGGCATTGTTGGCAGTTTGGCAATTGGCTTCTTTGGAAGTAGCAAGATTCTTGGTCTAGATGGACTCTTCTATGGTGGGGGAGTCGAGCTCCTTGGCAAACAAGCTCTCGGTGTTGCTCTAGTTATGGGTTACTCATTTGTAATGACGCTAATCATCGGATTCCTAATTGAAAAAACAATTGGGTTTAGAGTCAAGAGCGAGAGTGAACTAGTAGGAGTCGATCAGGCAGAACACGCAGAGAGCGCCTATGAATTAGGTGGAGTTCTCAAGGGAGGTCGTTAATCATGAAGCTAATTACTGCAATCATTAAGCCCGGAAAGTTTGATGATGTTAAAAATGCCCTTAGGGCAGCTGGAGTCAAAGGAATGACAGTCTCTGAAGTATCTGGAGTTGGTCGCCAAGGTGGCCACATCGAGGTATATCGCGGAGCCGAATATCCCATCGACTTAATTAGCAAAATAAAGTTAGAGATTCTTGCTGAGAATAAGGATGTTGATTCCGTGATCAACACCATTGTGAAGGCGGCATCTACAGGGTCAATTGGCGATGGCAAGGTCTGGGCCACCCCTGTTGATAATGTAGTTCGCGTCCGTACCGGCGAGAAAGGTGAGGCTGCAATCTAATAATTGCCCGCATCTAGGCAGTGATACTTGAAAAAAGGTGGAATATGCGAGGGCGTATCCACCTTTTTTCTATTTGCCTAGCCATTATGTAGGCTTAAAGACATGTTCGATTCCTTAAGTTCTAAGTTCTCTGATCTCTTTGGATCACTTCGTAGAAAAGGGCGAATTACCCCTGAAGATATTGAGAGTACTTGCCAGGAACTTCGCACCGCCTTACTAGAGGCTGATGTTGCTTTAAGCGTTACCGAAGGCTTTGTAGAAAAAATTAGAAGTAGATCACTTGAAAGACTTCCAGAGATTAGGCAATCAACTAATCAATCTGAAGAGATTTATTCGATTATCAACCAGGAGTTAATTGCAATTCTTGGCGGACAAGGACGACGAATCCGATATGCCAAAACAGGTCCAACGATAATAATGCTTGCAGGTCTTCAAGGATCTGGAAAAACAACCTTGGCGGGAAAATTAGCTAGATTTCTAAAAGAGGAGGGAAATACTCCGCTTCTAGTGGCAGCAGATCTGCAGAGACCTAATGCTGTTACGCAATTACAAGTGTTAGCCGAATCAATTTCAGTTCCTATCTTTGCGCCAGAGGCAGGAAATGGAGTTGGCGATCCAGTAAAGGTTGCAAAGAGCGCAATTACCTATGCCAAAGAGAAAGTCCATAATGTTGTAATCGTTGATACTGCGGGAAGACTTGGAATTGATACTGAGTTAATGCAACAGGCAAGCTCAATAAGGGATGCAATTAATCCGAGTGAAATTCTCTTTGTGGTAGATGCAATGATGGGTCAAGATGCCCTAACTACCTCGCTAGCCTTTTTAGAGGGAGTGGGTTTTGATGGCGTTGTATTAACAAAACTAGATGGCGATGCTAAAGCTGGAGCTGCCTTATCCATTGTTGAAGTAACAGGAAAACCAATTCTCTTTACCTCAAGCGGGGAGAAATTAACCGACTTTGATTACTTCTATCCCGAGCGAATGGCTTCCAGAATTTTGGGCCTTGGCGATATTGCAACTTTAGCTGAGCAGGCAAAGCGAGCACTTGATGGCGATAGCGCTAAGCGTCTGGAAGAGAAATTTGTTTCAGGGCAAGATTTCACGCTAGAGGATTTCTTAGAGCAATTAGGGGCAATGAAGAAGATGGGTTCTATGACCAAACTTCTTGGCATGCTGCCTGGTGCCAACTCTGCTGCAATGAAAAAGCAGATAGATAGCATTGATGATAACGAGCTAGTTAGAACACAGGCTATTGTGCAATCGATGACGCCAAGTGAGAGGCGAGATCCAAAAATATTAAACGGTTCAAGACGAGCACGTATTGCACTAGGTAGCGGCAGAAGTGTTACTGAGGTTAACTCTTTAGTTGATCGATTCTCTGCTGCGCAGAAAGCGATGAAGCAGATGCGATCAGGTGGCGGATTACCTGCAGGGATGGCGCTTCCTGGAGGAATGAGCCTTCCAACTGCTTCTCCAATGAATTCGCCAAAGATTGCGCCGAAGAAGAAGTCACGATCTGGAAATCCAGCCAAACGAGCAGCCCAAGAGGGGCGATAGCTAAGCTCAATTGGGAAATATCAAGGGCTCGTGGCAATATTGGCCTCCTGTTCAAGGGCCCTCTACCTCTTGACCGGCACTTATCAACGTAAGAACTGTTTTTCTTCACTTGGCATCCTACTCAAGGAAGAAAAGATAAGTTCGATTAACTATGCAAGGAGAAAGCCTTCGTGGCCGTAAAAATTAGATTGGTACGTTTGGGAAAGATCCGCACTCCTCACTACCGAATTGTTGTTGCAGATTCCCGTAAAGCTCGTAATGGATTAAAGATTGAAGAGATTGGTCGTTACTCACCAGCATCTGATCCTTCGCTAATTGAAGTAAATTCAGATCGTGCTCAACATTGGCTAAAAAATGGTGCGCAACCAACTCCCGCGGTAGAGGCAATTTTGAAAGTAACTGGCGATTGGCAGAAGTTCAAGGGAATTGCTGGACAAGAAGGAACTCTTAAAAGCCTTCCAGTTCGTCCAAATAAGCGCGTTGCTTATGAAGAGGCAGTAAAGGCAGCAAGTAATGAGCCAGCAGATGGCGCAACTACTATGAAGAAGCGCGCTGCTGAGAAACTTGCAGCAAAGAACGCTCCGGTAGAAGTTGTAGCTGAAGCAGCACCTGTTGAGGCAGCTCCAGCAGAAGTTGTAGCTGAGCAGGCCCCAATTGAAGCCCCAGTAGTAGATGCTCCTGCAGAAGCAGTTGCAGAGGCTACGCCAACTGAAACTCCAGCTGAGTAAATATGATGATTGATGAAGCTCTAGAACATTTAGTTAAGGGAATCGTAGATAACCCTGAAGAGGTAATAATCTCTGAAAAAGAGGGAAGACGCGGAACCACCCTTGAGGTAAGAGTTCACCCTGAAGACATTGGCAAGGTAATCGGTCGCAATGGTCGAACAGCAAAGGCGCTACGCACTGTGGTTTCAGCTCTTGCTGGGCGAAGTGTTCGCGTAGATCTTGTTGAGGCGGATGAGGCGCGTTAATCGCGCTTAGCTAATTTGTTACTTGTAGTAGGTCGCATCGGTCGCGCACATGGAGTGCGCGGCGAGGCAACTATTGAAGTTCGAACCGATAACCCTGAAGAGAGATTTGCTATTGGTTCAATTCTAAAAACAGATCCAGAAGATAAAGGTCCCTTAAAGATAACGGGCGCCAAAGTGCATAGCGGAACTCTGCTACTCTCATTTGAAGGCTATAGCGATAGAAGCGCAGTTGAAAAACTTCGAAACGTTCTGCTTCTTGCTGATGTTAATCCGGCAGATTCAAATATTACTGAAGATGATTTTCACATCTCCCAAATTCTAGGTTGCAAAGTAATAGATAGATCTGGCAAAGATTGGGGCGAGGTCAAAGAGGTTCTCCAGCTTCCATCTCAAGACACTCTGGTGCTTAGTTATCAGGGGCGAGACTTTTTGGTTCCATTTGTTAAGCACTTCACCCCAGATATTGATATCGCAAGTAGGATAATTACTGCCGATAATCTAGAGGAGCTAATGTGAAGATAACTGCTATCTCTATCTTCCCCGAATACTTCTCCCACTTGAGCTCTCCCTAATTGGTAAAGCTAGAAGTCAATCATTAATTGACTTTAAAAGTATTAATTTAAGAGATTTCACTACTGATAATCACCATAGCGTTGATGACACTCCTTATGGCGGTGGAGCCGGAATGGTGATGATGGCAGAGCCATGGGGCCAAGCTATTGATTCAATATTGGAAAAAGATGGCGAGATTGATCTGATTATCCTCACCCCAGCAGGCTCTAAGTTCAATCAAAAAAAGGCTGAGCAGTTAAGTGAGGCTAAGCATCTGGTCTTTGCCTGCGGTCGTTATGAAGGAATTGATGCAAGAGTGGGCGATTACTATCGCGGAGTAAATGGAGTAAGGGTTCATGAAATATCAATTGGTGATTATGTAGTAAATGGCGGCGAGGTAGCGGCGCTAGTAATAATTGAAGCAGTAACTCGGTTAATTCCTGGAGTTATTGGTAATCCTGCATCACTTGATGAGGAATCTCATAATGAAATTGGCGCACTGGAATATCCAACATTTACTAAACCTGCTAGTTGGCGAGATCTAAACGTTCCTGAGGTTTTGCTCTCTGGAAATCATGGCGAAATTCAAAAGTGGCGACAAGAAGAAGCCAAACGCCGCTCAGAATTAGGCCAATAGGCTTAACAAACGGGGAATAATCGCGACACGCCGAGTGTTGGATAGGACAGCGAGCAAGTAGTTGGGCATTATCCGCCCGTAGCCAAATGACTAAATGGTCAGGCTCTATGTAGGAAGAGATTGGTGGTGAGAGATCAATGGCAACTGATTACGACACGCCTCGAAAAACCGATGAAGAGTTACATGAGGAATCCCTAGAAGAGTTAAAGGCTAGAAGGGCTGAAGCTCAATCAGGTCAGGTTGATCTCGATGAAGAAGAGGCAGAAAATGTTGAACTGCCTGGAGCAGATTTATCTGGTGAAGAGTTATCAGTTCGGGTAGTTCCAAAGCAAGATAATGAATTTACCTGTTCACGTTGCTTTTTAGTTCATCACATTACTCAACTAGCGCGCGGTGAGGGAGCTAAGGCAGTCTGTAAGGATTGCGCTTAAGGAGTTAATCTCTCTAAGAATCTCTCTGGATTTTTAGAACTTATCAACCAAAAAGGTGTGGGATCGCGCGGGTCTGCAATCTCAATTTTTAGTCCTCTTTTAATCCAGAAGCGCAGCGCAAGATAAGCCTGCGGATTAATCCCAGCTCCACGGTGAAACAACATATCTTCTTTGCTTAAAACTTCTATCTTCCCTAAGTATTTAACCTCAATGTTGGCCCTACCCGCCTTAAGTCGCTCGGTAGTGAGCTCAAGGGTTAGTGATGTTACATAGTAAAAATAGATAGTTGATGCGGTAAGAATAATTGCAGTAACTAGTGTGGCTTGATTTACCAAGTGAGGCCCAGATTGCGAGCAATATTGCTAGATCAAGGCAGATAATTAATAGAGTCAGCCAGATTGGCCATCTCATTACCTCACGCATGAGGCGAGAGTACTTCCTTGCATTAGATAGCGCTTGCCTATTGACAGGGTAATCTTCACCCCATGTCGCGCGAGCTAAATATTCAAGTTCCCCCGGGAGTTAAAGTCCCGCCTCGACATCCTGATGCTCCGGCAAGTGGCAAATTACTCGGATCTCATAATCCTGATTGCTATGGATGCGGTCCTAACCATCCTGCAGGTTTACATCTTGTTGCCTATGCAGGAGAGAGTATGAGCATTACTGCGCAATTTACAGTTACTGATTTACATCAAGGAGCTCCAGGTCTTGCCCATGGCGGCCTACTTTCATGCGCTTTTGATGAAGCTTTAGGAAAATTAATGTGGTTAGTTAGAGAGCCGGCAGTAACTGGAAAACTTGAAACGTCATTTCTCGCGCCAGTTCCAGTTGGAAGCACATTATTTATCAATGCTGAGATAACCGGCCAGGATGGTAGAAAGATCTACACCAGAGCTGAGGGCAGAATTGGTTCAGATAGTGGGGTTTTAGCAGTTGAGGCAGCAGCGATATTTATCATTGTTCCCATGGAGCATTTCATCAAACATGCATCAGCGGAATTCAAGCAGGTATTAAAAGATCGAAGAGATTTATCTATCGATACTGAGTTTGAGATTAATCCATGAAAGTACTAATAACTCAATTAGATACCGGGCTTCCAATGCCCTCCTATGCAAAACCTGGTGATGCTGGAGCTGATATTTATTCAGCTATAGATATCACTATTGAGCCTGGCATGAGAGCTCTTGTGCCAACTGGTATTGCCATTGCGCTAAGTGATGGATATGCCGCCTTTGTTCATCCCCGCTCTGGCCTTGCCATTAAATATGGCGTTGGGCTTGTCAACGCTCCAGGAACAATAGATGCGGGTTATCGTGGAGAGATTTGCGTAATAGTCATTAATCATGATCAGAGCGAGAGTTTTGAAATAAAACGTGGCGATCGCATCGCGCAATTAGTTTTTCAAAGAGTTGAACGCGCTGAATTTGTTGCAGTCGAAGAACTTCCTGGGTCTGCTCGAGGTGGAGCTGGTTTTGGTTCAAGTGGGCGCTCATGAGTGAGAGCGAAGATAAAGCAAAAATCCTCTCTGCCATGGGGGGAGTAAAAGGGCTAATAGATTCTGGACTTCCTGCTCTGCTATTTCTTATCGCATTTAATATTACAAAGGATGTTAGAGATTCAGCCTACGCCGCCCTTGCTCTCTCGCTTCTTCTAACGCTGGTTAGATTGGTAAAGCGTGAAACCATTCAGCATGCAGTTTCAGGGGTGATTGGAGTTGGAATATGTGCTTGGCTCTCCATGCGAACTGGAAAAGCAGAAGACTTCTATCTGCCAGGACTTTGGACCAATGCAATCTATGGATCTGCTTATTTAGTTTCAATACTTCTGCGCTGGCCAGTAATTGGACTCATTATTGGTCCACTTCTGGAAGAGAACTTTAGATGGCGTAAAGATCCTGCGCGAACAAAGGTCTATATCAAGGCAACCTGGCTCTGGGTAGGAATGTTTGCAATCCGCCTTGTTGTGCAATACCCGCTATATGTCAGTGGCAATGTTAATTTACTTGGAACAGCCAGGTTGGTTATGGGTTATCCGTTATTTATTGCTACCGCCTGGGCAACTTGGATAGTAATTAAGAGTGGTCCAAAGCTAAGAGATGATTTAAGAATTGATAAAGCGAGCTAATCCTTATAAAGCAAGCCTTTAGTGAAACTTCGGCCTCGGCAGTGGTTACAAAAATTAGCTCATCGCCAGCTGCAAAAACATCATGGTCTGCTGGCGTTATGACATGACCATCTCTGATAATCGCTGCAAGTGATGCATCTTGGGGAAGTGAGATCTCTTCAACGGATTTTCCAATGCAAGATGAGGTATCGGGAAGAGTTAACTCAACTAAATTAGCCTCTCCAGCTTTAAGCGAGAAGAGTCTGACGATATCTCCAACTGATACAGCTTCCTCAACTAGGGCCGCAATAATTCTTGGCGTAGAAACAGCCACATCAACACCCCAGGAGGAATCAAAAAGCCACTCATTTTTTGGGTGATTTACTCTTGCAACCACTCTTGGGACTCCATATTCAGTCTTTGCAAGAAGTGATGACACAAGATTTACTTTGTCATCACCGGTGGCTGCAACCATTACTTGGCAGGTATCAAGCTTGGCTTTATCAAGTGAACTGATTTCGCAGGCATCAGCCAGGAGCCATTCAGCAGATGGAACGCTCTCCATCTTAAGGGACTTTGGATTCTTATCGATAAGTAAGACCTGATGGCCATTTTCAATTAGCTCTCTTGCAATGGCTCGTCCTGCATTACCAGCTCCTGCGATAGCAATTCTCATCTTCACTCACCACTCGGTGGAAGAGCAAGAGATGCCTCTGTTGCGGCTAAATTCTTATCTTCTACCATTACATGAATGACATCGCCTTCTTGTAAGACCGTATGTTCATTGGGTATTAAGCCTTCACCAAGCCTTGTAACAAATGCAACACGAGCATCGGTATGTTGTTCTATTAATGAAACAGGCCTTCCGTACCAATCTCGATGCAGAGCAATCTCAGCTAACTGCACTTTTCCTGATGCATCTTGCCACTCAGAGCGAGATCCTTGCGGAAGAAGCCTTCTCATAATTTGATCTGTGGTCCAAAGAACTGTGGCAACAGTAGGAATTCCTAGCCTTTGATAAATCTCAGCTCTACCTGGGTCATAAATTCGAGCCACAACGCTTGCTACTCCATAGGTTTCTCTTGCAACTCTTGCTGCCAAGATATTTGAATTATCGCCATTTGAAACTGCGGCAAATGCATCAGCCCTTTGAATTCCTGCTTCTAACAAAGTGTCGCGATCAAAGCCCATTCCAGCCACAGTTAGCCCATTGAAATCTGCGCCAAGACGGCGAAAAGCTTCACGATCTTGATCGATTACAGCAACGCTATGGCCTAGAGCCTGAAAATCTTTTGCCAGGGTAGAACCGACTCGGCCGCAACCCATGATCACGACATGCACAAAAGGAGAATTTACACCTTTAGGCTAGATTCCCTCTAATCCACGCGAGGGATAGCACGAGAATTAAGTGCTTCAATGAACTTTTTTAGAAAGGTGCGCGAGTGCAAAGCGGTGATCAATTAGAAGTCGATATCACAGCTATTGCGCACGGCGGCCACTGCATAGCGCGCTACGAAGGAAGAGTTATTTTTGTAAGACATGCAATCCCTGGAGAGCGCGTGATTGTTGAGATTAGCGATGTGACAAAGAGCTTTGCTAGAGGAAACTGCATCTCAGTAATTAAAGCTTCTAAACATCGGGTAAGTGCGCCTTGTTCGTATGCTCGATTTGATGGATGCGGGGGATGCGACTTTCAACACATCGATCTTAGTTATCAGCGGGAGTTAAAGAGCGAAATTATCAAAGAGCAATTTAGCCGTCTTGCCAAAATGGAGATCGATGTAGAGGTTGAAGAAGTTAAACCGATTTTACATTGGCGCAGCAGGATGGAATTCACCGTATCTGAAAATGTCAAGGTTGGTCTCTATGCCTCGCGATCAAATCAAATAGTTGAAATTGATAAATGCCTAATCGCTCATGAAGATATAGATATAGCGAAGATCAATCAGATGAAGTTGCCTAAATCAAAGCGGGTAGATGTTGCAATCACTAGCAAGGGCAAGAGCGCGGTAGTGATAGAGGGTCGAGAGAACTTAGAACTTATCCAGGAGCAGGTAGATGGCATTGACTTCTCGCTAAACCCAATCACCTTCTGGCAGAGCCATCGCATGGCGCCGACTGTTTTAAGCCAAGTAGTTAAGGATTATGTGCAAGCAAAGCCTGCAGATCACATCTTTGATCTCTACGGCGGAGCTGGGCTATTTAGCGCAGCCCTTTTATCTGATCTTGGAGTTGCAGGAAGAGTCACCTTAATTGAATCCGATGAGAATGCGATTATTGATGCCAGACGAAACTTTGCCCTAGAACCAAGAGTTGAAATTGTTGAAGCAAAAGTTGAAGCGAGCTTGAAGAAATATCGCGCAGCAAATGTAGTTCTCCTTGATCCTCCTCGCGCTGGAGCTGGGGAGAGAGTCATTTCAACTATTACCTCACTTGCTCCCAGAACGATTGTCTATGTCGCCTGTGATCCAGCCTCACTTGCCCGAGATAGCGCCTATCTTTCAGCGCAGGGATATAAGTTGGATCAAATCAGGGCCTTTGACCTCTTTCCAATGACTGCTCATATGGAGCTTGTGGCGCGTTTCATTATTTCTTGAGTAATTCTCTAGTAATTCGTCTTTGAGCACTTTATGCGACAACAGTTAAGATGGGCTCATGAGCAAGAACTCCTTCGGCGCAAAGAGCTCGCTTGAAGTATCAGGCAAGAGTTATGAAATATTTGATATCACCAAACTTGCTCAAGCAAATTCTCTTCCCTTTTCCTTAAAAGTATTACTGGAAAATCTCCTTCGCACTGAAGATGGCGCAAATATCACAGCCAAGCAGATCGAAGCTCTTGCTTCCTGGAATCCTGAATCAATTCCTGATACTGAAATTCAATTCACACCAGCGCGTGTGATTATGCAAGATTTCACCGGAGTTCCCTGTGTTGTCGATCTTGCTACTATGAGAGAGGCAATTGCAGAACTTGGCGGAGATCCATCGCGCGTTAATCCCTTAGCCCCTGCTGAACTAGTTATCGACCACTCAGTTATTGCAGATAAATATGGAACGGCAAGCTCTTTCAAAGAAAATGTTGATATTGAATATGAGAGAAATCAAGAGCGATATCGCTTCCTTCGTTGGGGCCAGAGCGCCTTTGATGAATTTAAAGTAGTCCCACCTGGCACGGGCATTGTTCATCAGGTAAACATTGAATATCTTGCAAGAGTAGTAATGGTCAGAGCTGTAAATGGTGTGCAGCGGGCATATCCAGATACTGTGGTTGGAACTGATTCACACACCACTATGGTCAATGGCCTTGGAGTTCTTGGTTGGGGAGTGGGCGGCATTGAAGCAGAGGCAGCCCTTCTTGGTCAGCCAGTTTCTATGCTCATTCCTAAGGTTCTTGGGTTTAAGTTAAGTGGAGCGCTAGCAGTTGGAACAACTGCAACTGATTTAGTTTTAACAATTACTGAGATGCTTAGAAAGCATGGTGTAGTTGGCAAGTTTGTTGAATTTTATGGCCCAGGAGTGAGCGCGCTTCCGATGGCTAATCGCGCCACCATTGGAAATATGTCACCTGAATACGGCTCAACTGTGGCAATTTTCCCAATAGATCAGGAAACCATTAAGTATCTAGAGTTAACCGGAAGAAGCAGAGAACAATTAGAGCTAGTAGAGAAATATGCCAAGGCTCAAGGACTATGGCATGACCCATCTGCAGAGCCAAGATACTCAGAGCGCTTAGAGCTAGATCTTTCAAGTGTCGTGCCATCAATAGCAGGACCCAAGAGACCACAAGATCGAGTCTCTCTAAGTGATGCCAAGAGTTCCTTCGCCAAAGCTCTCCCTACTTATCTTTCTAGCAATACTGCTACTAATCCAATTGCCATTGAAGTAAATTCAAGAAAAGGATCAATTACCAATGGCTCAGTGGTAATAGCTTCAATCACTTCTTGCACTAATACTTCAAATCCTTCAGTGATGATTGGGGCAGGACTACTAGCAAAGAAAGCTGTAGAAAAAGGTTTGATGAGTAAGCCTTGGGTTAAGACCACACTTGCTCCAGGTTCAAAGGTAGTAACTAACTACTACGAAAAATCAGGGCTAACTCCATATCTAGAAAAACTCGGATTTAACCTAGTTGGCTATGGCTGCGTTACCTGTATTGGAAACTCTGGTCCATTGCCTCTAGAGGTTAGCAAAGCAGTAAATGACAATGATCTCTCGGTTGCAGCGGTGCTTTCTGGAAATAGAAACTTTGAAGGTCGAATTAGCCCTGATGTGAAAATGAACTACTTAGCATCGCCTCCGCTAGTTGTAGCCTATTCAATTGCTGGGACTATGGATCATGACTTTGATAAAGATCCTCTAGGCAAAGATAGCTCTGGAAACGATGTGTTCCTGAAAGACATCTGGCCAAGTATGCAAGAGATCCAAGACGTAATTGATTCAGTAGTTACCTCAGATATGTTTAAGAAAGATTATTCAAGTGTATTTGCTGGAGATCATCACTGGACCTCACTTGCAACCCCTGAAGGAAAGACTTTTGAATGGGATCCGAAATCTACTTATGTAAGAAAGCCTCCTTACTTTGAGTCTATGCCTAGAAATCCACTTCCAGTTACTGATATTTCAGGTGCCAGAGTTTTGGCAAAGCTTGGTGATTCAGTAACTACTGATCACATATCACCAGCAGGTTCGATTAAGGTTGATTCTCCAGCTGGAAAATATCTAGCAGAAAATGGGGTAGAAAAATCTGACTTTAATTCCTATGGTTCGCGCCGTGGCAATCATGAAGTCATGATTAGAGGAACGTTTGCAAACATTCGCTTGAAGAATCTTCTACTTGATGGTGTTGAAGGTGGCTTTACTAGAAACTTTATTGATGGTGGTAAGCAGAGCACTATCTATGATGCATCAATGGCATACCAAGATGCCAACATTGCTTAGTGATTCTGGCAGGAAAAGAATATGGCTCCGGATCTTCTAGAGATTGGGCTGCAAAAGGAACCGCGCTTCTTGGAGTAAAGGCAGTCATTGCTGAATCATTTGAAAGAATTCACCGCTCTAATTTGATTGGAATGGGAGTTCTTCCTCTGCAATTTCTCGATGGTCAAGATGCCAATTCATTAGGGCTGAGCGGCGAAGAAGTATTTTCAATATCTGGTGTTACTGCGTTAAACGAAGGTCGCATTCCAAGCATTGTTAAGGTGACGGCTGGAGATAAGAGCTTTGAGGCAAAGGTACGTATCGATACCCCAGGTGAGGCTGATTACTATCGCCACGGTGGAATCATGCAGTTCGTCTTGCGCTCTCTTCTTTCTTAGTTCACCGATAGAATCCAGACATGAAACACCTTAGCCGGATTAAATCTCCTGGCGACTTGGCGCGCTTTAGCCAAGAAGAGCTAACAGAGTTAGCGGCAGAGATTAGAGCTTTTCTAATCGAGAAAGTTTCAAAGTCAGGCGGACATCTAGGGCCAAATCTTGGAATTGTGGAGTTGAGTATTGCGCTTCATCGCGTATTTGAATCTCCCCAAGATGTAATGGTTTATGACACAGGCCATCAAAGTTATGTCCATAAGATATTAACCGGTAGAGCTGCAGGGTTTGAAAAGCTTCGTCAGCGCGGAGGACTTGCAGGATATCCAAGTAGGGCAGAGAGCGAACATGATGTTATAGAGAACTCACATGCTTCAACCGCTCTCTCATGGGCTGATGGAATAGCTCGTGGTTTTGCTCTGCAGAATCAGAGCGATAGAACCGTTGTAGCAGTAGTTGGAGATGGAGCTCTAACAGGTGGAATGTCTTGGGAGGCGCTAAATAATATTGCTGCCTCAGATGATCTAAAACTTGTAATTGTGGTTAACGATAATGAACGCTCTTACTCACCAACTATTGGCGGAGTAGCCACTTATCTTTCAACGCTTCGCGCTACAAAAGGTTATGAAAAATTCCTTGATTGGGGAAAGCAAGTATTGGAAAAGACTCCGGTTGTCGGAAATCCAATCTATGAAACTCTCCACGGAATGAAAAAAGGTATTAAGGATATTGTTGCTCCGCAAGGAATGTTTGAGGATCTAGGACTTAAGTATTTGGGACCAGTTGATGGTCATGATATTCCAGCACTTGAGCGTGCTCTCCTTCAGGCAAAGAAATTCTCAGGGCCCGTGTTAGTCCATGCCATCACTGAAAAGGGACGGGGACATGCTCCAGCGCTCAATGATGAGGCAGAGAAGTTTCATGCAGTTGGGGTCGTTGATCCCGAAACAGGGGAGCCGCTTTCAAATAATGGATCTACCTGGACGAAGGTATTTTCTGAAGCGCTAGTTGAGATAGGGCGAGAGCGAAAAGATGTTGTAGCAATTACTGCTGCCATGCTTGGTCCAACGGGGCTTGATCGCTTCCAAGCTGAATTTCCAGAGCGAACATTTGATGTGGGAATCGCTGAACAGCACGCTGTCACCTCAGCTGCTGGTATGGCCTACACCGGCCTTCATCCAGTAGTTGCGGTCTATTCAACATTTTTAAACCGAGCATTTGATCAATTGCTATTAGATGTGGGATTACATAAAGCTGGAGTCACTTTTGTTTTAGATAGAGCAGGAATAACTGGAGATGATGGGCCGTCGCATCACGGAATCTGGGATTTAGCACTTACTGGAATAATTCCAAATGCATTTGTTGCAGCGCCCCGCGATGGCGCAAGATTAAAGGAATCACTTGCAGAAGCTGTTGCAATCTCTGATGCCCCTTCAATTATTCGCTTTCCAAAGGGAGCAATTGGAAAAGATTTGCCAGCATTTGAAAGACGTGGCGGGCTAGATGTTCTCTATCGCGGTGAGAGCTCAGATATTCTCCTTGTGAGCATTGGCGCTATGGCACCTCTTGCAATTGATGCGGCAGCTCAAGCGTTTCGTGAAGGTGTTGGAGTAACTGTCATCGATCCACTCTGGGTTAAGCCTCTTCCTGCAGACTCACTTCTTGCCATGGCTCCAAGATTTAAACGAGTAGTGGTGCTAGAAGATGGAATTAAACATGGCGGGATTGCTAGCACCTTATCTGAGCTATTTCGTGAAAATGGTTTAGATCTGCCAATTCATTCAATTGGAGTGCCTTTGGAATTTATTCAACATTCAAAGCGCGCCGAAATTCTGCAAGATATTGGAATCACTTCACAGAGCATTAGCCGTCAATTAGTTGGCTGGGCTTCGTTAAATGTTAAGCAGGAAGGGATGCAACTTGCGGCGGATGAAAACGCTGACCGCAAACCGCTTCACTAATTCCTTCTCTATCAAGATAAGGCAATATTCCGCCTAAATGCATTGGCCATCCCGCCCCTAGCAACATACAGAGATCAATTTCTGATGCAGTGGCAACAACGCCTTCATCCAGCATCATTCTTGCCTCTTGAGCAAGGGCTGATAGAGCTCTGGTGCGAACTTGCTCTGCAGTTGATGGCTTATCTCCCTTTTCAATCAGAGCAAGGGCTTCGGGATTAGCGCTAAGCGCGCCTTTCTCATCTTTGACATAGAAAGTTTTAACGCCCTTCTCCACCATTCGAGAAACAGTTGGAGAGATGCGATAGCGCGGACCTAGGTTGGCATTTAAAGTCTTGGAGACATGAAGCGCGACTCCTGGACCAACTAGGCCAAATAGTTCAAATGGCGACATTGGAAAACCAAGAGGTCGCAGAGCGTTATCGGCTACATCTGTTGGAGTTCCTTCATCAACAGCATCTGTAACTTCGCCCATAAATCTTGTTAGCAGGCGATTAACCACAAAGCCTGGAGCATCTTTACAGATAATCATTGTTTTCTTTAGCTCTTTACCGACGTTAATTGCAGTAGCGGTAGTGGCATCATCAGTTTTTGAAGTTCTTGCTACCTCCAAAGTGGCATAACAGCTACTGGATTAAAGAAGTGGAATCCAACAACGCGCTCTGGATTTTTCAGACCTTCGCCCATTTTTTCAACCGAAAGCGATGAAGTATTGGTAGCTAGAACGCACTCGGCAGAGATTATTGCCTCCAGATCCTTAAACAACTTCTGCTTTATCGAGAGCTCTTCAAATACTGCTTCAATTATGAAGTCACAGCCAGCAAAAGCAGATTGGCTCACAGATCCTGAGATTAGAGACGATAATCTAGCTGCAGCCTCTGGGCTTAAGCGCTTTTTCTCAACTAACTTAGTAATTTCATTTCTAACCCAAGCAACACCTTTATCAACGCGCTCTTGATCAAGGTCAGTCATAACTACTGGGACTTTTAGATTTCTAATCATTAGAAGTGCTAATTGAGATGCCATCAAGCCAGCTCCCACAACTCCAGCTTTTGTCACCTTTCTAGCAAGAGCAGCCTTTGGAGCTCCTTCAACTTTCTTGCGCTTCTTTTGAATCAGATTAAATGCATAGAGTGAGGCCCTTAAAGGATTGCCCATAACTAGATTTGCCAGGATTTCATCCTCAGCATCAAAACCTTGATCCAGGGTGTTACTTCTTGCAGCAGAGATGAGTTCTAAGGCGCGCCTTGGGGCTTCAATATCTGCTCCGCCATATTTTTTGGCAATTGCAGCTTTGCCCGTTTCTAAAGCTTTATCCCAATTTGGATCTGTTGAATAATCTTTACGCTCTATCTTCTCTTTTCCAGGAAACAATTCTGGCAGCAAAGGCAATTGATTTTTCTAAAAAGTCAGCAGGCTCAAATACTGCATCAACAACTCCAAGGCCCTGGGCATCTTTAGCTTTCATCATCGTATTGTTGTTTAAAGCATTTAAAATGATTACTTGCACAGCTCTCTCTGGCCCAATTAGTTTAGGAAGCAGTGTTGCTCCGCCCCAACCAGGCACTAAGCCAAGGAAACACTCGGGGAGAGCAGTAAGGGCAGTTGTGGCCATGGTTCGATAATTGCAGTGCAGGCCTACTTCAAGGCCGCCACCTAGAGCTAGCCCATTGATAAAGGCAAAGGTAACCTTCTTGCTTCTGCCGAGTCTTTTGAAGATGTCATGTCCTAATTTTCCAAACGCGAGTGATTGCTCTCGCTTGGCAACATATGAGATTCCAGAGAGATCTGCTCCGGCTGCAAAGATAAAGGGTTTTCCAATAATTGCTATCGCTACCGCATCGCTACTTTCAGCTGCGCTAATTGCATCATTTAGTGCGTTTAGAGATTGAATTCCAAAGGTATTTGGCCTGGTGTGATCATGGCCGTTATCTAAAGTTATTAAGGCAAGGGAGCCGGTTGCGCCGAAAGCCGATAGATCAACTTGGCGCAAGAGAGCGTTTGTTACTACTTCATCTGGGGGAGTTGTTATCTCTGCCATATTACTTATGCTCCCTTTTTGTAATTTGGGTTCTCCCAGATGATGGTTCCACCCATTCCAAGTCCAATACACATAGTGGTGATGCCATATCTAACTTCTGGGTGTTCTTTAAAACCCTCAGCAAGATTGAGAATCAAACGGATTCCAGAGGATGCAAGTGGATGGCCAACAGCAATTGCTCCGCCATAAGGATTCACTCTTGGATCATCATCGCCAATTCCAAAGTAGTCAAGGAATGAGAGCACTTGGATTGAGAAGGCTTCATTTATTTCAAATAAACCAATATCTTCAATCTTTAAGCCTGCCTTATCAAGAGCCTTAAGCGTTGATGGCACAGGCCCATATCCCATGATCTCTGGTTCAACTCCAGCAAATGCAAAGGTAATCATCCTGGCCTTTGGTGATAGTCCCAGCTCTTTAGCTTTGCTCTCGCTAGCAAGAAGCGCTGCTGTTGCACCATCGTTTAGTCCTGCTGCATTTCCAGCAGTTACTCTGCCCTGAGGACGAAATGGAGTCTTTAACGCAGCGAGTGCTTCAAGAGTTGTTCCAGGTCTTGGTGGTTCATCAACTGTTGCAACTCCCCAACCTTGCTCAGCGTTTCTAACTGCAACTGGAATTAAATTAGGTTGAATCTTTCCGCTCTTATATGCAGCAGCAGTTTTTTCTTGAGAGCGAAGTGCGTATTTATCTGCACGTTCTTTAGTTAGATGTGGGAATTTATCGTGCAGACGCTCTGCAGTATTTCCCATCGAGAGCGCATCGGTATCAACTAACTTCTCTGCCAAATATCTAGGATTTGGATCCATGCCATCACCCATTGGGTGATTGCCCATATGTTCAACACCGCCAGCGATTGCAAGATCGTATGCGCCCATCGCAATGGATCCAGCGAGAGTTGTCACTGAAGTTAGCGCACCTGCGCACCAGCGATCAATTGAATATCCTGGAACAGTATTTGGAATTCCTGCCAGAAGTGATGCGCTTCTACCAATGTTCATTCCTTGATCGCCATATTGAGTAGCAGCAGCAATTGCTACATCATCAATTTCAGATGGCTTAACTGATGGATTTCTCTCCAGCAGGCCGCGAATAGTTCGAACGATAATGTCATCGGCGCGGGTGCCGGCATATAAACTTCCAGCTTTTCCAAAAGGGGAGCGAACAGCATCAAGGAGAACTACATTGGTTGAGGTGGTGGCAGTATTCATACCACTAGGTTACTGGTCAGTAACCTATTAGCAAAGTGCTTACTAGCTGTTAACTCTGCTTTACAGGGGTCAGACTCTTGGCAGGTCTTAAATATAGATAGAGCGTTCCAAGAATGTAGGCGCCGTAAGCAAACAATTGCAACCACGACATCGTGGTATCAAATCCGATTGTTCCAGCAAGCAGTGATCCCATAATTGAATCTGCCGCCATCCAGGAAGTTACATCCCAGGCATAGGATTCTTCCCCTGGAAGCCACCCTAATTCTTGGAATTCATGGATTCCATAAGATAAAACTCCTGCGGCAACAATAATCAATGCGACGCCCGTAATCGTAAAGAACTTAGAAAGATTGAACTTAATCGCCCTGCGATATATTGCGTATCCAAGTAACACCGCAAGCAGCAACCCTGAAACCAAACCAATCGTGGCAGGAGTTTTTGATCCTGCGACTTGAAAATTTGAGTAGACAAAAAGGGCTGTCTCAAGACCTTCGCGTGCGACGGCGAAAAAGGCTGCTGCGGTGAGGGCTAAGGGGCCTACCATTGCAGCCGTCTCAACCTTTTCATGGAGGGTATCTCTAAGGGCTCTGGCAGTTGCCTTCATCCAAAAGACCATCCAAGTAACCAAGGCAACAGCTACGAATGAAGTAGTTCCAGCAAAAAACTCCTCGCCTCTTTCAGAAAGCTCGGCTGAAGTAAATGCCAAGAAACCACCGAGCGCAAAAGAGATAGCAAGAGCAACACCAACTCCGCTCCATAAAGGAGGTAGGAGATTGCGGCGGTTGGTTTTAACCACGTAGGCCACGAGAATTCCAACAATGAGGGCAGCCTCAAGGCCTTCGCGCAGCGCTATTAGGAAATTGCTAAGCATGGGTAGAGATTAAACCTATTCTACCGATTTACGCAACTCTAATGTTGCGTAATTCATCTCACTCCTGAGGCTCAGAATCATCCTGAACTGGGGCTTCAGAGGGCAATGGCTCCCCTTCTCCGAGGCTTTTCGCCAGAGATCGAGAGCACTTTTCTATCTGCCACTCTCTTGCTCCATTAAGCCTTAACTGCGTTTCAACTCTTGCCAGCAGAGCCTCACTCATTTTATGGATTTGTTCACTTGCTTGATCAAAGCAGATTTTTCTTACCAACTCAGGCCCCATGAGGTTTTCTAGGGGGAGATTAAGTTCTAGTGCAATTTCATTTAACTTAGCTTTGGCATGGCTTATATGAGCATAGGCGATAGGAAACTTTGCCTTCCAAATCTTTACTGGCGGAAGGGAATCACTTCTGCTTCGAAGTTCTGGCCATTGCTCTTGAGTTAAGCTCTGGGCTGCAAGAAATGTCTCTAACCAAGTTTCAATGTAACTCTTTTGCGTTTCGTTTCTTATTCGCGCCTTAGCTTCGCTAAGTTTCATAAATTCATCTTTACTCTTCACATTAGATTTAGCCAAAGCAATGATCACCGCATCTGATAAGAGCCGTCCTGGAGCTAGGTCAATTGAGGCTGCAATCTCATCGCGCACCTGCCAGAGCTGCCTAATGATTGCCAGTTGATATCGAGATTTAATCTCATGCATTCCAGAAGTTCTTCTCCAAGGCTCTTTTCGTTTTTGCGGGGGAGGACTCTTTAATATTGCTGCAAAGTCTTGCATTGCCCATTTTAATTTTCCTTGTGCCTCAAGAAGTTCTGCTACTTTATCTCTAAGATCAATAAGTAGGGCCACATCAAGTGCTGCATAATCAAGCCACTCCTGCTCTAGTGGGCGGATTGACCAATCAACAGCTGAGTGCTCTTTAGCAAGTGAGATCTGCAATAAACTTTCAACTAAATGACCGAGGCCAACTCTTGGACAACCTGCAATTCTTGCTCCTAATTCAGTATCAAATAGCTCTTTCGGATCTATGCCCCAATCACGAAGACAGGGCAGATCTTGAGTGCTGGCATGAATGATTGTTTCCTCGCCTCTAATAACTTCATTTAGTTGGCTAATTAGAGGGCTTTGGTTAAATTGGATTGGATCAATTAGATGTAGGCCCCCGCCCCTTCGATATATCTGTATTAGATAGGCCCTTGAGCTATAGCGAAATCCTGAGGCGCGCTCGGCATCAATAGCAATTGGGCCGTGACCAGATTTGAGTTGGTCTATTGCTGCAGCTAAGTGATCCTTGGTTGTAATTAGTTCTGGAGTTCCCTGTTCTGGAACCTTTAGGGCGCGAAGATTTGTCTCTTGCTCACTCACAGTTAATTAACGCTTTTGCGGAAGTGAGGCCACACCCTCAGGAAGAGGGGCAAGACCTGCAGCGCTTGCCATTAGTTCTAGCCAAGCATGGACATGGCTCATTAACTCTTCAGGATTATCTGCAGTCCATGAAGCTCGAATCTCTATTTCGGATGATTCGTCATGTGATGAGAGTTCTCCAAATGATGCGCTTGCAACTCTAGTAACTGTTCCGCTGGGCTGGCTATAACTTGCACCGCTGTTTTTTAGCGCATCAATAAACCAAGACCAGCCAACATCAGGCAACATGGGATCTGATTGAATCTCAATATCAAGGGCTGAGCGAACAAAGGTGACGCAGCGAAAAGTTCCATCCCAAGATTCTTGTCCATCTGGATCATGAAGGAGAACGAATCTGCCAGTTGCGATGTCATCTTCGCTATCAATATCAAGTGCTAAATCGGCGGTGATGGCAAAGGCATAGGGGGCAAGTTTTTGCGGCGCAGGTATTTCAGAGATGGAGATTTCAGGGCGCGCCTTAATGGCTTTTATATCTTCGATAAAAGTATCGAAGTTTCGATTCGCCGCTTTCATAAGGATAAGGGTAGGCAAGAGTTAAATGAGTCAGCGGGAGGCGCGAGGGCCTATGAGGCGATAACCTTGATTAATGGGCTCATTACTTGCGCTAGCTTCCAGCCTGCTCTGGGGAACTGCGGATTACTTAGCTGGAAACCTCTCTAAGCGCTTTAAAGCAATCGCCGTCACAGCGATCTCGCAGATATTCGGACTTATCTTTGGCCTTTTAACGATTCTCTTTTTTGCAGATTTCATTAGACCAAATCTTTCAATGAGTGGCTATTTCATCCCAGGAGTTATTGCCGGCATCGCTGGTTTTATTGGCCTAATCGCTTTTTATACCGGTCTTGCTACCGGACGTATGGGAGTTGTTTCACCGATTAGTTCGCTCTCAGTTCTAATTCCATTGTTTTTTGCGCTGGCAAGAGGTGAGCGACCTACCTCTCTTGAGTTGATTGGAATAGCAATTGCTATCGCTGGAGCATTTATGGCAAGCGGGCCTGAGATAAGAAATGGTCTTCCAGTAAAGCCTCTCTTGTTAGCAGTTGTGGCTGCCATTGGTTTTGGAACTGCCCTAACATTTATTGCAATTGGATCTGAGACTGATTCCCTTCACACCATGACTTCGATGCGAGTAGCTTCAGTATCGATCTGCATCTTGCTAGCGATTAGATATCGAAGTCTTGGTGGAATACCCAGGAAAGAATTTCCACTATTGATATTTATTGGTATTGCAGATTTTCTAGCTAACTTTCTCCTTGGGGTAGCAACTACCAAAGGCCTAGTTTCTATCGCTATGGTTCTAGGTTCGCTATTTCCAATAGTGACTATTCTTTTAGCATATAAATTTCTTCATGAGAGATTAGCCAAAGTCCAATACTTGGGAATTGCTTTTGCGCTAGGCGGAGTACTTTTAATCGCTGCTTTTTAACTTAACTCCCCAGCTTTCAAAGCTAACGCCATCAATTATCTCGATAGATTGCCTCTCGTAATTCTTATGTAAATTACTCTCATCAAAGAGGTGGCCATCACCATCTTGATTAACTCTGGTGATATAGAGACGATCAATTAGGCTCTCGGCAATTAAACTCGAGATGAAATTAACCCCGCCCTCTATCAATACTGGGTAGCCCTGCTCTAATAAAGCGCGATTAATTAGCCAGGCTGGATCTTGATTAAAGATGAATTTATTACCAACGGCTCCTTCGTTAAGCGTGCGAGATGAGATATAGAGCGGAAGGCTCAATTTAGAGTAGGGCTCATTTCTATAACTCTGCCCGCCAATTAATATCGCCTTGGCTAGCGTGCGAATCTGGTGGAATCTAATTCGATCACTTTTGGGGCTTAACGCCCTTGAGCTACCCCCAAGGCTGGTGGCCAGATTCCTTGCCAGGAGAATATTGGCCATCGTTTTGACCTCTGGTCCTTGCTTCATAAGTAGCACGCTACCGCCCAAGTGATGATGTCAGTGCCGCTCTCTATCGTTGCCTTCATGATTATTGATTGCGATAGTTGCATCATGCGAGATATCGCATGTAAAGATTGCGTAGTTTCCGTCCTAATTTCAGCCCCAAGTAATCAGAGCCATGAGCCTTCTGAGCTTGGTCTTGAGGAGGCGCGTGTAATTGATCTTCTCTCCTCACGGGGAATGATTCCTCCTCTTCGCTACGCTCAAATTGAGACAGAAAGTGATAATTCACAGGCAAATCAAGCCCTTTCAGGTTGAGCTGGCCTTACTTTCGCAGTTAGCCTAACGCGATGAAATTGGCTCTTCGGTGGCTAACGCCTTTCTTTGGCTCTAGTTCTAGCCATCACCCTTCTTCCAACATCTAGCGCTGCCCCGAGCGCTGACTTAGTTGCAGTCCGGGCAGAGGTTGAACGCCTTCAAGAAGATGCCGCTGAAGCCGGAGAGAATGCCCAAGCTGCCAAGATTCAATTAGCCAGACTTAAATCTCAATTGGAGTCAGTGCGCCAAGAGGCAGATCTTCAAAAAGCTAGCGTTGAATCGATTGAGAAATCACTATCAGCAATTGCAGTTGCTCGCTATAAATCAACGGGACTCGGTGAAGGTTTAGAACTGCTCTTCTCCTCGGATCCATCCCTTTATCTCTCAGCTGCTGGCTCGCTAGAGGATGTAACTAGAAAACAATCGCTAGAGCTTCGAAAGTATGCCACTGCCAAGCAGCGCCTTGATGCCACATCACTAACAGTCAGCGACAAAGTTAGATTAGTTCAAGCCGCAGAGGCGCGCTATCGCGCTCAAGCAGCTCAAGTTGAAGCCAAACTTGCGCAAGCTGAAAAGTTATTATCAAAACTGGAGAAAGCAGATCGAGAGAAAATTCTCAAGCTTCAGGCGATGGATGCAGCGGAGCGACAGAGATATTCAAAAGAGCAGGCAAAGCTTGCCAATGCCGTATCAGGAAGAGCTGGAACTGCCCTTCGTTACGCAGTGCAACAAATTGGAGATAACTATGTCTGGGGAGCAGCAGGTCCAATTCGTTGGGATTGCTCAGGGCTAACTATGCGCTCTTTCCAAAGAGCTGGGGTTAAATTGCCACACTCCTCCCGGGCGCAATTTGGCTACGGAAGATCGATATCAAGAAATAATCTCCAAGCAGGCGACCTAGTCTTCTTCGGCACTCCCATATCTCACGTTGGGATTTATATTGGCAAGAACAAGATGGTTCATGCGCCAAGACCTGGAGCTAAAGTGCAGATTGCAGAGTTTGGAAACTACTTTGGTCGGAAAAAGTATGTAGGAGCGCGTCGACTCTAGAGTTGATCAGTAGAATTTAATAATGCCTTCAATATTGCTTCTGACCAATGACTTTGGCCCGCGCGCAGGAGGAATAGAAACTTTCATTATTGGCCTACTTGAAAGAATGCCAAAAGGCGAAGTTATTGTTTATACCTCAAAGCAAATTGGCAGTGAGAGCTTTGATCAGAAGTGGCTTGAAAACTTTGGCGTCAAGGTTATTCGCGATTCATCCAAGATATTGCTGCCAACCCCTCGGGTAATAAGGGCAGTTAGAAGAGTTATAAAACAGAGCCAAATTGAGAAAATTTGGTTTGGAGCTGCAGCTCCACTTGCAATCTCTGCCAGGTTTTTAAGAGTCGGTAATGTCAAGAAAATTGTTGCCTTAAGCCATGGTCATGAGGTCTGGTGGTCAAAGGTGTTTCCCTTTAACTTTGCAATGAAGGAGATTTCTAGAAGCGTAGATGTTCTAACCTTTCTAGGCGATTACACCGGATCAGTCATGGAGAAGCACTTTAAAGATAAGGCTAAGTTAGTAAAAATCGCTCCTGGAATCGATATAAATCACTTTAAGCCAGAGCGAGATCCATCAAAGGTTAACGCCCTCAGATCTGAATTAAAGATTGGTTCTGAGCCCTTAATTTTATCGGTTGGAAGATTAGTCCATAGAAAAGGTCAAGATAGGTTGATTACCGCGATGCCTAAGATTCTGGCTAAGCGGCCTGATGCTAAATTACTATTTATTGGCCAAGGTCCTCGAAAAGCAAAGCTTGATTCGCTAGTTGCAAATATGGCATAGAAGACTCAGTGATTTTTCTTGGAAGTATTGCCTATGCAGATCTTCCAAAGTATCTAAACGCGGCAGATCTATTTGTAATGCCATCAAGATCTCGCCTAATGGGTCTTGAAGTAGAAGGCCTTGGAATTGTTTATCTAGAGGCAAGTGCCTGCGCTCTTCCAGTTATTGCTGGAACTCTGGGGGAGCCCCCGATGCACTCATTGATGGCAGAACTGGATATGTTGTAGATGGCATGGATATCGATCAGATTGCTAATCGAGTGCTTTCTTTAATAGATAATCCGAAGGTAGCAAGAGAGATGGGCGAGGCCGGAAGGGCTTGGGTTGAGAGCAATTGGAGTTGGGATATTTGGTCAAGCGCCTTTAATGAACTATTGGAAATATCAGGGAAGTAGGCCAGTTTTCCTAGCTGTGTTTATACATTGAACGCGATTTTTTGCGCCAAACTTCTTATAAATTGATGCCAGGTGAGTCTTTACTGTTGACTCGGTTACAAATAATTGAGCTGCTATTTCAAGGACAGTGTCCCCGGTTGGAAGCTTTTCAAGGATCTCTAGCTCTCTTGGAGTAAGGCCTACTTCTCGATTTTTAGCATCGATTGCTTGCGTCAACTTTCTTGCGGTAAAACTTAAAGGCTTAACTGAACTTGCCTTGATGGCGCTTAGTAACTCACTGCTTGGCGATGCTTTATCAACATGAGAGCTCGCCCCTGATTGCATTGATGCTAGAACATGCTCTGGCATATTAGACATAGTTAAAACCACTATTCCAATACGCTGCGAGATAGATCTGGCCCAAGCCACCACTTCAAGGCCATTGCCATCAGGCAGATTTAAATCAACAACAATCACATCAGGGTTTAGATGCGATATCTGAGCAAATGCTTCTCTCTTAGATCCTGCTTCGCCAATCACACAGATTTCTTCGTCGCGAGCAATTAAACGGCGCAGGCCTTCTCTAACCATAGTGTGATCATCGACTACCAATACCTTAAGCATTATTGCCCCCAGATTTCCTAATCTGGAATTTGAAGCTACTACCATCACTCTTTGAGGAGCTGGAGTAGGAAGAAGAGATTTTGATTAGTAGTTCATCAATACTTGCTAAACCAAATCGAAAATCTTTAGGTTTAACTCCACCAATTCCATCATCGCCGATTTCAAACTCGATGCTCTCTTCATTCTCTTTAAAGTTGAGATAGAAGCAAGTTGCCTTTGAGTGGCGAGATGTATTTCTTGCTAGCTCCAAAATGATCTGACTTAAGGCCTCTTCAACGGCTGGATCAAATTCTGGATAGGTAAAGTCGGCCGCTAGCTTGATCTCACCTAATATCTCTACTACTTGCTTGGATAGTTGTTGCCTTGAGGTGAGCTTTAATTGGTAGATCTGATCGCGAAAAGACTTAGTCGTTTGGCTTATAGAAAATCGAATCTTGCGCAGCGCTATTCGATGCTTCTTGCCTAAATTTGCATCACCAATTAATTCATCGAGCTGATAGCCAATTACAGCTAGATCTTGGGCCAAAGTCTCATGGAGACGGCGAGCCAAATCTAGGCGAAGAGTGCTCTCTTGGGTCTCTGGTTTAGATTTAGCCAAAGAGTTCGGCGATCTCGGCCGCGAACTCTTTATGGACTACGTGACGCTTAACTGACAACTTGGCAGTCAAATGACCTCCGGCGATGGTGAAATCAACCGGCAAGATTGTGAACTTACGAATTGACTCAGCACGGCTTACTGCCTTGTTAGCTTCATCAACTGCAGTTTGAATGACTGCAATTAGATCAGGATCATTGGTGAGCTCCGCGAGAGTTGCACCATCCTTCTTGTTTGCAGTGATCCAACCCTTGAGTGAATCAGGGTCGATAGTTACTAGTGCAGCGATATATGGCTGGTTATCGCCAACCACTATGCATTGGCTAACTAGTGGATGGGCGCGTAAGCGATCTTCAAGAACTGCAGGGGCAACATTCTTTCCACCTGATGTAACAATCAGTTCTTTCTTTCGACCCACGATATAGAGGAAGCCCTCTTCATCTAGTTTTCCTAAATCACCGGAGCGGAAATATCCATCATCGGTGAAAACTTCTTTATTAGCCGCATCATTTTGCCAATACCCGCGCATAACAATTGGGCCCTTAATTAAGACTTCGCCATCTTCGGCAATCTTGATTGTGGTTCCTGGGATCGGTTTTCCAACTGAACCAACCTTATGAGCAGTAGATAAATTAAGAGTTGCGCCAGCGGTGGTTTCAGTTAAGCCATAACCCTCAAGGACTCTAACTCCAGCGCCGCGATAGAAGTGGCCTAAACGCTCACCGAGTGGAGCACCACCTGATATCGCTGCCTCAACCCTTCCGCCAAGACCGTGTCTAATCTTGGAATAAACCAATTTATCAAAGAGACCATGTTTTAACTTAAGGGTTAGAGACGGGCCGCCATTATCGAGTGATTTGCTGTATTCCACAGCGATAGCTGCAGCCTTGCGAAAGATTGCACCCTTTCCTGCTGCGTCAGCTTTTGCCTCAGCTCCGTTATAAACCTTTTCAAAAATTCTTGGCACAGCAAGAACGAAGGTTGGTTTAAATGATGCAAGGTCGATTGGAAGTCTGCCAACAGGATCTGGACAGTGCGCAAGATGTAGACCTGCGCGAATAGCGCCAATCTGCACCATGCGACCAAAGACGTGAGCAACGGGAAGAAATAGCAGAGTTGAACCGCCAGCTTTCATAAATAAGTCAGCAGCGCCCATAACTACATTTCCACACTCTGATAAAAAGTTTCCATGGGTAAGTGTTACGCCCTTTGGCTTTCCAGTTGTTCCAGAGGTATAGATAAGTGTTGCAAGAGAATCTGGAGTTAGCGCATTTCTACGATTATCAATTTCTTGATCAGAGATATCGCGGCCAAGATATGCAAGTTGCGCTAGAACATTCTCAGTCATCACCCAACAATTCTTGACATTGCTATTTAGAACGGGGGTTACAGTTTCGCGAAGTTGTGGGGTTTCAACAATGATCGCAACCGAGGCTGAGTCCGAGAGAATCCAATCAACTTGCTCAGGAGATGAAGTTTCATAAATTGGAACTGTTACTGCGCCAGCAAACCAGATAGCAAAATCTAGAACGGTCCATTCATAACGAGTGCGAGCCATAATTGCTACGCGATCGCCTAATCCGATTCCAGATGCAATAAGACCTTTAGCTGTGGCGCGAATCTCTGCTTCAAATTCACGAGCGCTTACCGGCTGCCAACCATCACCGAGTGGACGCGAGACCAAGATTCGCTCTGGTTCAAACCAGGCTCTCTCAGCTACTAAGTTAGTTAGGTTTCCTTGGGTTGCTTTTGGCTCTAGGGCCGGAATGAAGTATTCGCTCATGGGGGCAAAATTAGCGGTTACTGGTAGGTAACGGGAAGAGGTAGCCTCTGCCCATGGCCGATATCTCATCTCACTCAACCCAAATCCAGGCTCCAATCGAGCAGGTACGCGAAATTCTCTTCAATCTTGAAGGTTATCCCAGCTGGTCAAGTGCAATTAAAACTGTCGAGGTCTTGGAGCGTGATTCTTCATCTCGCCCTACAAAGCTAACGCTGAAAGTTGAAGCAGGAGTTCTAAAAGATCGTCCAACGCTAGTTTATGACTGGAGCAAGGCTCCCAATGAAATCTCTTTCTCACTTGAAGAGGCAGATCTGATGACTCAGATGGATGGCAAGTATGAGATTAAAGATAATGGTGATGACTCAGTAACTGTCACCTACTCACTTACTACCGCGTTAAGTATGCCAGTTCCTGATTTGATGAGACGCAAAGTAGAGAAGACAACTATTGAGCAATCTCTATCTGAGTTAAAGCAGAAACTCGAAGGTTAAATGTCTCTGGCACTTGGTATCGATGTTGGTGGTACCAAAGTTCTTGGCGGAGTCGTTGACTCATCCGGCAAAATAGTAAAGAGCGCTCGCAAACAGACTCCACCTCAAGGCGGTCAGGCCCTAACTGACACAATTGCAGAGCTAGCACTCGAGTTAATTTCAGAGTTTGATATTTCAGCAGTTGGCGTTAGCGCTGCAGGATTTATTTCATCAGATCGCAAAACAATGCTTGCAACTCCAAATATTGCTGGGTGGAATGGCGTCAACCTTACTGAGCAGCTAGAGAAGAAAATTGGCAGAAGAGTTGTTCTAGAAAATGATGCAAATAGCGCAGCATGGGGCGAGAAGAAATTTGGTGCGGGTAGAGATTTTCACACCGTAATTATGTTAACTGTAGGAACTGGCTTAGGTGGCGGATTAATTGTTAATGATCAGCTCTATCGCGGTGCCTATGGAATTGGCGCAGAGTTTGGTCACACCAGAGCAGTTCCAAATGGACACCTCTGCGGCTGCGGCGTTAGAGGATGCTTTGAGCAATATGCCTCAGGAAATGCACTTCTGCGTCATGCCCGCGAAGCTATTGCTGCCTCACCAGATTTGGCTAGAAACCTATTAGCAAGAGGTGATTCAAGTATTGATGGGCTAACTGGAAAACACATAAGCGATGCTGCAAGAGATGGCGATAGCGTTGCAATTGCTGCCTTTAACACCACCGGCCAGTGGCTTGGCGCACTATGCGCATCCCTGGTTGCATCCCTTGATCCAGAGGCATTTATTATCGGCGGGGGAGTAATAGATGCCGGAGATATTCTCTTAAATCCAACAAGGCAAGCGATGAATGAACTGATTCCTTTTACCGGCAAGCGTCCAGCTCCGGTTATTGTCTCTGCGGTGTTAGGAAATGATGCGGGACTAGTTGGAGTTGCTGATCTAGCTAGAAACTAGAGCTACTCAAAGGGGTATTTAACTCCAATTTCACTTCTTATCTGATCCATGATCTCCATAATCTCTTGGCTATCTTGATGGGTTATTAAATCTGATTCTTTTGCGCCAGCTCTATAAAGCTTGGCAAATTCAATGGCCTGCTCTCGAAGACCATGGCCTTCATAATTTCTCGGATATTCAATTACCTCACCACTAGTTTTTATCAGGCGCATACTCGCTGGATTATAGAAAGTGCTATCAATTTCTATCCGAGCTTTGCTACCAATTATCTCTGCCACGCATGGAGTCTTAACTAACATGGTGCAGGATAAATTTGCTACAGCGCCGCTTGGATAATCAAAAAATATTGAGCAATGGCCATCCACTCCAGTATCTGTAAGTTCAGCAGTAACTTGAATTTCATTAGGTTTTCCTAGAATGAAATGTGCAAGTGAGATGGGATAGACCCCAAGATCTAGAAGCGCGCCACCTGCAAGCTCTGGAGCATGGAGACGATAATGTTTTGGTAGCGGAAGGAATTGGCCATGATCGGCAGAGATAGAGATGATTTCACCAAGCTCGCCAGCTGCGAGTAATTGCCTGATAAGTCGGTAGTGTGGCAAGAAGCGAGACCACATCGCTTCAACTAAGAGTAGATTCTTTTGCTTTGCCAGTGAAATCATCCTGGCTGATTGGGCTGCATTAACGGCAAATGGTTTCTCACAGAGAACAGCTTTACCCGCACTTAGTGCAAGCAGAGTGTTTGGCTCATGCATGGGATGAGGCGTTGCAACATAAATAGCATCTACATCACTTGCCACCAGCTCTTCATAGCTGCCATAGGCGCTGCCGCCATATTCTTTACTGAAATCTAAAGCTTTATCTAAAGAGCGAGATCCAACAGCGCTAACTTCATGGCCGCTAGTAAAGGTCAGATCTTTAGCAAATGCCTTTGCAATGCCTCCAGTTCCTAGGATTCCCCAACGAAAATTCTCACTCATATCGCAGATCCATCTCCATCTTCATCTGCATCTGGCTTGATTTGGTAGAAGAAAGCAAAAATTCCAGCAACTAGAGCAATTCCTCCAGGCCAAGGACCAAGGCCAAGAAGATCTAAACCAAGAATCTGCACTGCAATTATGTAGATCGGCCCACCAATTACTCCAAGGAGAGCGCTTCGTTGGATGCTAGTTAGCTGCGGCAACTCCTTATTATCTCCAGGGTATTTCTCAATTGCATCAATCTGCTCTAATTCATCAAGAAAAGTAGTGGGAGATGATTCATCAAGTGAGAGCCCTGAAACAATGGATTCAAATTGGGCATCAAGGCTGCCGCTATCACTTCTTTCAACTTCGCCGCTTAATACATCGTTTATGAAGACTCTGCTCTCTTCGATCAAAATATCAAGGTCATAATCAAGTGCCACGTTATGAAACGATCTCTCAAAGACTACTTCTCTAATATCAACTGATGAAACGTTATCAATAATTACTTCAGAGTTAGAGGGATCAACAACGTGATCATTGATTGAATAACCAACCATTAGAGGTAGATCGACTAAATATAGATCTTGCCTAACTAACGCCCAGAGTTTTTGCAGTGAATCAAATGCTTTTAGGGGAGTCCTTAGATAGCTATGTCGCGGGGGGTTGGGGGCTGCAACATCACTTCTACTTCCTTTAATTGATCCAACTAAATACTTTAAGAGTGGAACAAGCTTTACTCTAAGCCTGGTATCTTTTATTGCAGGGTTAATTAATATCAAACCTTCAATCTCAGATCCTCTAATACTTGCAAGACGAAGTGAGAGCGCACCACCCATAGAGAATCCAGCAACAAAGACGCGCTCATGTTTTTGCTTTAACTTTGTAAATTCTCTATCAACTTCTTCATACCATTGTTGCCAAGTGGTGTTATTCATATCTTCCCAAGTAGTGCCGTGGCCTGGAAGACATGGAGCTGCAACGCTAAATCCATGATCTGCAAGGCCCTGCGCCCAAGGCTTTATCGATGCAGGAGAGCCGTTAAATCCATGGATCATCAAAACTGCAATGGGTCCGCTGGGCAGATAAAAAGCTTGCGGGTTAGGAATTACGCTCACGACACGCATAGTGTCATAAGAGGGGCAAAAGGCTCTAAATTAGGGCCATGGCGCTACGGCGAAAAAAGAATAAAGTTGAAGCAATGGTTGCTGGCGACAAGATCGCCTACGGCCTTCTTAAATCTTTCCTGCTTCCAGTGCTGACCCTGCTATTTAGGCCAAAGGTTTCAGGACTTCGATTTGTTCCTGCAACCGGCCCAGTAATTATTGCTTCAAACCATCTCTCCTTTAGCGATTCAATATTTATGCCGTTAGTAATTCCAAGAAAAGTAACCTTTCTAGCCAAGAGTGAATACTTCACATCTCCTGGGCTTAAGGGGCTAGTAAAGAAGTTGACCTTTATTGCACTTGGCCAAGTCTCCGTTGATCGAGCCGGAGGATCTAGAAGCGAGGCAGCACTTCTTACCGGACTCTCTGTTCTTGCAGAGGGCGGCTGTATTGGAATTTATCCAGAGGGAACTAGATCTCCAGATGGCCGGCTTTATAGAGGAAGAACTGGAATCGCAAGACTTGCTATGGAAAGTGGCGCTCCTATTGTGCCGGTAGCGATGTTTCATACTGCAGAGATTCAACCAACTGGAAAAGTAATTCCAAAGATTATGCGAGTAAAGATGGTCTTTGGTGAGCCGATGTATTTTCCAACCCCGGATAAATCAAATGATCCTGAGGAGTTAAGGAAGGCAACAGATTCCCTGATGAAGAAATTGCAGGAGCTCTCAGGACAAGAATATGTTGATATCTATGCCTCACAAGCTAAAGAAGCTTTAGATGAGCAGAGGAGACGCGAGAGAAAAGAGAGCCAGGAGTAATTACTCCTCTCCGAAGATCTCTCGACGAGTAGTAATAAATTTGCAAGTATCACAAGTGGAATCAGCGCTTGGAACTTCGCCGCTAATTACTTGAATAAAATCTTGTAGCCGCTCTGCTAGTCCAACTGGATTTCTCGTAATTGGATACCAAGCGCTACTTAAATTAAGGCTAAAGCCACTTTCTGGGTTGCCTTCAGGATTTTCAGGCGACCAGACAAGAAGACCGAGAACTGAGATCTGCTTTGGCTCTCCTTGGAGGGGATTTTCTAGCGCAAAGGCATAGGCTTCCAGTTGAGGTGAGTAAAAATCACTCTTGTCGTTATTTTTTCCTTGGAATTTGCAATCAATTACGCCATATGTGCCATCATCAAATTCCATCAGTAAGTCGTATTTTCCTCTTATGGCATAGGGAGAAGGATTTGAGTTATAGGTAATTGGCATTGATTTAACCCAACCACCGCGATCTAAGACTTTGCCTGGCTTAATTTCTGGGTGTAAATCCTTTGACTTAGCGCCATTGAAGTGTTTCTCCTGCATCGCAGAGAGCTCGCCAACTAATGGGAAAAATGATGGAGCCTTAACGCCATGGTTGTAGTTAAGCCATAGACATCGATGGCATCCATTCCAAGAAAAAGTTAAATCACTTGGGCTTATAAACTCTCTAGCTTTGCTCATGGCGTGATTCTGCCTTGAGGCACTGACATTTCATCGCTTAGATCGCTGAAGTTAAGGTAAATATTCCAAGGGTGATCATTACCAGCCCGCCGATGCGGCGCATGAGAACTAAGCGCTGTGGGGAGGTGGCTAGCCACTGCCTGACTGTTCCAGCAATTAAGCCCCAGGTGCCATCAGAGAAGAAAGCCAGAATGGCAAAAGTCGCCCCCATAATTACCAGCTGCTCGGTTACCTGCTCTGATCCCTTATCGACAAATTGCGGCAAGATAGCGGCAAAGAAAACAAGCCCTTTGGGATTTAACGCTCCAACCCAGAAGCCATCTTTAATAGACCTAATATTTGAAGGCTTTACATCTCCCTGATTGACCATATCGTCGGCATGAATTTTGGAGTGCTTTATTGCATCAAGGCCTAGATAGATCAGATAGAGCCCGCCAAGAAGTTGAACTCCAATAAAAGCTAACTCACTTGCCTGCAGAATCGGACCCAAGCCAAATGCCACCGCAAGTGAGAGAGTAAATGCGCCTGTGACATTTCCTGCAACTGATGCAATCGCAGTTGCTCTGCCCCAAGCAATAGCTCTAGCGATAATGAAGAGAACACTTGGCCCCGGGGCCAAAATAATGATCATCGCAGCAATTAGATATTCCGGATATCTAGCTGGGAAGTCGAGGATCATCGGAGAATTATCCAACACTTTTGCCTAGAAAAAGGGATAAAGAAAGAGGCGCCTAGCGGCTAAGCCAGGCGCCTCAATTAACTACTCTAGATAGCTAATTTACTGCTGATTTATGAAACGCTAGTTCCACGCGATTTGGAGATATTGTGAAATACGCGATAACCAACGATTGCAACCAGAGTTGCGTTGATGATTCCATTAAATGTGAAATCACCACTGGTCCAGGAGACATCAGCAATTCCTATGATGATTGCGGTAGCAACCACGAGCAAATTAGTGGAATCAGTGAAATTCACCTTTGATTCAATCCAGATTTTTGCTCCTAGAATTCCGATCATTCCAAAGAGAGCAACTTGCGCCCCTCCTAGGACTCCGCCAGGAATAGCGCTAAGAACTGCGCCAAATTTTGGTGACACTGACAAGATGATTGCACCAAAGGCTGCAATCCAATATGCCGCGGTTGAATAAACTCGAGTAGCAGCCATTACGCCGATATTTTCAGCATAAGTGGTGGTTCCTGAGCCGCCGCCAGCGCCCGCAAGGGTGGTAGCAACGCCATCAGCAAATAGGGCATTACCCATCTGATCATCAAGATCTTTGCCAGTCATATTTGATACCGCTTTAACATGCCCAACATTTTCAGCAATCAGCACCAGAACGACTGGGATGAAGAGAATGATGGCGCTGACTTTGAATTCAGGAGTTGTAAAAGTTGGGGCTGCAATCCATTTAGCCGAGGAGATTCCATCAGTGTTGACATCTCCCATGACAAATGCCACTAGATATCCCACAACAACTCCGAGGAAAATCGAAATACGCCCAATGAAGCCGCGTGAGAAAGCTGCAAATGATGCGATTGCAAGCAGAGTCAAAGTTCCTAGAACTGGTCCACTTGCCAAGCCATTTTTAGCAGCTGGAGCAAGGTTTAGGCCGATGACCATAACGATTGTTCCAGTAACTACAGGAGGCAACATCCAATTAATCCAGCCAGTTCCAACTGCGCGAGCAATTAGACCGACGAGGGCTAATAAGACTCCGGTTGCAACTACGCCGCCGAGAGCAACTGCCATGCTGTCACTCTTAACAGATGCGGCAATTGGAGCAAGGAATGCAAAGGATGATCCAAGATAACTTGGAACTTTATTTTGAGTAATGATGAGGAAGAGAATCGTTCCCACGCCGGAGAAGAAAAGAGTGGTGGTAGGGGGTAGGCCCGTAAGAATTGGAACTAGGAAAGTAGCTCCGAACATTGCTGCAATATGTTGGAAACCAACGCCAATGGTGCGCGGCCAACTTAAACGTTCATCTGTCGAGACGACCTCGCCAGGGGCAATGCTTTTTCCATTTCCGTGTAGCTTCCAAGAGAAGAGACTCATCTAAGAGGTCCTCATTTCTAGAGCGCCCAGTGGTTCTGTAGGCAATATTTAAAGTGCGGGCGAACTCTAGAAAAGAAGGGTATGCCTGATATTTGCTACTAATAAGTCTGACTCGCGCAAACCTGAGAGTTTTATAACGACACCCTGGGGATCTTTGCGGGTCAGAGTTGCGCGGCGGCGCCTGGCAGGGTTTACTATCCACTCGATATATCGAATCGATATAAATAGGGGGTGGGGTAGATGAGATCTAGGGCTGAATCCCTGGAGTTTGCCCTTCTTGGCCTATTAAAGGAGAGCTCCCTTCATGGTTATGAGCTCCGCAAGAGGCTTACAGCCATTTTTGGCCCCTTTAGAGCTCTTTCATTCTCAGTTCTCTATCCGCAATTAAAGCGAATGCTTGATGCAGGTCTAATAATTCAATTGGAAGTTCCCAAGGGTGGAAAGTCCAAGAGAGTTCGAATCGTCTACTCCATAACCCAAAAAGGAATATCGAAATTCGATGAATTAACGCAAGGGGCAGGAGAGCTCGGCCTAGATGACGACAACTTTGAAGTTAGCGTCGCATTCTTTGGGCCAACTTCAACTCGAAATCGATTAAGGATTCTTGAGGGGCGCCAGCGCCGCCTCAAGGAGAAGGCTGAGATCTTAAAAGCTGATCTAGATAAGTCAGCTGTTGGTCTTGATAAATATCTTCTGGAGTGGCGCCGTCACTCTCTTGAAACTGCTGAGCGAGAAATTGCTTGGCTTGATCAAATGATCAGATCTGAAAGGAAAAACTAGTGAGCCCAGATAAAGAGATCCGCGTAGCAATAGTTGGAGTTGGTAATTGCGCCAATTCTCTAGTGCAAGGGGTGCATTACTACCGAGATGCGGCAAGGGATCAAGAGATTCCAGGTCTGATGAATGTAGTCGTCGGGGGATATCACGTAGGTGATGTGAAGTTCGTTGCCGCCTTTGACGTTGATAAGAAAAAAGTTGGTCTAGATCTTGCAGATGCTATCTGGGCTAGTGAAAACAACACCATCAAATTCTCTGAAGTCCACAATCTGGCGTTAAGGTTTTAAGAGGTGTAACTCATGATGGCCTTGGTCGCTATTACAGGGAGACAATTACAGAGTCTGATTCGCCAGCTGTTGATGTCGTTAAAGCACTTAAGGATGCCAAGGTTGATGTTCTAGTCTGCTATCTGCCTGTTGGCTCAGAGGTTGCGACAAAGTTTTATGCCCAATGCGCAATTGATGCTGGCTGCGGTTTTGTCAACGCACTTCCAGTCTTTATCGCCTCAACCCCTGAGTGGGCCGATAAATTCACAAAGGCTGGCCTTCCAATCGTTGGCGATGATATTAAATCTCAAGTTGGAGCAACTATTACCCATAGAGTTCTAACCAAGCTATTCCAAGACCGCGGAGTCAAAGTCGATAGAACCTATCAATTAAATGTTGGTGGAAATATGGACTTTAAAAACATGCTTGAGCGAGATCGCCTAGAGTCAAAGAAGATCTCCAAAACTCAATCAGTTACATCACAGCTTGATTACGATATGGGAGAGGGCAATGTTCATATTGGGCCATCTGATTATGTGCAGTGGCTCGATGATCGCAAGTGGGCCTTTGTTCGCCTTGAAGGACGAGCATTTGGCGATGTTCCACTAACTATTGAATACAAACTTGAGGTCTGGGATTCACCAAACTCAGCTGGCGTCATTATTGATGCCCTTCGCTGCGCAAAGGTTGCGATGGATAGAGGAATTGGCGGGCCACTTCTTTCACCATCTAGCTATTTCATGAAGTCTCCTCCTGAGCAGTACTCTGATGAAGAGGCTTTAGTGAGAACAAAGGCATTTATTGCTGGCGAATTAAAGAGTTAGGATTCAGGGGTGAGTGAGGTTCTCAAGTCCCTAGATGAGCAAGTCCTTACCTTAACTCTTAATCGGGTGGCAAAACAGAATGCCATTACCCGAGATATGTATCAATCGCTCGCCGATGCGCTAAAAGAAGCTAATGGTGACTTTGGCATTCGAGTAGTTGTGATCACCCATGAAGGGCCACATTTCACAGCAGGAAATGACATCTTTGATTTTCTGAATAATCCTCCTCATGAGCCTGGCTCACCTGTTTGGAATTTCCTGCAAGAAATTCACAACTTTACAAAGCCACTGCTTGCAGCAGTTTCAGGAAATGCAATTGGGATAGGAACAACGATGTTGCTTCACTGCGATATCACAATTGCATCTGAGACGACGAACTTCTCTATGCCTTTTGTTAATTTAGGTCTTGTTCCTGAAGCAGGGGCGACTCTGCTATTTCCAAGGCTTGTGGGTTATCAAAGAGCAGCACAAATTCTTCTCACTGGAGAGCCGTTTAGCGCCGAGCAAGCCGTTGAGATGGGGTTAATTGCAGCAGTTGCTCAAAATCCAAAAGATGAGATTAGAAAAATTGCGCTAAAGCTTGCAAGCCAGCCGCCAAATGCAATCTTGCAGACAAAAGCTCTATTAAAGAGTGATCTCCATGAGAAGGTTAAAGTGGTAATGCAGGCAGAAGGGGAGCTCTTTCTTCGGGCCCTTGAATCCGATGAGGCCCAAGAGGCCTTCATGAAACTAGCAGCAAAGAAGGGTAAATAGATGAGTCTTGCAGGAAAGAAGATTTTTGTTACTGGAGGATCTCGAGGCATTGGACTAGCGATCGCTATCAGGGCTGCAAAAGACGGAGCAATGATTGCAATTGCTGCTAAAACAAACGAACCCAATCCAAAGCTTCCAGGAACCATCCACACAGCAGCAAGTGAAATCACAGCTGCTGGGGGAAAGGCCCTTGCTATTCAATGCGACTTAAGGGATGAAAATCAGATAAGCGCAGCTGTTGATCAAGCTGCGAAAGAGTTTGGTGGCATTGATATCTTAATTAACAACGCAAGCGCTATTAATCTAACCCCCACGCTACAAACGCCTGCTAAGAGATTTGATTTGATGTTTGATGTAAATGTTCGAGGAACCTTCTTAACCTCACAGGCCGTTCTACCGCACCTGCAAGAAAGTGCTAAAGCTGGGAGAAATCCTCACATCTTGACTCTCTCGCCTCCGCTTTCAATGAAGGCAAAGTGGTTTAGAAACCACGTTGCCTACACCATGGCAAAGTATGGAATGAGCATGTGTGTCCTTGGAATGGCCGAGGAGTTCAAACGTGAAAAAATTGCCGTTAACGCTCTTTGGCCAAGAACTGCAATTGATACTGCAGCACTTGCAATGATTCCCGGAGTTGATACCGCAGCATGTCGAACCCCTGAGATTTTGGCCGATGCCGCATACATTATTTTGAATAGGGACTCAGCTTCGTGCAGTGGAAACTTTTTTGTAGATGATGAGGTTCTAGCTTCTGAAGGAATTACTGATCTAGAGAAATATTCGGTTGTTCCAGGAACTACTGACTTTCTCCTAGATTTCTTCCTTGATTAATCCTTAATCTTTAATTCAGTATGTGAGTGATCAGTCTCAACGATCCCTGATGAGTATCTGCTCTCATATTTACCAAGACGCCAAATAAGCACTGAGAGAAGCCAAGCCGCAACGAAGCTAGCAACTATGAAGAATCCAATTCCGCCCAGATCAATATTTGCAATCGTAGTAAACGGCTCATAGTTATCAATTGAAGTTTTACTTGCTAAAACATTAATTATTTGAATCGTTCCAATTACAAGTGCAACAAAAATTGAGATAGAAGTGGTAGTGATGTTGTAATAGATTTTCCTCAGAGGCGAGGTAAAGGCCCAGCCATAAGCCTTAGTCATAAATATTCCATCGAGGGCGTCCATAAGTGACATGCCTGCAGCAAAAATGATCGGGAGGGCGATGATGGCAAGGGGCGGTAGGACCCCACCAACTGTGCCGATAGCAACAGTTGCTGAAAGACCCAGGATCGCAACCTCGGTTGCAGTATCAAAGCCGAGCCCAAATAGAACTCCTACCGGATAGATTTGATGAGATTTATCGAAACCCTTTTTGAAGCGTCCTCTAAAAATTCGCCGCATAAGCCCTCGATCATTCAAGAGCTCCTCTAAATGCTGGTGCGAAAACTTCCCACTCTTGGCTTTCTTCCAGACGCCAATAATTCCAACCAAGATAACTAAATTTAATATGCCAATTAGATAGAGGAATAAGCCAGAAACAGAAGTTCCAATGATTCCACCAGTTTCTGCAAAATCTTCCTGAAATCTAGCTGCTCGCTGAGCTGCGAATGCCACACCAATTGAGAGGGCTAGAACGACAGTTGAATGCCCAAGCGAAAAGAAAAGTCCAACTCCTAAGGGTTTTTTTCCTTTAGCCAACATTAATCGTGTGGTGTCATCTATTGCTGCGATGTGATCAGCATCAAATGCGTGGCGCAAACCGAATGAATAGGCCAAAGCTCCAGCTCCGGCATAAACCAGAGCACCTTTGCTGTCGGCTAACCCGTGATACTGAGGATCTGAGTTGTAATAGATGAAGAGCCCCCAACCAATTACATGTAGGGCAATTACCGTGCCCAAAATGCCGACCAAAGAAGGGATTTCATCTCTTTCGAACTTTAAGTGCTGTCTTAAAGATTTATCGCCAGGCTTGGACTTGGTCATACGATAAGGTTATTGCAAATCATTTGCATCTGCAAAACGAAAAAGTAGTCAACGATTAAAGCTAGGAAAGTTAGGGTGTCAGAGTGAAGATGAATAAGGAACAGAAGTCTCAAACTCGGCAAAGACCTGGACCTCGCTTTGGGCGGTTTATTTGATTTGGGGATCTACTTATTTCGCAATTGCCTATGTAATTGAGAGCATGCCACCACTTTTAGCAATGGGGATTCGTTTTTTAATTGCGGGATTGCTTCTTGCTGCAATAATTTCGTTGCGACAAGGCTTTGGCGAACTCAAAATTCCCCAGGCAGAGTTAAAGAGCTCACTGGTTATGGGCTTTCTACTCCTAGGATTTGGAATCGGCACCGTATCTGTTTCTCAAGAATATGTGCCCTCAGGAATCGTTGCGCTAATAATTGCAGCTCTTCCGTTATGGATAGCAATTTTTCGCACCATCTCTGGAGAGCGATTATCTAAAGTCTCCTGGCTGGGCCTAATGATTGGTTTTGCTGGCGTTGCCCTTCTTTTAAAGCCGGGAAGCATCACTCCGGTAAGTGAGATAAGTAATTCCAAACTCTTTTTCTTCATGTTGATGGTTCTTCTAGGAAATATTGGATGGGCGCTGGGAACTTTTCTTGCGCCAAAATTCCCACTTCCTAAGAACACTCTTGTCTTTACTGCCTATGAAATGTTGGCTGGGGGAGTCTCCTTAACTGTGGCAGGCTTTGTTAAAGGCGAATCCATTAATGATTTTCTTGATGCAACTAGCTGGTCCTGGCTCTGGTTTGTTTACTTAATTATATTTGGATCGATCGCGGCATACACCGCATATCTCTGGCTTGTGGCAAATGCTCCAGTATCACTTACTGCTACTTATGCATATGTAAATCCGATAATCGCCGTAGCGCTCGGCGCCCTATTTCTTAATGAAAAGATAACTAGCTCTTACGCCCTTGGTGGTCTAATCATTTTAATTGGTGTTATTTTGGTGGTATCAGTTGAACGAATTAAGAAAGAGCCAGCTATTTAACGGGTTAAATTGACCTAATCTGATGAGTTAAATCATGGCGATTAACAATGAGAATCGAGTGATTATCCATCAAGACCCAACCGCTTTGATCCCAGCCTGATGAGGCCACCGCAACTCCGTTTTCATCGATGCGATAGCGCAGTTCGTAGTAGAGGTCATCGGTCCAACTTGGCTTATTCAATGGATCATGTTCGCTCACCACAATTAGATGTCAGAGTTGATAATCATTGAATTAATTGAGCTATATTCAAAATTCTCCTTAAGATTCTTTATCCCTTTAACTACGCCCTCTACAAATCCATTGGCTTTGATCTCAGTTAAGAGATAGAGAAAGAAGAGCTCGCTATCGGTATCACCCTCTCTAAGTGATTCAAATTCTGGAGCAATCAGTGATTTAACAGCTTCATAAGGGCTAAGGGCGCCATTATGGATAAAGGCAATATCTTCAAAACAAAATGGATGAGCATTTTCGTGAGTTACTTCAAGTCCAGGGGAGGCCCATCTAAAGTGCAGCAGAGCTCCAGGAGCGCTTTGATTACTTATTACTTCGCTAAATCTGGCGCTAGCTGCAGCGCTTGCTACTTCCTTAATTACCGTTGCGCTATCTGGATTAGCAAGGGCAAGGCCCCAGGAATCATTATGAACCTCTGAGAGTTTAAGAAAGTCGCTAAAGCCCTGACCCATAAATTCAGGTAGGTTGACTGAAGTTTTTGAACTATAGGCCATTAGTCGACACATAGGGTCAGCCTATCGGCTACCCTAAGAAAATGCTTTTAACTGCCTTAGTAGTAATAGTCCTTGCCGCTTACATAATCGAATCAATCCTGGATAACTTAAACCTATCCACTGCAAGAAATGCCTTAGATCCCAAGATTGCCCATCTCTATGATGCCAAGGAGCGGGAGAGGTCAATTAGTTACAGCGCAGAGAAGACCCGTTTTGGCTTTATATCTTCAACTATCTCAACTTTGATTCTCATCTTTGCTCTGAGCTATGGCTGGTTTGCATCGCTTGATAATTGGGCTAGAGGCATCGTCGATAACCAGATTTTGGTATCCCTTCTCTTTATCGCCTCACTCAGTGTTATCTCCTATCTGTTAAACCTGCCATTTACTCTTTATGGAACTTTTAAAATTGAGGAGAAATATGGGTTTAATAAAACTACCCCAAAGGTCTTTTTCACAGACACTATCAAAGGCGCAGCTCTTGCAACCTTAATAGGGGGCAGCTTGCTAACAGCAGTTCTCTGGTTCTACCAACAGCTTGGTGGAAATTTCTGGATTCTTGCTTGGGCGCTTCTAGCAGTTTTCTCGCTACTTATGTTTATGTTTGGAACAACATTAATCCTGCCGCTTTTTAATAAATTAGAGCCAATAAAGGATGGACCACTAAAGCAAGGAATTGAAAAGTATTGCGCTTCGCAAGGCTATAACTTGGGTCGCCTATTTGTAATGGATGGCTCGAAGAGATCGTCGAAGGCCAATGCTTTTTTAGTGGCCTTGGCTCAAGTAAGACCATTGTCTTATTTGATACCTTGATTGAGAAACTGAGCACTACAGAGATCATTGCAGTTTTAGCTCATGAAATTGGTCACTACAAGAAGAAACATACTCTCTCAATGTTTATCTTTAGCAACATCCAAACCTTTGCAACCTTTGCTCTCCTTGGATTTCTACTTGGCTATCCTGAGCTCTCAACCGCACTAGGGGCAAGTGAGAGTAGCTTTCATCTCTCAGCGCTAGCATTCTTCATTCTCTTTACTCCACTTAGTATTTTCCTAGGTTTAATAAATAACACCTGGTCTCGTCATAACGAGTATGAGGCCGATACCTTTGCTAAGCAGACTTATAAAGTTGAACCTATGCGAAGTGCTTTGAGCAAAATCTCCACCGATAGCCTTGCAAATCTCTCGCCCCATCCGGCTTATGTGGCATTCAATTACACTCATCCAACACTTCTGCAGAGATTGAAGAACTTAGAATAAAAAAGAGGGCCTGCCTAAGCAGACCCTCTCTTCTAACTCTTGAGTTTAGATATCGTAATAGAGTTCAAACTCTGCTGGATGTGGACGCAAGCGAACATAATCAATTTCTGACTTACGCTTCCAATCAATCCAGGTATCGATCAAGTCTTTAGTAAAGACACCGCCGCGAGTTAAGAAGTCGTTATCTCGTTCAAGGTTATCGATAACAGCATCTAGCGAGCCAGGTACTTGAGCAATTGCCTTAGCTTCGGCTCCCTCTAATTCGTAGAGATCTTTATCAACTGGCTTTGGTGGCTCAATCTTGTTTGTGATTCCATCAAGACCGGCCATCAAGATCGCAGCAAATGCAAGATATGGATTTGATGATGGATCTGGGCAACGGAACTCTATGCGCTTTGCCTTCGGGCTAGATCCGGTAATTGGGATACGGATACAGGCTGAGCGGTTACGAGCTGAGTAAACAAGATTTACTGGAGCTTCATATCCTGGAACGAGTCGCTTATAAGAGTTCACTGTTGGGTTGGTAAATGCAAGCAGTGAAGGTGCATGCTTTAGAAGACCTCCGATATACCAGCGCGCAGTATCAGAAAGATTTGCATAACCATCGCCCCACATAAGTGGTTTGCCATCTTTCCAAAGTGATTGGTGAACATGCATTCCAGAACCATTATCACCAAAGAGTGGCTTTGGCATAAAGGTCACAGTCTTTCCAGCGGCCCAAGCAGTGTTCTTAATGATGTATTTAAACTTCATTAGATCATCTCCGGCATGAAGGATGTCATTGAAGCGATAGTTGATCTCCATCTGACCTGCAGTTCCAACTTCATGGTGCGCGCGCTCTACATCAAGACCAACTTTGGCAAGATTCATAACCATCTGATCGCGCAGATCAGCAAATTGATCTGTTGGAGAGACTGGGAAATACCCGCCTTTAATTCTGGTGCGATAGCCACGATTTGGTGTGCCATCTGGATCATCATCAATTCCGGTATTCCAAGCTCCTTCATATGAATCAACTTCATAGAAGCCGGTATTCATACGTGTTTGGAATTTAACGCGATCAAATACATAGAACTCAGCCTCAGGAGCAAAGTATGCGGTATCTGCAATTCCAGTAGATCTCATATATTCCACAGCCTTATTAACGATCTGGCGTGGGTCTCTGCTATACGGTGAATTGTCATCAGGATTTACGACTGAGAAATGAAGAACTAGAGTTTTTTCAGTTCTAAATGGATCAATAAATGCTGTCTCTGGTGCTGGAAGAAGTTTCATATCTGATTCATGAATTGATTGGAAACCTCTAATTGAGGAACCATCAAACATCAGACCATCTTTAAAGACATCTTCAGTAAATTGCGAGACGGGAACGTTGAAGTGATGCTGCATACCAGGCAGATCGGTGAAGCGGACATCAACGAGTGCGACATTTTCTTTCTTTATGTAATTTAAAACTTCTGCAGAATTTTTAAACATTTCTCTCCTGAGGTTTTTCTTCATCTTTAGCTCCACGTTGAGCTCTCTAGCAATGGCCCAAACCTAGGCTAGGGCGGTGAAATATCCATAACCGGTGGGTTACGGCTATGTTTCATAAAACGGGCCTAAGGGAGCTTTTTTAGTTAGGTTGAGCCTATGGAACGGGCAGGACTTGGCCGGCGAGTGCTGGCGCTAAGCATTGATTGGGCCATTGCATCATTTACTGCGGCCCTGGTTTATCCCTTGCAAGCAAGCGCGCTTGGCCCATCGCTATTTCGCCTTGGAGTATTTGTCTTAGAGGTTTCCCTACTTACATCACTTGGCGGGGCATCTGCAGGGCAGAGAGTTATGGGCTTAAGAGTTTTGAGTTGGCCAGATAATCTATTTCTTCGCCCTGGGCCAATTCTGCTTCGCACAATCCTCATAGCACTTGTTATTCCAGCCGTTGTTACTGATAAAGATGGCAGGGGACTACATGATCGAGCTGCTAACTCTGTTGTGATGAGAGTTAGAAAGAAACGAGCTTAACGAGGCTTAGGCATCCTCATGTTCTTAGGCATGGGACCTTTTGGAAGCGGAATATTAAGTCCGCCAACTGATTTAAGCCTTGCTCGCAGCTCTCGCACCTGAACTGTTGAGAGTTTCTTAGGAAACTTTTTCATTCTCTTCTGTAGTTTTCTAACCGAGACTTGATCTTTTTCATTTCCAATTACTATTTCATGGATTGGAACACCAGGGGCAAAGCGCTCCATCTTGCGCCTCTCATCTGTAAGTAGGGACCTAAGAGCATGGCCACCTTCGCCAACTAGCACTACTCCAGCTTTACCAACTGCGCGATGAACCATATCTTGGTTCTTATTAACATTTACTGCTGGAGTAATGGTCCAGCCTTTTCGAATTGACATTAAAACACTGGCTCCAGCGCCAGGCTGTCCCTCAATTGATGCATAGGCAGCATTTCCTGCAAGTCGCGTGAAGTAAAAGAAAGCGCCAAGAAAAGCTAGTGGAAAGGTTAGAAAAGCTGCATAACCTGGTCGGTTAAAGAAGGCTCCAATTCCAATTCCAGCACCCCAAATAGGTGTGAAGACAGCGAGGCAGCGGAGAAATACAAACTTGTAATGCTTGCGAGCAAGGGAGTAAGCATCGCGAATCGTTTTGAATCTAACTTTCTTAGGAGCGTTGGGATCCTTCTTCTTTCTACCAAACATCTCTCAACTCTCCTTTTTATTTCTTCGCATATCTTCAAGTTCTGCAGGGCTTGGAGCGCTTCCACCGAGCCTTGCTGGCGCCCATCTAGCGCCCTCATGGGAGTCAGGATAATCACTCTGAACTTGATTTAGTAATTGAGCCATCGCTTCTTTAAGAGCGGCGAGCTCTCTATCGATATCAGAGCCTTTCTTGATATATCGAAGTGGCCCAATGGCAATAAAGATAGGGATACTGCTTCGAGATAAGTTCTTCGGCATCTTCTTGCTCCACACTCGCTGCGAGCCCCAGATCACCATCGGAAGGATTGGAGCGCCAGATTCCATAGCTAGGCGAATAACGCCGCTCTTCATATCTTTAAGCTCAAAGCTTTGAGAAATTGTTGCTTCCGGAAAAACGCCAACGATCTCACCTTTATCAAGGGCCTTAAGAGCTGAAAGAAAAGAGGGGGCGCCATTATTGCGATCAACGCTGATATGTTTCATACCGCGCATTAGCAGGCCGGCTATTGGATGATCAAAGATTTCTTTCTTTGCCATAAATCTAACTAAGCGAGAGGTGGGAAGAAAGGCTGTTCCAGCTAGGGCAAAATCAAGATAGCCAACATGATTCATAGCAAGAATTGCTGGACCCTTATTTGGAATATGACTCTGTCCGTAAAAAGTGAATCGAAGATCAAGATACTTCCAAAACGCACGAACTAGTTTTATAACTGGGGGATAGACCAGATCAGCCATTTGAAATCCCTTGACGGGCAGCGATGGCTTGCTTATATAACCTTCCTGCTCGATAACTTGATCTAACAAGTGGCCCGCTCATCACTCCAAGAAAACCTAACTCCTCTGCCTCTTTTGCTAATTCAACAAATTCCTGCGGCTTAACCCATCTTTCAACAGGGTGATGCAAATTAGAAGGTCTTAGATATTGAGTGATAGTTATTAACTCACAACCTGCGCTTCTTAAATCAAGGAGTGCTTGCGATACCTCACTTCGCTGCTCTCCCATACCAAGAATTAGATTTGACTTGGTAATCAGGCCAAAATCTCTTGCCTGGGTAATAACGCTCAAAGATCTCTCGTAATTAAATGCAGGTCTAATTCTTTTAAATATTCTCGGAACAGTCTCAAGGTTATGGGCAAATACCTCAGGCCTACTTTCAAAAACTTCACTTAAAAGATCAGGCTTTGCTGAAAAGTCAGGGGCCAGCATTTCAACCAGGCACCCAGGAACTACCTGGTGAATCTGGCGAATAGTTTCGCTATATAGCCAGGCTCCTTCATCCTCTAGATCATCTCTTGCAACACCGGTAACAGTGGCATATTTAAGTCCCATCGTTGCTACCGACTCGGCAACTCTTCTCGGTTCATCTCTATCGAGGGCTTCAGGTTTTCCGGTATCGATATTGCAGAAATCGCACCTTCTTGTGCAGGCGCTGCCACCGATTAAAAATGTGGCTTCTTTATCTTCCCAGCATTCATAGATGTTAGGACAAGCCGCCTCTTGGCAGACAGTATGCAAACCTTCTTTAGCAACAAGTGAGCGAAGTGCGCTGTACTGCGGTCCCATTTTTGCCTTTGTCTTAATCCACTCTGGCTTTCGTTCAATGGGGGTTTCAGCATTGCGCGCCTCAATTCTTAGTAACTTACGTCCATCAGGGGCAAGCATTATTGACTCACCTGACTAAGTGATTGTTTCATTCGCGCCTCTACGACTTCTTGAACTTGCTCAAGTGAAATACTTCGATTCAATTCTTTCTCCATTGAAGTGACCTGCGCATCAGCAATTCCGCAGGGGATAATCCGGTCAAAGTAGCTAAGGTCGGGGTTAACATTTAGCGCAAAGCCATGCATCGTTACGCCCTTTGCAACTCTGATTCCAATGGCTGCAATCTTTCGATCGCCTCTCTCATCGCGAACCCAAACGCCAGATCGCTCGCAATATGTCTGCCCTTCAATGTTGAAATCCTGACATATTTGAATCAAAGCTTTCTCCAGCTGTCTAACAAATCCGACAACATCATTTGGCTTTTTTAATTTAACAATCGGATATCCCACAATTTGTCCTGGGCCATGGAATGTGATTTTTCCGCCTCTATCAACATCGATAACTTTTGAACCATCAATTGGGCGCTCACTATCTAGCGTTCTCCGCCCGGCAGTAAATACCGGTGGATGTTGTAGCAAAAGAAGTGAGCTAGCACTTATCTGATCTACAACCTCTTGGTGAAGTTGACGCTGAATTGCTAGCGCCTCTTCATAATCAATTAATCCAAGGCTCTGGCAATTGATAATCGAGGCTTCTTCTCTCGTGCTTGCCAGGGCTTGTGAAATCACAGGTAGAGCCTAACTTTAGAGAGCAGTTCTTGGCGCAATGAGCGGTAGAATTATGCTCCTAAGGCTAAAGGATTATGGGTGGGCAGTAGCCAAAATCACCCCAAAACTATCGAGGCGCGAGATTACAAGGAGATGCTGTGAGTCAGGAAGTATCAAGCGAGAAGAAGAAATCTGGCGTAAAGGGTCGCAAGGCGTTATGGATAGCGATCGTCTCAATTTTAGTCTGGCTATCAATTGGCGGCTTTGCTGGGGGAGCTTTCTCCAAGATTTCTACAGTCCAAGAAAATGACAACTCTGCTTTCTTGCCCGATAGCGCTGAATCAACTATCGCTGGTGAAGTATTGGTTAAGTTCTCATCCCAGGATGATCAACTATTTCCAGCACTGCTCTTATTACTTGGAGATTTAAACCCTGCTACCAATGCCCAAGCCTTTGAGAGGGTGAATAAGTATTCAGCTACGCTGCTAAGTAAAACCCTTCCTGCTACTGGAAAGCCATTGAGTACCTACTTTGCCAGGGGAGTTCCGCTTACTCCAATTCCATCTGCAGATGGCAAGGCAATCTTGATAAATGCACAACTTGATTTCGCAGTTGCTGATGCCAATATTGATGGAGAGCCAATCTTTCCAAAGATTATCGAATTCATTAGAGAAGATATGGAGAAAGAGTTCACTTCCGCAGGAATTACTACCCATGTAACGGGTCCTGCCGGGTTATTTGCAGATCTATTTGAAGCTTTTGGTTCAATCGATACCAGGCTATTGCAGACAACTCTGATAGTTGTGGCGATTATTCTTATTGTGGTTTATCGCTCTCCAGTGCTCTGGATATTGCCGTTGTTTACCGCAGCAAGCGCGCTGGGGATTGCCACCATGATTGTGTATTACTTGGCAAGAGAAGACATTATTGATCTAAATGGCCAGACCCAAGGAATTCTTGATGTTTTGGTTCTGGGAGCTGCCACTGACTATGCGCTGTTATTAATTGCCCGTTATCGCGAAGAGCTCCACCAACATCAATCTAGATTTGAAGCGATGAAAATTGCGCTGCGCGGAGTGGTAGAGCCAATTATCGCTTCAGGATCAACTGTTATTGCCGGGCTTATGGTTCTGCTACTTAGTGATCTTTCAAGTAATCGCGGCCTTGGCCCTGTTGGATCAATTGGTATCGCATCTTCAATGCTTGCGGTTTTAACTCTGCTTCCAGCTTTATTAATTGTCTTTGGTCGCTGGATTTTCTGGCCAAAGATTCCACGCTTTGGTGATGTTGATGAGAAACTCTCGGGAATATGGTCCAAAGTTGGAAGTTTGGTTGATCGTCGCCCAAAGGCTGTTTGGATTAGCACAGCACTTGCGCTGCTTATCTTTGCTGGATTTTCTACCACATTGAAATCTGATGGACTCTCACAGAGTGAAGCCTTTACTACTCGAACTGATTCAGTTATTGGACTAGAAAAGCTAGGAGAGCATTTCCCAAGTGGTGAGGGAACTCCAGTTGAAATTGTTGTTGATCAAGCAGATATTGCATCGGCTGCAGCAGCAATTGGACGGGTTTCAAACGTTGCATCTGTAGTGCCGCTAACAAATGTAGATCCAGTTACACAGCGGCCAACTTCGCAACTTAAAGTAGTTGATGGAAAAGTAGTGCTCTATGCCACCTTAAAAGTTGCTCCAGATTCTGCTGAAGGCAAAGAGAGCATTCCATTAATTCGCCAAGCTGCTAAGCAAGTTAATCCCAATATCTTGGTAGGTGGACAGAGCGCAATTGGCTATGACGTCGATCAATCATCACGTAGAGATAATCGAGTCATTATCCCAATTGTGCTTCTTTTAATTGCTGTGATCCTTGGCTTCTTGCTTAGAAGTATTCTGGCAGCGGCGCTCTTATTGGGAACTGTAGTTCTCTCCTTTGCTGCAACTCTTGGAGTCTGCGCCCTGGTCTTTGATCATGTCTTTGGATTTGCCGGAACTGATGCAGCCTTCCCGCTCTTTGCCTTCATATTCCTAGTTGCACTTGGCATTGATTACAACATCTTCTTAATGACTAGAGTTCGAGAAGAGTCGCTAAAAATCGGAACCCGAGCTGGAATCATTAAAGGCTTAACTGTTACTGGTGGGGTTATTACCTCTGCTGGAATAGTTCTTGCAGCAACCTTTGGAGTTCTTGGAATCTTGCCGCTGGTCTTCTTAGCAGAGCTGGGATTTGCTGTCGCATTTGGGGTGCTTCTAGACACCATAATTGTTCGCTCACTTTTGGTTCCAGCTTTGGTGCGAGTAATTGGACCAAAGATCTGGTGGCCATCAAAGCTTCAACATCAAGAGAACTAATCTCTCGCTAAATGAAGGCAGGAATAATTGGCTATGGATTAGCTGGTCGCTATTTCCATGGCCCAACACTTCTTTCTGCTGGATTTCATGTAACAGCCATATGTGCGAGATCGCTTGAGAAAAAAGCTGCTGCCCATCAAGACTTTCCAAATGCTGTGATAGTTAATTCAATTGATGAGCTAGTTGCAGAAGATCTAGATTTGATTGTTGTGGCATCACCAAATGAATTTCACAGCGAGCACGCACTCGCGTCAATTAGAGCTGGAATCAATACAGTTGTAGATAAACCTATGGGACGGGATTACTACGAGACTCTGGGACTTTATGATGCAGCTGAGCAAAGCGGTGTGCTCTTAACGGTATTTTTCAATCGACTCTGGGACTCTGATTCCTTAACCATAAAGAAAATAATCGAGCAGGGAGAAATTGGAAATATTTTTCGTCTCGAGTCAAGATTTGAAAGATTTAGACCAGAGATTAATCCTCTAGCTTGGCGCGAGAACACCTCTTTTGAGGCTGGTGGCGGGCTACTACTTGATCTGCAAAGCCATTTAGTATCAACTGCTCTTGATTGGTTTGGCCCAGCGGAGTTGGTATTTTCAAGCGTAAGAAGCGTTCGCGGCGCAAGTGATGATGATGTGCTTCTGGTTTTAAAGCACGATAACGGAGTTGATTCTTATCTCTCAGCCAGCGCAATTAGCGGAAACCCTGGGCCAAAGATTCGGCTTAATGGCGATAAAGCTAGTTTGGTAATTACTGAACTTGATAAGCAGGAGGAGATTTTAAGAAGGGGATTTAGAGCCCAAGCTGGCCAGTGGATAGATGGCGATGAGATTACAAGTAGCGCAAAAATTTATAAGGGAAGTGACTCATTTTCTTATCGAGGAGAAGCTGGTTTCTATCCTGCTTTTTATAACGAGGTAAGGCTTGCTATTGAATATGGCGGCGAGCTACCAGTAAGTCGAGAGTTATCACTAAGCGTTGCCAGAATTATTGATCAGGCCCGCCAAATAAGTATTAGGTAGGGCCTACTCCGCAAGTAGCGCACTTAGCGCTGGAGCTAAGTGCGGATAATCAAAATTAAAACCAGCATCTAAAAGCGCAGTTGGCAAAACCTTCTTTGAGCCTAGAACTTCACTTGAAAATCCTCCCAGGGCGATTTTGAGAGCAAACCCTGGAACTGGAATTAGCGCAGGGCGCTTTAGCGCTCTTGCAAGTGCTGAAGTAAATTCTTGATTCGTTGCTGGATTTGGAGCGGTGAGATTTACTGCGCCACTAACTGGCTTCTCCAATAGAAAGCAGATTGCCTCAACAAGATCATGAAGTGTGATCCAGGACCACCATTGCTTTCCACTACCTAACTTTCCGCCAACGCCAAACTTAAAGAGCGGGAGCATCTTTCCTAACGCTCCACCAGTTGAATCTAAAACTAGTCCGGTTCTAATCTTTACAACTCTAGTGTTTGTGGCAAGGTCGGCTGCTGCCTCCCACTGCTTGCAAACGGCTGCTAAAAAATCATCTCCAGGTCGATCAGATTCACTCACTGCTCTATTGCCAGTTTCGCCATACCAACCAATCGCGCTCGCTGAGATAAATACATCAGGCTTAAGATTTGAAACAGCATTAGCAATTGTTGTTGTGCCAAGGAGTCGAGAATTTAAAATCTCTGCTCGATATTTCTTAGTCCATCTCTTATCGCCAACATTTGCGCCAGCAAGGTGAATAATTGCATCAACACCATCAAGGGCTGCTAAATCAATATCTCCACTTCTAGGATCCCAAAAGACTTCATCGGGGGAGACGACTTTTCGTCTCACAAGTTTTTGAACGGTGTGGCCTTCAGACTTTAGATGGCCGACAAGCGCCGTGCCAATTAAACCTGAAGCACCAGTGATGGCGATGCGCTGTGGCAGGGACATTTACAGCCCTAGATCAGATTCGAAACGACCCTCTTCTAACCGATCTTTAAGAGTAGTTAAGAATCTTGCAGCATCTGCGCCATCAACAATTCGATGATCATAAGAAAGTGCAAGATAGACCATGGAGCGAATAGCGATTGTCTCTCCGCCATCTTCTCCCTTAACAACCATTGGGCGCTTAACAACAGCGCCAACTCCCAAGATTGCTACCTGAGGCTGGTTAATTATTGGAGTATCAAAGAGTGCTCCTCGGGATCCAGTATTTGTGATGGTAAATGTGCCGCCACCTAAATCATCTGGCGAGATCTTGTTATCTCTAGTTCTTGAAGCCACATCAACAATTCTTCTTGCAATGCCGCCCATATTTAGATCTCCAGCATCACGAATCACTGGGACTAATAGACCGCGCTCGGTATCAACTGCAATACCTAGGTGTTCGGCTCCATGATAAGTAATCTGATCGCCTTCTACTGAAGCATTTACAACTGGATGTTGTTTAAGTGCTTCACATACTGCCACTGCAAAAAATGGCAGATAAGTTAATTTCACACCTTCGCGACCTTCAAAGGTTGCTTTAGCTTTTTCACGCAGACGTGCAATCTTGGTGATATCAACTTCAATAACTGTTGTTAGCTGGGCGCTAACAGAGAGGGATTCAAGCATTCTTGCAGCGATAACTTTTCTAAGTCTTGACATGCTTACTGTTGTGCCGCGAAGCGGGGATACCGCAACAGATTGGGTGCGAACTTCACTTGGAGCAGAAAAAGTTTGCGCTGCAGCTGAAGCAGCCACTTGAGTTGGGCGAGATACAGCTGCCAAAACATCTTCCTTGCGGATTCTTCCGCCAACTCCAGTGCCACTGACTCGAGAGAGATCAACGCCATTTTCACTGGCAAGTTTTCTAACAATAGGAGTTACATAGGAATCATCAAGCACAGATCCAGCTGTAGGTTTTGGAAGAAGTGGCGGCGGAGTCTTTGGCGGAGCAGGAACTGGCTTTTCAACTGCAACCACTGGAGCAACAGGTGCTTGCACAACGGGGGCCTGAACAATCGGTGCTTGCACAACTGGTGCAGGCGCTGGTGTTGGCGCTGGAGCAGCTGCAACTGGAGCACTAGGTGATGATGCGCCATCACCGATTAGAGCAAGTTCAGTTCCGACAGCAACGACGCTATCTACTGGGATTAAAATCTTCTCTAATTTACCGGCAGCAGGTGATGGAATTTCAGTATCGACTTTATCGGTTGAGACCTCTAGTAACGGTTCATCGAGTGCAACTTGATCACCTTCGGCTTTTAGCCAACGGGTTACAGTTCCCTCAGTTACGCTCTCACCGAGAGCTGGCATCTTTACTGAAAATGACATTTTCTCTAAACGCCCCTTTGTTGGTATCTAATACTTATTCTAATGAGCAATCCATCTGATGATAAAAAGCCTAACCGAAACCCTCTAGCCATGAGCGTGAAGCGGCTTTCCAGCAAGGGCCATATGAGCCTCACCCATCGCCTCAGAGAGGGTTGGATGAGCATGGAGATGTTGAGCAACATCATCAGCATCGGCCTGCCAATTAAATATCAACTGAGCTTCTGCAAGGAGTTCGCCAACTCTTGAACCAACCATATGTATGCCAATAACTGTTCCGGAGCTATCAGCAACTAATTTTATCGCTCCAGCAGTTTTTAGAATCTGAGCCTTACCATTGCCAGCAAGATCATAATTAAGCTCTTTAATTTCAATGCCGCGCTTTTTTGCCTCAGCAGTTGTTAGTCCAACGGATGCAACTTCAGGCTCCGAATAAGTAACTCTTGGAACGCCGTCGTAATTGATCGGCCGTGGATTAAGGCCCGCAATTTCTTCAGCGACCATTATTCCTTCAGCAAAACCAACATGAGCTAGTTGCAATGTAGGGATTAAATCTCCAACAGCCCAAACACCCTTTATGTTGGTGCGGCATTTGTTATCTACTAATACATAGCCGCGATCCATCTTGACTCCAACATCTTCATAGCCAAGGCCAGATGATGTAGGGCCTCGTCCAACTGCAACAAGCAAAAGATCAGCAGCAAAGCTCTTTCCATCTTCGAGTAATACCTCAACTCCGGATGCGCTCTTGCTCACGCTCTTGAATTTAACCCCCAGTTCAAAATTGATTCCACGTTTTCTAAAGGCGCGCTCCAAAGCCTTGCTAGATGATTCATCCTCCAGAGCAACTAGATGTGGCAGGGCCTCAATGATTCGCACCTCTGCGCCAAATGATTTCCAGACTGAGGCAAATTCGCAGCCAATAACTCCGCCGCCTAGAACGATTACAGATTTAGGAACATATCCCATGTGAATCGCTTGATCGCTGGTAATCACTTGCTTTCCATCAATATCAAGTCCAGGAAGACTCTTTGCATAAGAACCTGTTGCTAGAACGACATTTTTTCCACTGTAGCTCTCGGAGCCAACCTTGACCGTTGTTGCTGAAACTAATTTTCCTTCACCTTCAACGTAGGTGATATTTCTAGATTTAACTAAACCCTGCAGACCTTTATGAAGCTTTGAGATGACACCATCTTTATAGGCATTTACCGCCACCATATCCATGGAGTGAAATTCAGCTTTTACTCCAAATTCAGCAGAGTGCCTTGCGCCATCTGCAATCTCGCCAGCATGAAGCAAAGCTTTAGTTGGAATACATCCTCTATGTAGGCAGGTTCCGCCAAGTTTCTCTTTCTCAATTAAGGCAACCTTTAAACCTAATTGGGCTGCACGTAGCGCGCAGGCATAACCACCGCTACCACCACCGAGAACTACTAGATCGAAATCTGCCACATCAAACCTTTCTATAATTCTTTCTCAATGAGCCTATCTTGCCAGCATTACTTGGCAGCTGATGACTCAGCAAGGGCTACTAAAGTGCGAAGTGCGACACCTGTTCCGCCAACTGGGGTATATCCATGTGCTTTTGCCTCGTTGTAGGCAGGACCTGCAATATCAAGATGGAGCCAAGGCAGCTCTGAATCAACAAAGTCTTTTAGAAATAGCCCAGCAACTAACATCCCGCCCATTCGATCACCGATATTTGCCATATCAGCAACTGGTGAATCAAGAGATGCTCGAAGCTCCTCGGGAAGCGGCATTGGCCAGAAAGCCTCTCCAGTAATTTCTGCAAGAGTTAAGAACTGCTCTCTAAAACTCTCATTGTTTGTCATTACCGCACTTGTTCTTGTTCCAAGTGCAACGACTTGAGCTCCGGTAAGAGTTGCAACATCGACCATCCCATCAAGTCCGCCTGCTTTCTTTCCAACCTCTGCTGCGCGAACCATGGCATCTGCAAGAACTAGGCGACCTTCTGCATCTGGATTTAATACTTCAACAGTTTTACCGCCATAAATTGTGATGATGTCACTTGGCCTGGTTGCTTTATCGCTAACCATATTTTCTGCCAGTGCCGCCCAAGCATCAACATTGATTGGAAGTTTTAGTTCAGCAATTGCTAATACTGCAGCGCAGACTGCAGCTGCTCCACTCATATCAGATTTCATTGCCTCCATACCTTGAGCAGGCTTTAGGGCAAGGCCTCCAGTATCAAATGTGATTCCTTTTCCAATAAATGCATAACGCTTCTTAGCGCCCTTGCCACTATAGGAGAGGCGAAGTAGACGAGGAGGATTAGCAGAGCCTTGGCCTACGCCAATTATTCCGCCATAACCGCCTTTAATTAATTGAGTCTCATTGAGTATTTCAACTTTAACGCCAAGTGATGCAGCAAGCTTTTTAAATCGGAGTGAAAAAGAATCTGGAGTTAGATGACTTGGCGGAGTATTGATTAAATCTCTTGTTAGATGGGTGTATTTAGCAATTATCTCGGCGCGCTTGATTGCCTGAAGGTAACTCTTATCTTTTGCCTTCTTGGAGTAAATCGTGATTTTCTTTAGCGCGGGTTTTCTATCAGCCTTCGAACTTCCTCTAAATTCATCAAAGGTGTATGCGCCAAGTAGGGCTCCTTCAGCTATTGCTTGGAAATCTTGTTTTGAAGCTTGCGGCAGAGCAAAAGTTGCTGAGGTAGTTCCGGCAAGGGATCTTGCAGCAGCTCCGGCAGCTCTTCGCAATACTTCATGGGCAATTGAGCCATCGGCCTTAAGAGTCAGCGCTGTTAAAAGAATTAACTTACTTGCACTTCCTGGAAGTTTTATTACCTCATCACTTGCCCCACTTGCCCCAAGATCAGTTAGGGCTTGAAGCAGTGGTCCCTGATCTACTCGAAGCTCGCCGCTTAATATAGAAAACTTCTTACTCTTTTTATCTAGAGCAAAGCCTAGAACTAGGACTTCATCTATTACTGAGTTATCGGAGGCTGAAATAGTGGGCAATGTTGTAGGCATTGGGCTAGGTTATTGGAGTGAGCAAATATTCGCCATTACACCAGTTCCATCTTGATTCTGGGGCCAAAGTCGCTGATTTTGGGGGATGGCAGATGCCGATCGAATACCCCGCAGCAAATGGTGGTGGGGTTTTAAATGAGCATAGCGCGGTTAGAAATACCGTGGGCCTCTTTGATGTCTCCCATCTTGGTAAAGCTTCAGTAATAGGTGAGGGGGCCCTGGATTACTTAAATTCGATTTTTACTAATGACTTGAGAAAAATCTCAGATGGTCAAGCTCAATACACCCTTCTCTGTCAAAAAGATAACGGTGGAGTAATTGATGATCTAATCATCTATCGCTACTCAAGTACCCACTTTCTACTCATTCCAAATGCCGCTAACTGCCAGCAAGTTTTAGATCAGATAAGCAAAGAGGCGCCAAGCACACTTGAGATTAAGAATTTACATGAACGTTATGCCCTCTTTGCTCTGCAAGGGATGAAATCACTTGATGTCTTAAAAGATCTTGGCATAGATGTAAATCTTGAATACATGTCATTTATGGAAAGTCAGTTGGACTCGGAGGCGCTAATTATCTGTCGAACCGGATATACCGGAGAGCATGGCTATGAAATTCTTACCTCTTGGGCAAGTGCGAGAAAAATCTGGGATTTACTTCTAGAGAAAGTAAAGAAGTATTCCGGACTTCCTGCAGGACTTGGCGCTCGCGATACGTTAAGAACTGAGATGGGATATGCCCTTCATGGCCATGAACTCTCAACTGACATAACTCCAGTGGAGGCAAGTGCTTCATGGGCTGTGGCATTTGATAAAGAGTTCTGGGGAAAGAGCGTTCTTGAAAAGCAACGCGCAGAAAAGAAACATAGAAGGCTTGCAGCAATTTTGGTTAACGATCGCGGTATTCCTAGAGCTGGGATGGAGATCAAAGACAAAGAGGGCAAGAAAATTGGTTATGTAACAAGTGGCACCTTCTCACCCTCGTTAAAGAGTGGCATCGCTCTAGGACTATTTGATACTCAGATTCCACTTGAAAGCCAGGTATTTATCGATATACGAGGCCGTTTAAGTCAAGGAGTAATTAAGCGTTTACCTTTTCAACCATCGAAGGTGAAGTAAGGCCCATTCTCATTGCGGCTCTAGAAAGTGATGCCAGTAGAGCCCTGGCGCTAAGAGCGATCAAAAGGGCGGTAGTGATAGCTCTTGGGAGATCCCATGCCATAGCTGTTGCTAAGTGAAAAGTTAGATAGCGCGAGAGATTTTCCATAAGCGGTGCGCCGGCGATAAAACCTAACTGCGTATTGGTAGATGCAATCCAAGGCCAGAGCTGAAGATCCATGAGCGCACCAAAGAGAAGGGAACTGATAACTCCAATTATTACAAGTGTGATTATTTCAAAGCGTTTGTTGATTTTCCTGGAAAATAAACCAGCAAACAACCCAATCCATCCAGCGGCCAGCATTTGAAATGAGAGCCAAGGTCCAATTCCTCCGCTAATAACTGCAGAGACAGCCATCGAGATAACTCCAAGTGAGAACCCAAACTTTGAACCAAATATGTAGCTTGAAATAATTAGGAGAAACCACATCGGTTCAACGCCCACAGCTCCAGCTCCCACTAGGCGCAGGGCTGCTATTAAGGCGGCGAGAACTCCAAGGAGTGCAACGATCTTGCTATCGAGCGCGCCTCTTGATATCTCCACTGAAATCACTAGAACTGCAAGAAGTGCAATAAATAAAGCTAGGAATCGAGCAGAGTCTGGCTTTAATAGAAAGAAATTACTCTCAGGAATAAAGAGCGGCCAAGTGAATGCAAGAAGGCCGAGAGTAGATCCAATAAATATTGGAAACCAGGAGAGTATTGAAGCGATAGCTCTAGTTTTTCTCACTTAAATATCTTTCTACATCACTTAGTGAGAGCCAGCTGTTATTGGGAAGAGCTTTAGAAACTTGCGGGGCAAAGGCAGGGGAGGCTTTAAGCACTTCTCTACTGCTGCCATCGGCAATTACTTCACCATCTGCAAGAAAAATAACCCGGTCTGCCACCTCAGCAACTAGTTCGACATCATGGGTTGATATCAACACTGCGCGATCAAGGCTTGAGGCAATTTGCTTTAGTATCTTTATAAGCACTTTCTTGGCTTCATAATCAAGACCTCTAGTTGGTTCATCGAGTATGACTAGAGCTGGCTGCGCAGAGAGGATGATGCTTAGTGCAAGGCCAAGTCGCTGACCCTCTGAAATATCTCTTGGGTGTGAATTAAGGCTGGGAATCTTCATCAACTCTTTATATATTGCAAGGGTAGTTCCAGGTTCAACTTCATTATCAAAATCAGCTAAATCACATTCTTGCTTTATTGATTGGCCGTAGAGAAGATCGCCGGCATCTTGCGGGATATATCCAACAAATCTGATTAACTCTTTATCTGTAAAACTCTTGGGATCTCTCTGATTTACTCTAACCTCACCTTTAGTAAGGGGAGCTTGTGCAACCGCGCATTTAAGTAAGGTGGTCTTACCTGCGCCATTTCTTCCCATTAGCGCAACAATCTCGCCGCCATTTATTTCAATGCTTATATCGTCCAAAGCTTTACTTGCTTGATCTTGATCATATGAAGCGCTGACAGAGTTAATCGTTAATATTGCATCGCCCTTAAGTTTCTCAATGTCCTTGGTTGGAGCTTCAGATATTTCTGGAGCAATTTTGCGAAATTCACGAATTGAGAGCGGAATTTCACCAAGCTCCAATTTCTTTGCTAACTCAACTAAGGGAGGGGCAATTGGAGAGCTACTTAATATCTGCCTTGCAGGTCCAAGATCTACTGAGCCATCTCCGTGGATCAGAATAATTCGATCAACAAATCCAATAACTCTTTCTAGTCTATGTTCTGCCAAAATCACCGTGAGCCCAAGATCGTGAACCAGGCGATGGAGAATGGAGAGAACCTCCTCTGCTGCAATTGGATCAAGGGCGCTTGTTGGTTCATCAAGAAGAAGAACCTTTGGATTTGTAACAAGGGCTGCAGCAATTGCCACTCTCTGCTGCTCGCCGCCACTTAGCTCTGAGATATTTCTTCTTCGCAAAGGAGCAAGCGCAAGAAGATCTAATACTTCTTCAACACGCTTTCGCATAATCTCCGGGGCAATTCCAAGGCTCTCAAGGCCAAAGGCGATCTCATCTTCAACAATGTCTGAAACAAAACCATTAACTGGATTTTGGCCAACAATTCCTACTACATCTGCTAACTCTCCAGGCTTTAACGCTCTAGTACTTCTTCCAGCCACACTAATTTCGCCGGTGAGAATTCCTCCAGTGTGATGCGGGATAAGGCCATTGATTAGTTTAAGAAGCGAGCTCTTACCTGCTCCAGTGTGTCCGATTAGAAGAAGTAACTCTCCTTCATTAACTGTAAAAGATATGTCTTCCACAATCGTTCGCTGCGCGTTGGGATAGATCAAGGAGACGCTAGAGAAGGTAATCACGAGATGAATCCAGGAGTTATCACTGCTATTACGACGAGCCCAGCTAATAGTGCGCTTGAAACCGCTGGAACTAGAAAAAGAAAAATCAGAGCATAAATCGGTGCTGCAAGGGCAACCGTCTCTCGAAGGCGCCAGCTCTGCGGACGGTATCGACTTGGATTTGGAAAATATCCATAGCCTCTAGACTCTAGAGAGGCGGCAAGATCTATTGACCGCTCTAAAGATTCTTCCAAAACAGGTATACCGACTTTTCTCAATGAGACGATTCCAGTTGAGCTCTCACCCCTTAGTCGTCTTGCCGCTCTAACCCTTTCAATACTTCTAGCGCTCTGCGGCGCAACTGAGCTAGCAATTACTGTTGCAAGTCCTATTCCATAATATTTTCGCGGCAGAATTCGCAGCAGTTCATGAGGATTACTTAGCGCGCTCGCAGCAGCAAAGATAAGAATCAGCGCAACAAGCAATGTCGCTTCATCAAAGGCAGATAAGAGTCGCTGTGAGGTGACATCACCGCCGAGTCTTATTCCAACAAATAGATCTGGAAGTTTGATGCTTGGGATCGTGAAGAGCACTTGCCCGGGCATTGGAACTCCAATAATTACTCCGATAGCCATTCGAAGCGCGAAGGCTAGAGCTGCAAGCCGGAGCGACCATCTAAAGGATTGATACCAATAGGTATCACTTCGTTTCATGAGCACTAGAGCAACTGCTCCAACAGATATTGCAATAGATGCAAGCGCTGAATCAGAGAGGAGAAGAATCACTAGAAGAGTAAGCGCCCAGAGCCACCAGAAGAGTGGGTGAAAACTCTCTTTGCTGGCCCTGAGCGTCTTAATCATTTAATTAATTTTCTTATTATCTAGTGCGCCGGCGATTGAGAAAGAATGCACTTAGTAAAAAGAGTCCTAGAACTGCAAGGAGAATAGGAGCGCTCTGGCTAGAGCTTGATTCTGGCTCGGACGTTGCCTCAATCGCAACTACTTCCTCCGCTACTGGCTCATCAATTTCAGCCCCGCATTCACTTGCAGGATATCCAGCAATGCCGCAGATAAGCCCAGAATCTCCAGCTCTTACATCAAGTGCTGCCTCTAATACATCAAGGCCGACTGAGCCTTTATCAACTACGACGCAATCTGAGAAGAACTCATTAGGCACTTCGCCATCTGGTGCAATATTGCCAGCTCCAAAATCAACAACTAAACCAACTCTAATCTTTCCTGAAGTTTCTGGAGTTTGCCCGCAGAGTGTTGCAAAATCAGGATCCATCATTGGTTCAACTGCTGGAATGTCATTTGAGCTAAAGACAAATGCCCACCCTTCGACATCGCCATCTTTAACTTCAACAGATGGGCCAGTCATTGCAGCGCTCCAAGTGCTTGCTCCAGCTGCTGCTTGGAAATATCCCCAATAGCGATATCCCTTTGCCCCATGAGAAGGAATTGGAGCAAGAAGGCTAAGTATTAATATTGAGAGTGCGATTAACTTTGGATAAGTTTTTAGAATATTTAGATTTATAAATCTGCTAAGCACTGTGAACCTTTCAATAGTAGAAAAGGGCTCACGATGGCGAAAAAAAACTTCCGCCCCGTAAACCACGACGGGTGGTAAAGATGCTTCTTGGGTGGTAATCCGACTTACCTGCTCAATTTCTAGCGGGCTCACGGTTGCGGGTCAGCGTCGGATTTTCACCGACTTCCCCATTCCAAAAAGCTATTAAGTTGTGTGGGCTAATTAATCAGGAAAGTGGCTAAAGCGCAAGGAGGCGCTAGGCTCTAGTTATGGAATATAGAAAACTTGGCAGCTCTGGCATGTATATCTCAGAGATTACCTATGGCAACTGGATTACTCATGGCTCGCAAGTTGAGCAAGATGCCGCGATCAAATGCGTTAGAACAGCTTATGACTTAGGCATTACTACTTTTGACACCGCTGATGTCTATGCCGGCACTCGCGCCGAGAGCGTGATGGGCAAAGCCCTAAAAGGAATTAGAAGAGAGTCTTATGAGCTCTTCACCAAGGTTTATTGGCCAACTGGAAGTGGAAAAAACGATAGAGGCCTATCACGCAAACACATTATGGAATCGGTTCACGCATCGCTAAAGCGTCTAAATACTGATTATCTAGATCTCTATCAGATGCACCGATTTGATTATGAGACCCCACTTGAGGAGAGCTTGTCAGCATTTGATGACTTAATTCGCCAAGGAAAAGTCCACTACATTGGATTTTCAGAGTGGGATGCAACGCAAATTAGTAGCGCTCTTAAAATTCAAGATGCCAAGGGCTATACCCGCTTTGTCTCCAGCCAGCCGCAATACTCAATGCTCTGGAGAGTTATCGAGAGCAAGGTTGATCCGCTATGTCGCAATGAAGGTATTGGCCACATCGTTTGGTCGCCAATTGCTCAAGGAGCGCTAACTGGAAAGTATTTACCTGGAAAGAAACCACCTAAGGGATCAAGAGCTACTGATAAAAAAGGTGGCGCAAATATGATCTCGCGCTGGATGAAAGATGATGTTTTAACTGCAGTTGAGAAATTAAAGCCCATTGCAGAAAAAGAAGGGCTTACTCAAGCTCAGCTAGCTGTGGCCTGGGTGCTGCAAAATCCAAATATTTCATCTGCAATCATTGGTGCAACTAAGCCTTCTCAGATCAAAGAAAATGTTAAGGCTTCAGGAGTTAAGTTAAGTAGTGAAACGATGAAGGCAATCGATGATGCGCTTGGAAATCTTCCCGAAAGAGATGCTGCAAAAACTGTTAGCCCAAATCCAAGGGCTTAACTAAATTTTCTCGCCCCGCTTAACTTGAGGAAGTGGGGCTCGTAGCCTTCTAATCTGGGTAGAGCGCAGCCAGCCATACATGCCAAGGCCCTTAAGCGTTTCGCCAGGAAAGCGCGTACTTACCTCACGCTTGATTCGCCTTGAGAGAAAATATCCATCAACAACTGAGAAAATTAGAGCCGAATACATAAGAGCAATAGCAGCAAATTGGATATACATAACTGGGATTAGAGTCATAAATAGAACTAGAACGATAATTGGAAGAAAGAATTCCCCGACTGAGCGTCTTGAATCGACATAATTTCTTATGAAGCGTCTTACCGGCCCCTTATCTCTTGGAGGTAGCGCGTTCTCATCACCGCGCATATAGGCATCACGCTGTTGAGCGCGCAAAATGCGAGCTTGGGCCTTCTGTAATTTCTTTGCTTCCTTATTAGCAGCAGGAGCAAGACGATTAATCACTCTTGATTGCTCTGCCTCTTTGCGCTTTGGTGTTGGGCGACCTTTTTTCTCTGCCATAGTCGCTTAAGGTAGGCCAAGCATTCGATCTAGCGCAATTCGAGCAAAGTTAGCCGTCTTAGGCTCGACCTTAATCTGATTAACCACGCGCCCCTTAACTAGAGATTCCATCGCCCAGAGTAGATGGGGCAGATCGATGCGATTCATCGTCGAGCAGTAACAGACATCCTTATCAAGAAAGACCACGGTCTTATCTGGATTATTAGCTGCAAGGCGCTTAACTAAATTGAGCTCAGTCCCAACTGCCCAACTGCTTCCAGCCGGAGATTGAGTGACGGTCTTAATAATCATCTCAGTGCTACCAACAACATCAGCCTTTGAAACAACCTCATACTGGCACTCAGGATGGACTATGACTTTAACGTCAGCAATTTTCTGCCTAACCTGCTCAATATTTTCAACTGAGAAACGACCATGAACCGAGCAGTGGCCTCGCCATAAAATAACTTTGGCAGAAGTTAGCTCCTCATCACTTAGCCCGCCGTTAACTTTCCAAGGATTCCAAATAACACAATCGCTAAGTTTTAGCCCAAGTTTTAACACTGCAGTATTGCGACCAAGATGCTGATCGGGAAGAAAGAAGACTTTCTCTCCTCTTTCAAAAGCCCATTTCATGGCTCGCTCTGCATTTGATGAGGTGCAGATAGTTCCGCCATTTTCGCCAGTAAATGATTTAATCGCGGCAGATGAATTCATATAGGTAACTGGAATTGTTTTACTTGCAATCCCTAGCTTCTCAAAGACTTTCCAGGCTTGATTAACTTGATTAGCTGCTGCCATATCGGCCATCGAACAACCAGCAGCGAGATCAGGAAGAATTACACGTTGATTTGCTGAGGTGAGAATATCTGCGCTCTCTGCCATGAAGTGCACGCCGCAAAAGATTATGTTCTCAGCCGATTGATTATCTGCAGCTGCTTGAGCTAATTTAAAAGAGTCTCCGGTGATATCTGCAAAATCTATTACTTCATCTCTCTGATAGTGATGACCCAAAATCATTGCACTATTGCCTAAGGCTGCTCGAGCCTTCTTGGCCCGCTCAACTAGATGGGGATCACTTGATGCTGGAAGCTCGCCGGTGCAGGAGACGCCACGCTCGCTAGAGAGATCTGAGCCTTTTCCTAGAAGAAGGAGATCAGTGATTGAGGCCATGGCTTCATTATCTCGCGAAAGTTCGCTGCGTGTGCGCTAAAGTATGGCTCTAAGAAGTTTACGAGCGAGGAAGAGATATATGAGCACCGAGACCAAGACCGAAGGCATCAAACTATCCAGCGAGGCTGCAGTAAAAGTTGCCTCCCTTCTAGCTCAAGAGGGTAGAGATGATTTAAGTCTTAGAGTTGCAGTACAACCAGGTGGTTGCTCAGGCCTTCGCTACCAGCTCTATTTCGATGATCGCTCACTCGATGGCGACACGGTAATGACTTACGGAAGCGTCAAGGTAGTCACCGACAAGATGAGTACTCCATATCTAATGGGAGCAACTATTGATTTCGTTGACACCATAGAGAAGCAGGGTTTTACAATCGATAATCCAAATGCTGGCGGATCATGCGCCTGCGGCGATTCCTTTAACTAAGACCGAAACTAATTTCTTAAGGCCTTCTTTACTGTGGGCTGGCTTTAGAGTTATTCGATAATTTCCATTTTCGCTATATCCCATAGCTGTTAAGACATGGCTAGGGGAGAGCGGTCCTGAGCCGCAAGCAGAACCTGCATCAATTAATACCCCTTGGGCTTCAACTTTGCGTAACACCTCTTCGCTATGAGTTCCTGGAATAACAAAGGCTAGAAACCTTGGGTCACAATTATCGCCATCTCCTGCAATCTTTATATCTTTAATCTGGCTAGCAAGCTCTTGTCTAATAAAGGAATTTAGCTCAGTTAACTTAACAAAATCTTCTCTTGCTCTCTTTGTCCAATTCTCTAGCGCAACAGCAGTTGCAAGAAGCAGTGGTTTTGAAAAAGATCCATAGACCCGTCTCTTATCAATTATCGGTCCTGGGTTTTGCCACCTGCCGCTATTTGCAATTCCAACTAGAGCAATTCCGGAGGGGCCACCAAAGTATTTCGGATCCCAGATCGCGCTATCCCAATTATCGGGAAGGTTTGATAGTGGATAGGCAGAGCTCATATCAGCAAAAACTGCAGTTTTATCTGAAGTTTTGGTGCGTTTTGAATCACTCCAGTTTCTCTATTAACTGCTTGAAAGCTAAGGGTTGCCTCTCTGCTGCTATCTACTTGAAAATCAACAATTCCTTTGGAATCAACGCTCTGCTCAAGGACTTCTCCGCCCCTTGCTTGATGTTGCCTTGCAAAGGCGTGGATTACTTGGCGATCAACTGTTGAGTAGATGAATTTGGATTTGCTCTCAGTTAACAGCCCTGCCAAAGCGCATTGGAATCCAAAACCTAATTCACCAACTATCTCAAGCTCACTACTTGCAATACCAAGATGAGAGGCGATTGATTCCCTTGCTTCATTTATCAAATTTCTTAATTGAGCCGAATTTCTATGGATTTTCGCAGGATCAAACCAAGCAGAATCAAAGAGTTCAAGTAAATGTTGGCGCGCCATAGGCTCAAGAGGCAACTCACTCTGAAAGTCATCCTCTGGGGCGATATCTGTGATGGGCAACACCCTTAGAAACCTACCCCCTAATGGGCGCAGATGCGAGGCGCAAGTATTCTTATCCCATGCCTGCTCTTAAAAAACTTGCCCTGGCAGCCTCTTTGCCGCTTCTGGCTGGTTGTTCCAATGAAGAGCTAACTGGAATTGGATATCGCGGGGGAGTCACCAGCGTCAACGAGGCATCTTTTGCGCTCTGGCAATGGGCTTGGCTAGCCGCGGCAGTTGTTGGCGCCTTTACTCTGATCTTAATTCTCTGGCCAGTATTTTTTCATCGCAAAAAAGAAGGCGAAGCATTTCCAAGGCAATTTCAATACAACATTCCAGCAGAGGTTGCTTATACCGTTATTCCATTCATTATCGTGGCTGTTCTCTTTGGATACACAGCAAAGGCAGAGAATGAAATTGTTGCGCTATCTCCACAGAGCAGCACTGAGCTTCACGATGTAACAGTTAACGGCTTTCAATGGTCATGGCAATTCACCTATAAAGAGGCTGGCGAAGGAACCACAGTTACTGGAACACCTGGCCAACCGCCGGTGCTTTATATGCCGCTAGGTGAGAAGGTTAGATTTACTTTTACCGCATCTGATGTGATTCACTCATTCTGGGTTCCTGATTTCATGATTCAGATGCAGAACATTCCTGGAGTGACTAATCAATTGGAATTTACTGCCAATGAGTTAGGCGAGTATCGGGGATTTTGCAATATCTTATGTGGAAGGCAGCACTCGCAGATGAGGTTTACCGTAAAGGTAGTTACACCGAGTGAGTATGACTCTTATATCCAATCCCTTAAAGCTGAGGTGAACTCGTGACCACTTATGCCACTCGCACTCTAGCCTCAGATGAGATGCCAGAGGCTCCTAAGCCAATGAGTAAGGGCAAACTGGCAGTCAAGATATTAACCTCAACTGATCACAAAGTAATCGGTTATCTCTATCTAGGAACATCTTTTGCTTGGTTCCTAATTGGCGGGATCTTGGCACTTCTTTTAAGAGCTGAGCTAACTCGACCAGGCATGCAGTTTTTAAGCTCTGAGCAATATAACCAAGTCTTTACTATGCATGGCACCATCATGTTATTGATGTTTGCAACCCCGCTCTTTGTTGGTTTCGCAAATGTGATCATGCCACTGCAAATTGGAGCTGCCGATGTGGCATTTCCAAGAATGAACATGCTCTCTTACTGGCTCTATCTATTTGGTGGAATTGTTGCCTTTGCAGGCTTTCTAACCCCTGGGGGAGCAGCAAGCTTTGGATGGACTGCATATGCCCCGTTATCAAATGATATTTATTCACCAGGAATTGGCGCAGATCTCTGGATTATGGGTCTTGCTGTTAGTGGACTTGGAACAATTCTTGGCGGAGTTAACTTTGTAACAACAATTTTCACCATGCGCGCTCCAGGAATGACTATGTTTAGAATGTCGATTTTCTCTTGGAACGTTCTACTGACTTCTATCTTGGTGCTAATTGCCTTCCCACCACTTGCTGCAGCGCTACTTGCACTTGAATCAGATCGACTATTTGGTTCACTCATCTTTGATCCTGCAAATGGCGGAGCGATGCTCTGGCAACATCTCTTCTGGTTCTTTGGCCACCCCGAGGTTTATATCTTGGCGCTGCCATTTTTTGGAATTGCGAGTGAAATTTTCCCAGTATTTAGCAGAAAACCAATCTTTGGATATAAAGGCCTAGTAGCAGCAACGATTGCAATCGCTGCTCTATCTGTTGCGGTTTGGGCTCACCATATGTACACCTCAGGTCAAGTCTTACTACCGTTCTTCTCATTTATGACTTTCTTGATTGCTGTGCCAACGGGCGTGAAATTCTTTAATTGGATTGGAACAATGTGGCGAGGCTCTCTCACCTTTGAAACTCCAATGATCTGGGTTATTGGTTTCTTGGTTACCTTCCTTCTTGGCGGCTTAACTGGCGTTATTTTGGCTAGCCCGCCGCTTGATTTTGCAGTCTCTGCCTCCTACTTTGTCGTAGCTCATTTCCATTATGTTCTCTTCGGAACTGTGGTCTTTGCGATGTTTGCCGGATTTTATTTCTGGTGGCCAAAGATGACGGGTCGAATGCTTAATGAGACGCTCGGAAAGATCCACTTCTGGACCCTCTTCTTAGGTTTTCACACTACATTTCTAATTCAACACTGGTTAGGTATTAAGGGCTTTCCCCGTAGGTATGCAGATTATCTAGCCACTGATGGTTTTACCTGGATGAATATGGTTTCAACACTTGGTTCAACCCTGCTAGCTATATCTATGATTCCATTTGCTATAAATGTCTGGATAACTCGCAAATCTCCAAAAGTTGAAAGCAATGATCCATGGGGCTATGGCTCATCACTTGAGTGGGCTACAACTTGTCCGCCGCCAAGACATAACTTCCTTCGCATGCCTGAGATTAGATCTGAGCGTCCAGCTTTTGATCTTAATCATCCAAATCACTCCAAGATTGAAGGCCACTAAATGAAGGTTGGCTATCGCCTATTTCTATTCCTTTTTGTTTTCTATGCAATCGTCGGAGGGGTCTACTGGTATTTAGGGGGAGAGCCGTTAGGAATTACTGCCGTTCTATTATGCGCAGGCCTTGCCCTGATAATTGGTTATTACTTCTGGTTCATTAATAGGAGATCTGGTGGAGTTCTTCCAGAAGATAATAATGATGGACTTATCTCAGATGGAGCAGGTGAGCTTGGTTTCTATAGCCCACATTCTTGGTGGCCACTTCCAGTGGGACTTGCTGCCACTGCTGCAGGAGTGGGATTAATTGTGGGATGGTGGTTAACGCTAATTGCAATTGGCGCGCTAATAGTTTCGGTTATGGGATTTGTCTTAGAGTATGAAAAACCATCTGCATCAAGCCACTAATGGAGAAAATTAGAGCAGAGATAGTAGATACCGGCATTGAGCTTTTCTATAAAACGCAGTTAGATATTAAAGCGCCAGCCAAAGTAATTTTTGATCTCATTGCAGACCCTAAAAATCACCAGAAAATTGATGGCTCAGGGATGTTAAAGGGTGAACTCAAAGCTCCAGATCGGCTCTATCTCGGAGCTAGCTTTGGGATGAAGATGAAATATGTTATTCCCTACATAATTAAGAATCATGTAGTTGAGTTTGAAGAGAATAAATCTCTTGCCTGGCGCCATCTGATGCATAACGTCTGGCGCTATGAGCTAGTAGAGCTAGATCCAAGAACTACTCGCGTGATCCAAACCTGGGATGGCAGAAAAGCAAGATCCAAATGGTGGGTAAGTGATTCCTATCAGTGGGTACCAAGGGCGATGGCTAAAACCCTGGTTAGATTAAAGGAAATGGCAGAGAAGCAAGTCAGCTAAACAAAAGCAAAAACTAGTGGTGTCCGCCTTCAAGTTCTTTAACATCATTTGCTGTTGGCTTGGCAATCTGCTCTGCTTGAGAGCGAGATAGACGAGAGCGAATCTTTGAACGGATGGCCTTTGGATTTCTAACCCCATACTCATTACTTAGGTTTGCCTCTAGCGCTGGCAGCTGCTCATGTTGGGTTAGAAGGTAGGCCTTCTCTGGAGTTAAGGGTTCATGCACTTCAATAAATTCACCGTGAGGCAGCATTACAAGTCGACCAGTTTCCTTGCCGTGGAGCACAAGCTCACGATCAGCTCTCTGGAGTGATAGACAGATTCGCTTGGTAATAACAAAGGCAAGTGGCGGCAGAACAATTACGCCGATACGAGAGAACCACATAATCTGATTAATCGATAGATCAAAGTGAGTTGCAAGTAGGTCATTACCGCCGTTAATTAGCGTGACCAACATAAAGGTAATAGACATTGCGCCAAGAGCAGTTCTATTTGGAGCATTTCTTGGACGATCTAGTAGGTGGTGTTCACGCTTATCTCCAGTTATCCAACTTTCAATAAATGGATAGAGCGCCATTCCAGTGAAGATAATTCCTGGAATTATTAAACCTGGAATCAAAATATTTAATGAGAGCGTGTATCCAAAGATATATGCCTCAAGCGGTGGAGCCATACGAACCAAGCCATCAAGCCATCCCATATACCAATCGGGCTGCGAGCCTGCGCCAATTTGTCCCGGGTTATAAGGCCCATAGATCCAAATTGGATTAATCGATGCCACAGCGCCAAGAAACGCCGTTACGCCAAAGACGATAAAGAAGAAGCCGCCAGCCTTAGCCATATAGGTAGGCATTAGGGGATAGCCAACAACGTTCTTCTCAGTTCTGCCTGGGCCTGGATATTGAGTGTGCTTCTGATACCAGACCAGCATTAAGTGCACGGTAATCAGAGCTAGGAAGATTCCTGGCAGCAAGAGAATATGAACCACATAGATTCTCTGGATAAACATCTCACCTGGGAAGGCTCCGCCAAATATGAAGAACGATAGATATGAACCCACAACTGGGATAGCTTGAATAATTGCTTCTGCAATTCTGATTCCAGTTCCAGAGAGAAGATCATCTGGAAGTGAGTAGCCAAGGAATCCTTCAACAATTCCAAGGGTTAATAGTCCAACTCCAATAATCCAGTTAAATTCTCTTGGTTTTCTAAATGCTCCAGTGAAGAAAACACGCATTAAGTGAGCAACCATCGCTGCCATAAAAATAAGTGCTGCCCAGTGATGGATTTGGCGCATTAATAGCCCGCCTCGAACATCAAATGAGATGTGAAGGGAGGAGGCATAGGCGGCGCTCATCTTCAATCCAGAGAGCGGTTGATAGGAGCCTTCATACTCAACTTCGCGCATTGATGGGTCATACCAGAATGTTAAAAATGTTCCGGAGAGCAATAAAATAATAAAAGAGTAGAGAACAATCTCACCGAGCATAAATGACCAGTGATCTGGGAAAACCTTAGTAAGAGTTTTCTTCAGCCACTTAGCAGAGCCAGTACGTTCATCGACGTAATTGGCAACTTGGCCAGCAACTCTCTCTCTTGCGCTCATTACTTATTCCGCCCCCAGAAACTTGGTCCAACCGGTTCACTAAATGGCTGCTTTGCCACTAGATAGCCTTGGCTATCAACTGTGATGGCTAATTGTGGCAGGGGTCGGGCAGATGGTCCAAAGATAACTTTTGCAGCTCTTGTCACATCAAAGGTTGATTGATGGCATGGGCAGAGAAGATGCTTTGTAGTCTGTTCATAGAGAGCTACCGCACATCCCATATGTGAACAGATCTTTGAAAAGGCGATGATTCCTTCATAAGTCCATGAAAGGCGCTCAGCATCCAAGTTGAATTCTTCAGGGCGGATACGGATCAAAAGAACAGAATCCTTTGCGATGTCATCTAAGTGGCGCACTTTCCCGGCAGGTAGTTCAGGTTGAACTTGAGCAACGCCGCCCACTTCAAGATCTGAGGGGCGAATCGGGCGATCTCCTGGATCTGTGACAAGCCTGGTGCCAGATTTCCAATTAGTCTCTTTCTGATCATTCCTGGAAGTGGTCCAAGGTCTCCAAGAAGCAGCACAGGAGAGATGCCAACTAAACCAAGTGAGAGCAGCATCGTTCGCTTAATAAAGGGGCGGCGACCAAGTCCTGCCTCATTTGCGCGATCCTTAACTGTTGAAACAAAGTCCTCGCGATCTTCATCTTTGGAGCGCTGTTCTTTGCGGTAATCAATTACCTCGTGATCTGGCATAAGAGTCTTTGCCCAATGCACTGCCGCCATCCCAATGAAGAAGAGCGCCATTGCAAGACCAAGGCCTAAAAATAGTTGATGGGCATTTGTGCTTCCTAGTACGGGAACGAAAATAAAAGCATCTTCATCAATTCCTAAGTAAGCGTATACAAAGAGCAAAGTTCCTAAAACTGAGAAGAGAAATAAAATTCCAACTTGTCGCTCTGCTTTTTTAGCAGCTCTAACATCAACATCTGCTTTGCGATGGATGTGCTCTGGAAGTCCTGGGTCTGAAAGTGGGGCTAAATCTTTACTCATCTAGCTACCGAGCCTTTGCTGTTAGCCATACTGCCACGCCAATTAATAGACCAAGACCTAATACCCAACCAACTAGACCTTCAGTGACTGGGCCAACGCGACCAAGTGCTGCGCCGCCAAGTTGTGGTTCAGTCTCAGCATGTTTGATCCATTTGATAATTGATAGTTTTTCTTCTGGGGTCAAAATAGTTTCAGAGAAAACAGGCATAGCTTGAGGGCCAGTAATCATCGCTTCATATATATGTTTGACTTCAACTCCCATAACCGTTGGGGCATATTTTCCTTGAGTGAGCGCGCCACCTTGTCCAGCTAGGTTATGACACATTGCGCAGTTATTTCTAAATAGCTCGCCGCCTTCTGCCATGTTTCCATCGCGCTCCCAAGCAAGCTCTTCATTGGTGACAGCAGCTGGGCCAGGGGCTAGAGATGCAACATAAGCAGCAAGAGCTGCTACCTCTTGATCGTTATAAATCGGCTTCTTTCTAGCAATCTGCTGACTCATGTCAGCAACTGGCATACGACCTGTTGCTACTTGAAAATCAACAGAGGCAGCTCCAACGCCAATTAGTGATGGGCCAACTCCAGCGCCCTCTGCATTTAAGCCATGACAAGAAGAGCAGCCACGAGCAAATATTTCCTTACCCTCTGCAATTAAAGTGGCCTTATCAGATTGGGAGAGCGTTGCCTGCTCTGTTACAGCTTGCGCGGCGCTATAGGTAAGTCCGGCAAAGAGCAAAGCGCCAAGAAGAAGAAGCGGACCAGCAAATCTATGGCGGCGATACTTTGAAATAAATTTCATCTATGCCACCAGATAAATTGCTGAAAAGAGAGCAATCCAAACAATGTCAACAAAGTGCCAGTAGTAAGAAACAACAATTGCGGTAGTTGCCTGTGAGTGGCCAAAGCGACGCGCCTTTGAGACTCGAATCATTACTATCAAAAATGCAATCAGACCACCTGTTACGTGAAGACCATGGAATCCCGTTGCTAAATAAAATACTGAACCATAAGCAGCAGAGGAAATAGTTAAACCTTCATGAACCAGTTCTGCATATTCATAAACTTGACCGCCAATAAAAAATGCGCCCATAACAAATGTCAATGCAAACCACTCCCGCATTCCCCATTTTGAAAGTTGCAGTAGCGAGCCCGTGCGAGCATTTTGAAAACGCTCAGCTGCAAAGACGCCGAACTGGCAGGTGACCGAGGAGAGAACTAAGACAGTGGTGTTAAGGGCGGAGAATGGAATATTCAACATCTCCACGCCCTGACCCCAGATAACAGGCCTTGCACAGATCGAGTTGTGAAATACATAGCAAAGAGAGCGGCGAAGAACATCAACTCACTTGAGAGCCAGACGATGGTTCCAACAGCAACGATATTTGGGCGATTCAATCTAGGTGGTGTGGAGACCGCGCTACTCATAGGGGGGATTATTCCTGAAATGAGGGCAATACCCTCTCTTGAAGGGGTAAATAAGATAGGTATAGCGGTGAAACGCATCACGGGATATTGGCTCAGATTGAGCGAAGGGATAAGTCAGTAAACCCTAGAATTACCTTAATTATGGAGACCAGCCAGAAAACCCTAAAAATCGCGCTTTACTCAGATGATTCAAGCGTTCGATCTAGCGTAATAACCGCTCTGGGTAAGCAAATTTCTCCAGATTTAGGCGCTCATAAGATTTTAGAATTTGCTACCGCTAAGGCCTTACGAATGGCTGTCGATTCTGGTGCGAATTTTGATCTCTTCATTCTGGATGGCGAAGCAGTCCCTGAAGGCGGGCTGGGAGTTGCAAAACAATTAAAGGATGAAGTCTTTAATTGCGGCGTAGTTATCGTCTTGGTGGCACGAAGTTCTGATGCCTGGCTTGCTGGTTGGTCTAGAGCAGAGGGAGTCATTACTCATCCGATTGATCCCTTTACTCTTGCAAAAAATGTTGCAGAGATTCTTGCTAAAAATCCAGTTGCTTCTTAAGTAAGAGCAAGAGCGATCATGGAACTCACCGTTTCTTGGGATGAGATAGTTGAGAAATTAACAGCTAAACAAGATTTATCTGACCTGCAAATTACCTGGGCAATGGCGCAGATTCTTGATGGCCTTGCAACTAATGATCAAATAAAGAGTTTTCTTCTTCTGCTAAAGGCAAAAGGCGAGAAGCCTAGTGAAGTTAGAGCCCTCGTTGATGTGATGTATCAAAGAGGGATTGCAATTGATATCCCTGATCGCGCTGTCGACATTGTGGGAACTGGGGGAGATGGCGCATCTACTATCAATTATCTCAACAACTGCTGCCATCATCACAACTGCTGCAGGCGCAAGAACAATTAAGCATGGCAACCGCGCAGCAAGTTCAAAGAGTGGAGCAGCAGATCTACTAGAGGCTCTTGGAATTGATATCTCACTCGGGGCTAAGCAAATCCAGGAGTGTGTAAGAAAAATTGGAATTGGTTTTGCATTTGCCCCGGTCTTCCACCCTGCAATGAAGAATGCCGCCAGTGCAAGGAAAGAACTAGCGACTCCCACAGTTTTAACATTCTTGGCCCACTTGCCAATCCCGCAATGCCAAAGGCGGTGCAATTGGCGTTGCTAGAGCTGAGTTATTGGAGCTTGTTGCAACAGTTCTTGCCGAGCGAGATTGCGAGGGTTTTATCTTCCGGGGCGATGATGGCTTAGATGAAAT
>BGOH01000001.1 GCA_003569145.1 Clavibacter sp. | reverse complement strand
GTTAGCGCAGGAGCTATCTGTCCAAATGAGAACTTGAATCTGGCCTTGAGAATTAACGTATTGCATTTTGCTCTTAGCGCTCTTTATCTTTGGTAGCGGCTTTGAAATAAGTGCTATCTGTTCCCAGGCGACTTCATGGCCAATATGAGCCCAAGGCTTGCTACTAGCAAGTGTGAGCGAGAAGTTAATAAAGCGCTCACCAACTGATCCATCGCCCTTTAATACTTGAGCAGGCAGGGTAAAAGGCTTTGATTGACGGGGTTTTACTAGCCCTAGCTTTACCTCGCCAGATGAGGAGGCCTTTCCATTAACTGTTACCTCATATTTAAGCTTGTAATCTGAGAGATTTACAAAGAAGTTCTTATTAAAAATCTCAAATCTTCCACTCTTTAAATTCTTTGCCTTAATCTCAATTGGCGAGGCAATATATTTAAATTCACTTAAAGCAGGCTTTGGGCTTCGATCAGGAAAGAACATTCCATCGCAGCAGAAGTTGCCATCGTGTTTAGCTTCACCAAAGTCGCCGCCATAGGCCGAGCGGATAGTTCCATCTTCAAGTCTTTGATCAAGTCCGTGATCCCACATCTCCCAGATAAAGCCGCCTTGAAGAGCGGGAAGGCTATGAATTGCTTGCCAGTATTCGGCCAAGGTTCCATTGCTATTTCCCATGGCGTGGGAGTACTCGCACATAATTAGAGGGCGATCTGCCTTTTTAGACTTTGCATAAGAAATAATCGCTGAGATATCTGGATACATAGGAACTACGACATCTGTGATGTCATGTCCTGTAGTCCAATTTCCTCTGATTGCTCCTTCATAATGCAGCGGGCGAGTGGGATCAAAACTTCTAGCATATGCAGCTGCAGCTCGATGATTAATTCCAGAGCCTGATTCATTGCCAAGAGACCAGAGAATCACCGATGCATGATGGATATCTCGTTGAATCATTCTGGCAACTCGATCAACCCAAGCATTTAGATATTTCTGATCATCACAGAGCGTGTTTTGGAAGGCATGAGATTCAATATTGGCCTCACCTACAACATAGAAACCAAGCTCATCGCAGAGATCAAGAAATGCTGGATCATTTGGGTAGTGCGAGGTGCGGATGGCATTAAAGTTCCATCGCTTAAGTTCCAATAAATCCTGTCGCATCAAATCCCGGCTTAATACTCGCCCGCTTCTGCGATTGAAATCGTGGCGATTGATGCCGTAGATCATCACGCGCTCGCCATTTACTAGCAGGTCACATCCTTTTATCTCAACGCTTCTAAAGCCAATTCTCTGCGTAGTGACCTCAATTACTTGCCCTGAAGGATCAATTAACTGATACTCAACGTCATAAAGGCTTGGCGATTCAGCAGACCAAGGGGAGATGTTTGGCACTCTAATGTTTAGTTCTAATGGCCCTGGAATTATTGGCTCAGTTGCTAGATATGCCTGATATTTATCCTTAGGCATATTGCCATCCCAGTAGGTAGCGTGAAAGAAATCATCTCCTGCTTGCTTTTCAGTCGCACTTTTTTGCGTCCAATTTGGCGCTTTTTGATTTTTAACTGTCACGCTTGCCTCAGCGCCCTTTACGCCAATGACCTTTACCTTAAGTCGGTATCCAGCAATCTCTTCTTCATTAATTGAATTGATATGAGCTCTGATTTTAAGAGTTCCAACTTTATTATTTTTTCAAGCCCTGGGGTGGCATAGAGTCTTTCAATAAAAACATATTCGGTAGCAAAGAGTTTTACAGATCTTGTAATCCCACCATGCCACCATTGATCTTGGTCCTCAATAAATGTCGAATCAGACCACTTAATGACTCTGATTTGTACTTTATTAGATCCGTTAGTTAAAAATTCTGTAATATCAAATTCCGATGCTAGGCGAGAGTCTTTAGCAACCCCAACCTCTTTGCCATTTATGGTAAGGATTGCAAGGGATTCAAATCCTCCAATTGATAGAACAACTCTTTTATTTTTCCAAGATGAAGGTAGTGAAAACTCTCGCTCATAAACTCCAGTTGGATTATCAAGTGGAACACTTGGTGGCAGTTGATCAAAGGGCATCTGAGTATTGGTATAGATCGGCTTGTCGCCAAAGGGTTGCTCGCCATCAACCATGGTCCAAAGGCCTGGAACTGTGATGCTCTGCCATCTCTTACTTGGGTCTTGATCAGCTCTATCTAATAATTGAAAGTTCCATTGCCCATCAAGAGAAATACTCATCAGATGCGCGATATTGAGCATTGGCAAGCGGTTTACTGAGGTAGTCTCAGGGCTAGACCAGATTGGCGTTGGCATGGTTGGCGCATTGTTCCATTTTCTTGCTCAATGCCATACTTACTCGCTGAAAACGCCTCCCTAGCTCAGTGGTAGAGCATCCGCCTTGTAAGCGGAAGGTCGTCAGTTCAATCCTGACGGGGGGCTCCAGAGAAAAACTACTTTCAAAATTCTCCTTGAATTTACCCAGAAGCCCTTTGCTAATCACCTCACCAATCCAGACTCACGCCCGACTTGCTCCTAAAGGCAAGCTAAGTATAGATACTGCGATAACGGGTGGTAATGAATCGAGGGTCATTCCACCCGTTTTCAGTTCTCAATTGAGGAATAATCGCAGTCTATGTCTTTGGCAAAGGATTATCTCCCATGAGTCAATTTTCAGATGCGCTCTTTATTGGTGGCAGTGGGCGAAGTGGAACAACGATTGCGGGCAAATTGCTCTCTAGGCATCAAAAAGTTATTTTGGCAAAACCTATTGAAATAAAGTTTTTAACTTCAGGAAATGGTCTCCTTGATCTCTATCTCAACCCACGGATTAGTAGAAGTGGAAAAGTTAGGGTTGGGCCCAATGCAAATCTAAAGAGATTTATAAAGAGCGCTGATGATAAGTGGTGGTTTCGCAAAGGCAAGAAGTCAGGAGTGACAGGGTTATCAACGGGGATAGAGCGAGCCGAGTGGGATGCATTAATTGCAAATCTACAGGCAGAGATAGAAGAGAATAGATTTCAAGCCTGTCAGAATTTCTTTAGAGGATATCTAGATATTCAAAAGAGGGAAGCAACCTCTCACCTCTGGATTGACACTACCCCTCCAAATCTGATGCGCGCTAATGAGATAGCTCATCTATTACCTGGTGCGCGATTTCTTCACATGATTCGAGATGGACGTGATGTGGCAAGTTCAGTAGTCAAAGAGCCATGGGGCCCTTCAAAGCACTTCGAGGCTTTAGATTGGTGGAAGGCGAGAATGTTGTTAATTCTAAAAGAAACAAGAGATATGGAGAGCTCGGTACTTCATCTCTGGATGGAAGATTTAGTTGAAAATGATAGAGAAGCAAGCCTTGAAAAATTACTAAAGTTCTTAAATCTAGGGCCAGATTCAAAGATGTTCGACTACTTCCGCGAAACTATCAATCCTTCTTCAGCCCACACAGGTCGCTGGAGGCAAGAGGTAAAGAGAGCTTCAGAGTTTGATTCGAAGTATCAGAAAATTCTGGAGGGATTAATTAAAGAGGGACTTAAACTTCCTACGAAGCAAACCTGAGATGCGCCTCAATTTCACTACGATCCAAAATTGGATTCATATCGACCTCTCCAAAAGCAGCTTTTGCGATCGCCTTTCTCTTGGCAAGATAAGTAGGAGAAAAGTCTTTAATTAGATGCTCAAATCGCTCCTGAGTTCTGATGTATTTATCTAAAATCTTGAAATTTCTTGAATCGCTAAAGACCACCTCACCATTTGTCTCAGTAGGTCCATCGTGAGGAGAGAGAGTTCTAAAAGCAATTGCTGCCACGCGAAGTAGGAGGTTAATGAAGCGACGGGCATAGAACTTAGGACTGCGAGCAAAAGCTGCGAAATAGATAAATCGTTGATAGGTAAGACGTTTATTTATAAGAGAGCTATAGGCCTGATTCGATAAGAGCTTTATTAACTCAGCAATCTGAGCAGCGCCGCTAAAGTCTTCAACCGAGCTGCACTTGGCTGTGAGTTGCTCTCGCAGGGCTTGGGATTGCAATCTGGCGCTCTGGCTCTCAATATCTTCTAAAGATTCATTATCGGCATAAATTGCAAGCTCTTGTTCTGCGCACCACTTAGCGCGAGACTTTTGATCATCTGTTCCGCGATTATTTGCGATAAATAGAGTGGGAATACCTGCCGGAATGACTTCATGAACGCTGTTGTACCCAGCTGCGCAAATAGCGGCATCGAAGGCATGAAGTAGGTCGGCTAAGGGAAAGTGTCTGATTACCTTTACATCCGTGCCCTCAGGAACAAGGGAGTTACCCTCTTGATCAACTGGTTTTCTAGGCATAACAATCTGAAGGTCTTTCCAGCCAGATAATCCTTTAAAGACAGCAGATGCTCGAGCATCTAGATCTGTATTTCCGACCCCCATCTGCACAAGCACTGCAGGCTTATCGTTATCAAGGCCAAGAAACCTGCGAGCATCTTGGCGCGAGAGGGCGCGCTCGGGAAGATATAAAGTCACGGGCTTTGTTAATACTGATTCAAGTCTTGACTTGGTTGGCCCAGAATCTGCATCGCGAGCAACATCTCCAGGCTCAATCACATAATCCATCAACCTTGATTGCAGACCTAGGACCATTCCTTGAGGTTTTCTCTGCCACATCCCTCTTCTAATCCAAATCAAATTAACGCTAGGCCGGGCAATCTTTGCAGCGATAATTCCAGGATATGGAACAACTCCATCAAAAGTGATGACAGAGGCGCCGGTCTCATCAATTAGCGCAATCAGTCGATCTCGAAGATAGCTATCCCATTTCTCTCGCGGCATTAATCCTTTATCTCTACCTGGAACATACTCACAATCTAGGTCGAGAGCCTTTGCCACCTCAACAACAGAGTAAGCCATCGAAAAGATAATTGGTCGCGCATCACTTTGTAAGGCTCTGGCAATTGCGCTAGCTCGAATTAGATGTCCGGCGCCCACTCCATTGCTGGTAATCATTATGACTGCAGGCTTCTCCATTAGAGCAAGGTAGGAGCAGTTTTTGAACGAGACGTGGCTATCAGGTTAACAAGGATTGAAGGTCACGCGGGAAAACCCAGTTGACCTCTTCACTCAGCGTTTTCCAACACTTTCTCTGCCGTCAATTTTGGGGAAATCTAAAGATAGACCCTTAAGGCATGAGAGTGGCGATAGTGACAGAGTCATTTCTGCCAACGATAAATGGCGTAACAAACTCTGTAATCCAAGTAAATCGCACCTTAGTAAGCCAGGGCCACCAGGTAGTGATTTTGGCGCCCGATGTTAACTCTCGCCCTAAATTCTTTGAAGGCTCAGAGGTCATTGGTCTTCCAGCAATTAACCTGCAGAAAGTATTGCCGGTAGCTGTACCTAACTTCTTAATCCAGCGAGCGCTACTTGATTTTAGACCTGATGTAATTCACCTAGCCTCTCCGGCAATTATGGGAGCTCACGCTCAGAGAGTGGCAAGTAAATTGGCAATTCCAACAGTTGCCATCTATCAGACAGATTATGTTGGCTTTGCTCAACACTATAAATTTTCATTTGCTCAAAGGGCGATAGAAAAAATTGTTCAAGTAATTCATCAATCAGCCACTATCAATCTTGCCCCATCTACATTTGCGATAGCGCAATTGGATAAAGCCGGCGTTAATAATGTTGCAAGATGGGGAAGAGGTGTGGATCTAGAACAATTCAATCCCAAGCATCGCAGAGATGACCTATTTCCAAGAGATAAGTTTGTTTTAGGATTTGTGGGACGTCTTGCTCCGGAGAAAGGAATCGAGCGTCTTGCAGCCCTTGATTCAAGAGATGACATTCAATTAGTAATCATTGGTGATGGTCCAATGCGCACAGAGCTAGAACGCAAATTACCTTCAGCAATCTTTACTGGAAAGAAAGGTGGCTTGGAGTTAGGTCAGCACTTTGCAAGCCTTGATGCATTTATTCATCCAGGCGAGCATGAGACTTTCTGTCAGGCTGCTCAAGAGGCGCTTGCATCAGCAGTTCCCGTCATTGCTCCAACTCGCGGCGGGATTAAAGATTTTATCCTTGATGGAGTAAATGGAATCTTGGTTGATTTCCAAGATAAGAGCACACTGGCAAATATCCCAAGCTCTAAGTGGCAGTTTTTATCAGAGCCTCAAACCAAGGATGCAGCTAGAGAATCTGTTAAAGATCGCAGCTGGGAGAGCGTAAATCAAGAGTTAATTGGCCATTATCAAAGCGTTGTTGCCCAATCTAGAGCGAAGAGAGTTGGCCTAGCCTCATGAAGATATTACATATCGCTAATTTCTATGGCCCTAAATCCGGGGGAATCAAGACCACAATTCATGACTTGGGTAAGAGATATGAGAAGGCAGGCCATGAATTTACCTTTGTCGTTCCAGGAATTAATCTCTCCAAGACAAAGACGCCATATGGAACAGCGCTCTACTTGCCAAGCGTTGAAATTCCATTCTCTGGGGGCTATCGAATCTTTAGAAGAAGAAGAGAGATTAAGCAGGCAATAGTTGTTATAAAGCCAGATCGAATTGAATGTTCTGATCGTTTTACGCTCTTATTTATTGGCCCCTTTGCAAGACGGATGGGAATACAGACTCTGGTCTTTAGCCATGAAACACTCACCGGTCTATTTAGTAAGTTTCTCCCTGCCCCAAAAACATTTCAGCGACTTGCAGATTGGCATAATCGTCGTCTGGCTAAAGCCTTTGACTATGTAATTGCCACAACTCGTTTTGCTTCAAAAGAGTTTGAGCGCTTAAGCACTAGAAATCTAAGACTTATCCCACTCGGCGTTGATTCAAATACCTTTAATCCTAAGCGATATAAGTCAGAGCTTCGCAAAAAGCTATTAAATGGCAAAGAGCATTTAATAATTCACTGTGGCCGGCTCTCTCCAGAGAAAGACCCACACCTTTCAATTGAAGCACTTGAGATATTAACTAAGCAGATGGGGGTTTCTGCGCAGCTAGTAGTTATCGGCGGTGGGCCACTATCTGAAAAACTCAAGAGTAATTCAGCGCATCTTCCAGTGAGCTTTACTGGATATATCGCCAATGTTGAATTGATCGCAGATATTTTCTCTGTTGCCGATATCTCTCTGGCTCCAGGCCCCCTAGAGACCTTCTGCCTATCGGCCCTTGAATCTTTAAGCTCTGGCACTCCAGTAGTTGCTAATTCACGCTCAGCAGTTGGGGAGTTTCTAGGTGAGAAAAGTAGTAATCCCTGCGGCGCAACGGCTAGCGATAGCTATGAGTTTGCGCTGAAAATCAAATCAATTTTGGAGGGGAAGTCACTTAGAAAAGCCGCTAGAGCTAAGGCGCTGGAATTTACTTGGGAGAAGACGATGAATAATCTCTTGACTCTTCATAACATCCCTAAAGCTGAGGTAGCTCAGGCAGCATGAGTATCCCTCTGAGCTTTGTTGTCCTTGGTGATAGCGCAGCTTATGGCACTGGAGATATTACAAAGGCAGATCGCCCGCTGGGATGGACATATCGAATTGCAAGCGCCATTACCGGGCCGATGACATATTTAAATCTTGCAAGGCCCGGAGCTAAATCATCAGAACTTGTTGAGCATCAACTACCGATTGCAACCTTGCTCCGTCCTGATCTGGCAATAGTTGTTGTTGGGGGAAATGACATGCTAAGAAATAACTTTTGTCCGATTAAATTAAAAGAGAATCTCACTGAGATATTTACTCGATTTAGCGCCCTTGGAACGCATGTAATAACACTAGAGCTACATGATCCTTCCAAAGTTCTAAAACTACCTAAAGCACTTGAGCGCGCCCTGCTAAAACGAGTCGATGCTGTTAATGCTGTCTATCAAGAACTTGCAGAGAGTTTCCCAATTATTCCTATTAGAGCAAGGGATATTGCAGGGGTTCACGATAGAAAGAATTGGCATGTAGATCTACTTCACCCAGGACCGAGGGGACACTATCTCTTAGCTGAGGCTGCAGTAAGAGAGTTGGCAAGAATAGGTTTACCAATTAAAGCACTTGATGTTCCAGAGTTTCCTGCAATCTCAACAAGAGAAAAAGTCTCGTGGATGCTTCGAAAGGGCACTCCCTGGTTTTTCAAAAGATCTTTTGATCTCCTTCCAGTTGCGCTCTTTTTGATTACAAAGGAGTTAATACTTAGCGGAGTCAGTCGATTAAGGGCAAAAAAGCCACCAAAGACAATTGAACAAGCCCAGGAGATTAGGCATCAGAGCAGGCAAGAGCGCAAGGATTTAATCAGTAACGCTGCGTAAAAAGGGCTCGGTGTAGCCTTGCCGCTATGGCTAGCAAAGTTCAAGAGTTCGATGTTGTCATTGTCGGCTCTGGCTTTGGGGGATCAGTTGCGGCGCTTCGTTTAACAGAAAAAGGTTATCGAGTCGCTGTCATCGAGGCGGGGCGAAGATTTGAAGATAAGGATTTTCCTAAGACCTCTTGGAGATTATCGAGATTTCTCTATGCCCCTCGACTTGGCTTGAGGGGAATTCAGAGAATTCATGCCCTGCCTGATGTTTTGATTTTAGCTGGAGCTGGCGTTGGCGGCGGTTCTTTAGTTTATGCAAATACTTTATACACCCCACCTGATTCATATTTTGAAGATAAACAATGGGCCGGCATAACTGATTGGAAATCTGAATTAACACCTTGGTTTGATCAAGCATCAAGAGTATTAGGAGTTATGCAAAATCCTTATTTCTCTGCCTCTGATCAGGCAATGAAAGATGTTGCCCATGAGATGGGAGTTGGCAGCAGTTTTAAAATGGCGCCACTTGGTGTGCACTTTGGTTCCGGGCCAAAAGTATTAGAGAAGGATCCATATTTTGGTGGGGTAGGACCAGATCGCCATGGCTGCCAACAATGTGGTGGATGTATGACAGGTTGTCGCTTTAATGCTAAAAACACTTTGCCAAAGAATTATTTAGGTCTTGCTGAAAAAGCAGGAGCAATAGTCTTTCCAGAGCTAACCGTTGAGAGCTTTGAACAGATTGAAAATGGAGATTGGAAGATAATTGCCAGAGCTAGCTCATCCTGGTTTGGCAGAAAAAAAGTGTTTATAGCTAAAGATTTAGTTCTAGCAGCTGGAACTTATAACACTCAAAAATTACTTCATAAAATGAAAGATAAGCAGCTACTTCCAAAGCTCTCACCCACTCTTGGCAGCTTATCTAGGACTAACTCTGAAGCGCTAACAGGGGCCATAATGCCGAGAAATAGCGCCATTGACTTCTCAAAAGGTGCTGCAATCACCTCATCATTTTTTCCTGATGAAAATACCCACGTTGAGCCAGTTAGATATGGCAGAGGCTCTAACTTAATGGGCCTACTTCAAACAATTATGACTGATGGAAGAGCAGCTAAGCAGAGACGTGCAAATTGGATCAGAAATGCAATTAGAAATCCTTTATTGTTTTTTAAGATTTTTGATGTAAGAAGATGGAGCCAGAGAACTGTGATTGCACTTGTAATGCAGAATGTGGACTCCTCAATCAAAGTCTCTTCAAAGAAGGGATTACTAGGCTGGCGCTTAACTTCCAAAAATGATAGCGATAGACCAAATGCCACCTACATTCCAGCGGCAAATGAAGTAGCAAGAAGAATTGCGGATAAATATGGCGGAATTGCTGGCGGCCATGTTGGAGATCTAATTAGCGCTCCCTTTACTGCTCACTTTGTCGGAGGTTGTGTAATAGGAAGTGATGACAGTAAGGGAGTGATAGATCCATATCACCGCGTTTGGAACTATCCAAGCCTTCATGTAGTTGACGGCTCAGCCCTTACTGCAAACCTTGGAGTTAATCCATCTCTAACTATTACGGCGCAAGCCGAACGAGCATTTTCGCTCTGGCCCAATAAAGGAGAATTGGATCCTCGACCGGCGCAAAAGAGTCCATACAAGAGAATCAACGCTGTTCTTCCCAATAAACCGTTTGTGCCAGAGCATGCATATGGCGCGCTAAGAGTTACTACTAGCTCCTAGGCCTTGCTTTAACCTGCGATTTGGCGCAAGAGTGATTGGCAGATCTGGATTTTTATAGAAGTCTTTCAATATTTGCTTCACTAATTTAGGTTTTTCTTTTAATACTGCGTGGGATGTGCCAGGCAATATTGCCAATTGAGCGCTCGGAACGGCTTCATAAAGTGATGCAGTATGTTCCGTTGAAAATGGCTCATCATCACCAGCTAAAATCAAGGCGGGGCACTTAATTTTCTTCAATTCTCTCTTAGTCATCTTAGGCTCACTTGCCCAAACTTTATGAGCCTTTGCAGTTATCTCAACTAGAAGTTCTCTTGGTTGGCCAGTTCTCTGGGCAAATTTTTCTTTTTCAATCTCATCTACCTGACCATTAAATGTTTGAAGATTAAGTCCGCAGTCATAGTGATAATTAGCACCAATTGCTACCAGAGTTTTTACTAAATCTGGCCTTGCAATTGCCACCATTAATCCGATAATTCCGCCATCGCTATGGCCAATTATGTGCGTTGGTCCCTTTATTACATCTTCAATGAATGCAATTGCTTCATCTCGCTGAAAATTGAAGTGGTAGTAACCCTTGCGCACCTTTGTTCTTCCATGAGCGCTTCTGTCATAGCCATAACTATGGTGAGTTCTTTTCACACTTGGAAGAATTTTTGGCGCAAAACTCCTTGTTGAACTCAAGCCGCCATGGAGAAGCAGTAGTGGTTCTTTCTTTCTTTTGCTCCACTCCTGATGCCATATTTGATGGCCCCTTAGATCGATATAACTCACGAAATATCCATGATGTGTCGATTTCCGCGATCAAAAGTTAAATAGTTCCATGTCCAATCTGCCATCGTTCCAATTTTATTTCGCCCGCCAAGGAGATAAAAGAGATGAAGCCAGAGCCAGGCATACCAAGCAATAGTTCCAGTAAGGCGAAGACCTTTGACTTCAACTACTGCTTTATGGCGGCCAATGGTGGCCATTGAGCCTTTATCTATATAGGAGAACTCTTTTAGAGGCTCATTCTTAACTATTCTTGCAATCTGTTTTGCTACAAATCTTGCTTGCTGCATAGCAACAGGTGCAACCATTGGTAAATACTTGCCATCTTTTGCTTTTGCCCCGGCAATATCTCCAATTGCAAAAACATAAGGATAATTGCTAACTTGCAAGCTCTTATCAACGGCAATTCTTATTCCATCTTGAGGAAGTGCCAGGGCTTTCATAGCAGGCTCACCCTTAACGCCTGCTGCCCAGATAGTTACTTCAGCAGGAATGCTTGTTCCATCGCTAAAGAGAATCTGCCTTGGTTTTACTTCAGCCACAGCAGCTTGGGTTAGAACGGTTACACCCAGTTTTTCTAGATCTTTTTTCGTGCGAATTGATAACTTCTCAGAGAGGGAAGGCAGCAGCCTTGGACCAGCTTCAATTAGATAGACGCTAATATTTTTTGCAGCTGGAGCATTGTCAGAATTTAATGGCCCACGTTTTAACTCTGCAATTGCGCCAGCCATCTCAACTCCCGTTGGCCCGCCACCAACTACAGCAATTGAAAACTTTGTATCGTCTTCAAAGCGACAGAGATCTTCAAATCTACGCATAATTTCAGAGCGAATATTTAACGCCTCACCCACGCTCTTCATACCAAGGCTATATTCAGAGACACCCTTTATTCCAAAGTCATTTGTTGCAGAGCCAAGCGCCACAATTAGATAATCAAAATCTAAAACTTCACTAGAATCTAATTTCACACTTTTGTTTTTATGATCTACAGAGATGGGAGAGCCCATACGAAACTTCACTTTAGTTTTTCTAAGTGCACCTCGGATGGGATAGGCGACATGATCTGCAGCTAACCCCGCAGTTGATACCTGATAGAGCAGGGGTAGAAAGGTCTGGAAGTTATGGCGGTCAACAAGTGTGACATCGGCGATTGAATCTAGAGCGCGGGCAGCGGTGAGCCCACCAAAACCTGCCCCCAGAATTACTACCTTTGGCCGCATAAGGTGGATAAGTCTACTGTTCTACCTATGGCCCAGGTGAGACGAATACTAGTAACTGGCGCTTCTGGCTATGTTGGTGGGCGTCTAGTTCGCGCGCTCCTTGGCGAAAAAATGAAGGTGCGGATATTTGTCCGCGATAAACAAAAAGTTGCAGGCCAGCCTTGGATTAACGCCGTTGAAGTAAGCGAAGGAAACGCTAGTAATTATGATCAGACGTTAGCCGCTCTTAAAGGTGTTCACACTGCTTTCTATCTACTTCACTCAATTGGAGTTGGATCCCACTTCGATGAGATCGAAGCTGCGATGGCAGATAGTTTTTCAAGGGCTTGCCAAGCAGCAGGAGTTTCTCAAATTGTTTATCTAGGCGGAATTGCAAATGATAAGAATGCGAGTAAACATCTGGCTTCAAGGGCTAGGACTGGCGAGTTATTAGCTAGTGGAAAAGTTCCAGTAATGGAGCTTCGCGCTGGAATCATTATTGGATCAGGCTCTGCATCATTTGAAATGTTGCGCCATCTAACTCATCGTCTTCCAGTAATGACTACTCCGAAGTGGGTAACAAATTTCACTCACCCCATAGCAATCCGCGATGTGCTCTGGTATCTAACAAATGTAGCTAAATTAAAAAAGCCTGTCTCTGGAGTATTTGATATCGGTGGTCCTGAAATTCTTTCCTATGCAGATATGATGCAAAAATTTGCCAAAGCATCTGGCCTTCGAAAGCGCTGGATCATCAGAGTTCCAGTGCTTACTCCAAAGCTTTCAAGCCTTTGGATTGGATTTGTCACTCCAGTTCCAACTGGCCTTGCTCGCCCGCTAGTTGGATCTCTTATCAATGAAACGGTTGCCGATCCAAATAAGAGCATCGATGCAATTGTTGCCAAGCCAAAAGAGGGCTTAATTGATGTTTCAACTGCAATTAATTTAGCTCTTTCAAAAACTAGCGCCAATCTTGTTGAAACTCGCTGGTCAGATGCAACCGCCCCAACAGCGCCCTGGCAGAAAGCTCAAGGAGATCCAGATTGGGCCGGTGAGATGATCTTGCGCGATAAGCGTGAGGTTTTAACCGATGCGCCAATTGATTGCGTTTGGAAATCTATTGAACAAATTGGTGGCAAGACCGGATGGTATGGCGCAGATTTCCTCTGGTGGGCAAGAGGGGTGGTTGATCGAATGGTTGGCGGAGTTGGTCTTAGGCGAGGTCGGCGCGATCCAAAACATTTAAGAGTTGGAGATGGCCTAGATTTCTGGCGAGTTGAAATCGTGGAAAAAGAAAAAGAACTTCGTCTCTATGCAGAGATGGTTTTGCCAGGAAAGGCCTGGCTTGATTTTAGGATTAGTAAAGAGGGGGAGAAGGTAAGAATTATTCAAGAGGCAACTTTCTCACCTCGTGGTTTAGGTGGCCAGCTTTACTGGTATTTGGTTTTGCCATTTCATAGCTTTGTATTTCCCACAATGCTTAGAAATATAGTGAGAAGTTCTAAGCGAAAGGCGTTATTCGGGGATGCATGAGTTCGATGAAGAAATCGATGCCCTAGCTGCAAAGATTTTAGAGTACTCATTAATAAGACTTAAGAAAGATCCTCCACTTGATGGACCTTGGAGTTATGAAGAGCTCTATAGTGAAGTTGGAGAGACAATCACTGCAAAAGGTCTTGGCGGTGATAAGGCGCTAGATATTTTCAAACATGTCCTGGCCCAAGCTTGTATCTCAACAGATCATCCAAGGTATTTAGCATTTATCCCCTCTGCTCCAACTGAATCAGCAACGCTCTTTGATTTAGTAGTAGGTGCATCAGCTCTTTATGGTGGCTCATGGCTTGAGGGAGCAGGGGCAGTATTTGCAGAGAATCAAGCCCTTAGATGGCTTAGTGATTTAGCCCAATTCCCAAAGACTTCTGGCGGAGTATTTGTTCAAGGTGGAACGATAGGAAATCTCTCAGCACTTGTTGCTGCTCGCCATAGCGCAAGAGCTAAATATCCTGGGGTTAAAAGATGGGTAATTGCTGCTTCAAACCAAGCCCACTCATCAATTAAATCTGCCGCAGATGTTATGGATGTTGAGCTACTAACAATTCCAAGTGATAACAACTATAAAATGCAGGGAAGTACTACTGCCTTTGAAATAGATAAATACCACCAAGCAAATCCAGATCACAGAGTATTTGCAGTTGTTGCAACTGCAGGAAGCACCAATCTTGGAATCATTGATGATTTAAAAGGTGTTGGGCAGATAGCAAATGAGCGAGGCATTTGGTATCACATCGATGGGGCATATGGTCTTGCAGCCCTTGCCTCTCCAAGAAGCAAGGCGCTATTTAGTGGAATTGAATTGGCAGATTCTTTTATTGTCGATCCTCATAAATGGCTCTTTGCTCCCTTTGATGCTTGCGCGCTAATTTATAGAGACCCAGAAATTGCAAGAGGGGCACATACTCAACATGCGGGATATCTAGAGACATTAGATTCAGGGCAGTGGAATCCATCTGATTATGCAATTCACTTAACAAGAAGAGTTAGAGGACTTCCATTCTGGTTCTCACTTGCAACCCATGGCACCGATAAATATGCCGAGTCGATGGATAAGACTATGGATCTGGCACGAGCGAGCGCGGAGTTAATAAAAGAGCATCCCAATTTAGAACTTCTTATGGAGCCGGAGTTATCTATTGTGGCATTTACAAGAAAAGGTTGGAAGGCAAGTGATTATCAAAGATGGAGCGATAAATTATTGCTAGATCAAATTGGCTTTGTCACTCCCTCATCTCACCAAGGTGAGCCGATATTGCGATTTGCCATCGTTAATCCCTGGACTTCTATTACTGATATCAAGGTAATTTTGGCCACCCTCTAAATCCCAATAATTTGGCAATTTTCTAGTTCAATATCCCCCATGGAAGAAGCCTCACTACAACTTGGCTCAAACCTTTCAGATCTTGAAGTGCGGATTCTGGATTTTGAGCGCCAATGGTGGAAATACGCCGGGGCAAAAGATGCTGCAATTAGAGAGCTCTTTGATCTATCAACTAGAAGCTATTACGAACTGCTCAATAATTTAATTGACCGAGAAGATGCCCTCGCCGCCTCTCCTCTTCTAGTAAAGCGCCTCAGGCGCCTTCGCCAGGCTCGAATTTCAGCCAGAACCCTCTAAGGCTATGCGGGGCAGATGCCCCGAAAAGAAGCTGATTTGAGAACGGGAATAGAGCCCTCTAGGCTTGGCGTTAGCACTCGGCAGGTGAGAGTGATAAGTCACCTGAAGCTCGAAAAAACTGGTTAATTAAATGAGGAGTAAATAGAACTATGGCAAAGATGATTGCCTTTAACGAAGATGCTCGTCGCGGCCTTGAGCGCGGAATGAATACCTTGGCTGATGCAGTCAAAGTAACCCTTGGGCCCCGTGGTCGAAATGTTGTTTTGGAAAAGAAGTGGGGAGCTCCCACAATCACCAATGATGGCGTCTCAATTGCTAAAGAGATTGAACTTGATGATCCTTGGGAGAAGATTGGCGCAGAGTTAGTTAAAGAAGTTGCTAAGAAGACTGATGATGTAGCAGGAGATGGAACAACGACTGCAACAGTTCTTGCTCAAGCACTTGTGCGCGAAGGTTTAAGAAATGTCGCTGCCGGCTCTAATCCAATGGCTCTCAAGAAAGGTATTGAGAAGGCGTTGAAGCAATTTCAGCTGAGCTCTCTGCAATGTCAAAGCCAGTTGAGACAAAAGAGCAGATTGCAGCAACTGCATCTATCTCTGCTGCTGACTCCACAATCGGTGAGATGATCGCAGAGGCGATGGATAAAGTTGGCAAAGAGGGAGTTATCACAGTTGAGGAGAGCAACACCTTTGGTCTTGAGCTAGAGCTCACCGAGGGAATGCGCTTTGATAAGGGATATATCTCGCCATATATGGTCACAGATACTGAGCGCATGGAAGCAGTGATGGAAGATGCTTATGTGCTTATCTGCAACTCAAAGATTTCAAACATTAAAGACCTAGTGCCAATCCTTGAGAAGGTAATGCAATCAGGTAAGCCGCTTGCAATTATCGCTGAAGATATCGAGGGCGAAGCGCTTGCAACTCTTGTTGTAAATAAGATCCGCGGCACTTTCCGCTCTGTTGCTGTAAAGGCACCAGGTTTTGGTGATCGTCGCAAAGCGATGCTGCAAGATATTGCTATCTTGACTGGCGGAACAGTGATCTCTGAGGAAGTTGGTCTAAAGCTTGAGGCTGCAACCCTTGATCTACTTGGCAAAGCTCGCAAGGTAGTAGTTACTAAGGATGAGACCACAATCGTTGAGGGCGCAGGCGATGATGAGATGATCAAAGGCCGGGTCAATCAGATCCGCTCTGAGATTGAAAAGACTGACTCTGATTATGATCGCGAAAAACTTCAAGAGCGCCTGGCAAAACTTGCAGGAGGAGTTGCAGTTATTAAAGCTGGAGCTGCTACTGAAGTTGAGCTAAAAGAGCGTAAGCACCGTATTGAAGATGCTGTTAGAAATGCTAAAGCAGCAGTTGAAGAGGGCATCGTCTCAGGCGGCGGAGTAGCACTACTTCAAGCTTCAAAGAAAGCATTTGAGAAGCTAAAACTTACTGGCGATGAAGCAACGGGAGCAAAGATTGTTGAGCTTGCTGTTGAAGCACCCCTTAAGCAGATCGCTATGAATGCTGGTCTTGAAGGCGGAGTAGTTGTTGAAAAAGTTCGCAATCTTGCAGCGGGCCATGGCCTAAATGCAGCAACTGGTGAATACGTTGACATGATCAAAGCTGGAATTATTGATCCTGCCAAAGTAACTCGCTCAGCGCTACAAAACGCTGCCTCGATTGCCGCGCTATTTCTAACCACTGAAGCTGTTATTGCTGATAAGCCAGAACCTAAATCTGCGGCTCCTGCAGCCCCAGGTGGGGATATGGACTTCTAAAAAGCAACTAATTAACTAAATAAACGCCCAGTATTCACTGGGCGTTTACTTTATCCCTAAACCATTGAGCCTCAATGAATGAAAGAACCGAACTGCTGCCTCCTCAATTCATTATTGATCGTGAGTTGAGTTGGCTTGATTTCAATACCCGCGTCTTGGAGCTTGCTGAAGATTCCAGCATTCCGCTTCTTGAGCGTGTGCGGTTCTTAGCAATCTTCTCATCAAATTTGGATGACTTCTTTATGATCAGAGTAGCTTCGACAAAAATAAAGATTGAATCTGGGGTAAGCGCAGCAAATGCTGCCGGCTACACGCCAAATTCTCTTTTGCAGGAGATTAACGAGAAGGTATCTGAGTTAATCACGCGTCAGGTTAATTGTTTTCATAATTTAATTAAGCCCGACCTAAAAAGGGCTGATATTAATTTAGTCCACTGGAGCGAGCTCACCGAAGTTGAGCGAGGCTATATAAAGGAAATATTTGATGCTCAGATTTTTCCAGTATTAACACCTTTGGCTGTAGACCCCTCACATCCTTTCCCTTATATCTCAGGGCTCTCCTTAAGTCTTGCGGTAATTGTTAAACACCCAGAAAGTGGCGAGGAGTTCTTTGCTCGAGTTAAAGTACCAAGTGTCTTAGCTCGCTTCGTTTCTACGCAAAAGTCAATTAGGACAAGATTTATTGCTCTTGAAGAGATAATTGCTGCCCATTTAACGGAGCTTTTTCCTGGTATGTTAATTGTTGATCACTACGCATTTAGGTTAACTAGAAATGAGGATTTAGACTTAGAGGAAGAAGATAGTGAAAATATCTTAGAGACGATGGAACAAGAGTTGCTACGTCGTAAGTTTGGTCCACCAGTTCGACTTGAAGTTGATTCTGAAATTCAAGATGTTCTTCTTAATCGTTTGATTAGTGAACTAGAGATTTCCCAGCGAGAAGTAATTAAGTATCAAGGTCCTCTAGACCTAACGGGGTTAAATACCTTGGCAGATCTTGATAGAACCGATCTTCACTTCCCACCTTTTAAGTCCCAGATGCCACGGGGTCTTGTCGACACTGAAGATGTCAGCACAGATGCCTTCTTTAATCACATTGGGCAGGGAGAGATTCTTCTTCATCACCCATACGACTCTTTCTCATCCTCAGTAGTGAGATTTATTGAGGCAGCTGCGGTTGACCCAAAGTGGTGGCAATTAAGCAGACTTTATATCGAACTTCAGGTGATTCACCAATCATGGAAGCGTTGATTGAAGCAGCGCAGGCTGGCAAGCAAGTTCTCGCTGTGGTGGAAATTAGAGCGCGCTTTGATGAGCTAGCTAATGTTCGTTGGGCACGAAAACTTGAGGAGGCTGGTGTCCATGTGGTCTATGGCCTTATGGGTCTTAAGACACATGCCAAACTTTCGCTAATTATCAGGCAAGAAGAGTCCGGAATTAGGCGATATTGCCATGTTGGAACTGGAAATTACAATCCGAAAACTGCTCGTCTTTATGAAGACCTAGGCTTATTAAGCGCAGATCAAACTCTCTGTGATGATCTCTCGCGACTATTTAATCAACTCTCTGGTTTCGTTAGTGATATTGAATTTAAACGTTTAATTGTTGCTCCAAAGTCACTTCGCAAGACCTTAATTTCCAAAATAGAAAGAGAGATTGCTAACGCTAAGGCAGGAAAACCAGCACATATCCGCCTAAAGCTAAATTCTCTTCTAGATGAGCAATTTGTTTCAGCCCTCTACGAAGCTTCTCAAGCTGGAGTAAGAGTCGATATTGTCGTGAGAGGAATCTGTGCATTAAAGCCTGGAATTGCAGGGCTCTCTAAGAATATAACGGTGCGCGCCATATTGGGAAGGTTTTTAGAACACTCTAGGGTTTATCACTTCCATAATGATGGCCAGGATGAGTATTGGATTGGTAGCGCTGATCTAATGCATCGAAACTTGGATCGCAGAATAGAGACTTTGATTAGGATTCAAACCCAGAGCCATAAAGAGCAGATCAATCAGCTATTAGATCTTTATCTAAGCCCTGAAGTTAAGAGATGGCAGATGGATAGCGAGGGTTTATGGAAGAGAGTTCTTCTATCAGAGTCCAATGAAGAGTTAATGGATATTCAAGAGCATTTGATTGGAGAGTCTCGTGTCAGATGACAATTTAATTCTTGCCGCTGGAGCGCTCATCTGGCGGAGAAATGACAACGATGAAATTGAAATTGCTTTTGTCCATAGAATTAAGTACGACGATTGGTCAATCCCCAAAGGAAAGTTAGAGGGGGATGAATCCTTAATCGCCTGCGCTTATCGAGAGGTTATGGAGGAGACCGGGTTCTCAGTTCGCTTTGGTCAATCTTTAGGAAGTATTTCTTATCAAGTAGGGAGAGGTCAAAGTCAGTTACTTATTGGGCGGCAAAGTATTTAGCTAGCCCAGGCTCACCTAACCCCACTGAAGTTGATGAAGTTCGTTGGATTCTAGCCAGTGATGCTGATTCATTTCTTACTCGGACTCTCGATAAAGAGATTGTTAAAAGATTTCTCTCGATGGATCCAGATAGCAAACCACTAGTTCTTTTAAGACATGCAAAAGCTATCGAGAGAGTTGAATGGGCGGGAGAGGATACCGATCGTCCACTTAGCTCTATCGGTGAGCGACAGGCAAAGCGTTTGATTTCAAGTCTTGCGCCATATGGCATTGAAGAGATTCATTCCTCTAGCGCAGTGCGCTGCTATGAGAGCATAACTCCAATAGCTCGAGCGCAAAATATAGATTTTTTCTTTACAGATAGCCTCTCTGAGGATGTCTATAAAAAGGATAAAGAGCGGGCAGCAAAATATGTTAATAAGTTACTGGTAAATAACTACAGCGCTTTAGTCTGTAGCCACAATCCAGTACTTCCTGCGATACTTTCAAGTTTTGTTGATAAGTTCGGAATAGAAGTTTCTGAAGTTAAATTAGAACCAGGTGATGCTTGGGTAGTCCACCATGTTGAGCGCGAAGTAGTTGGCGTTGATTTTCTCCCTGTTCCTAAGATTTAAGACTCCATCCAATCAAGCCACTTTAAAACAATTCCCTCCCGTAGAGCCCAAGGACAGATCTCCAATTCTTCAATATCAAGATTTCGCATAACAGCCTCAGCCACAAATGCTCCTGCAGTTATCTGTTTTGCGCGGGTATTTGAAACTCCTGGAAGCTCAGCTCGATCTTCTTGTGACATCTCTGCAAGCCTTGGAGTAATTTTGCGTAAAGAATCTATTCTTAACTTCTTTCCATTTCCATCAATCCAATCTCCGCAGATTCGAGCTAGCGTTCTAAGCGTTTTACTAGTTGCGATAGAGCGATCACTATCCTGGTGCTGAACTATCGTGGGAAGTATTTCGGCGATATCTCGCTCAATATGATCTCTAAGGTTTCGAATTGATTTCTTGGTGAAGGGATCGCCTCGTAGGTGATCTTTAGTTAACCGCGAAGCGCCAAGGGGTAGCGAGAGCGCCACATCAGGAACTTCATTAACGCCAACAGCAATTTCAAGTGATCCGCCACCGATATCAACCATTAATAACCGTCCACTTGACCAGCCATACCAACGCCTTGCTGCCAGAAAGGTAATCCTTGCTTCATCTTCGCCGCTTAATACTTGAAGATCAATTTCAAAATCTTCATTAATTCGAGAGATTATTTCTGCACCATTTACTGCTTCACGAAGCGCTGAAGTTGCAAAGGGAAGCAGTTCATCTATCTCAGCGCTCTTTGCAGCAACAAGGGCTCGCTTGATTGCCTCCCTTAGTAATCGCGCTCCTTCTGCTGAGATAAAACCATCGGCTGATAAATATTCAGCAAGTCGGAGATCTTCTTTATGGTTGATGTTGGGATTTGGGCGCGCTCCAGGAGATGCATCAACAACTTGAAGATGCACAGTATTCGAGCCGACATCTAAAACTCCAAGGCGCACCTGCGTACTTTACTAACCTTTTGCTTTGCTTCCGCCTTACCATCGCCAATAGACTTAGCCTCATGTCCAAAGCAAAGAAATCAAAGGGCGCAGATCCCTTCCAAGCAGCAGAGCTAGCGAGAAGCGCTGCGCTGGAGGATGCTAAAGATCAAAAATATGTGGGATCGCTGCTTTCCATCGAAGCAGATGATGAGCGAATTGCAACATATCTTTTTGAGGCAAATCTTCCGGGATATCAAGGATGGAATTGGGCTGTAACAGTTGCAAAGGTAGATAGTCAGAGCGCTCCAACAATCTGCGATGTAGTTCTGCTGCCAGGTGCTGGAGCTCTACTTGCACCTGATTGGATTCCTTATAGTTCAAGAATTACCGCAGGTGATGTTGGAGTGGGAACAATTGTTCCAACAGCTCTTGATGATCCACGTTTAGTTCCTGCAGCTAGCGCGCTACCAGGTGATGAAGAGTTAGATCTCCATGAATTATTTGAATTTGGCGCAGGAAGAAATCGCATTCTCTCTATTGAAGGACGCGATCAAGCAGCAAAGCGTTGGATAAGCGGAGACCGCGGTCCTGATACTCCGATGGCGCAATTTGCTCCAAAGAATTGTGGAACTTGCGGCTTCTATCTACCTATCGCTGGCTCATTTAGGGCGGCCTTTGGCGTCTGTGCCAATGCCATCTCCCCTGAGGATGCACGCGTAGTTGCGGTAAATCATGGATGCGGCGCCCATTCAGAGGCGATAAACTAGAGCCCTGTCCGCAGAGCGCGGCGCACATGACACCTAAAAAGAATTTATAAATAAGGAGGTTGCTCTCATGCCAGTTGGACGCGTGAAATGGTTTAGCTTGGAGAAAGGCTTTGGCTTTATCTCATCTGATGAGGGCGAAGATGTTTATCTTGCAGCCTCAGCACTTCCTGAAGGTGTTAGCACGGTTAAGCCTGGAACTAAGTTGGAATTTGGTGTTGCAGAAGGACGCAAAGGACCTCAAGCTTTGTCGGTTCGAGTTATTGAAGCGCCACCATCTCTTGCTAATTCAAAGGCTGGAGCAGATGATTTAGCGGTAATCATTGAAGAATCAATCAAGATGCTAGATCGAGTTGGTAATGGTCTGCGCCATGGTCGATATCCAAGTGATGCAGAGGCTGCTCGCGTTGCTAAAGTCTTGCGTGGTATTGCTCAAGAAATTGAAGGCTAACGAGCCTTTTTCTCTCTAGCTTTTGTGTAGTAGATACCAATAAAGCCCAGAAGTATTGCAAGTAGGCAGGTAAGAATTATCTTTGCTACTGCATTTACTACTATTGCAACAACTAAAGCAATACTCCATAAAACGATTCCAAAGATGATTACTCTAATTGCGCTCTGCATATCAGCAATCATACTAGAATATGCAGATGGGAACGCTGCGATCATTTAAGCATCGCAACTTCAAGATTCTCTTCAGTGCAAATTTTCTCTCAAATATCGGCACCTGGGCTCAAGGCGTTGCTCAAGCTTGGTTGATCCTTGAGCTAACCGATAGCGGAACCTATCTTGGAATTGTGACTTCCTTGCAATTTGCTCCAATACTTTTCTTTAGTATCTCTGGCGGAAAGATTGCAGATAAGTTCAATAAGCGAAAAGTTCTAATGCTTACCAACTTAACTGCTGGAATTTCAGCGCTCTCGGTTGCCACCTTGGTGCTTACAGAAAATATCAAGATCTGGCATGTGATGTTCTTTGCCTTCATGCTTGGGATGGGAAACGCCATTGATGCTCCGGTTCGCCAGAGCTTTAATGTTGAAGTTGTTGGCAAGCAAGATCTACCAAATGCAGTGGGGCTGAACTCCACAAACTTCAATATTGGTCGCTTGATTGGGCCTGGTTTATCAGGTTTATTAATTGCTGCCTATGGCACTGGGGTCTCATTCCTGCTTAATGGAATTTCGTACTTAGTTGTAATTATTGCGCTGATTAATATTCGTGAGAGTGAACTATTCATTGAGGAGAAGAAATCCAGCTCAACCAAGATAAGAGAGGCGATGGCTTATGTTGCCGCTCGCCCAGATATTTTGGCAGTGATGATCACAGTGTTTTTTGCAACTAGCTTTGGTCTTAACTTCAATATTTTCAACACCATGATGGCTACTCAAGTCTTTGATAAAGGCGCAGCAGAGTATGGAGCGCTTGGAAGTATCTTGGCAGTTGGATCACTTTCTGGGGCAATAATCTCTGCTCGACTTGAGAAAAAGCGTGGCCCTAGATTTGTGATGATTGGGTCGATGATCTTTAGCGCAGTCTTGATTCTCTCTGCTTTCGCACCGACTTATTTAGTTTATTCAATCTTGCTTCCAATTATTGGTTGTGTGGCACTGCTTACCTTTATTGGCGCTAATACGATGGTTCAGCTAAGAACTGATTCACAGATTCGTGGCAGAGTGATGGGAATTTATCTCACAGTGTTCTTGGGAGGAACTCCTATAGTTTCGCCATTTATTGGAATTATGACTCAGGAAGTTGGAACAAGGCCAACAGTTGCAATCTGCGGGCTAATCTCACTACTTGCAGCGATTGCTACCTTTGCAAAGTTTAAAGATAAGGGCCAGGAGCCAGATAGCTTTGCTATTGCAGATGTCTTAGAGCCCACTTATGAGAACAAAAAAGACTAAGCTAAAAAGTATTACCAGGGTAACAATTCTCCGCGTCTTGTAATTCATTATTTATCCTTACTTTTTTAGGTTTTCAACCACATATTCGATGCATTTAGTTAGAGCCTTAATATCCTCTGGATCAATTGCTGGGAACATTCCAACTCGTAGCTGATTCTTGCCTAGTTTGCGATATGGCTCGGTATCTAAAATTCCATTTGCTCGAAGGACTTTAGCGATTTCTAGTGCGTCAATATCATCTGAGAAATTTATCGTTGCAACAACATTAGAGCGCATTGCTGGATCAGTGACAAATGGGGTGGTGTAGGAAGTTTTTTCTGCCCAGCTATAAATGATTTCGGCAGACTTTGCAGATCTACCAGCAGCAAATGCCATTCCGCCACCTTGATTCATCCACTCAATTTGTTCCGCAAGCAAGATTAGAGTGGCAACTGCTGGAGTGTTGTAGGTCTGATCAAGACGTGAGTTATCAATAGCGATAGTTAAATCAAAGAATGCCGGTACCCATCTTCCAGAGCTTTTAATTTTTGCCACTCGTTCAATAGCAGCAGGGCTCATTAGCGAGATCCAGAGTCCGCCATCTGAGGCAAAAGATTTCTGCGGAGCAAAGTAATAGGCATCAAATTCACTAGGAGAGACGCTCAGGCCACCTGCTGCGCTTGTGGCATCAACTAAAACTAAAGCGCCATCACTTTTTGCTGGGCGCTTAATCTGCATCGCAACACCAGTTGAGGTTTCATTATGGGTTAGGCAGTAAGCATCGATCCCTGCTTCAACAACTGCCTGCGGATGAGTTCCTGGCTCAGATTTAATAACACTTGGCTCATCAAGAAATGGCGCCTCTTTTGCAGCTTGAGCAAACTTAGATGAGAACTCACCAAATGATAAGTGCTGCGATTTCTTTTCAATTAGACCAAAGGTTGCGATATCCCAAAAGGCAGTAGAGCCGCCATTTCCAAGCACTACTTCATATCCTTGTGGCAGATCAAAGAGTGAGCTAAGGCCACTTCTAACGCGTGAAACAACGCTTTTAACTTCCTTCTGACGATGAGAGGTGCCAAGAATTTTTGCGCCAGGGCCTGCTAAAACTTGAAGTGCGGCAGGACGGATCTTTGATGGACCACAACCAAAGCGTGGATCACTAGGCTTTAGATTCTCTGGAATTTTTATCTCAGACATGATTGCCAAATCCTATGGGGAGAGTCGCTCAAGGCTCCAATTGGAACCACTTAAATTAAAGCGAAGTCGATCATGCAGGCGTGAATATCGCCCTTGCCAGAATTCAATACTGCTTGGCTTAACTAGATAGCCACCCCAATTCTCTGGCTTTGGCACGACGCTGCCTTGCGGGTATTTCTCAGCTAATTCTTTAAAGCGCTCCTCTAGCACCTGTCTTGATTCGATAACCTCTGATTGGCTACTAGCAAGTGCGCCAATCTGACTAGACCAGGGACGAGTAGCAAAGTATTTCTCTGACTCTGAACTGTCTATCTTGCTTGCACTTCCTATAACTATTACCTGGCGCTCCATTGGATACCAAGGAAAGAGTAGTGAGACCTTTGGATTTGCTTGGATCTGACGAGATTTATCTGATTGATAATTGGTAAAGAAGGTAAAGCCATTTTGATCAACATCTTTTAGAAGTACAGTTCGCGAGCTTGGCCCATCTTGGCCAAGAGTTGATAGCACCATGGCATTGGCCTCAATAATCATGGAATTTGCTGCAGCCTCTTTTAACCAGAGAGAAAATTGCGCAATTGGATCAGGATTTATTGAGCTTTCAGTAATTCCAACCTCGCCATATGAGCGGCGCATCGCTGATATTGCCTCACGGCTTATCTCTGGGCTCTCTGCCATAGGTGTATCTAACGTCACTTTGCCAGCCTTGGCATCTTTGCCTTGCCTCATTTGGCCCAGCGGGGTATTAAGTGGAGAATACGGCGCATGAATGAAGACTTTAAGCCGGGCCTTGAAGGGGTAATCGCTTTTGAATCAGAGATTGCAGAGCCGGATAAAGAGGGAAGTGCGCTGCGATATCGCGGCGTAGACATTGATGATCTAGTTGGTCGAGTCACCTTTGGCAATGTCTGGGGCTTACTAGTTGATGATGAATTTAATCCTGGTCTTCCAGCAGCAGAACCATTTCCAATTCCAATTCACTCAGGTGATGTAAGAGTTGATGTGCAATCAGCAATTGCAATGCTTGCTCCAGCTTGGGGACTTAAGCCACTTCTAGATATTTCAGATGAAGAAGCTAGAAGTAATCTAGCTAGAGCATCGGTTATGGTGCTTTCATATGTGGCGCAATCTGCCCGCGGAACTTGGCAGCCAATGGTTTCTCAAGCAGAAGTAGATAAAGCACATACCGTTGTTGAGCGAATGATGATTCGTTGGCGAGGAGAGCCAGATCCAAAACATGTTCGCGCAATTGATGCCTACTTTGTCTCTGCAGCAGAGCATGGCATGAATGCCTCGACATTTACTGCAAGAGTAATTGCATCAACAGGTGCTGATGTTGCAGCTGCTCTATCTGGAGCAATTGGAGCAATGTCTGGCCCACTTCATGGCGGCGCTCCTTCAAGAGTTTTGCATATGATTGAAGAAGTTGAAAGACGCGGAGATGCAAGAGCGTATGTAAAAGAGTTGTTAGATAAAGGTGAGCGCTTGATGGGCTTTGGCCATCGCGTTTATCGCGCGCAAGATCCAAGATCTAGAACTCTTCGTAGAACTTGTGAAGAACTTGGCGCACCTCGTTATCAAGTTGCTAAAGCGCTAGAAGATGCAGCGTTAGCAGAATTACGCGAGAGAAGACCAGATAGAGTTTTGGAGACAAATGTTGAATTCTGGGCCGCTGTTCTTCTTGATTTTGCTGAAGTTCCAGGACATATGTTCACGCCAATGTTTACTTCAGCAAGAACTGCTGGCTGGTCTGCCCATATCTTGGAGCAGAAGAGAACAGGTCGCTTAATTAGGCCATCTGCTCGGTATATCGGTAAGGCGCCAAGAAGGCCTGAGGATGTTAAGGGCTGGGATGAGAGCGTTTCAGGGCTTCACCTCTAGTCTGAAAACTAGCGTGTAAAGGCAAGTCCTTTATAACAAATAAGTAACCCTTCAAGATAGCTTGCCGATAGGGCCCTTTCGTGTTGACGCCATCTTTGTTTAGGGCTGGAATTGCCTTCTCTGCAGCCCCTCGCTGTAGATACTTCCATGGAGGAAAAATTAATGAAGAAGAAATTCTTTAGAGGGTTCGCAGTACTAGCAACACTTGCTCTTGCAGCAGGTCTTGCTGTGACACCAGCTCAAGCCAACACGAAAATTGTTGTTTGGGCAGATGAATCACGCGGACCAAATCTTACAAAAACCCTAGCAACAAAAGGTGACTGGGTTCCGGGATATACCGTAACTGTAAAGTCATTTGCTAACTTCGATGCGCTAAAAGATGCGATCGATAAGGCAACAGCAACTACTGGTCCAGATATCGTAGTTGGTGCTAATGACTGGGTTCCAACACTTGCTAAGAATGGAAAGCTAGCTCCATTAACTCTGACCGCTTCACAGCGCGCCAGATTCTCAGCATCCCAGTTCTATGATCTTTCTTATAAGAAGAAGTTGTATGGAATTCCTGTTGACGTAAACAACGTGGCAATGATCTACAACACCAAGCTCGTGACTTCTGCTCCGACTTCATTTGGTCAAATGGTTGATTACTACAAGGCCAATAAGACTTCCAAGAGCCTAAAAGCTGGTCTATGTGTAGCCGGTGGCGGTATGTCATGGGGCGCGCACTCAGTATTTTCAGCACTCGGAGCTGATGCTTATTACTTCAATCCAAACGGAACAATAAATAAGGCAAAGTCATTTAATCCAAATGAGTTTGGTGGCAATGTCAAGAAGTTCCTAATGGATGGCAAGAAGAGCAATGGTTTCTTCCCAGCAACAGATACTGGTTGCAAGGACAACTTCCTAGCCGGAAGCGTTCCTTTCGCAATCATTGGAAACTGGGAGTGGAACGATTACAAGGCAAAGGGATTCACTATGAATCTAATGCCAGTTCCAGGTACTTCAGGTAAGAGTGGAAATGCATTCGGATCAGTATCTGGTGCACTTCTAACAACATTTGCAGCATCAAATGGCGTAGAGGCAGCAGCTAAGTCTCTACTTGTTGATTTCTTCGGATCAACTGCTGGTCAAGTTGCTTATCAGTTAAATGAAAAGCGCCCACCAGCTGAAAAAGGCGCTGCTTCCGATGCAACAGTCACAGATGGCCAAAAAGGATTTGGTGCCTCTGCTGCTGCTGCAAGCATTCCTCAGGTTGGTGCTATTTTGAACGGACCTAGTGGTAAGAGCTACTGGGATTCAGCACCTGCTTACTGGACTGCAGTTCTAGTCGATGGCAAGGACGCTGTAACTGAAGCTAAGAAGTTAGCCGCAATTTGGCGAGCAAACCTCAAGGCTGCTTATAACGACCTATAGTCAACAGAAAACCTCTTGATTGATATCAAGATGAATTAGGTGAACTGACGTGGTTCTAAGGGACCACGTCAGTTCGCTTTCTGCACTAAAGTTTCAACGAACTATTTGGAGATGGTGATCAATCTGCTTTCGATGCTTATCCGAGGAAAAGTTGCAACCTTTATAAAAGTTGCAATTGTGGCGCTTATCAGCGCTTTACTCCTTACTCTGACACAGAGCGCATTTGCCAAAAAAGAGTATGTCATCGCAGCATTTCTTGCCGTTGCTATTTTTGCAATTAATTTCACTTACTTTAACAAGCGAACTGTTCCGCTTAAATTCTTCTTACCAGGTATTTTGCTCTTATCAGCATTTGTTGTTACTCCAATTCTTTATACCGTTGTTATGTCGACCTATAATTACAAGACTGGAAACTACATCAGTAAAGAAGAGGCGATTGGTCGTATCAAAGCGCTTGCTCTTGAACCAGATGAGAATAATTCAGCTTTTGATATTGTGGTTGGAAAATTCCAAGAAAGTGAAGCAATTCTAGTTTCAGATATAGAAAACAAATCGTATTTCATTTCAACACTAGAGCGCAGATTAGAACTTCAAATTGATCAAGTAGAACTCGATGAAAATTTCGTTGCGCAGAGAGCCAACGGATTTACTCCGCTTGAAGCAGGCGAAATTGCTTCAAGCAAAGCGGCGACAATCCGCTATTTTTACAACTCGCAATACTTTATTACTGTGGAAAATCTCAACGTTGGAGCAGTATTTCGCCAGAGCCTGGAGTATCTGCCGAATCAAGACATTTTTAAGAGTTTAATAAATGATTCAATCTATCGCGACAACGGTAATGGAAATTACGTTAATCCAGAAGATAAATCGGATTTTCTTGAACCGGGATGGAGAGATCCAGCGTGGTTTACCAATTACATAAGACTAGTTAGTGATGAGAGGGTTAGAGATCCATTAATTTCAGTCTTTATTTGGACCGTAGTGTTTGCTACCTTAACTGTGCTTACACAATTCTCCTTCGGCCTACTTTTAGCTCTTGCCCTTAATAAGCCCATTCGTGGTCGCCGCATATACAGGTCAATCTTGGTGCTTCCCTATGCAATGCCAAGTGTCATGTCAATTCTTATTTGGGGAGGAATGTTCAATACAGAATTTGGTGCGGTGAATGAAATTCTAGGAAGTGACATTGCCTGGTTTCAAGATCCTACATTTGCTCGATTTGCTGTGATTTTAGTAAATCTATGGCTGGGATTTCCTTACTTCTACTTAGTTTCGAGTGGATCGCTACAGGCAATTCCTAGTGAGTTATTGGAGGCGGCAGCGATAGATGGGGCAAATCCAAGACAAGTTTTTAGCAAAGTTACTCTGCCTTTACTTCTTCAAATTCTCTCACCTTTACTTATTGCATCTTTTGCCTTTAATTTTAATAACTTTAATCTAATCTACCTGTTAACTGGTGGGGGGCCAAGAGAGCAATTAGATGGTGAGATTGCTGGGTCTACTGATATTTTGATTAGCTATACCTATCAAATAGCTTTTGGAAGTAATCTTCAAGATTTAGGCTTGGCTAGTGCAATATCTGTTCTAATCTTCTTTTTGGTTGCCAGCATTTCACTTTATGGAGTACGAAAATCAAAAGTTTTGGAGAGTTTTACATGACAAAATGGTTTAGAGAAAACCTTTGGCGACACATAACTGGAACAGTTATGTGCTTGTTCGCACTCTTTCCACTCTATTTAGTCCTGTTATCGGCATTCAATGAGTCGGGAAGTCTTCAAGTAACCTCGTTTTTACCGCGTGAAATCTCATTTGCTAATTTTGATGTGCTTTTTAGCGATGAGCGAATCCCATACTTAACTTGGATGAAGAACTCATTGATTATTTCAGGTTTTGTGGCAGTGGCTTCGGTAGTTATTGGAGCGGCCTCTGCATTTGCTTTTAGCCGCCTAAAATTTCAAGGGAAGAAATTTGGTATTCAATTACTTCTTTTGATTCAAATGTTTCCCGCCATTCTGGCGCTATCTGCTTTGTATGTGATTATGGAACGTGTTTATAAATTTGCTCCTGGCCTGGGAATTGGAACGCAACTGGGATTGGTTTTGGTCTATCTCGGAGGAGCCATGGGGGTAAATATCTGGCTACTAAAGGGCTTCGTCGATTCGATCCCGGCGGAATTAGATGAAGCGGCCAAGATCGATGGAGCTAGCGCTATGCAGACTTATTGGCAGATATTTGTGCCATTGGCAGCACCAGTCTTAGCAGTTGTCTCTCTCTTAAGCTTTATTGGAACATTTAATGAATTTATTTTAGCTAGATTGTTCTTGATTGAAGTAGAGAGCCGAACAGTTGCTGTTGGGTTGCAACAATTTATTGGCGGCCAATATTCTGAGAATTGGGGGCCTTTTGCAGCAGGATCGATAATTGCTTCCATCCCAATTGTGATTATTTTCTTAAGCCTGCAGAAATACATTATTAGTGGCTTAACTGCAGGTTCCGTTAAGGGCTAATGAAGCTTTCAAGGCTGACCTTATTTGCACTACTTGCTTTACTGCTTGTGCCATTTACATCTCTTCATGCCCAAACTCCAAAGGTAGACATTGCAAGAACCGGTATAGATAAAGAGGTTATTTACTTTGTTATGCCAGATCGCTATCGAAATGGTGATGTAAGCAATGATGACTTGCCAGGATTTAATCCAACTCATACTGCTTTTTTTCATGGTGGAGATTTAAAGGGCCTTACCGGTAACTGCGTTGATGATGATGGCCTAGCAAGATTAAAGAAATTAGGATTTACTGCCATTTGGCTTACGCCTTTAGTGGTTCAACAACCACCAACTGATGGTGGCGCTGGATATCACGGCTATTGGGGCGTTGATTTTCTTGGCGTTGATCCTCACTTAGGCAGCAAAGAAGACTTAATGGCGCTTCGAAAATGTGCCGAGAAGTTGGGATTAAAACTAATTCTTGATGTAGTTACCAATCACACCGGAGACGTAGTTTGGTATAACAATCGAGATGCTTATATTCCAGATAAGTATAAAAATATAAAGAATCCAAGTTGGCTTAATGAGATAAGTAATTATCATAACTATGGCGATATGAATAGTTGCTGGAGCCCTGGGGCATGCGTCAGAGATGGTGATTTTTTTGGGTTAGATGATCTAGCTACCGAAAAACCCGAGGTATATAACGGACTTGCTGGAATCTATGGCGATTGGATTGAAAAATATGGATTTGTTGGCTTTCGCGTTGATACTGCCAGGCATCTAGATGATCAGTTCTTCAAAAACTGGAGCCCACAGATAAATCAGATTGCAGAAAAATCAGGCATTGCCAACTTCACAATCTTTGGTGAAGTTTGGGAGCCAAGCCCAATTGCCCTGATGCCATATATCAGAGTTAATAAAATGCAAAGCGCTCTAGATTTTCCGTTTCAAAGAGTTGCTGTTGATTACGCTGCCTCTAGTTCTAACGCTTCAATCCTAAAGAATCTCTTTGCCTATGATGATTATTACACCAGCGCAACTACCTCAGCTTCAAATCTAGTCACATTCCTTGGTAATCACGATATGGGACGAGCAAATTTTCTTATTGAGCGCGTGAAGGTAAATCCACCAGGGCAACTTCTCTCTAGAGTAAAACTGGCCAATACCCTGCTCTATCTAAGTCGTGGAGTTCCAACGGTTTACTACGGGGACGAAGTCGGAATCCTCGGAAGTGGCAATGGTAGAGATCAATTAGCTCGCCAAGATTTGTTTCCAACTAAGGTTGAAATTTGGAAGCAAGAGCCCAGAGTTACTGGCAAACCAGTTGGTAGCGCTGATTCCTTCGCCGATACCTTCTCAAATCCAATTGCGAAGCATCTAATCACTTTATCTGAACTGAGAAAAGCACATCCAGCGTTAGCAAATGAGCAGATGCAGATTCGATATGCCAAGGGCTCAGTTTTTGCATTTTCAAAGCGAGCAATAAGTGAGAAGAGAGAGTATCTGGTAGTTCTAAACAATAGCGCCAAGACCAGTACGGTAAAAATCTCAACAGCTACCAGTGGAAAATGGAAAGATTTAATCAATGGTAAATCGTTTACGAGTAAGAGCGGTGAGTTAACTCTTAAGCTAGATGGACTTAGTTCAGCTGTGTTAAGAGCGGAAAGTGAGATAAACCAAAGAGGAATAAAGCTTGGAAAACTCTCTGCAAAAGAGGACTTTCTAAGTGGTTTCTATAACGTTTCCTTAAAAGTTGAGAGCAAAGATCTAGCAATAGCAGAGTTCTTTATTAGAACAAAAGGTGATAGCAAATGGAGCACTCTTGGTGTTGACCTTAATCAACCTTTTAATGTCTTTATTGATCCTAACGAATACTCTGGCCCGATTGAAGTAAAGGCAAATGTTATTGACTCGAAAGGAGGGAAAAATGAGCTTCGAGAAATCGCTTTCAATATTGCCACACCATGATGGCAGTGAACTTTACTTAAGCTCAAGCTCGCCCACATTACAGGAGAGAGTCACCTTTAAGTTTCGTGCAGGTTCTAATTTCCCAATCGAGCAAGCAATATTAAGGCTTTATCATGATGGAGAACCACGTTTCTTTCCAATGAAGCGAAGCATTATTAAGGGTGAGCAGTGGTGGCAAGTTAAGGTTGAGATAAGGAATTTGAAAACCCCTTATCGATTCTTAATAGTAAATGGGGATACATACTCCTGGCTTAATGCTCGCGGCTTTCAGAGCCATGATGTAACTAGCGCAAATGACTTTCAATTACTAGCAACACCAGCTTTTCCAAAATGGATTCGAAGTGCTGTTTTCTATCAAATCTTTCCCGATAGATTTGCAACAACAGGAAAGTATCAGCACTTAAAGCCTGAAAAATTCATTTCAAGGCCTTGGGATCAGCTTCCTAAAGGACGAGATAAGAGTACGGGAGTGGAGTTCTTTGGCGGTGATCTCGATGGAGTGTCTCAACATCTGAAGTATTTGAAAAAATTAGGAATTAATGGAATTTATTTCACACCGATTTTCCGTGCTGGCTCAACTCATAGATATGACGCAAGTTCCTTCGATGAAGTCGATCCGCTTCTTGGAGGTGATGCTGCGCTAATACGTCTAGCAAAGAAGGCAAAGAGTGCAGGAATTTATTTAATGGGGGATTTAACCACTAATCATTGCGGCAGAGAGCACCGCTGGTTGCAACGATCGTTGAAATCAAAGAAGGCTAAAGAAAGAGAGTTTTTTTATTGGGATAAGTCGGTAAAGCATGGATATGAGGGGTGGTGGGGGCTTGCCTCTCTTCCCAAGTTAAATTACAACTCAAAGAAACTTCGCGAGTTGATGTATGAAGGTAAGAATTCAATAGTTAAGAAATGGCTGAAGAAACCCTACAACCTCTCCGGATGGCGAATAGATGTTGGCAATATGACTGGTCGCTACAAAGGAGAAGACATCAACGGCGAGGTTATTGCTGGCGTAAGGAAAGCGCTGCAGGAGAGCAATAGCCAAGCTTGGTTAGTTGCAGAAAATGCAGACCATTTCCCCAGTGATTTAGATGGATTTGGCTGGCATGGAACTATGAACTACAACGGCTTTATGCGTCCTATCTGGGGATGGCTAAATCATAGAGCTGAGGTTGAGAAAGCTTTCTTTGGTCTCCCAGTATCAATTCCTCGTTTTACTGCTGGCGAGATGGTTTCGGCAATGAAAGAGTTTTCTTCAACTATTCCTTGGAGAAATTTTGTCTCCTCAATGCTCTTACTTGATTCACATGACACTGCAAGATTTAGAAATGTTGTTGGAAAAGATACTAAGCGCCATATTGCTGGCATGGGTCTTCTACTTACCTATCCTGGCGTTCCCTCAATTTATGCAGGCGATGAATTAGGTGTAGAGGGACAGTGGGGAGAAGATGGGCGCAGAACCATCGATTGGAGCAGACAGAGCTGGGATCATGAATTTCTAAGCGAAGTTAGTAAGCTGATTAAAATTAGACGCCAGTCTCACGCCTTAGCTCAAGGAGGGCTGCGTTGGATATTGATTGAAGATGACCTACTGGCCTTTGAAAGAGAATCTAAGCGGGAAAAACTTTTAGTAGTAGTGAGCCGATCTGCTCAGAAGTGCAAAATTGAAGGCATCGACGAAGTGAAGCAGCGCCTATATGGCCCTGAACTAAAGGGGCAGATTTATAAATCTGACAGCGCCTCTCTTGGCATTTATCGCCTCTTTTAATCAAGATCGCAGCGCTAAATATGAAAAGTAGTGGTTGAATCACGCCATGAGTAAGCGCTCTATTTTCTGGTTTCGAAGAGACTTAAGACTTGCAGATAATCCTGCGCTTCTAGCCTGTCTTGATGAAGCAGATGAAGTTGTGCCGCTATTTATTTTGGATGATGAAATCTCAGAGCGAGCTGGCGATCATCGCAGAGCTTTTCTTGCTAATTCACTAAGGGCTTTAAATGATTCTCTAGGAGGCGCTCTCCATGTGATTAGTGGAAATCCAGTGGAAGTCCTATCAAATTTAATGAAGCGATATGAAACAACGTCAATTCACTCAGCTTTTCCCTTTGCTCCATATGGGAATGCAAGAGATGAAGAGCTAAGAGGTGCAGGGATCAAATTAGAACAGCTTGGATCCTCATACGCCGTTGCTCCAGGAAGAGTTTTAAAAGGTGATGGAACGCCTTATCGGGTTTATACCCCTTTTTATCGAGCATGGTTAGCTCATGGTTGGCGCGCTCCAGCTGCAGCACCTAAAAGTCCTAATTGGGTCACACCAAAGAAAAGTGATCAGAATATTCCAAATTGGAAAGCCCCTGAAGGAATTGTTTTACAAGAAGCGGGAGAAGCAGCTGCGCTCACAAGATTTAAGAAGTTTTTAAAAGATTCTGCTACAGATTATGGCGATAATCGAAATATTCCAGGCATTGAAGGAACAAGTAAGTTAAGTCCGCATCTTCGTTGGGGAGAGATTCATCCTAGAACTATTCTTGCCGCACTTGGTCAGTCAAAAGGCCATGAGGTTTATCGCAAAGAGATAGCTTGGCGAGAGTTTTATGCCGATGTACTTCACAATAATCCTCACACTAGCCGCGATTACTACGATCCCAAATACAAAAAAATGCGCTATGAAAAACCTGGAAAGGCATTTGAAGCCTGGGCTAGCGGAAAAACTGGTTATCCATTTGTTGATGCAGCCATGCGCCAATTAGTTAAAGAAGGATGGATGCATAATCGAACTCGAATGGTAGTTGCCTCATTTTTAGTAAAAGACCTTCACATTGAGTGGCAACATGGCGCCAATTTCTTTATGAAATACCTAATTGACAATGATGTGGCATCGAATTCACATGGCTGGCAGTGGACCGCGGGATGCGGCACTGATGCCTCGCCTTATTACCGCGTCTTTAATCCAATTGAGCAGGGAAGAAGATTTGATCCTGAAGGAATTTATATTAAAAAATACATCCCAGAGCTCTCTCATTTGCAGGGCGATGAGGTTCATGAGCCTTGGGAGTCTAAAGATGGATATAAGAATGGCTATCCAAAACGCATTGTTGATCATGCAGCAGAAAGGCTTGAGTCACTGGCTCGCCTTGAAGAGATCAAGGCAGCTAAGCCACTCAAGCCTTAATTGCTAAACCAGGAAGTTTGAGAACTGCCAAGGATCGCTGCTATCAACTTTCTTGCCATTCCAGCCTTCAAATAAATCTTTTCGATTCATCAAAGGATCCCAAGCGCTAGCCTCGGAGTGAATACCGCCCCAGTACTTCTCGGCATAGCTAAGTACTTCGCGCCATGGAAGTTCATCCGGCACAAGTAATCCTTTATCAGGATTTTTCATTGCCCAAGCAACTGCTGCATAAACGGCAGAGGCAACTTGAACTGTTGTTGCTGATTGATCAGGAATCAACTTTCTTGATTCATGGATGCTAAGCAGTGATCCTGTCCACCAAGCTTTATAGGGATGGCCCATTAGTAATACTCCAAGACGATCATCACCATCTGTGATCTCATCATTCATAATTCTCTGATTTTTATGAAGATCCCAAGAGCGCATCTCAAGTTCCTTCATCGAAGCAATAGCTTCATTTGTGGGGCAGTAGGCATAGTGAACCGTTGGGCGATAGAGAGCCTTGGCTCCATCCCAGACAGTTAAGTGATCTGAGATTGTAAATGCCTCGCCATGGCGAATTACCATGCCATGGATTTCAAAGTTTGGCACCCAGGAGCGAACCCAGGTTGTTGCTCCAGGTTGAGCAATTGCAATTTGATTTCTTGGCCCGCTTTGATGTTCATAGGCATTTAGCGGAAGTGTTTTTTCGTGAGTTCCCCAGCCAAGCTCTGCTGGAGCAACACCTTCTTCATAAAAACCTTCAACTGACCAGGTGTTAACAAATTCGCCCCATTGTTTTGGCTTATTAGTTACTTGGGTGTCGCGCTCAGAGATATGAATAACTTTAACTCCAAGTAGGTGAGCAAGATCGTTATAACGCTCATCAGTTAGGGCGCTTTCCACCCCAGCTGCGGCCTTTGATTCTTTAAGAGCAAGGGTTGCAATATCAACCATGGATTTCTTCACTAGATGCGAAACAAGTCCAGGATTTGCGCCATGTTCAACAATGGCAGTTGCTCCAACTTTGTTCCACTTTGATTTCATCTCACGCATACGCATATGGCGGTAATAAAGAGTTCGCTCTAGCGGATGTTTATTTGCTCCTCCCGCATAAGGATCCCACTCCTCAACTGAGGTGTTTAAATAGAGAACTCCATTGTCATGGCACCAATTAAGAATGGTATTGGCATCAATGTTCCAAGCTAAATCAAGGAGAAAGTCTCCAGCACTTAAATACTTTTTTAATTGGCTATCAAGATTATCTTTAGTTATTTGGTCTTGGATGTAAGTAGCGCCTTTATCTAACGCGCCTTTAACTCTTGAGCGATTATCTCGCTGGTCCATGATGGTGATTTGCTTTGCATCAACTAGATGCTCGATTAAAAGGGGTAATACTGATTGGGATACTGATCCTGCTCCCAGGATTAGAACTTTATTTTTGAACTTCTCTGCCAATTAGGGAACCTCCTTAACTTGGGGCTTGTGAATCTCACCTCTTGTAGTTAAGCCTTTAGGGCTTATTGGTTGGATGTTTCTGACTTGGCAAAATTTACAACCTAGAGCCAGATGTGCCTAATTGGTTGCGCCAAGAGACCACGCCAAGTTTTGATCGCTTTGCTTCATACATCGCCTCATCGGCTCTTCGAAGGAGCTGCTCGAGAGCACTTGAGCCTGGATCATTTCTTGCCTCACCAATTGAAACATCGAGGTGGATTTCATTTGAGTTAATGTGGAATGGATAGGTGAGAGTTGCCTTAAGAGCCCTTGCAACCTCAATGCCATCAACTCCTGGAATTAGAGCGCCAAACTCATCACCGCCGAGGCGAGCTAGCAGGCCATCGGAGGGCATAACTCTTTGAAAGCGGTTAGCAACTTGCTTAAGGAGTTGATCGCCAATTCCATGTCCTAGGCTGTCATTGACTGCCTTGAATCCATCTAAATCAAGAATTAGTAGTGAGCCAGGCTCTTTAAGGAATTCTTGGCCATCCACCATGAACTTTCGCCGATTAGCAAGGCCAGTTAGCTCATCGGTTCGTGCCAGTATCTGTTCATTACTCATGTTGCGAGCATCATTTATAGCAACGCCCATACGTAGAAATGAGAGCGCGATAGTTACAAAAGCGGGCAGGATTAAAAAGCGTGGAATGTATGAAGGCTGCAGAACTGCAATTGCAAGAAGGGTAGAGCTTCCAAGAAGAGCGATTGTGGCAACTGCTGAATTGAAACTTCTAGCCGCTAACTCTTCATTATTTGCAAACCAAAAAGCTTGAGAGAGAAGGATAAAGCTAATCAACCACCCAACGTCAGTGAGGGATCCGAATTCATATTTGCCTAAATAGGATTGATAGAGAAAGTAGAAGTCAGATAGAAAAAATATTGTTGCCCCGATAAGAATAAGGCCATTTCTCCAGCTCATTGACTGCCTTAAAACCAAGAGAAGTACTAAAACCAAGATGACAATGTCTCCTACTGGATAAAGAATTGCGAGAAATACATCAAAGATACTTCCATCAATAGTTGTCATTGCTGGTCTGACCAAAAGAGCTGTCAATATCGTGGTATATCCAATTGCGATAATTGAAGTATCTAGTAACTCTAGAGATTTGCTTACAGTCTTGAATCGGATTGCTCTAGTTAGACCAAAAATCGCTAGTGGGTAAAAAAGTGCATAGAAGCTTTGAGCTATCAAATCAAGATCTAGTAGCGTATTTATCTCAAAGAAAGAATCAAGTGATGAGGTTATTGACCCTGCGCTCCAAGAGATGATTGCACCAATAACTCCAGCTCTACCCAAGGGATCATCGAGAATTGGAGAGAGAGCAATTGAGAGTGCAGCAAGTAGGGCAACGAGATTAAATAGAACCAGGTCATATTCCCACCTAGCATCTGAATTGTTCCTGAGAAATAGGTAGGCAATTAGAGTTGCGATGGCCAGGAGGCGGAAAAGCAGATAGATTTTCATCATCTAACGGTATTAAAGGGGAGATAATGGATAGCGAAAAAAATGTATCAAGACGGGCAGTACTTTGTGGCCTTGCTGTTCTTACGCTTGGTTTAATACCTGAAAATGCTATTGCTGCAAGTGGTGTAAAGGTGCTAGCAAATGGAAAAGTCGAGATAACTCTCTCCAAGAATCCAGCCTTGAAAAAAGTTGGCGGAGTTGTTCAATTCACCAATAATCAAGGCATAGATATTGCGCTAGTAAGAACAGGTAAAGGAAGTAGTGCTTTTAAGGCTTTAAACCTTGCTTGTACCCATCAAGGCTATCCCTTGAGAAAAGATGGAAATAAGTGGGTATGCGACAATCACCTAGCAAATTTCTCAATCACTGGCGCGGTCACAAAGGGCCCTGCAGAGAGCCCACTTCAGAATATTGCGGTGAAAGTAACTACAACTAAAGTGATAGTCGGCTAACTAAAACTTTATAGACCAGGTGCACAGGCCTGCTTTCTATTTTGTAGAGTTGAACTAACCTCAGACTTAGTGTTCTCAACCGTCTGAAGCACATTTACCTTCTGCTTCTCCTTTTTCGCAACTTCGCCTATCTTGTCGCGAAGGCTGGCAGCTGATCTCTCAAAGTTCTTGGCAGCAAGTTCATAGCTACGAGCAGCCTTAGTCCAAGTGGCAGCATTAGTTGTGTATTGCTTTCCAGCAGTAGTGGTAGCTCCAACTTTAGTTGCATTATCAGTGTTGGCCTTCGCCTCTAATAGCGCAGCTGCTTGTTTAGCTTTAGCATCTGTCGCTTTTTGATCAAATACTTTTGCTTCTGCTTCATCTGCAGGAGCTGCAGCCTTAAGGGCAGCAATCTCAGTATCAAGCATCGTTGCTGCTTGAGCAGCGGTCTCTGTGATGCTCTTTAAGCGAGCACTTGATTCTAGATAAAGTTTGTTGGAATCAATGCACCCTACCCACACCCAAGTTAACTTTGCATTCTTCACAGTTGGATTCTTGGTACATACATACCCATCTCCACCTATTTTGGTCTTTGCATTTGCCTTTGTGCAAGCTGCTCCAGCTTTGTTAGCAGCCTCTGCTGGAATTACCGCAGTAGTTGCCATTAGCAGGGAGGTTGCAGCAAATAGGGTTGCGCCTCTTCCAAATTGCTTGAGTGAGTTACGCACAATTATTCTCCTTAAAAGTTGAGTGACCTATATGGAGCCATCTTAAAGGGGGAACTCTGTTTTTTTGGTGAGGGAAATGCGTAAAGTTCTAGAGAATTTACTGAGAAGTTAGGAAAATTACTTATTTCTCCCTCGGCGAGAGCCAAGGTTCATTCCGAGTTTTCTAACCCAAGATCTAGGGGCGTATCTAGCCAGCTTTGAAATTACTTGATACTGCCTTCCAGGAATGCAGATAGCTTTTCCAGCTTGGGCAGAGTCCCAGGCATCTTGAGCAACTTTTTCAGAGGTGAGCCAGAGCCAATTGGGCAATCCATTCATTTTCATGTTTCCTCTTTGGTGAAATTCTGTTCTGGTGTAACCAGGTGCAAGGGCTAGTACTTTTACATTGCTACTCGAGAGTTCAGTGTGAAGGGATTCACTTAGAACTGTTAGGTAGGACTTAGCTGCGCTATAGGTTCCACTAGCAATCCAGCCCGCAATACTTGAAACATTAATTATTACTCCGCTATTTCGAGCCTTCATAGTGGGCAATACAGCATGCATTAAACGCATTGGCGCAGTTACCAAAACATCAAGCAGGGAAATCTCATCTGAAATTTCACTTACTAAAAAGCTTTTCTTTATTCCAAAGCCAGCGTTATTAATTAAAACTTCAATAGGCCTTGAGGTATTCTGTAGACGTAGCTCAACCCGCCTAATATCTTCATCGCGACTCAAGTCAGCAACTAAGACTTCAACTTCAACTCCAAAACTCTCTCGCCACTTACTAGCGTTTTGATTTAATCGCTCTAAATCACGAGCGACAATTACTAGATCGTGACCTTTTTTTGCTAGTAGCTCTGCAAAGGATGCGCCAATGCCTGCTGTGGCTCCAGTTATTAAAGCAATTGGTTTTGACATTACTTTACGATATTACTGGCATCTTCTTCTCTGATATGCCAAGAGGTGCCATATTCCTCTAATAAATCAAGGAAAGGCTTGGCATCAAACCATTCCGGGCCATTTACCCCTCTTGGCTTCCAAATTCCCTTTTCAATTAACTCCATTGCAATTATTGGATTAACAGCTGTTTGCCAGACTACCGCTTGATCGCCATATTCCTTCATGGACCACTGATTATCAATTACATTGTAGATGTAGACAGCTTTTGGATTTCCTGACTTGTCCAAACCTTTTACTAAAGTTCCAGCACAAGTCTTTCCTTTCATTCTTGATCCAAGAGTTGCTGGATCTGGAAGTGATGCTGCAAGAAGATCTCTTGGTGAAACTGATACTCCCTGAACATCTACATTTTCTTTCTTATCCATTCCCAGCATATTTATGGTCTTTAGGATCTGGATGAACTCAGCTCCCAGTCCATATTTAAAGTTAACTTTCTTGGCATCAATCTTTTGAGGAATTAGAACTACCTCTTCGTGTTCCACGTTCACACACTCAACTGGTCCAATACCTTCTGGGAAATCAAATACCTCAATCTCGCTAAATGGCTCAGTTGTAAACCAACCACGACCATCTTCCCAAACAAGCGGAGGATTTAAACACTCCTCAATAGTGGTCCAGATCGAGAAGGAGGGAGCAAAATCTGCGCCTTCAACTCTTAAGTTAGAGCCATCAAGAACTGTTATTGAATCAATTCGGGAGAAGAGTTCATCGTTGGCATATTTAGCAAAGATATCGCTCATTCCAGGTTCTACACCCATACCAACAAGGGCATAAATCTTTCGTTCTTCCCAATTCCAATCTCTTGCAAACTGCTCATCTCCCAACTTCACACCTGTTTCACGGTGTGGGTAGTGAGGATGCGGCCTTGATAAAGACATTGCCATATCGATGTAATTAGTGTTTTCGATTTCGCAAGCAAGAAAAATTGGCATTACAAATCGTGGGTCAACAGCATTAATGACCACATCAGGATCGACTTTACGAATTAATTCGCGCAGGTCTTCTAGTTCAGCAGCATTTACCTGGGCTGCAGAAAAGCGTGGGTCTTTAACGCGATATACGGCTTCTTCGGCGCGCGAGAGGGTGCGGTCTGCAATTACCATCGAGGTAATAAAGGGCCTTCGCACAGCGATATTTGCTATCGCTCTTCCGACGCCACCGGCACCTATTACTAGGGCTTTCATGATTAGAAATCAACTCCAAACGAGATTGAGCGTTAGGCTATCTGAAAGCATTGATTTAAGCAATTTACCGCGTAAAAATATTGAATTATCATTAGATACTTCACAATTTTTACGCAAGTAATTATCTGTGAATAGAGTGTGAAATTATTTACACATAAGTCCTTGTAGCTCAGTGGATAGAGCAACCGCCTCCTAAGCGGTAGGTCGCCGGTTCAACTCCGGCCAAGGACACACTTAATTAAATATTACTGTTCTATTTCCAACGATAAATATTCTATCTTCAGCGTAAAGTTTTACAGCTCTTGCTAAAACACGACGTTCAATATCGCGGCCAATAGCAATTAACTCTTCAGGGGTTGATGCATGAGAAACGTGAGCAACATCTTGCTCAATAATTGGACCCTCATCTAAATCTTTAGTGACAAAGTGAGCAGTAGCTCCAATAATCTTTACACCTTTTGCATGTGCTTGGTGATAAGGCTTAGCCCCTTTAAATCCTGGAAGAAAGGAGTGATGGATATTAATAATTCGATTCGAGAGTTTGTCGCAGAAATCTGGGGAGAGTATCTGCATGTAGCGAGCTAAAACGAGAAAATCAATTTTCTCAGAGTCAATAAGTGAGAGAAGTTGAGTTTCAGAGCTTTCCTTATTTTCACTTGAAACTGGAAGATATTTAAATTTGATGCCATGAGATTCGACTAGGCTCTTTAGCTCTTCATGATTTCCTACAACTAAAGGGATTTGAATCGGCAATTCGCCAAGTTCTAGTAGGTAGAGCAGATCTCGTAGGCAATGGCTCTCTTTAGTAACCATTACTAAGGCCCGCTTGGGTGAGGCGTTATCTCTGATGGTTAACTCAGGATTGAATTTTGAGAGTCCTTCAAATAAGACCTTTCGAGCAGTATCAAGTGAGGAGCTAGTTTCAAAGCGAGTGCGCATAACAAAGCTATTGGTCACTGGATCTGTGAACTGCTGATTTTCAATGATGTTGCCTTGGCAGGCTAAGACAGAGCTTGTCATCGCATGAACGATGCCTCTTTGATCAGCGCATTGCAGGGTTGCGATTAAATCCACTTGGGAATTCTACCTGCGCATAATCCTTTAGTGATTAATTTGGAAGCGCTTAAGCGAGCGTGGAGCCCACCAATTCCAGTCACCAAAGAGTCTCATCAGAGCTGGCACTAGAAATGCGCGAATCAAAGTAGCGTCAAGAAGTATTGCGAAAGCAACGCCAAATCCCATCATCTTGATTGATGTCACACCGCTAATAACGAAGGCAGCAAAGACCACCGCCAGAATAAACGCTGCTGCAGTGATGATTCGTGCTGATTTTTGCAGGCCCATCGCAACAGAATCGATATTGGAATTTCCAGCATCATGCTCTTCTTTAATTCGTGAGAGTAAGAAGACTTCATAGTCCATAGATAATCCAAAAGCTACAACTGCAATTAAGACCATGGTATTTGTATCGAGTGATCCAGTTTCAATGAAATCTCCGACAAGAAACTTTAGATTTCCTTCAATGAATACCCAAGTAAGAACTCCCATGGTTGCAGCCAGCGAGACGAAATTTAATATCACTGCTTTAATCGGAAGAAGAATTGAGCCAGTAAAGGCAAAGAGCAAAAGCAGAACTGTGATTATGATCCAGCCTAGAACGGCAGGAAGAGTGCTAGAGATTGCATTTTGTGTATCTGCATAATCTGCTGCGGCACCGCCAATCAAGGTTCCACTAGGTGCGGGTAGATTGCGAAGCTCCTTAATTAGAGCCTCACCTTCACTAGTTCTTGGCTGCATCGAATGGATTGCAACCACGCGCGCACTTTCTCCAGCAAGCTCTACTTGGCCAACTCGAGTTATGCCTTCAGTTAGTGAAACTCGGTTTACAAATGCGTTGATCTCACTGGTCTGTGATGCGCCATTTGGAAAGACTATTTCAATCGGATTGCTCTCTTGGCCGGGAAATTCATCGGCAATAAATTGAGATGCGATATATGCCCGATCATCTCTAGGAAGTACACCACTATCTACTTGAGAGAATTTGATATTGGCTATGGGAGCAATCATCAAGAAGAGCACCGCTAAAGATGCAGTTATTACGCTGATCGGTCTTCTCATCACAAATCGCGCAACCTTTGACCATCTACCATCTTCTTTTTGAACTATTCCACCTTTACGAACTACGCCTTTATTAATTTTTGTTCCTAATAAAGCCAGAATTGCAGGTAGAGGATGAGCGCTCCAACGACGGCAAGGGCAACTACTGCAGCTCCGGCATAACCCATCGATTTTAAGAAATTCTGTGGGAAGAATGTAAGTGATAAGAGCGTAAGAACAACGGTAACTCCGGAGTAAAAGACAGTCTTTCCAGCAGTTCGAAGGGTATTTACTATTGCGCTTTCATTATCAAGACCCTTAGCTAATTCTTCTCGGAATCTATTAACTACCAATAGAGCGTAATCAATTCCTAAGCCCAACCCAAGTCCGGTAGTTAAATTCAAAGCAAAAATGCTTACATCAGTAACTAGAGTAAGTAGGAACATAACTAGGAATGTTCCTAAATCGCTGTGATTCCAACAATTAGAGGCATAGCAGATGCTGCCATTGCTCCAAATACAAATAAGAGAAGTAAGAATGTAAGTGGGATTGAGATAGCCTCGGAGATCTTTAAATCATTTTGAATTCGGCCATTAATAGCATTTGCAAATACTGCGCCGCCAGATGCATAAACTTCAACGCCTTCAAAAGCTCCATCGTATTTTTCTTGATAAAGACCACCGAGTTTATCTATCTCAGTAAAGTCCGTTGACTTTAGATATACGAATATAAATGCAGAATTTCCATCTTTGCTCTTTAGTGAGGGAGCGCCACCTGCCGACCAATAAGAAAGAACGTTTTCAGCACTTGGTTCGCTTCTAAGGCTAGCTTCAATTTTCTGTGCGGCAGCAACTACGCTTGGATCATCAGCCGACTTATCTTTTCCATCAACTACCAATACAACCGCTGGGTCTTTAACCTTAAAAGTTTCATCCAGATACTCCCAAACTTTTGCTGAGTCACTATTGGGATCCATATATCCACCGGTATCAAAGCGAGAAAAGACTTGAGAACCAATGGCCCCTGCAAGGATTGTGGAGAGCAGGAAAAGGGTTAGAACTGACTTTTTCCGCTTCGCTATTAAGTGCCCAAGACGTTCAAACATGTTTTCCCTCTCGTGAATCTATACAATGTTCAGATTATCTGCGCCTATTTGAACATTGTCAAGTTAAGGAGCATAATTTCCACATGGTTCCAAGAGTGGCAGTTGTAAGTCCCTATCATCATGGAGATTTAGAAAGCGCTCTAGTTGAAGCCGCTATTGCTCTGGTACGAAAATATGGTCCTGATCACCTTTCGCTTAGAGCTGTCTCCGCAGACGTCGGTGTAAGCCCAAGTGCCAGCTATCACTACTTCCAGGACAAGGATGCACTCATATCTGCGGTGGGAAGTGTTCTCTTTGCACGATTAGCAGACTTACAAGAAGAGGCAATATCAAAAATTTCGGGAAGTGGCATGCGCAGCGCAAGAGAGAGATTTCAAGCGATGGGCAATGCCTACTTCAAATGGGCAGTGACAGAACCAAATCTCTATCGTTTGTTATTCGGTGGATTCTGCGAAATGCAAGAAGTTCCACAAGATCATAAGGCTTGGAGATTGCTATCTGAGGGCCTTGATGAGTTGGTACAAGTGGGGTTAATAACCAAAAGCGCAAGACAAAATGGAGAGGCGTTAGTTTGGTCGGCGGTCCACGGCGCAAGCTCACTAATAATTGAAGGACTCATGCCAAGGCAAGCCTTCCCAGAAGTTTTAAAAGGTATTCAGCGATCTTTGGGAATGAAATGAGTGAATATATACCTTCAGTCACATCCGATGAGATTGAATTAGAAAAGGATGATAAGCGTGATGAAGAAATTCAGGGAGATAAACCTCCACATCACTAGTAATTAGTTAAGAGTTAATCACTTTTTGCAGGTGGAGGAGTCACAGCAGCTGGAGTTGGCTTAGGCGCCTCACTCTTTTTAACTTGGGAATCAGTCTTATAAAAGCCAGAACCTTTGAAGACGATTCCAACATTTGAGTAAATCTTTCGAACCTCTTTGCCACACTCAGGACAAATTGAGATTGGCTCATCTGTGAAGGATTGCACTATCTCAAAGGCATGTTCACAGGCGGTGCATTGATATTGATATGTCGGCACAGCGTAATCTTAGGGAGTATGAATTACTTCGGCGAATCGGAATAGCAGGCGAGCATGTTCTTTGATCTAGCAAATAGCGCTCTAGCTGTTTTGGTAATCGGACTATTAATTTCACTCGCCTTTCTACTGCCGGAGAATCAGGGTCGACTAGAGCAGAGCGCTTCGACAACTCTTCAAGGCTTAAGAATTGTTTCAGGACTATGGTTTCTCATTTCGATTGGTTATTTATTGTCCAGCCTTGCTGAGATATTTGGCAGTGGTATTGGCGAGATTTTAAAAGTGAATATCTTGCAATCATTTATAACTCAGATAACACTTGGAAAATTGTTGGCCTATCAAGTCATAGTTGCTCTTATAGTATTTATCTTTTCGAATCTCATAAAGAAAAATGGAGGCGCGCTAGCACTTCTTATTTTGGCCCTTAGTGGGATAGTTGCCCCACTGTTTCAAAGTCATTCCAGCTCTCAAGGCAGCCACTCATTAGCGATTGGCTCGCTTGTGATTCATGTAATTGCATTGAGCTTTTGGCTTGGCAGTGTCATTGCCTTAAAAGTGATGCCAAGTGAGTTACAGAACTTTGCTTTCTCCAGAGTTTCTGTAATCGCTCTCTGGTCATCACTATCGGTTGTCTTAACAGGAATAGCTAACGCTTGGACCAGACTCCGTTTGAGCCAAGATTGGTTTACTGGATATGGCGCCTTAATATCTCTAAAAATTGTCCTTACGCTTCTTGTTTTCTTTATTGCTAGTAGGGTGAGAAAGAATTTATCGGTCAATACTTTGGTCGCTTTTGAAATCGGGATAATGGCGGCGATATTGGGAATTGGATCAATACTCAATCGTTTCACTCCAATTGAACGTGGAGAAATTGAATTTGATCGCATCAGAGAGCTGGTGGGAATATCTATGCCAAGTGAACCCACTCTTTCAAGAGTGTTCTTTGAATATGAAGCAAATGGTTTAGCACTTGGCGCTCTTATCTTTGTTACTGCGCTATATATTCGAGGCGTAGTTGCGCTCGCTCGCCGGGGAGATCGCTGGCCAGTTGGCAGAACAATTTCTTTTGCTATTGGAATTTCACTTCTAGATTATGCGACGAGTGGCGGATTAGGTCTTTACTCTCATTTCTCTTTTCAGTATCACATGATTGCCCATATGGTTTTAAGCATGATTGCTCCAATTGCAATCATATTAAGCGCTCCAATCACACTTGCACTAAGAACTCTTCCTATTGGTCGGGATAAATCGGAGCGAGGAATTCGAGGCATGCTGATACAAGCTCTTCACTCTCGCCCGAGTAGAGTCATAACTCATCCAGTTTCAGCGCTAGCAATATTTGATGGCTCGCTCTTTGCACTTTATTTCACTCCACTTTTTTCAAATCTGATGAGTGGACACTTTGGTCATCTGATTATGAACTTTCATTTCATTGCTGCCGGCTTGCTCTTCTTTCATGTCATAGTTGGAATTGATCCAAATCCCAGAAAGGTTCATCATTTAGTTCGAGTAGTAATACTTCTTGCAGCGATGAGCATTCACGCCTTTTTCTCGGTTGCTTTGATGTCAGCTAATGAATTAATTGATGGTGGTTTTTATCAGCTCCTAGATCGACCTTGGGCCACAGATCTTCTAAGTGACCAAAAGATGGGCGCAGCTATTGGGTGGGCGATGGGAGAGATACCTATTGTTATTGCCCTTGTTGCAACTTTTATTCAGTGGGTAAGAAGTGATGCCAGAGAAGCCAAGAGGGCAGACCGTCGCTCCTCAACAGAACTTGCCGAATATAACGCCTATCTTGAGCAACTTTCTCGCAAGAACAATTCATCACAAGATAAGTAGTATTACGCCATGGAAAATCTCTTCGACCTTCCTGAGGAATACCAAGCCTTAAGAGCCAGTGTTCGCTCACTTGCTGATAAAAAAATCCAACCCTTCGCTCATGATGTGGATGCTAATTCCAGATATCCGCAAGAAGCATTTGAAGCTCTTCAAGGCGCGGGTCTTGCAGCAGCCCATGTACCAACTGAATATGGCGGCGATGGAGCAGATGCTCTTGGCGTAGTAATTATTATCGAAGAAGTCGCCAGAGTCTGTGCTTCTGCCTCTCTAATTCCTGCTGTTAATAAACTTGGATCGGTTCCCCTTATGTTAGGTGGAAGCCCTGAACAACAAAAGCGCTGGCTAACACCGCTTGCTCAAGGTAAAGGTTTTTCATATTGCCTCTCAGAGTCTGAGGCCGGATCAGATGCTGCTTCAATGAAAACAAGAGCGGTCAGAAAAGGTGATGGTTGGGTTTTAAATGGAAGTAAGAAATGGATTTCAAATGCCGGAGTCTCTGAGTTCTATACAGTTTTAGCATCAACAGATCCAGAAAAAGGCGCCAAGGGAATTACAGCATTTATCGTAGAAAAAAGTGATCCTGGTCTTTCATTTGGAGCGCCAGAGAAGAAAATGGGCTTTAAAGGATCTCCAACGCGTGAGGTCTACTTAGATAATGTGGAAATTAGCGATGATCGCAGAATTAGTGAAATCGGTGCAGGTTTTGCTCTTGCGATGAAGACCCTTGATCACACCAGAATTACTATCGCTGCCCAAGCGCTCGGCATCGCCCAAGGTGCTTTTGAAGTTGCAACTAAATATGCACATGAGAGAAAGCAATTCGGCAAACCAATCTTTGATTTTCAAGCAGTGCAATTTATGTTAGCTGACATGGCTATGGAAATTGCTGCTGCAAGGCAGCTGACATATGCAGCTGCAAGTAAGAGTGAAAATAGTGCAAGTGATTTAACCTTCTTCTCGGCTGCATCAAAATGCTACGCAACTGATGTAGCTATGAAGGTAACAACCGATGCAGTTCAAGTTCTTGGCGGCTATGGATATGTAAGTGATTATCCAGTGGAGCGAATGATGCGAGATGCGAAGTTAACTCAAATTTATGAGGGAACTAATCAAGTCCAGCGCTTGGTAATGGCTCGCAACCTTAATTCTTTGCTGTAAACCTAACCAAGATCTCAGGGGTTGCTGCAGCATCTACTTTGCAATCAAAGCTCTCTACAGGAAGACTCTCACTAGTTAGTTCGCCGCTATAGACCAGGGCAACCTTCCAGGCATTTAGCTTCGCTAGCGCGCGATCATATGAGCCTCCACCTTGTCCTAGGCGATTTCCTTGGCGATCAACGTGAAGAGCTGGAACGATCACAACATCAATCTTGCCCTTAAAGCTCTCACCCTTTGGTGACTTTAAATTGCCATCAATTTCTAGATCTTCATCTTTGCCACTCCAGATAATCCAATCCAAATCATTGTCTGCAAGGCGTCTTGGCAATAAAAGAGTCTTTCCATTTTGAATCAGGGATTTATTTAGCTCTGATGTATCTGGCTCACTTCCATAGGAATAGTAACTTGCAAGAACCTCTGCACTTTTAATTTCTTTACTATCCAATAAATGTTGCCAAGAACACTCTGAAAGGTGAAACTCTCTCTCACTTCGAAAGCGTTTTCGAAGTTCTGACTTAATTAATGACGCACTCTGGCTTGAATCCACGGGATTAGCGTAGATACAAAGTAGGGTTACTACGTGAGCGAAACGATTAAGGTGGCTGAACTTGCTACCGAACTGCTAGCGCTAGCAAAGCCGCTTGCTGCCTTTGATATGCCATTACTTGATGCCCATGGCGCAACTTTGGCCCTTGATGTGAGCTCTGGTGAGCAGGTTGCACTCAAATCTGGCTCAAGAATCCGCGCAACTCAAATAGGACTAGCTGCATCTCTTGGTTTAGATCGGCTTCCAACTAGACCTCAGCCAAGAGTGGTGATTGTTTCGGCAGGAGATGATTTAGTCGAACCAGGTTCACCGCTTAGAGATGGCAAAGATGAATATGAGACTAATTCATGGCTATTAACAACAGCAGTAAAAGAGGCTGGAGCTGTGGGATATCGAGTTCATACCATTCCTGAAAATGCTGCTCAATTAAAGGATGTAATTGAAGATCAATTGGTAAGGGCGGATTTACTGGTCATCTGCGGTGAGAGAAATGATGAGTCATTTTCTCTAATCCATTCAGTCCTTAATGAGCTTGGAAAAGTTCGTGAAGTACTTCCCTTAATTGAGGGAAGTGGTAAGCATGCATTTGGTTTGGTTGGCCCGGATCAGACTCCCGTTGTTTCACTTCCAGGAGATCCGATATTTGCATATATCTCAGCAGAGCTTTCATTCGCCCAATGATTCGAAACATGATGGGACTATATGACATCCATCGACCAGTGATTAAAGCAACCTTAACAAGTGATGTATTAAGTGAGGTTGGAAAGCACTCCTTTATAAGAGGGATTCTCTCAAGCGATAAACCAGAGCGAAGACTCATTACTCCAATTGAAAATCAAGGAGATTTAATTGGATTATCTGATGCCACAGGTCTAATAGTTGTTACAGAGAGTGAAAGTGGCGCAAGTGCTGGCGCTGAAGTTGATGTTCTAGTTCTCGAGCGACGTTTTAATTGATTTTATGGCAAGTATTTATAGCCATAGCTGGCCCACAGTTCTCAAAGAGGATCAGATAACCCTTAGACCACTTAGATTGCGCGATCGTTCAGCTTGGTTAGCAGTTAGAAAAGTTAATAGAGCCTGGCTCTCTCAGTGGGAGGCAACCTCACCCCTTAACCATGAGAATAAGAATCTTCCTAGCTACTTTGAGATGGTTAATTACCATCGAGGCGAGGGCAGAGCTGGAAGATCGTTAACTCTGGCTATTTGGTTTGAAAAGAACTTAATTGGTCAGATCACTTTAGGGGGAATCTCCTATGGCGCATATCGCGGGGGACATATCGGCTATTGGATTGATGAGCGATATGCCAATAAAGGGATAACCACCAGGGCTGTTAGGAGATTGACTGCTTATGGCTTTGAGGAACTTGGTTTACATCGCATCGAAATTAATCTAAGACCTGAGAATGCGGCATCAAAGAGAGTGGCTGAGAAGGCAGGTTATGTATTTGAAGGACTTCGTCCTCGCTATCTTCATATTGATGGTTCATGGCGCGACCACCTCTGTTATGTGAAAGAAAATCCTAGAATTTAGAGTTGTTAGAATTTCAAAAATCTTAAATTTTGTATCAGGCAAATACCAGAAAAGTCCAACCCCTACCTTTAAGGTTATCTTTCATGGGATCAGGGCTCATCTACATAATCATCATTGGCATGTGGATTGCCTACTTTCTGCCCCGTTGGATTTCAAGTCATGAAGAGATAAGCGGAAGATCTGTCAAACGATTTGATGAAGCCATGAAAGTTGTTGGAATAACTTCTGGCCACACTGCTCCAGATATTGAATCTCTAGATAAGAAACGCGAACATCAGATTGCAATTCGTAGAATTCAATTCTTCTCCATTGTTGGTCTAACAATCGTTGTATCACTATTTACTTTAGTAGGTCTACTTTCTCCAGTAATTCTTCTTCTACCAGGATCAGTCTTTCTAATGTATGTAGTCAATACTCGATATCAAATTAGTTTGATAAAAGAAGAGGTAAAGCGAGTTAATTCTGCAAATAGAGTTACCAGTAAATCATCTGCAGCAAATTACGCAGAGATCATTGGAAGGTCAAAGCGCGCAGCATCTCTTGCAAGTATTACCGAAGGTTCAGGTTTGAGTGAAGAGCAGTGGCTTCCACTTTCAGAGCGACTCTCTTCTTACCAAGATAGTGGAACTATTACTTTGCTCCCTAAAGGAAGTGCAAACAAAGATGATAAGAGCTGGGATCCAGTTTCAGTTCCTGCGCCAAATTATGCTAATTCATCAAAGGCAGTTCCTCGTCGCGTAATTGATTTAACTATTCCTGGTGCTTGGAGCGAGGCGCAAGAAAAGATTATGCGCGAAGTATTGGCGCCGAGTGCAGATAAGATCTTTGATCAAGAGATTGCAGATCAATACGAAGAACACCTTCGCAGCAATAGAGCTGCTGGTCAGTAGTTAAATCCAGCTGGGAAACCACATTCGCGCATACCAATCTTGGTATGGCAAAACTGATCCAACATAGAGTGGCAAAAAGTAGGCAAAAGTAAGGCCAATTAAGCCAATAGTCACTAGGGCATACCTCTTCCTAATCCCCCGTAGCTCCTGATTTTCCAAGGCTTTTGCCATCACATAAATCAGAGCCAAGATCAAATAAGGCTCAAAGGCGATGGAGTAGAAGTAGAAAGTAGTTCTCTCTGGAAATGCAATCCACGGAAGGTAATTTGCAAATAGAAAGAGCAGAATTAGGCCAGCGTTTAATTCTCGTTGATATATGAAATAACCTAATGTAATAAAAATAGATACAAGACCTAACCACCAAAGTGTGGGCGTTCCTAGAGCCAATACTTCTTGTGAGCAATTTTCTTGACCACATTGTTTTGGGGTGGCATAGAAGAAAGATGTTGGCCTACCAAGAATTAGCCAATTCCAAGGACTTGCTTCATATGAGTGATCAGTTTTTAGATTTGTATGAAAACTTAGCATCTCGCGATGATAATTAAAAAGCGAGAATAGAGAATTACTTGCTGAATCTCTCTTCCAACCAATATCACTTAAAAACCATCCACTCCAAGTAATTAGGTATGTTATTGCGGGCAGAATTGTAAATTGCAGGGCAGTCTTTATATATGTCTTCTTGTAAAAGAGTAAGAATAAGCAGAGTGCTACTAAGAGATAGAGCGCACTCCACTTAGTTGCTAGTGCTAAGCCGATAGTTATACCAGCTTGCCAATACTTTTCTTTAATGACTAGATAAAAAGTGAGCAAGATAAAGAATGACAAAAATATATCTAGTAGCGCGGTTCTTGACATTACAAGATGGAGTCCATCAAGTGAGATCAGAGCTGTGGCAGACAAACTTAAAAAATTAGATTTAAATAAAGCTTGGGTGATGAAATAGATGAGAGCCACTGAAGCAAGGCCAAATAAAGCGGCGCTAAATCGCCATCCAAAGGGGTTATCTCCGAAAGTTTGAATTCCTATCGCAATTAGCCACTTACCAAGTGGTGGATGTACTACAAACTCTGCTTCACCTGATTGGCTCTCTACCCCGTAGGCAAGAAAGTCTCTTGCGCCATCTACATAATAAACCTCATCAAATACCAATTCATTAGGCCTACCTAAATTGGCAAAACGCGTAATTGCTGCAAAGAATAAAATGATTGCCAGTGCTATCTGATTGCGATAGTTGAGAATCGGCCTAGCCATTAAGGCACTCATGATGGATAAGGATACTAAGGGCCATAATGAGGCAGTGAGCGAGTTGATTCTGGCAGGAGTGCCCCTTGGAAACATTGGTGATGCCTCAACGAGATTGAAGGCAGCCATTTCAAGCGCGGATGTAGTTCTTGCCGAAGATTCACGAAGGTTTAACCGCCTATGCAAAGACCTTGGAATCCAATGTAATGCCGAAGTTCTCTCATTCTTTGAAGGAAATGAAAGCTCACGACTTGATGAAGTGGCGAGTCATTTAGCATCAGGGCGCCAAGTTTTATTGGTAAGTGATGCAGGGATGCCATCAGTTAGTGATCCTGGATATAGAGCAGTGAGAATGGCAATCGATAAGGGATTTAAAGTTTCAGTAATTCCAGGTCCAAGCGCTCCACTTGCTGCACTTGCTATCTCTGGGCTTGCAAGTGATTCATTTGCATTTGATGGATTTGTGCCAAGAAGCTCTGGCGCACGTGATCAATTCTTTGAAGACCGCGCTATGGAGACTCGAACTCTGATTGTCTTTGAAGCGCCACATCGAATTAGTGAATCACTCCAATCAATGATTAAGAGCTTTGGTCCAAATAGACAGGCAGCAATCTGCCGCGAATTAACAAAGACCTATGAAGAGGTTGTGCGTGGCGAACTAGCAGAATTACTTAGCTGGTCTGAAAGTAAAGAGATGCTTGGAGAATTCACCATAGTTATTGCCCCCTATGACCCAAGCGAGCAAGTTGTAAGCGATCAAGAAGTAGTTGAAACTGTCTCGCGCTATGAAGCATCTGGAATTACTCGCAAGGAGGCAATTGCCTTGACTGCCAAAGAGCTTCACATACGTAAGCGAAAAGTCTTTGACATCATGGTGGAACAGAAGTAGATAGAATTCAGCCCATGTCAGATACCAATAAATCTTTCTATCTGACTACACCTATTTATTATGTTAATGACGCCCCTCATATCGGACACGCCTACACCACTGTGGCTGGTGATTTATTAACTCGCTGGCATAGACAAAAGGGTGAATCTGTCTGGTTTCTAACTGGAACTGATGAGCATGGCCAGAAAGTAATGCGCACAGCCGAAACTAATAACACAGCGCCGCAACAATGGTGTGATCGATTAGTTGAACAGGAATGGAAGCCGGTTTGGAAGCATTTAGAGATTGCAAACGATGACTTCATTCGCACTACTGAAGTAAGACATACGCAGCGAGTTCAGAAATTTCTCCAAGGATTAATGGAGCAGGGTTATATCTATGAAGGCAAATATGAAGGTCCTTATTGCGTCGGCTGTGAAGAATTTAAGTTACCTGGAGATCTGATTGAAGGAAATTGCAAAATCCATTCAAAGCCAGTTGAAATGCTTAGTGAGACGAACTGGTTTTTCAAGTTATCAGAGTTTGCCGCCCCACTTCTTGAGCACTACAAGAAAAACCCTGAAAGTTGCCAACCTGAGAGCGCTAGAAATGAAGTAATTTCATTTCTAGAAGGAGGAGTTTCAGATCTATCAGTATCTCGTTCAACTTTTGATTGGGGAGTAAGAGTTCCTTGGGATGAAAAGCAAGTTGTTTATGTTTGGTTTGATGCTCTCTTAAATTATGCAACTGCCGTGGGCTTAACTGATGACCCATCAAGTGATGGTGGTAAATTCTTTGAAAAGACTTGGCCTGCTGATGTTCACCTAGTTGGAAAAGACATTCTGCGTTTTCATGCTGTGATCTGGCCCGCAATGCTCATGGCTGCAAAACTTGCTCTGCCAAAGAAAGTATTTGCCCATGGCTGGCTCTTAGTTGGCGGCGAAAAGATGAGCAAGAGTAAATTAACTGGAATTGCTCCCTCAGATATCACAGATCACTTTGGTGTTGATGCCTTCCGTTATTACTTTATGAGAGCCATACCTTTTGGAAGTGATGGATCATTTTCTTGGGAGGATATGGCTGCCCGCTACACAAGTGAGCTTGCCAATGACTTTGGAAATCTGGCTTCACGCCTTGCAGCAATGGTTGAGAAGTATTGCGATGGCATTCTGCCAAATCCAGCAAAAGATGAAGAGCTAGCAAGCGCTCTATCAAAGACTGTTGAGAGCGCAGATAAAGCAATTGTGGCTCTAGATTTTCAAGGTGGAATAAATGCCATCATGGATTTCTGTAAGGCGGTTAATGGCTATGTCACGATACAACAGCCATGGGTTGTTGCTAAAGATGAGAGTAAAAAAAGTGAACTTGATGCAATTCTTTATAACACGGCAGAATCTTTAAGGGCCCTTGCAATTCTTCTCCATCCAGTGATGCCACTTTCAACTAGCAAGCTATGGTCATATTTAGGAGCCGAAGGCTCACTTGGACCAATTGGTTCGCAGAAAATTTCAGATGTTGCCAAATGGGGACAATTAAAGGGCGGAAGCAAAATAATTAAAGGAGATATTCTCTTTCCCCGTCTTCCGGATATAGAGAGTTAAAAAACTTAGCAAATGGCTGATCGAAATAATCGCGAAAGTGATCGCAGAGCTGCCCCACTTCCAGAGCCACTGCCCACAACTTGTGTGGATTCTCACGCCCACCTTGAAATAGTTACCGGCGCAGCAGCCGATCATGATGATGTTAAGAAAGTCTTAGATGATGCAAGAAGTGTTGGTATTGATCGAGTAGTGCAAGTCGGTATCTCTGTTAAGGAATCTCAATGGTCAGTTGATTGCGCCAATTATTTTAATACTCAAGTTCTAGCAGCTGTAGCGCTTCATCCCAACGATGCTCCTTTAATTGAAGATCTTGATTCAGATTTAGAGGAGATTAATCGGTTAGCTGGTGAAAAGAGAGTCTGCGCAATTGGTGAAACTGGGATGGACTTCTTTCGCACTGAAGAGAGCCTTAGAGATAAGCAGAAATACTCATTCAAAAAGCATATTGAAATTGCTAAAGCTCATAAGAAAGCTCTCATGATCCATGACCGTGATTCTCACCGAGCAGTATTAGATCTTCTTGATGAAGTAGGGGCGCCAACTCATACCGTTTTTCACTCATTCTCTGGAGATGCTGAGATGGCCAAAGAGTGCGTCGCTAAGGGATATCTCCTCTCTTTTTCAGGAACGCTGACCTTTAAAAATGCCCCACTTCTACACGAAGCGCTAATGCATGTTCCACTAGAAAACTTGCTGGTAGAAACGGATGCTCCCTTTCTAACTCCAACTCCAAATAGAGGGGCTCATAACACTCCTGCTCAAATTCCACACATTTTGCGCTTTATGTCAGAGCGTAGGGGAGAGGATCTAACAACTCTTACCAGAGCAATTAGTGATAATGCAGAGCGCGTATTTGGATCCTTCATCAGATGAGCATCACCTTACTTGGCGCAGGTGAGATTAGGCAGATTGCAGAGTCCTTAGACCTTCGCCCCACAAAATCACTTGGTCAAAACTTTGTAATTGATAGCAATACCTGTCAGAAAATTGTTCGGTTAGCGGGAATTACATCAAGTGATCATGTAGTTGAAATTGGCCCAGGCCTTGGATCTCTAACCCTAGCTCTGCTACAAGCCAGTAATAAAGTAACAGCAATTGAAATAGATAAACGTCTCTCCGATCAATTAGAACTCACCGCTAAGTCTCATGGGGCTAATTCGAAAAATCTGATAATCGTTAATGCTGATGCTATGGAAGTAAATGAAATTGCGGGAAGGCCAGATAAATTAGTGGCTAATCTTCCCTACAACATCTCTGTGCCTGTCTTACTAAACTTTCTAGAAAAGTTTGAATCTATAACTTCAGGAATTGTTATGGTTCAAAGTGAGGTAGCCGAGCGACTAGCAGCAAAGCCAGGCAGCAAAATCTATGGAGTCCCCAGCGCTAAGGCTGCATGGTGGGCTGATCTAAAACTAGCTGATTCGGTTTCACGTTCAATTTTTTGGCCAGTTCCTAAAGTTGATTCCTCATTAGTTAAATTCACAAGGCATAAACCTTTAGGAGATGAAAGGCTACGAAAGCTCACTTTTGAACTAGTTGATCGTGCATTTGGGCAGAGACGAAAGATGCTGCGTTCAATTTATGCAGATCTTGCCGGGGGATCAGCCCAGGCCGAGAAGCTGCTAATCGATTCAGGAATTGAGCCAACTATTCGCGGAGAAGCGTTAACAATTGATGACTTTCTGGCAATTGCTCGTCAATTAGATAGGCGTTAATAGCGCCGTAGTAATACCCTCACCACATGAGCGCCCATGTTCTGGTTCGAGTTCCAGGAAAGATAAATCTTCAGCTCTCAGTTGGGCCGTTGCAAAAAGATGGATTTCATCCAGTAGCAACAGTATTTCAAGCAGTCTCAATCTTTGATGATGTAAAAGTTGAACTAAATGACGATGGGCTAGTACGCGTTCAATCGACAGGAAAAACTAATAATCATCTGCCGCTAGATAAAGAGAATTTAGCTGTTAAAGCTGTCGAGCTAATGCGTAAGAAATTTAGTATTTCAGATGGAATAACTATTACCTTAACAAAGGAAATTCCAATAGCTGGTGGTATGGCTGGCGGAAGTGCTAATGCAGGGGCAGCAATAGTTGGAATGGATAGTCTTTTTAATCTTGGTCTGAAACGAAATGATATGGAAAAAATTGGAGCAGAACTTGGCGCAGATGTTCCATTTACTATCTCCGGTGGCACTGCTATTGGAACAGGCAAAGGAGATCAGATAACTCCAGTACTTTCTCGAGGAACATATAGTTGGGTTCTTGCTCTCTCTAGCTCTGGATTATCAACCCCTGCGGTTTATAGTGAATGCGATCGCCTACGTGAAGGTCTGCAAGTTGCTCCACCACAAATTAGTGATGCGCTCTTGCAAGCACTTAGTTCTGGAGATAGCAATAAACTTGGTAAAGCGCTAAGTAATGATTTGCAAGCAGCAGCATGTTCACTAAAACCAGCGCTTCGTCTAATTCTTGATGTTGGTCTGGATTATGGCGCCCTTGGTGGAATTGTCTCTGGCTCAGGTCCTAGCGTGGCATTTTTGGCAGAGCATGAAGATCATGCGCTAGATCTTGTTGTTGCACTGACCTCAAGCGGAGTAGTGGGTAATGTGGTTAGAGCATCTGGGCCAGTACCTGGAGCTCGGGTGATAGAGAGCCTATAAATAGTGAGCGTTATGGAGCATCCAGCCTGAGGCAATAGAATTCAGGTTCCTCCATTGTGTAGTGGCTAGCACATGGGCCTTTGAAGCCCAGGGTCCAGGATCGATACCTGGTGGAGGAGCAAGAATTAAGCGGGAAAGAGATAGCTCAAAAATTAAATAGAATAGGGCCAGGAGCGCAGAGAGGTGGGGAGTTGAACCAGCTGGATCTCGCAATACTCCTCGCTGCTGGCGAGGGCAAACGAATGAAATCCTCTCGCGCCAAAGTTCTCCACGAAATTGCCGGTCGATCTCTAATCGCACATGTCATCAAAGCAATCGAATCATTAGCAGCAAAAGAGTTAAGAGTTGTAGTTGGAGCAGATAAAGAAGATGTAATCCAACATCTAAATCAAATTTCACCAAATGCTAAAACGATCTATCAAGAAGTTCGCGGTGGAACCGGCCATGCTGTAAAAATTGCGCTCGCTGGACACAATCCATCTGGAACAGTTTTAGTCTGCGCTGGCGATACTCCATTACTAACCGGAGCAACTCTTAAAGACTTGCTCAAACACCATGTCTCAACTGGAGCTAGCGCAACTGTATTGAGTGCCAACATGCCAGATCCAAGTGGATATGGTCGAGTATTGCGAGAAGCAAGCGGAGATCTGGCAGAAATAATTGAAGAAAGAGATGCCACAGAGATTCAAAAGCAGACCTCTGAGATTAACTCAGGGGTCTATATTTTTGCCGCATCAGATTTAGTAGCAGCGCTAGGCAAAATAGGTAAAAATAATGCGCAGCAAGAAGAGTATTTAACTGATGTGATTGGTATCTTGAAGTCCGAGGGCAAGAAAGTCGTAGCCTTTGAAACTCCAGATTTCACTGAGATTCTGGGGATAAATGATCGCTCCCAGCTCTCGCAGGCCGGTTTTATAATGAATGCTCGAATTTGTGATGCATTAATGCAAAGTGGAGTAACAATTACAGATCCGATGAGCACATGGATTGATATAACAAGTGAAATTGATATCGATGTGACGATTGAGCCAGGTAGTGCGATTAAGGGCAGTACAAAAATTGGAAGAGCAGCTGTAATTGGACCGCGAACTACTCTGATTAATTGCGAGGTAGGAACGCAGGCGCGAGTCTTTGAATCTCATTGTGAGAGCTCACAAATTGGAGAATCTGCCCAAGTTGGCCCGTACACCCATCTGCGCAGTGGAACAGTGCTTGCAGAGCAGGTTCGTGTTGGCTCATTTGTCGAGATTAAGAATTCAACAATCGGAGCAGCATCTAAAGTTCCACATCTTTCATATGTGGGAGATGCCACCATTGGAACAGAGACTAATATCGGCGCTGCAACTGTGATTGTTAACTATGACGGCGTTGAAAAACACCAGACCGTAATTGGTGATCATGTAAGAATTGGCAGTGATTCCATGTTGGTGGCGCCAGTAAGTATTGGTGATGGCGCATACACGGCAGCTGGATCAGTAATTACTGAAGATGTTCCTCCCGGAGCGCTAGGGATTGGAAGAGCTCGACAATCTAATATCCTCGGCTGGGTATTAAAGAGGAGAAAAGGCAGTAAGTCAGCAGAAGCGGCAGCCAAGAAAGAAGGGTCGAAATGAGTAACGAACTACGTCTCAGCTCCGAAAAACGTCTCCGTCTCTTTACCGGACGTGGATACCCTGAATTAGCCGATGAGGTGGCATCAGAACTTGGTATTCCAATTACCCCCACATCTGCATATGACTTTGCCAATGGTGAAATATTTATTAGATTCGAAGAGAGCGTTCGCGGCTGCGATGCCTTCGTAATTCAAAGCCATACTGCTCCAGTAAATAAGCAGATCATGGAACAACTAATCATGGTTGATGCCCTTAAGAGAGCATCAGCTAAGCGAATTACTGTTATCGCTCCCTTCTATGGCTATGCCAGACAAGATAAGAAACATAGAGGCAGAGAGCCGATATCCGCTCGATTAATGGCAGATTTATTTAAAACTGCAGGCGCTGATCGTTTAATGACAGTGGATCTTCACACCTCACAGATTCAAGGATTCTTTGATGGTCCAGTAGATCACTTATTTGCGCTACCACTTCTAGCAAATTACGTTGGTTCAAAAGTTGATCGCTCAAGGTTAACTATCGTCTCTCCAGACTCAGGACGAGTGCGAGTGGCAGAGCGATGGAGCGATCTGTTAGGTGGAGCTCAGATTGCCTTTATTCATAAGACACGTGATCCAAGAATTCCAAATGAAGCAATTACCGGACGCGTAGTTGGAGATGTTTCAGGACAGACCTGCGTAGTTATCGATGACATGATCGATACCGCTGGCACCATAACTAAAGCGATAGATGCGCTCTATGACGCCGGTGCTAAAGAGGTAATTGTTGCGGCAACTCACCCAGTATTTTCTGGCCCTGCAGCAGAGCGCCTAGCTAACTCCAGAGTAAAAGAAGTTGTGGTTGTAAATACTCTTCCGATACCTGAGGAATCAAGATTTCCAACTCTGACTGTTCTATCTATCGCACCTCTTCTAGGTAGAGCAATTCGTGAAGTATTTGAAGATGGCTCTGTTACGAGCCTCTTTGATGGCCATTCTTAAAAGAGCAAGGCTGCGCTGGCTCTCTCTTCTTCTCTGCGCATTCTTTCTACTCCCACTTACACCTGCCCAATCAAATGAGCCCTATCGCATAACAGTGATGTCAAGAAATATCTATCTTGGCGCAGATGTTGGGGTGGCACTGGATTTGATTCCTAATTTTCCAGCCGCAGCTCAATTTATGTGGGATCAGATGAAGCAGACAAATTTCAAAGCTAGAGCTCCAAAATTAGCTAATGAAATCCTGCAAGATCGCCCAGAGATAATAGGGATTCAAGAGGCAACTTCTTGGCGATGCAAGAAAGACTTCTTTGGCCCAGAAGTTGAAATCTATAACTTCCTTGATGATTTGATAGCTGCTACAAAGAGTGCGGGACTTTCTTACTCAATAGCCTCTGCTAACGGCGTCAAAGCCTTTAATCCAGGCTATTCAATCGGTGCTATTCCCTACCTAACTAAAGTAGTTGATCCAGAAGTTTTTAATCCAATATTTGGTCAAGATAGTGCGGCCTGCGGCTTTGTTATTGGCGATGCTCTCTTGGTGCGAGACGATGTGAAATCTCAGATAATCCAAGTTGGAAATAGCGAATATGAAGCAAGTTATTCCATAGTTCCAGTATTGATGAAGATTTATCGTGGATACAGCTGGGCTGATTTTAAGGTTCAAGACTCAGTGGTTCGGGTTATTACAACTCACCTTGAGTCAATCTGGGATGAGAATAAGATTCCAAATTCTGCTATTCAGGCTCAGCAATTAGTTGCTGATCTAAAAGATGCCAAGATGCCAATTATCATCCTTGGCGATTTCAATGCCGATTATCGAGATCCAAGAGGAGTTGATGAACCTAACCCAGGTGAGCAACCAGTTGTTAGTGATACTTGTCCAACATCTGGTGGAGCTAAATGCAACGCTTACTCGACCATGATTGAGGCTGGATTTGAAAATGCTTCACCTGATGCTAAGAACGCGCGCTACTTCACCTGGGGAGCATCAGCACTTCTAGATGGCCCTGATAAGAAGCGAGCAAAGATTGCTAAGCAACTTGGTAATCAATATGGATTTACAGATCGTCTAGATTATATTTTCACTAAAAATGTTTATGCCACAGTGAGTTCAAAGATAATTGGCAATGTTTGGCCAGATGGATCCGGAGTGTGGAATTGCGGTAGCAAGATTTGTTTCCCTTCAGATCATGCCGGAGTTGTTTCAACCATCGAATTACCAAGAATGGCAGGAGCAATCGATCCAGATCTAGATAGCCATGCAAAATCAGCTTTCACACCATGGTATTTGGCAGCAGGTGTAATTCTGCTAATTCTTATCTGGCGTATTACTCGTCGTTTCAGGCGGTAGTTGAGCCCGGTTTTGCGCTTCTAATTGCCTTTAGGTAGCCTTCGCATCACTTAAGGCGAGGGGGAATCCCCCGTTATCGACGAAAGGCAAGAAAATGGCTGAAGTTTCAATTAAAGGCGCGCTCCGTAGTGAATTCGGAAAAGGCGCATCAAGAAGAATCCGTCGCGATGGCAGCGTTCCAGCAGTTATCTATGGACATGGAGAGAAGCCAATACACATCTCTCTTCCAGCACGCGAAGTTGGAGTAGCAATAAAGACCTCTAACGTTCTTCTAAATGTTGATTTAGGTGAGAAGCAAGAGCTAGTGCTTCCCAAGTCAATCGTTCGTAATCCTCTTAAAGGAACATTGGAGCATATTGATTTAATTATTGTTCGTCGTGGTGAGCGCGTTGTAGTTCACGTGCCAGTTCACACCCATGGTAAGTACGATCCAGAAGGTATTTTGGAGCACGTACATAACACCATTGAAGTTGAAGTCGATGTAACAGCAATCCCAGCATCACTTGATCTTGATATTGAAGGCTTGATGGCAGGAGATTCAAAGACAGCATCAGAGGTAACACTTCCTGAAGGTGTAATCCTTAAGAGCGATCCAAAGATGACTGTTATCCATCTATCGGTTCGCGTGGCGTTTGAAGAAGTTGCCCCTGTCGCTGCTACCCCAGCTGAAGGTGAAGCTGCAGCCGCTGCTGCTGCTCCTGCTGAAGGTGCACCTGCTGAGGAGAGTAAAGAAAAATAAAGGGCTAACCTTGCTCCATGTTTGGCAGATCAAACAAGGATAAAGGTGGAGCTTCTTCCAACCGATGGCTTTTAATTGGCCTTGGTAATCCTGGCAAAGAATATGAAAAGACGCGCCATAATATTGGCGCAGCTTTAGTATCAGAATCTGCCAAAAAGGCTGGAGTTAAGTTTTCATCTCACAAATCTCGTGCAGATATTGCTGAGATTAGCCTTGGAGTTGGCGCTCAACGAGTCTTGCTAATTGCAGCAACGCTTCGCTGCTATATGAATGAATCTGGCGGTCCAACAAGCTCTCTTGCTAACTTCTTTAAGGTAAGTAGTGATCACATAATCATCGCTCACGATGAGTTAGATATACCCTTTCAATCTATCCGAATTAAATATGGCGGTGGCGATAATGGCCATAATGGCCTTAAGAGCGTCACCTCTGGACTATCTAGCTCTGATTACTATCGCATCAGACTTGGTATTGGCCGGCCAACCGGCGAGCAAGATCCAGCAGATTTTGTTTTAAAGCCATTCTCATCTGCGGAGCGAAAAGATTTAGATCTATTCCTGCAAAGAGGTATTGATGCCGTTGAGCTACTTATTACGCAAGGAATTGAGAAGGCTCAGAACGCCTTTAATAAGTAATCAACCAGTATTTCTAAGTCCCGCTGCCACGCCATTAATCGTTAATAGTAATGCTCTAGTGTTTAAGGGATCACTGCTACCTTCACGGACTTTCTTTAGCAGCGAAATTTGTAGTAGATGTAGGGGAGCAAGGTAGGCATCACGAACTTGAAGAGTTTGAGCAAGAATTTCTTGATCGGCCAAAATATCTTTCTTGCCAGTTAGTAGCAATATTTCGTTAACCGTCAATTCAAACTCTGCCTTGATGTCATCTAAGAAGTAATGAAGTGAGGGATCAACTAAGGCCAAAACATATTTACTAGCCATCTCTAAATCGGTTTTAGCGATGGTCATCTCCACATTGCTTATAAATGTTCTAAAGAAATGCCAATCTTTTAGCATCGCTGCCATGCTCGATGAGTGGCCTGCTAAACGAGCGGCCTTAAGGCCACTTCCCACTCCATACCAGCCAGGGACAATCTGTCGTGATTGAGTCCAACCAAATACCCAAGGAATTGCTCGAAGTGATGACAAATCAGCGCTGGCATCCGGCCTTCTTGAGGGGCGAGAGCCTAAAAAGAGATTTCCCAACTGTTCAACAGGAGTTGATTGATAAAAATAATTAGCAAGCTCTGGGTTTTCAACTAGCGAGCGATATCTAGTAAAGGCTGCAGAGCTAATTGATTCCATCGCTGAATTCCACTTGGCAAGATCTTCTGGAGATTGACGAGCAGAGCGATTAAGTATCGTTGCCTCTAGAGCTGCAGCAAGGGTTAATTCAACATTTTCTCTTGCAAGAGCTGGAAGTGCGTACTTATCTGAGATGACTTCGCCTTGCTCAGTCATTTTTATCTGTCCATCTAGAGTTCCCCAAGGAAGAGCGATGATGGCATCATAAGTTGGTCCGCCGCCGCGGCCGACAGATCCACCGCGACCATGAAATAGTCTTAACTTAACGCCATATTTTCCAGCAACGTCTCTTAGTTTTCGCTGCGCCTGATGGATCTCCCACTGGCTGGTAGCAATACCTGCATCTTTATTTGAATCAGAATAGCCAAGCATTACCTCTTGAATATCGCCGCGTAATTTCACATATTGGCGATAAATTTTGTTATTTAAAAGTTTTTCTAAAATATCTCCAGCTGCTCTAAGTTCGGCAACAGTTTCAAGTAGAGGAGCAACATCAATATCAGCTTTTCCACTTTCAATATCTACAAGTCCAGCTTCCTTAGCTAGATATAGCGCAGCTAAGACATCTTCATGGCCTTTTGTCATTGAGACTATGTAGGTTTCAATTACCGATGGATCAAAACTTGCTTGTAGCTCTTTTATTGCCACAAAAGTTCTAAGAGTCTTTCCATCAATCTCGCTCAGTTTTGAACTATCTCGCCTAGCTTGAGTGAGTTCATGGGTAAGAAAATCAGCTTTTTCTTCAGGGGAGAGTTGGAGATAACTAGTTTGGCTAAAGAGCGATTGAATTGCATTGGCGTGAGCCTGAGAGTGCTCTCTAACGTCCATAGTTGCGTGAGTCAGACCAAATGCTGAGATTGTTCGTATGGTGCGCTCCAGTAAGCCTTTGGCTATTAACTCGCCACGATTTTGCATTAGTGAGTCATACATCAACATCAAATCATCAATTAGCTCTTTAGTATTTGCATAATCACGCCCTGCTTGATGCTCGGTGCGATTTTGGTGTCTACTTCTAGTTAAAAGCAAGCGATGACCAATTGCAGTGGCTTTGAGTCGGTAAGGCTCTTCAACATTTATTCTTCTAAAACGAGGCTCAATTTCTGGCAGGTTCTCTAAATCTTTAGCAACAGAATCAAGTAGTTGCTTTGATGTTCCAGCAATCTTGGTTGAAACAGATAAGGCCTGACGAAGTTCATCCATTACTTCATTTAGAACTCTTATGGCATGGCCCATCTGGAGCACAATTGCATCTTTGGTGACCTCAGGAGTTATGTTTGGATTACCGTCTCGATCTCCACCAATCCAAGAACCAAACTTTAGAACTGAATCTCTTGGCGAAACAGTTATCCCAAGCCTTGAAATTTCCCGAGAGAAGTCTTCAAGAACTTCAGGAATTGTTAGTCGGAAGAGATCATCAAGGTAGTAGAGAGCATTAATTGCCTCATCAAGTGGCTCTGGTCTACCAAGTCTTAACTCATCGGTTTGCCAGAGAAGATCTACCGATTCAGCAAGACGTCGGTCACGAGTTGGGCTATCACTTTTATCTAATAACTCAGAGATAGTCGAGAGTTTTCCAAGTACTGAGCGACGAGCAGCTTCAGTTGGGTGCGCTGTAAATACTGGTCGAACTTGAAAGTTCTTCAACCACTTTTCAATCTCTTGACTAGTAAAGCCTTCAGAGCTCTTACCGGCAGCCAAAATATTATCGACAGCCCTACTTAACCAGGAGCCACCTTTAATACGCTCTTTTGCCAGAATTCTTGAGCGGTGAACTTGTTCAGCAACATTTGCTAAATTGAAGTAGACATTAAATGCCCTTACTAGTTTTACTGATTGATCTGCTGATATTGATTGAAGGAGATCTTCGCCCCCACCTTCGCGCACTGACTTTCTAACCAGCTCCACTAAATCAAGAAGCTCTTGACCATCTTGGCGAGCTAGAGATTGGCCTAATAGATCACCTAAACGGCGGACATCACTTCTAAGTGAGAGATTTTCTTCGGCAGAAGTAGGCACGGACACGGGCTAATAATGGCACGATAGAATTACACCGCGTTTTACAGATAAGCCCCTTTCATCTTGGAAGCAGCACCCCTGCCCTCTATGAAATCGGGGCTAATCGGCGTTGAGCGTAATTCAAGAGAAGAGGGAGCAAATCAAAGTGAGTGGAAAGCTAGCGGGCTTTATCTCGCTATCTGAAACAACAGAGCTTGCCTTGGAGCAGAGTGACGTTGCAGTAATTGCGGCAGATCCAGCTCTTCCATTCCTAATTGCTGAAAGAAGTAAAAAAGCTCCGCAGTTAGTGATCACTCATTCAAGCTCTAGGGCATCAGAGATTGCTCTGCAATTATCTGAGTTAGTAGATCAGGTAGCAGAATTTCCAGCTTGGGAGAGTTTGCCTCATGAACGCTTAAGTCCTAATAGCGATACTGTGGCAAGGCGAATAGATACTCTTATAAATCTAGATAAAACTAAAGTTGTAGTAACAACTGCAAGGGCGCTACTACAACCTATTAATCAAGAAATAATTGAAATGCCGATGTTAAGTATTCAAAGCGGCAGGCACCAGAACTTTTCAGAGTTGATTCAAGAATTGACCCATCGCGCCTATAACCGTGTAGATATGGTGGAGCGGCGCGGAGACTTTGCAGTAAGAGGCGGAATTATTGATCTATTCCCACCACTTGCAGACCATCCAGTTCGAATTGAATTCTTTGGTGATGAGATAGAGGAGATCAAGTATTTTGAAGTTAGCGATCAAAGAACCTTTGCATTAGTAGACGGAAGCCTTAATCTCATTCCTTGTAGAGAGTTGATTCTTACTCCAGAGGTAGCAGAGCGGGCAAGACAATTAGCAATTAAATATCCAGAGATTAGTGAAATCTGTAACAAGGCTGCAGAGGGAATTTATAGTCAAGGCCTTGAATCATTACTTTCAGTCTTATCTAAGAAGTTGGTGCCGCTACTTGAACTCCTTCCTAAAGGCTATGAAGTAATAAGTCTTGATCAAGAGCGAATTGCTCTGCGAGTTAGAGACTTAATTAGCACTAATGAAGAGTTTCTTGAAGCTGCGTGGTCTAGTGCTGCCCTTTCTCAAGGAGATGACGAAAGCTTTAACACACCGCTTCGCAAGGAGCTATCTACTGGTGGCTTTTTAGAATTAGGCGAAGTCACTTCATACGCCGCAGATAATGGAATTATTTGGCGTTATATCAACTCATACGGCACTCCAGAAGATCTACAGATCAATCAATTTATCGCAGTAGAGCCATTTAAAAATAATTTTGAAAAGCTTATCCAGCAAGTTAAAACTTGGATTAGCGAAGGGTTTTTAGTGGTGATCTCCTTGGAAGGTATTGGCATTCTTGAGCGTTATCGAGACATATTTGCAGATGGCGATATTGCAGTTGCTCTAGTTGAAAAGTTAAGTTCTGATCTATTGCCGGATAAGCTCTATTTAACTTCTACTGTAATGCGCCATGGATTTATTGATCAAGAGCAGAAGATCGTCTTTCTTACTGAAGCTGATATCACTGGAAATAAAGACCTGCGCGCAGCAACTTCACGGATGCCATCCAAGAGAAAGGCAAGCATTGATCCTCTCGAGCTAAAGAGTGGTGATTATGTGGTTCACGAACAACACGGCGTAGGAAGATATCTTGAATTAGTGCAGCGAGATGTTGCCGGAATTTCTAGGGAGTATTTGGTAATTGAATATGCCTCTTCAAAGAAAGGCCATCCTGCGGATCGGATTTATGTTCCAACTGATTCTTTAGAACAGATTACGCGCTACATTGGCGGTGAAGCTCCAGCAGTACATCGAATTGGCGGCGGGGAGTGGATCAAAGCTAAAAGTCGAGCTAAGAAAGCGGTTAAGGAAATCGCTGGCGAATTGATTCGTCTATATGCGGCAAGAACTAGCTCTCCTGGATTTGCTTTCTCACCTGACACCACGTGGCAGCGAGAACTCGAGGACTCCTTTGCCTATGTTGAAACTCCAGATCAATTAGTGACTATTAATGAAGTCAAAGAGGATATGCAACGCCCCTATCCAATGGATCGAATTATCTGTGGCGATGTGGGATATGGAAAGACGGAGATTGCCATCAGGGCGGCATTTAAAGCAGTTCAAGATGCAAAGCAAGTTGCAGTGTTAGTTCCAACAACTCTTCTTGCTCAGCAACACCTGGCAACATTTACCCAGCGTTATAGTGGATTTCCAATAACTGTTTCAGCTTTATCACGTTTTGCATCAAGTAAGGAGATAAGTGAAACGCTAGCCGGCCTTGCTAGTGGCGGGGTAGATATCGTCATTGGTACTCATAGATTGCTCTCAGATGATGTTGCTTTTAGAGATTTAGGTTTGATAATTGTTGATGAAGAACAAAGGTTTGGTGTTGAGCATAAAGAGAAATTGAAGAAATTAAGAGCAAGTGTTGATGTACTGGCTATGTCTGCAACTCCAATTCCTAGAACTCTTGAGATGGCTATTACAGGTATTCGCGAAATGTCCACAATAACTACGCCACCAGAGCAGCGCCATCCAGTCCTTACCTATGTTGGCGCATATGATGAAAAGCAGGTAGCAGCAGCGATTCACCGAGAACTACTGCGAGATGGCCAAGTCTTCTATATTCATAATCGCGTGGAATCAATTGATGATGTGGCTGCCAAGATTAGAAGATTGGTACCTCAAGCAAGCGTGGCTATCGCCCATGGGCAGATGAGTGAAGCAAATCTAGAGCAGGTGGTTGTAGGTTTTTGGAATCGAGAATTTGATGTTTTAGTCTGCACCACAATTGTTGAAAATGGTATTGATGTCGCAAATGCTAATACTCTAATTGTTGAGCGTGCAGATCTCTTTGGACTATCTCAACTTCATCAACTTAGAGGAAGAGTTGGGCGCTCACGAGAGCGTGCTTATGCCTACTTCTTCTATCCAATCGATAGAGCGATGAGCGAAGTGGCACTTGATCGATTAAGCACAATTGCTCAGAACACCGAACTTGGAGCTGGAATGCGCGTGGCTCTTAAAGATTTAGAGATAAGGGGGGCAGGAAATCTATTAGGCGGCGAGCAATCTGGTCACATTGCAGATGTGGGATTTGATCTATATATGCGCATGGTCGGAGATGCTGTCAATGAGTACAAAGCAGGATTTATAGATGGCGGGCAAGAATTAATTGATTGTAAAGTTGAATTGCCTGTCACCGCTCATCTCTCTGCTGAATATGTTCCATCTGATCGACTCCGTCTTGATCTATATCGAAGACTTGCAGATACAAAGGATGAGGATGAGATCACAAAGATTGGTGAGGAGTTAAGTGATCGCTTTGGTGCTCTTCCTAAAGAGGCCGAGAATTTACTGCGCATCGCTCGACTACGCACGTACTTAAAGGAGCGAAAGATTCAAGACTTTGCAGTGCAGGGCCGCTACGTAAAAATTGCACCACTTCTGCCAAGTGAATCATTAGAGTTGAAAATTCAGCGCCTCTATCCTGGGTCAATTGTGAAGTCGGTTACCCAAGTTGTGATGATTGCTCGTCCGCAAACTGCTGCCTGGGTATCAGAGGCGGAAGAAATAGGGGATACTTCTCTCATTGATTGGGCGGTTGAGTTAGCCAAAACTCTCCTTGAGCGCCCCTTAGGAAAGTGAGAATCCTGTGAAGAAGTTTCTAGCACCCATTATCGCCATATTGGCGCTAGCTCTATCTTCCTGTTCTCAGGTCGATTCAGCGGCAACTATTGGAGATGAGAAGATAACTATTGCTGCGCTACAAGAGCAGGTTGATTTAATCCTTGCAGAGCGCGAAGGTGTTGATACAACTCAGATGAGTCTTGAGAGCGGAGAAGCTTTAACTCGTTCACAACTTTCCTACATGATCTCAAATCTAATTATCAATGAAGTTGCCAAAGAAGAGAAGATTGAAATAGATCAAGCAGAAATTGATGCCTACAAGATTGAGATCTATGCCAATATCGGAGGCGAGGAAAACCTTCCGAATGTACTTGTGAGCGCTTCAATTCCCTCAACATCTCTAGATAATGTCCTTCGTAGAGATTTAATCCTTCGCAAGATAACTGATGGCGCAATCGCATCGGGAGTTAGCGAAGCCGAAGTTAATGACCTAATTCAGAAAATTGTCACTGATAAAGCAACAGCATTGAGCGTTGAAGTTAATCCTCGATATGGCACATGGGATGCAACAAGCTTAACTGTCGTTGCTAAAGAGCCTGCGGGCGATGCAGTTAATGATAAGTAAGTAAAGCTCTGCAATATGGCGTATGAAAATCTAGCTCGACTTGCTCAAGTGATGGACACCCTTAGATCTCCTGGGGGATGTCCTTGGGATAGTGAGCAGAGCCATCAATCGCTACTTAAATATTTACTTGAAGAATCTTATGAGTTTATTGAAGCCGTTGAGAGCGGTAATCGCGAAGATATGCGTGAGGAGTTGGGGGATATTCTCCTGCAAGTTTATTTCCACTCAAGAATTGCTGAAGAACATGAAGAAAAGCCCTTCAACATTGATGATGTTGCTAAAGCAATAATAGAAAAATTGATCTCACGTCATCCTCATGTCTTCTCAGATGCCAAAGTAGATTCCAGCGCTGAGGTATTGGAAAACTGGGAAGAGATTAAGCGCAAAGAAAAGTCTAGATCCAGTGCTCATGATGGAGTTCCAACCGGTCAACCCTCATTAGCTCTTGCTAGCAAATTGATTTACCGGGCTAGCAAGAATGACCTTTCAACGCCAGAGCATCCGAAAGAAAAGATCGAAGTAAGTGAAGCTGCGTTAGGAAATCAACTCCTATCCCTAATCTCATGGGCGATAGCAAACAATCTTGATCCTGAGGTTGCGCTACGCAAGGCTGCACTCAAATATCGTGATGCAATGAGTGAAGAAGAATCAGGCTAGACTTCGCGCCTGTGAGCACAAATTCAGCGATTAAATCCATCACCGCAAGAGAGATCCTTGATTCAAGAGGAAATCCAACAGTTGAAGTAGATGTCCAATTAGAAGATGGTTCTTGGGCGCGAGCAGCAGTTCCAAGCGGAGCCTCAACTGGAGCTTTTGAAGCCGCAGAGTTAAGAGATGGTGGCTCAAGATATTTAGGAAAGTCAGTATCTGGAGCGGTAGAAAACGTTAGAACAAAGATTGCGCCAGCTTTAATTGGCGAGGATGGCTTAGACCAAAAAGGCTTAGATGAAAAGATGATTGCACTTGATGCCACAGTTAATAAATCATCACTTGGCGCAAATGCCATCCTTGGAGTCTCGCTAGCAGTTGCAAGGGCTGCTGCGGTAAGCAAGAAGCTACCCTTTTATAAATTCATAGGCGGAGAAAAAGCAACACTTCTACCAATTCCAATGATGAATATTTTAAATGGTGGAGCTCATGCTGATACAAATGTTGATATCCAAGAATTTATGATCGCACCAATCGGCGCTCCAAGTTTTAAAGAGGGCTTGCGCTACGGAGCTGAGATATATCAATCACTTAAGTCAGTATTAAAAAAGCGCGGCCTTGCCACAAGTATTGGTGATGAAGGTGGTTTTGCGCCAAATCTTGAGAGTAATCGCGCTGCACTTGATTTAATCATTGAAGCTGTAGAAAAGGCCGGGTACAAGATGGGAAGTGATATTGGCCTTGCGATGGATGTGGCTGCTACGGAATTCTATAAAGATGGTAGTTATCACTTTGAAGGTTCAAACCTAAGCGCAACTGAGATGATTAACTATTATCAAGGATTATTGGACTCCTATCCATTGTTATCAATTGAAGATCCACTCTCTGAAGATGATTGGAGTGGTTGGGCCGATATAACAAAGGCAATGGGAGCTAGCGTTCAATTAGTTGGCGATGACCTATTTGTCACTAATCCAACTCGTCTAGCTCAAGGAATTAGCCAAGGTTGTGCCAATGCTCTGCTTGTTAAGGTCAATCAAATTGGGACCCTTACTGAAACTTTAGCTGCTGTTGATATGGCCCATAAAGCGGGATATCGCTCGATGATGAGTCATCGCTCAGGAGAAACTGAGGACACCACAATTGCAGATTTATCAGTGGCAGCTCTCTGTGGTCAGATCAAAACAGGTGCTCCTGCTCGTAGCGAGAGAGTTGCTAAGTACAATCAGTTACTGCGAATTGAAGAGGAACTGGGTTCAAAGGCTCAATATGCCGGCCGTGACGCATTTCCTCGTTTTACTTCGCGCTAAGCAATAACTTAGAGCAAATAAGGAGCCGCTATGAAGCGCAGCAAAATCTCGCTTCCTAAGACTCTTGAAAGTTTTGCCGCGAAACGAGGAATCTCAACTCGATTATTAATTCTCTTTCTAGTTCTATTTATTGTCGCCGTTACTCTTGCTCCTCCAACGCAGCAGTATTTTGCGCAGAGAGCGCAAATAAGCGCCCTTGAAGCAGATCTAGATTCCAATTATAAAAAGCTAGAGGCAGCAAGAGCTGAGCTACAAAGATGGCGTGATCCAGATTATGTAAAGAGTGAGGCAAGAAATCGACTCCACTTTGTTCTGCCAGGTGAGCGGCAATACATAATTTTGGGAGCAAAACCAACAATTGACCCTGAAGCCCAAGGAGCTGCTCCAATCAATCAAGACTTTCCATTAGGAGTTCCCTGGTATTCCAGAGTTATTTCATCAATTACCTCAGTCGGAGTCGGCGTAACTACGCCGTAATCTTTATTTATGGGTGAGAGAGCAAGTGATGAGGATCTATCTGCAATAGAGATTCAATTAGGCAGAGTGCCTAGAGATGTTCATAGCATCGCTTATCGCTGTGCCTGCTCACATCCAGCTGTAGTTGAAACTAACCCACGTCTTTCAGATGGAACGCCATTTCCAACCTTCTATTACGCCACCTGCCCCAATCTCACTGCTGCTATTTCAACTCTAGAAAACTCTTCCCTAATGGAGGAGATGAATGAGCGCTTGGCAATAGATGCCGAATTATCTGGTCAATATCGAGCAGCCCATGATGATTATTTGGCAGCAAGAGCTGCCCTTGGTATCGATGTCCCAGAAATCGTTGATATCTCAGCAGGTGGTATGCCAGATCGTGTTAAATGTTTGCATTCGCTAATTGCTCATAGCTTGGCAGCAGGGGAGGGAGTAAATCCCTTAGGCGATGAAGCCCTCTCACTTCTTCCAAAGTGGTGGCTAAATGGAAATTGCTTAGAACGGCGCGATCAGTGAGTCGAGTAGCTGCAATTGATTGTGGGACAAATTCTATTCGTCTGCTGATTGCAGATGTTTCAGGAAGTAATCTGCGTGAGATTTATCGAGGAATGGAAATTGTCCGCCTTGGACAAGGAGTTGATAAGAACAAATCTTTTAATCCTGATGCAATAGATAGGACTTTGAGAGCTACGGAATTATTTGCAAGTGAGATTAGAAGACGTGGCGTTGAGTCAATTAGATTTTGTGCCACAAGTGCCACAAGAGATGCATCAAATAGAGAGCTCTTCATAGATGGCGTGAAAGCAATACTTGGAATTGAACCTGAGGTCATTAGTGGAGAACAAGAAGCTGAGCTCTCCTTTATCGGGGCAACTCATCAGCTAAATCAAATAGGCGCTCCCTATTTAGTAGTAGATATTGGTGGAGGCTCAACTGAATTTGTCTATGGACAGAGCGCAGTTGAGGCATCGGTGAGTGAAAATATTGGCTGCGTGAGAATGAGCGAGCGCCACTTAAATAGCTCTCCGCCTAGTAAAGCTGCGATTGATTTGGCAATTACTGATATTGATAGCGCCATAAAAAACGCTGCTACAAAGGTTCCAATAGCAAGTGCTAAAACATTAGTAGCTGTTGCTGGAACGGCAACTACTGTTGCAGCTGCCGCACTTGGCCTTGAAAGCTACGACCGCGACTTAATTCATCTCTCTCGAATCAGCGCAGAAAAGACTCATCAAGTCTGTCAGAGCTTTCTCGCACTTGAAAGATCAGAGATTGCATCACTTGGCTATATGCATCCAGGACGAGTTGATGTAATTGCTGCAGGATCTTTAGTGCTTTCAAGAATTATGGCACTTAGTGGGGCAAGTGAATTTGTTGCCTCAGAGAGTGATATTTTAGATGGAATGGCTCTTCTTCTTGCGAAGTAAACCCAGAGTTATAGCCAAGGATATTAAGAGCTTAAAAGTTCTTGATAAAGAGATTATCAAATGCAGCGCCTGCCCAAGGCTGACATCTTGGCGCCAAGAGGTGGCAATTACCAAGCGCGCTGCATATCGCAATGAAGATTATTGGGGAAAACCAGTTACTGGATTTGGTCCAAGTAATTCTAAGTTATTAATTGTCGGACTTGCCCCTGGCGCTCATGGGGCAAATAGAACAGGAAGAGTATTTACTGGAGATTCTTCAGGAGATTGGCTCTATAGATCCCTTCATAAAAATGGTTTAGCAAAGATTTCAACTTCACTATCAAGTGATGATGGACAAGAGTTATTTGAAACTCGCATCACCTGCGCGCTTCGCTGCGCTCCACCAGGAAATAAACCAACAACAATTGAGCAGCAAACCTGTAAGAGCTGGCTTGAAACAGAGATGAAATTACTTATGCCAACTCTGCGCGTCTTTCTGCCTTTGGGCCAGATTGCCTGGAAGGCAACGATCGATGCCTTGCTCGCGATAGGTGAAGAATTGCCGAGAAAACGCCCAAAGTTTGGCCATGGGGCTAGTTTCAACTTTCTTGGCCGCGACGGGAATACTAGATTGGTCATCGGTAGTTATCACCCGAGCCAGCAGAATACTTTCACGGGAAAGCTCACGCGCTCCCAACTGGATTCGGTGGTAAAAAAGGCAGGTAGATTTGCCCACGCGGAAGTGGCCCCTGTAGCCCAACGGCAGAGGCAGACGACTTAAAATCGTCCAAGTGTGGGTTCGACCCCCACCGGGGGCACGCATTAAAAAAAAGTTCATAATGGGTAGTTAGAACTACAAAAGGAGAGAGATGAATAGTTCCAACCCAGTACTTGGTAAGGCATTTGGTGAGAAGGGCCGTAGAGGTTATGCCGCTATGGATAACTTCCCGCAAGATAATCTAGAGCAGAGCTTTAACGCTCCTGCTGCTTCATCACTTCGCACTGGTCGCATGACCATGGATGATGTTGTTGCAAGAAGCGGAATGCTCTTTGGAACCTCAGCACTTGTTGGTGCAGCTGCTTGGTATTTCAATCTTGGTGGCGGCTTACTTCTTCTTGGCTTTGTTGGTGGATTAGTAACGGCCATGATTGGAATTTTTAGTAAGACGATTCGTCCTGGAGTTTATTTAGCTTATGCGCTCTGCCAAGGTTTAGTTCTTGGAATAATTAGCAAGACCTATGAACTCTTCTATCCTGGAATTGTTCAGCAAGCAATCGTTGCAACTGCTGCAGCATTTATTGGAATGCTTACTCTTTATAAGAGTGGACGCCTTCGCGTAACTCCTAAATTCACCAGAATGCTTCTTGGTGCTGCAATTGGTTATCTAGTTCTAGCACTTGGAAGCTTAATTGGATCATTCTTTGGACTTGGCGGCGGAGCAGGACTATATGGTCTCAGCGGCTTTGGACCTCTTCTTGCTGTTGCAGGAGTTGCCATTGCATCCTTCTTCTTAATTCTTGACTTTGATCAGATTGAAGAGGGCGTAAGAGCTGGAGTGCCACAAGAGGAATCTTGGCGAGCTGGCTTTGGACTATTGATGACTATGGTCTGGCTATATCTAGAGGTATTGCGCTTGATCTCAATACTTCGCGGAAATGATTAATTAGACCTCATTTATAGGAGGTTTCCTAGAATCCCCGAGATGAGCAGAATTTGTCTCGGGGATTTTTAGCGCCACAATAATTGCAAGTGAAAACACTGCAGCACTTACTCCTATCGCAGTTCGATAAGAGAAAGCATCTGAGATAAAGCCCAGTAATACCGGTCCAACCATCATTCCGGCATCTCCAGACATCTGCCAGAAGGCGTAAACCTTTCCACTCTTTCCTTTGATTACATCGCCAACAATTGCGCCAGCAGATGCAGCAAAGCCCGCGCCAAGGCCCATAACAATCATTGCGATTAAATAAATTGTGACATTACTAGCAAGAGTTAGAATTATTAAAGATGCCATTACGATAGAAAATCCAGTAAGGATTACAGGTTTTCTACCATTTTTATCAGAATGTTTTCCAGCCCTTACCATCACCGAACCCTGTGCGATAAGCGCTACTGTAAAACTTAAGCCAACAAGTGATGGACTTGCCTTTAGATCCTCCACTACAAAAAGTGGCAGGATAGAGGAGCGCATACCAAATAGAATCCAGCTTCCTAGAAATGCTAAAAATAGTGAGTAAAGGTAAGGCTTGATTGCTAGCGCTTCTTTAATTGTTAGGGCACGTCCTTCTTTAGTCTGCTCAACTTTTGCACCTAACCTACTTTCATGCAGGAATATCAAGGAGACAGTCCCGGCTGCTATCAATAATCCGGAGTAAATAAAAAATGGTGCTCTGGGAGAGAGTGCAATTAAGGCACCACCAAATGCGGGACCAGCCACACCTCCGGCAATGAATCCGCCGTTATAAAGCGATTGCGCTCGACCCCGCTGATTATCTGAAACCACCCTAAGAATTAATGCTCCAGCTGAAACGGAGAACATCGATGATCCAAGTCCTCCAGCCGCCCTAAAAATCAGGAGTTGTTCATAACTCTGAGCCAAGCCAGAGATCAAAGTAAAAATAGAGACCATAAATAGACCCAAGCCCAAGACCAAACGCTCGCCATATCTGTCAACTAATTTTCCAGAAAATAGGCCTGAAACAAGTCGCATTATCGCAAAGGAGGAAATAATCAAACCAATCAAAGTATTAGATACACCAAAAGACTTTGCAAAGATTGGTATGGCAGGAATTATTAGGCCAAATCCAACAGCGACAAGAAAAGATATGGCGGTTAGAACTGCCACTTCCTTTGGAAGGCCTTGAATGGTGAATTAAAGGTAATTTTTTGCCTCATCCATTAGATTCGCTAGCAGCAGCTCTACGAGCCGTTGCATAATCGGCGCTATCCTGTAGAGGTTTTTCTTCGAGTGCAATTGCAAAGAAAAATGCCACTGCCACAATTGGAAAAGCAAACATAAACACACCGTGAAATGCTCCTGAGAAAGCCTCTAATACGGTGGTTTGCACTTGAGCAGGGAGCGAGGAAATCATCTGAGTATTGTTACTAAGCGTCTTGAGTAAACCTGCATCAAGGTTTGCAAGCTGATCAGAATTTGTAGAAGCAAGTTCAGCAAGGTTGGACTTTAAATTCTTTGTTACTTGTGAACTAAAAATTGTCCCAAATATTGCTGTACCAAATGCTCCACCCAGGGTGCGGAAAAAAGTATTAGAAGAAGTTGCAATCCCCAAGTCTTTGAATTCAACAGCATTCTGAAGAGCAATAACAATAGTCTGCATACACAGGCCAAGGCCACCACCAATGATTAGTGCATAGATTGCAATTTGCCAATAAGGCGTGTCCACTTTTGCAGTACTCATTAAGAAAATACCAAAGCTCATCATTAGAGAACCTACAATTGGATATTTCTTATATTTTCCAGTTTTGGTAATCATGCGGCCACTTGTAACAGTAAAAAATAATATTCCTACCATTAAAGGTATCAACTTTAAGCCGGCCGAGGTCGCAGAGTTCTGCTGAATAATCTGTAGATAAAGTGGCAGCATGACTATTGCGCCAAACATCCCAGCACCGATAATAAATCCGATAATCGATGTCAATGTAAATGTCTTATTTTTAAATAACTCTAGAGGCAAAATGGGCTCGATCGCCTTTCCTTCCCAAATAACAAATAACGTTGCCAGAAGAACGCCACCAAGGATTGAAGCGAGTGTTCGAGTATTGGTCCATCCATTTTCAGGTCCAAAAACTGATAGTCCGACAAGTAGCAAAACAACTGAAGCAACTAAAGCATGGCGCCCAAATAATCAATTTTATGATCTCGTTTTACTCGAGGAATATGTAGAACTTTGGCTGTTATTGCTAGTGCAAGTAGACCAAAAGGTAAATTTATGTAAAAAATCCAACGCCAACCAGTAACCCCAAGATACTTGCTTGATCAGAGAAGAATCCACCAAGTAAGGGACCAGCCACAGATGAGATACCCCAGACCGCTCCAAATAAACCCTGATACTTACCTCGGTCTCTAGGTGAAACAATATCGCCAACAATAACGAAAGATAGAGCCATCAGACCGCCAGCGCCTAACCCTTGAAGAGCGCGCGTTGCAATCAACTGTTCCATTGAAGTTGATGCGCCAGCTAAAAAAGAACCAAGCAAAAAGATCGTTATGGCAAATTGGTATACCGAGCGACGACCATAGAGATCTGAGATTTTTCCATAAAGGGGAGTGGAAGCTGTCGACGTCAGCAGATAGGCTGTAACAACCCAAGAGTAATGATTTAATCCATTAAAGTCTTCGACGATTCGTTTTAAAGCTGTAGAAACGATTGTTTGATCAAGGGCAGCAAGCAACATTCCAGTCATCAGACTGCTCATAATTATTAGAATTTCACGATGTGTTAGGGGCCTGGAATGATCAACTTTTTTACTTCTTTGCATGAGTTCCTTCGCTGCGAAATTTTAAATGAAATTGAGAATTAAGGCTAAGAATACTACTATTTAGACAATGAAGGCAGTAATAGCAGAGAATCTGATCAAAACCTACGACAAGGGCAAAGTAAGAGCTTTAGATGGCTTGAGCCTTGAAGTCGAAGAGGGAACAGTTCTTGGAGTTCTTGGTCCAAATGGAGCTGGAAAAACAACTACGGTCAGAATATTGGCAACTCTTCTAACTCCAGATTCAGGAAAAGCGAGCGTCGCTGGCATTGATGTAATTAAAGATCCAGGCAAAGTACGTGAGGTAATTGGATTATCAGGTCAATATGCCGCAGTTGATGAAACGTTAACTGGCTGGGATAACTTAACGATGTTTAGCCGCCTCTATCATCTCTCGCCTGCAGCTTCAAAGAAGCGTGCTACTGAATTACTCGAGCAGTTCTCGCTAACTGATGCTGCCAAGCGCCCAATTAAAACTTACTCAGGTGGAATGAGAAGAAGATTAGATCTTGCTGCCTCTCTAATCGTTAAACCAAAAATTCTATTTCTTGATGAACCAACAACTGGCCTTGATCCCAGAGGTCGAATTGAGATGTGGGAAGTAATTCAAGGACTAGTTAAAGATGGAACAACTTTGCTTCTCACCACTCAATACTTGGAGGAAGCTGATCAGCTTGCAGATGAGATTGCTGTTATAGATCAAGGAAAAGTTATTGCAAGAGGCACTTCAGATCAATTAAAGAAGGAAGTTGGCGGAGAACGCCTAGAGATTGTTGCCGAGGCCAAAGACTTAAAGCAGGTGGCAGAAATCGTTGGCAAAGTCAGCGGCGGAAAAGTGTTAGTGGAAGAGGGTTCTCGCCAAGTCTCAGCGCCCGTTACTACTGGCTCTAGGGCCTTAATTGAGGCGGTTCGCTCACTTGATGATTTAGGAATTCACCCTTTGGATATTGCGCTTAAGAGACCATCACTTGATGATGTCTTTATTGCGCTGACTGGCCATGTAGCGGAAGAGAAGAAGTCTGAAGAGTTAGAAGCAGCACAAAAGAGAGGCAGGAGAAAGTGATCAAGTACGCAGTCTCAGATTCACTAATTATCACCAAGCGCCAACTCCTGCAATTAATTCGAGTTCCCGAAGTCTTAATTTTCTCAACTATTCAACCAGTAATGTTTGTTTTGTTATTTAGATATGTTTTTGGTGGCTCCATCTCAACTGGAATTCCTGGGGTGGATTATGTGCAACTGCTTATGCCTGGAATCTTCGTTCAAACAGTGGCTTTTACCCTGGCAGGAACTGCAGTTGGTCTTGCTGAGGATATGCAGAAAGGTTTAATTGATCGTTTTAGATCACTTCCAATCTCAAGATCTGCTGTTGTCTTTGGAAGAACTCTTGGTGATGGCGCACTCAACATTGTGGTGTTGGCAGTTATGGGGCTTGCTGGATATGCCGTTGGGTGGCGTCCATCTTCTGGACTATTCAACGTTTTACTTGGCTTTGCATTCCTTCTGCTATTTGGTTTTGCAATGGCCTGGGTTGGAGTCTTAATTGGCCTTTCAGTTCGCTCTGCTCGGGTTGCCAATGCTGCGGTCTTTATTGCGGTATTTCCCCTCACCTTCCTTTCAAATGCCTTTGCTCCAACTACTGGAATGCCAAAAGCGCTGCAGTACTTTGCGGAATGGAACCCAGTTTCAACAATGGTTGCTGGATGCAGAGAGCTATTTGGGCTTCAGAATATCTTTGGCGTTACCGCTAATTCCTGGCCTAGCCAGAATCCCTTGGAAATGTCCTTGATTTATATGGTGATTATTATGGCTATTTTCATTCCTTTGAGTGTTCGTAAATACATTAACACTGCTTCAAAGTAATTAGCTGTAGACCTCTGCCTTTAAAATTTTTACGGAGATAGTTTTCCCATTTGGCGCGTTATAGGTTTTAGTATCTCCAATCTTTGCGCCCATCACTGCAGCTCCAAGCGGGGACTTCTCGCTATAGACATCTAAATCGCCAGAGGAAATCTCTCTTGAGCCAAGTAGAAATTCCATTTCATCGCCCATGATTTCAACAGTTACTCTCATGCCAGGTGAGATCAAACCATCTGCGTTATTTGGCGCAGTTCCAATCTCCGCATTTTCCAACATGTGTTTTAGTTGTCGGATGCGAGCTTCAATCTTGCCTTGTTCTTCACGAGCTGCGTGATAGCCGCCATTTTCTTTTAGATCACCTTCAGCTCTTGCTGCTTCAATCTTCTTAATGATCTCAGAGCGACCAGTTGTTTCAAGGTTTGCTAGCTCAGCAGATAGTCGATCTGCAGCTTCCTGGGTCAACCAACTCTTACTCATAGGCGCAGAGGTTACTTACCTTTTAGATCAATTGCATCACATCTTTGAACTGAAGCATTAACCGCCCTTAACCGGGTTGGAATCGTGTCATTTCGACTTAGGGAGCCTTGGCTTGAACTAGGGATTGCTACTTCAACTTCTCCCACCACATTCTTATCAAAATCCCGAGCAATCAAAGTGCAATTTAAGGCAAGAGATGGATCTCGCCTTTGAATCAAATAGGTGATATCGATTGAATTATCTTGCTCATTTTGAAAACTTATTAAAGTAACGCGAATCTGTGGATTTGAATGATGCCAGGCGCTCCAGATCAACCAAGGAAGAGCTGTCAGCAGAAGCAGCGCTGCGATATAGCGCCAGGTATTTGAGCCCTTTTTCCCATAGCGCTGGGCAAGAAACTCTTCGTTGCCGCCTATCTGCTGACTCATGGGAGAATGATTACATGGAAGCAACAGTTTATGACGCCGGCATTGCAGGCTCAATGACGATGATATTTCTAACTCTTGCCACAGTTTTCTTGCTTAGAAGTTTCTATAAACGCTGGAAGAGGATGGATCAGCGTCGCCTAAATGATGAAAATAAGTAAGAGGGAGTTGCCGAGCAAAGTTGGCGCAGCTTTTATAGTTCTTATTCTCTGTGCAACTTTTATAAGACTTGGCTTTTGGCAATTAGATCGGGCAGGGGAGTTTCAAGAACTACAAAAGCCTTATATCGAAAGACCAATAATCAACCTATCGCAGGTAGCGATCCCTGGTGAGAATCTAAGTGATGACTCAATTAATCAAATAGTTCGCTTCAGTGGAAGATATCTTGAGCAATACATTGCCCCTAACCAAGAAGATAAATCTGGAGTTAAAGCAGATTGGATTGTTGGCCTATTAGAAGTTGATTCAGGTGGAGCGATATTGGTAGTGCGAAGTATTTCTAATTCAGAACTTCCCATTGGTAGCGTTGAAATTACCGGACGGCTCTTTAATAGACAATTTGATGATCGAGCGGAGAAGGCTTCATCAAAGTTGAGCAGAATTGATCCTGCGCTATTGGTCTCAAGCTATGAGCAAAAACTCTTCGATGGATTTGTTCTAGCGCAAAGTGAGAAAATTAACGGGGTAGAAATTGATCTAAAGCGCCCAGAGCTAGATCCAGCAAAGCCGAATGTGCCTGGCTATTACTGGCAACATATCTCCTATGTCGTTATTTGGTGGCTCATGGCATTGGTAGTACTTTTCTTACCCTTCTATCAAGTATCACGAAAGAGGCAGGGCTATGAACGGAGTAATTAAGAGATATCGCTTCATGGCGGTAGCAGCTGGCATCATGTCGCTTCTGCTCTGGTTTGTTGAGCTTCCAGTGGTCTATCTCCTTGATAATCCAGATTTAGAGTCAAAAGTTAAGTGGATTCCCTTTGTCCATGGCTATATCTATGCCTTCTATGTCCTTGCAGCTATTCACTTCACCGCAAGGGCTCGCTTTACGATCAAGCGAATGATTTTGTTTATCTTGGCAGGAACCCTTCCAATTGCTTCATTTATTGCTGAGCGGCGAGTTATGAGGCAATTTCCCCTCTCATGAGAGCTAAAACTCTAATCAAGTCAGCGCTCTATCCCCTCTATGAAAAGCGCTTACTTGCAAAGCTTGATCTAAGTAGGACCCCGCGCCATATTGCAGTGATTTTAGATGGCAATAGAAGATGGGCCAAAGAGAATCCTTCACTAAATGGTGACACCTCATCAGCTCATGGCCATAGAGCTGGGGCGAGCAAGATTATTGAGCTACTGACCTGGTGTGAGCAGACTGAAATAGATGTAGTGACGCTATGGCTGCTATCAAGTGATAATTTAAATCGAAGCCCCCAAGAGCTAGATTCTTTAATGCAGATTATTGGATCAAGTGTTGAGTCCCTTGGCGAAACTGGCAGATGGAGTATCAAGGTTTTGGGCTCTCTTGAACTACTTCCTGAAAAACTTCAAGAGCAGCTAAAGCGTATTGAGAAACAGAGCGCAGGAATATCTGGCCTAAAAGTTAATGTAGCAATTGGCTATGGCGGAAGACTTGAGATCGTCGATGCAATCAAGAGCTACCTGGATTCAGCAAAGAGTTCTGGAAAAGATTTAACGCAAATAAGAGATGAATTAACCGTTAATTCACTAGATCAATATCTCTACACCGCAGGGCAACCAGATCCTGAGTTAGTGATTAGAACATCTGGGGAGCAAAGACTTGGCGGGTTTCTGCTCTGGCAGAGCCATCAATCTGAATTTTATTTCTGCGAGGCTTACTGGCCAGATTTTCGCCGGGTAGATTTTCTTCGAGCACTTCGCGCCTATTCGATGAGAGAGCGGCGCCTCGGCAGGTAGTTAAAACCTCAAGTTGAACTTGAGCGTGTCGCGTGATTTCAAAGCCTTTAGGACTTACCTTTTTCTCGTGGTACTTCCCCGGCAAATCTGCCTAATTCAGGCGGAAAAAGCCCTATAACAACAGAATAAGCAAGGAGTTCCGTGGCCCGCGCTAGCTCCGAAGGTCGCAAGACCTACGTTCTAGATACCAGCGTCCTGTTAGCAGACCCCTCCGCCTTCTTCCGCTTCGATGAGCATGAAATCATCATTCCAATAGCGGTAATCGGAGAACTTGAATCAAAGCGAGATCATCCTGAGCTTGGATACTTTGCTAGAGCAGCTTTAAGAAAGCTTGATGATTTAAGAATTACCCATGGAAGACTCGATAAACCCTTAAAAATCACGGCAACTGGCGGCACTCTCTCAGTTGAGTTAAACCATACTGATACTTCATCGCTGCCTCATGGATTCTTGCGGGATGGCACAAATGATTCAAGAATTTTGGCTGTTGCTAGAAATTTAGTAAGTGAAGGAAAAGATGTCGTTCTAGTTACTAAAGATCTTCCTTTAAGAGTTAAAGCATCATCAGTTGGAGTAAGCGCGGATGAGTATCGCGCAGAGCTTGCGCCAAATAGCGGTTGGACTGGAATGGCTGAGGTGAGCGTTGGAAGTAAAACCATTGATGCTCTCTATTCGGGTGAGAAGGTAAGCGCTGCTGAAGTTAAAGATCTTCCAGTTCACACCGGAGTAGTGCTTCACTCTGAAAAGGGCAGCGCTCTTGCACGAGTTAATGCCGATAAAACTCTCTCACTTGTTAGGGGAGATAAGAGCGCATTTGGAATTCATGGCAGATCTGCCGAGCAGCGAATAGCACTTGATCTGCTCCTTGATAATGAGATTGGAATTGTCTCCCTGGGAGGAAGGGCTGGAACTGGAAAATCTGCTCTTGCACTCTGCGCCGGTCTTGAGGCAGTTCTTGAAAGGCGCCTCCATAAAAAGATAATTGTCTTCCGCCCGCTCTATCCAGTGGGAGGACAAGAGCTTGGATACTTGCCAGGAAGTGAAGGGGAGAAGATGTCTCCTTGGGCGCAAGCAGTCTTTGACACTCTAGGAGCTGTGGTCTCTGCCCAAGTAATTGAAGAAATTTTAGATCGCGGACTTATTGAGGTTCTGCCCCTAACTCATATCCGTGGCCGCTCACTGCATGACTCTTTTGTAATTGTCGATGAAGCTCAATCGCTAGAACGCGGAGTTTTATTAACTGTGCTCTCTCGAATCGGGCAGGGCTCAAGGGTGGTACTCACCCATGATGTGGCCCAGAGGGATAACCTGCGGGTTGGTCGCCATGATGGCGTTGTAGCCGTTGTTGAGTCTCTAAAGGGCCATCCTCTCTTTGCCCATGTAACGCTGACCCGCTCTGAGCGCTCTCAGATCGCAGCTTTGATAACTGAGCTTCTTGAAGATCCAGTCCAGCTATATGCCTAATAATTGGGGTTTTACTACAAATAGGGCATAACGGACTTTATAGGGGCTGACCTGCACTTTTCTTATCCACATTTGCTGTGAATTTAATCTTTTTACGCCACTCGCAGGTTTTAATTTGCCCCTCACCCCTTCCTTTGTAACCCTAAGCCCAATTCCCCTAGTAATACCCACGAGCCTGGCTCTGATTTGTTCAGCGCTAAGGAGGTAGAAAGATGTTGCTAAACCGGCGGGCGATTGTTGCCCTGGCCTTTGCGACCCTCTTTATCTCCTCGGTTGAGATTTCCCATGCCCAACCCCTCAAGCCAGATCGCCTAGAGCTTCTAGTTGCCGATTCACCTGAGGCTCTTAAGGTCAGCGTGCCAGGAGATCTAGAGCCGAATTGGCCAACGCTAATTGAGATGGGCGATCGCTCATCACTTATGGCCTGGGATATGTTGCTGGTCTCTGTGATGATTCAAAAAGTTGAACAAGCCAGAACCCCAAAGGGAGCTCGAGAGGTCGCAAGAGAGATGGCTAAGGAGGCTTATGGCTGGGGCAGCTATCAATTCACCTGTTTAGATACCTTATGGACCAAAGAGAGCCATTGGAATTATAAGGCGCGCAATAAACGAACTGGCGCCCATGGAATTCCCCAAGCCCTTCCTGCCACAAAAATGGAGATCGTGGGAACTGATTGGAGAACCAATCCAGTTACTCAGATTCAATGGGGTTTGAGATATATCGATATTCGCTATGAAACGCCATGCAAGGCGCTAGCTAAATTTAAGCGCTCTAGATACTACTAAAAAGAGCTCTCTGGTTTTACTCCAATAGTTAACGGCTTGAGTGAGCCGTTGAAGAAATCATTTCCTTTATCATCAACCACAATAAATGCTGGAAAGTTTTCAACTTCAATCTTCCAAACTGCCTCCATGCCAAGTTCTTCATAATCAAGAACTTCAACTTTCTTGATGCAATCTTGCGCAAGGCGAGCAGCAGGTCCTCCAATAGAGCCAAGATAGAAACCACCATTTTTCTTGCATGCCTCAGTTACCTGCTTTGAGCGATTTCCCTTAGCAAGCATTATTAGCGATCCGCCGAGTGCTTGAAAATACTCAACATAGGAATCCATTCGTCCAGCAGTTGTTGGACCAAAAGATCCTGAGGCATATCCTTTTGGAGTCTTGGCAGGTCCTGCGTAATAAACTGGATATCTCTTGAAGTATTCCGGCAGTTCTTTTCCAGAATCAACTAGCTCCTTTAATTTCGCATGAGCTAGATCTCTTGCCACAACCATAGTTCCACTCAAGGATAGCCGGGTCTTTACTGGGTGCTTTGAAAGCTCAGCCAAGATCTGGGCCATGCTTTGGTTTAGATCAATATTTACTACGCTCTCATCTAAGTGATCATCAGTAGTCTCTGGCAGGAAGTGGGCTGGGTCGCGCTCCAAAACTTCAATAAATACGCCCTCTTTAGTGATCTTGGCCTTTGCCTGGCGATCTGCTGAGCACGAGACTGCAATTGAAATTGGAAGAGAGGCGCCATGTCTTGGAAGGCGAATCACTCTTACATCATGGCAGAAGTATTTGCCGCCAAATTGTGCGCCGATTCCTAGTTTTTGAGTGAGAGCTAAAACTTCTTTTTCAAGTGCTAGGTCTCTAAAAGCTCTACCAGTTTTGGCATCACCTGTTGTGGGCAGTGAATCTAAATACTTAGTTGAGGCAAGCTTTGCCGTCTTTGCTGTGAACTCAGCTGATGTTCCCCCGATAACAATAGCTAGGTGATAGGGAGGGCAAGCAGCCGTTCCAAGCGAGCGCAGCTTCTCCTCAAGCCAAGTTATGAAAGATGTTGGATTTAGGATTGCCTTAGTCTCTTGATAGAGGAAAGACTTATTAGCACTTCCGCCGCCTTTTGCAATAAAGAGGAAGTTATATTCCTGCGCGTTCTTATAATCAGAGTAAATCTCAACTTGAGCAGGCAAGTTATTACCAGTGTTCTTCTCCTCCCAGGTTGTAACAGGTGCTAGTTGGGAGTAGCGCAGGTTTAGCTTGGTAAATGCATCATAGATTCCTCTAGATATTGTTACTTCATCTTGTTCTGAGGTGAGAACTTGCTGGCCTTTTTTGCCCATAACAATTGCAGTTCCGGTGTCTTGGCACATTGGAAGAATTCCACCTGCTGCGATATTGGCATTTTTAAGTAGGTCTAGTGCGACAAAGCGATCATTGGCAGAGCTTTCAGGGTCTTTAAGAATATTTGCTAGCTGCTGCAAGTGTTCGCTACGTAGATAGTGCGAGATATCGTGGAGGGCAACTTCAGTTAAGTTTCTAATTGCCTCAGGTGTTACTTTTAAGAAAGTCTTTCCATCGCCTTCAAATGTTGAGACGCCATCACTTGAAATGAGGCGATATTGCGTGGTATCTGGCCCAACCGGAAGTAAATCTTCATAGATAAATTCCGGCATGACTTACTCAGCTTCTACTTGAGATTTTGCAGCTTCTAATTTTGCGCGTGCGCCATCTAGCCACTGCTGACAAATTGCAGCAAGCTCCTCGCCGCGCTCCCAAAGTTTTAAAGATTCTTCAAGGCCTACCCCGCCAGCTTCAAGGGTTGCTACAACGTTTGCTAGCTCATCGCGAGCTTGCTCATAACTTAGCTGGGCCATATTCGTAATCTACTCGCTTTTACTATCTTCTTGGCTGCCAAGAGCTGTCGCAAGGGCCACACCTTTAGCCATACGTAATTGAATCTTCTCGCCTTGAGCAAGTGATGCTGGGTCTTTGACAATAACTCCATCGCTTTTTTGCACTACTGAATAACCACGATCAAGGGTGGCCTGTGGGGAGAGGGTTCTAACTCTGGCAGCAATATGGGTGACTTCATCAAAGGCTCTAAGCAGCTTGGAGTTCATACTCATAAATGAGCGCGATATAAAGCCTGAAATTATCTCCTGTCTTGAGGTGACCATAATTAGTGGATCTTTCATAACAGGTCTTTGGATCAAGTTAACAATCTTGGTCATCTCAAGAATTACTAAGTCATTAATCTTTCTATCAGAGCGATCTCTTAGATTCTTGATTTTGCTTACCTCTTCTTGAAAATCAGGAACTACTAATTTTGCTGCATCAGTTGGGGTTGAGGCGCGAACATCTGCTACCAAGTCAAGAAGCGGAGTATCTTGCTCATGGCCAATGGCGCTGACAATTGGTTTTTTGCAAGCGGCAGCAAGTCTTACTAGCCCTTCATCTGAGAAGGCAAGCAGGTCCTCAAATGAGCCGCCGCCTCGAGTGATGATGATGACATCAACTTCTGGATCGTTATCAAGCTCTCGCAAGGCAGCAGATACTTGAATAACAGCATCAGCTCCTTGAACTGCTACCTCCCTAGTTTCAAAGCGAACCGCGGGCCATCTTCTTCGAGCATTCTCCTTAACATCTTTTTCAGCAGCACTTGCCCGGCCACAGATGAGTCCAATTTTATTTGGTAGAAATGGAAGCGGTTTTTTTCGCTCAAGTGCAAAGAGCCCCTCTGCTGCAAGGACTTTTTTAAGTGCTTCAAGGCGAGCAAGTAATTCACCAAGACCAACTTGGCGGATTTCTTTAGCGTTAAGTGAGAGACGGCCAGTTGGGGTATAGAAATTAACTTTTGAATTAATTACAACTCGAGCATTTTCACTAAGAGGCGCAACTGCTTTAAAAACCGATCTAGGACAGGTGACCTCCAAATACATATCAACGCTTGGATCTCTTAGCCTGATATAAACCATTCCAGAGCCAGCTCGATCATTTAATTGCGCAATCTCTCCCTCAACCCAAACCTGTCCTAAGCGATTTATATATTCACTAATCGCCTCAGAGATAACCCTTACTGGGGCAGGCTTTTCACTTGAAGTTTCGAGCATTGGGTAATGCTAATAGGATAGGGCTATGGCTAAACGAGTCCTTCTTGCTGCGCCGCGTGGTTATTGCGCAGGTGTTGATCGAGCTGTAATTACAGTTGAGAAGGCTCTTGATCTCTATGGCGCCCCGGTCTATGTGAGAAAACAGATTGTTCACAATATTCATGTGGTTTCATCACTTGAGAAAAAAGGGGCGATATTTGTTGATGAGACCGACCAGGTCCCAGAGGGTTCAATTGTTATCTTCTCTGCCCATGGCGTATCACCTCAAGTTCATAAGGAGGCAGCGCAGCGAAATCTAAAAACTATTGATGCCACCTGCCCCCTAGTTACTAAAGTTCATCAAGAAGCGCGCCGCTTTGCTAAAGATGATCTCCAGATTCTTCTCATTGGCCATGAAGGACATGAGGAGGTGGAAGGAACAGCCGGTGAGGCCCCAGATCATGTGAAATTAGTTGATGGCCTAGATGGCGCAAGAAGCGTTGAGATTGATCCAAATAAAGGAGTTGCTTGGCTCTCCCAGACCACACTTAGCGTTGATGAAACCCTAGATGCCGTTGCAATTCTTAAGGAGCGCTTTCCAAAGCTTCAAGATCCGCCATCTGATGACATCTGTTATGCCACACAGAATCGCCAAGTGGCTATTAAGCAGATCGCGCCTCAAGCAGATCTTGTTCTAGTCGTTGGTTCAAAGAACTCTTCAAACTCAGTGCGTTTAGTTGAAGTTGCTCTGGAATATGGCGCAAAGGCTGGATATCTAATTGATTATGCCAGCCAGCTAGAAGATAACTGGTTTGAAGGGGTTGAAACTATTGGGGTTTCAAGTGGGGCTTCAGTTCCTGAAATTTTAGTAACTGATTTATTAACTGAGCTTGCTGCTCGTGGCTATGGCGATGTTGAGACCGTTACTGCAATGGAGGAGCACCTGCTCTTTGCTATCCCACCTGAGCTAAGAAAAGATTTAAGAGCCGCTGGAAAGTAGTTTTTTTCGCTCTTTAAAGTAATACCACCAGCCAAATATTGAGCCAGTGATTAAAAATGGCGCAACGCTTGCAAGCCCTGAAACTAAATCAACTCCAAGACGAGTAATTGATAGCGATGCTCCGCCAACTGATGGCAGAAGAAGGATTGCTGCAAGACCAAAGGCCAGTGGGGGATTAACGACTGCGACATAGGTTGTTCCATCGCGACCATAAATCAGCGCGCCATAGTAAGAAGCCCAGATGGCAAGGCCAGTTAGAAAGCCAACATTTGATCTAAAGAAGATTTCAATTAGCGCAACAAAAGATATTGCTAAGAATTGAAGAATTACTACTCCAGGCTTTGTTAGCCCCGCACCTTTTATTGGGCTCTTTATCGGAGGAGTTGGCAGGCTATCTCTCATCGCTCTCACCTTCATCTAAATCATCATCGCCATCATCTAGGGCGCCGGATTCAAGTTCCTTTGGCACAATCTGTCTTACCTCATCATCGATATCTTCAATAGCTTTTAATTTAGAGCTAGATGGAGCTCCAAGCTTTACCATCTTTCTAGCTGGCTTAATTACATTTTCTTCAGCGCTCTTAATGAGATCATTAAAAGCTCGCTCCGTTGATTTAATCCGGTCGCCTAGCGTCTCTATCTTGCTATGGACTTTGCCTATTCTCTTAAGTAGCTCGCCAGCAAGATCTTGAATCTCTTGGGCATTTCTTGCAAGCTCTGATCTACTAAATACATAAGCCACAGTTCTAAGAAGCGCCATCATTGTTGTAGGAGTTGCAATAGTGACATTTTTTTCAAATGCCTTATGAAGAAGTTGTGGGTCAACATCGAGGGCTTCACTAAGAATTGATTCAAAGGGAGCAAAGAGGACTACATAATCAGGTGAGTTATTACTATCTTGATAGCCCCTTTTAGCAAGAGAGGTGACATGGCCCATCAAATCTTTAGCGTGGGCTTGCATCAGCCTGGTGCGCTCTGTCGGATCTTTTTCAACTATTGCTTCAAGGAATCGATCAAAGGGAAACTTTGAATCGATAAATAGTTCGCTGCCGCCAGGAACAGCAATCTTGATATCAGGTTTAGTTATCTCGCTACCGCTGCTTCGATAATCTTGTTTGAAGAAGTGAACATTTTCTAATAGGCCAGCATTTTCTAAGAGGGTTTCAAGTTGTGCTTCGCCATATTTTCCGCGGGTCTGGGAATTTGAAAGTGCTCCAGCTAATTTAGTTGTCTCTCTAAGTAGCGTCTCATTTCCTAGCTTCATATTCTCAATTTGAGCTCTCATCTCAGATTCAGCTTTTGTTCTCTTAATCTCTGCCTCTTGGCTCTGAGTATTTAACTGCGCCATTGAGGTAGTAACGCTTCTTAGCTGTTCATTAAGAGTTGTTAACCGGCTCTCTTCTTGGCGCATCGCTTCTATCTGGCCATTAAGAAGTGAGACTTTGCCCCGTTCGCTATTGAGGCGGAAATAGCCAATCAAAAGTCCGAGGCCAATGCCAAAACTTAAGCCGATGAGCAGATAGATCGCTGTGTTCATGGCGCTATCGTGGCATCAGGAGGTGACATTGGCAGTTAGGCTCTACCCCTTGTGAGCCTCTCCATCGGAATCGTGGGTCTACCCAATGTCGGAAAATCGACCCTATTTAACGCTTTAACGAAAAATAACGTTCTAGCTGCCAACTATCCCTTTGCAACCATCGAGCCAAATGTTGGCGTAGTTGGCCTTCCAGATGAGCGCCTGGCAGTGCTTGCCAAGATATTTTCCTCAGAGAAGATAATTCCAGCAGCCCTATCTTTTGTTGATATTGCAGGAATTGTTAAAGGAGCATCAGAGGGGGCAGGACTTGGTAATAAGTTTCTTGCCAATATCCGTGAGTGTGATGCGATCTGCCAAGTAATTAGAGCTTTTAACGATAGCGATGTAGTCCATGTTGAAGGAAGAGTTGATCCAAAGAGCGATATTGAAACTATCAATACCGAGCTGCAATTAGCAGATCTGCAGACCATTCAAAAAGCAATACCAAGAATTGAAAAAGAGGCAAGGCAGGCAAAAGAGAGAGCAGTTGTTCTAGAAGCTGTAAAAGAGGCAGAGCAGGTAATCTCATCAGGCGGCTTGATATCTCAATCAAAGATTGATTTAACACTTATTAGAGAGCTACAGCTATTAACTGCAAAGCCTTTTCTCTATCTCTTTAATCTTGATGCTAGCGAGCTGCAAGATAGCGAGTTGAAAGCTCGGTTATCTGCGCTGGTTGCGCCAGCTGAAGCGATTTTTCTTGATGCAAAGACTGAATCTGAGTTAATTGAATTAGATGAGGCAGAGGCTTTAGAGCTATTAAACTCAATTGGACTATCAGAGCCTGGGTTAAGTAGCCTTGCTCGTGTTGGTTTTGCAACTCTTGGGTTGCAGACCTATCTAACTGCAGGTCCTAAAGAGGCTCGGGCTTGGACCATTCATAAGGGCGACACCGCTCCTATGGCAGCCGGTGTAATTCACAGTGATTTTCAGAAAGGCTTTATTAAGGCCGAAGTAGTTTCATTTACCGATCTAGTTGACGCTGGATCATTTAATGAAGCCAAGGCGCGGGGCAAAGTTCGCATGGAAGGCAAGGATTACGTAATGGCTGATGGAGATGTCGTGGAATTTAGGTTCAATGTCTAGAGTAATTAAATCTGCCCACTTAAATGGCCTTGAGGTAAAGAGCCGTGAAGAGCTAAGAAATCTAGCCATTATTGCTCACGTAGATCATGGCAAGACAACACTTGTTGATGCGATGTTATGGCAATCTGGAGCTTTTGCTGCCCATAAAGCCCAAGCAGATTCCCAAGATCGATTGATGGATTCGATGGATTTAGAGCGGGAAAAAGGAATTACCATCCTTGCTAAAAATACTGCAGTAAAGCGCGGGGATAGCATCGTTAATATTATCGATACTCCAGGGCACGCAGACTTTGGCGGCGAAGTAGAGCGCGGACTTGAGATGGTCGATGGCGTTGCACTTCTAGTTGATGCCTCAGAGGGACCACTTCCGCAGACTAGATTTGTTTTAAGAAAAGCTCTAGAGAAGAACCTTCCAGTTATTTTGATTATTAATAAAGTAGATCGCCCTGATGCAAGAATTGCAGCAGTTGTTGATGAGGCCTATGCCCTCTTTCTAGATCTTGATGCTGATGAATCACAGATTGATTTTCCAATTGTTTACACCTCAGCTAAAGCTGGAAGAGCATCGCTAACAAGACCAAGTGATGGCGGCATGCCAGATGAAGAAAATCTTGATGTGCTCTTTGATGTTATCTTTAAAACTATCCCAGCTCCTAAATATCATGTTGGAGCTCCACTTCAAGCTCACGTTACTAACCTTGATTCATCTCCTTATCTTGGACGCCTTGCGCTATGTCGGGTCCATGAAGGTGAAATTAATAAGGGCCAGATGGTGACCTGGATTAAAACTGATGGGACGCAGAGCAAGGTAAAGATCTCAGAACTAATGATTACTGAAGGACTTGAGCGAGTTCCAGCGACAAAAGCTGGCCCTGGAGACATTATCGCTGTTGCTGGAATTGAGACTATTACCTTAGGTGAAACGCTAGCTGATCCTGAAAATCCATATCCACTGCCGTTAATTACCGTTGATGAACCAAGTATTTCTATGACTATTGGTATTAATACCTCCCCACTTGCAGGAAGAGTTGGTAAGAAATTAACAGCTCGCTTAGTCAAAAACCGTCTTGATCAAGAGCTGGTTGGAAATGTTTCACTTAGCATTCTTCCAACCGAGCGTCCTGATACCTGGGAGGTGCAGGGAAGAGGAGAGCTCCAACTTGCAGTTCTAGTTGAAATGATGCGACGCGAAGGATTTGAGCTAACCGTTGGAAAGCCTCAAGTTGTTACCAAGATGGTTGATGGAAAACTTCATGAACCGATGGAGCAGCTAACCATTGATGCGCCAGAGGATTACCTAGGTGTTATCACCCAGCTAATGGCTCTTCGCAAAGGTCGTATGGAGCAGATGGTTAATCATGGAACTGGTTGGATCCGAATGGATTTCAAAGTTCCATCTCGCGGCTTAATTGGTTTTAGAACTGAATTCTTAACTGAGACTCGTGGCACCGGACTTCTTCACCATGTCTTTGATGGCTATGAAGCATGGCATGGCGAACTAAGAACTAGAAATACTGGATCACTTGTTGCTGACAGGTCCGGAACTGCCACCTCATATGCCATCTTTGGTCTGCAGGAGCGCGGAACAATATTTGTTGAAGTAAGCGCTGATGTCTATGAAGGAATGGTTATTGGTGAGAACTCAAGGCCGGAAGATATGGATGTCAATGTGGTGCGCGAGAAGAAGTTAACCAATATGCGCGCCTCAGGTAGCGATGAGACAGAGAAGTTAATTCCACCAAAACTATTAAATCTAGAGCAGGCACTTGAGTATTGCCGCGAAGATGAATGTGTTGAGGTCACTCCAAATACGGTTCGCATCAGAAAAGTCATCTTTGATCAAAACGAGAGATCAAGACTTACCTCAAAGGCTAAAAAAGCTAACCAATAAGGGCTAAACACGCTGATTTATAGGCTCTTTTGCCTCATTGTCAGTGGCTGCCTCTTTAATCACCTCCATAAGCAAATAAGCCGGAGGTATTACAGATGAATCTACGAGAGCTAGCCTTTCAACTCTCAGCAATAACACTTATTGCTGATGCTGCTAAAGAAGCCAAGGACAGGCTAAGAAGGCAATTTGCCGAGGCTCTTGAGGAAGTTGGCGCAGATTCAGCCAAAGCTGCACTTGAGGGCGAAGAGATTGCTAAAGTCTCACTAATTAGACCTAAAAATACCCCGCAGGTTCTAAATGAGAAAGCCTTTGTTGATTGGGTTAAATCTAACTATGAATTTGAAATCATCGAATCAATTAGAGAGTCATTTAGAAAGCATGTGATGGACTCGGTAGAAAATGTTGATGGTAAAGCCATCTATAAGCGAAGCGGTGAGATCTTGGATTTCATTACCTTTAATAGCCGTGACTCTTATATCTCAACAAGATTTTTAAGCGGTGGTCGTGAGGTATTGAGCCAAGCTTTTAGAAGCGGATCACTAACGCCAAGTTCTGTTATGGCTGAAGAGCTAGAGATGGCGGTGGGGCAGTAATGAGCTATTTTAATTTAAGTGATTACGAACCAGTTGAAAATCGCATTAGAGCGTTCTGGCTCAAATATCCAAATGGAAGAATCTTGACTGATCTGCAGAGAACTGAGCGCAGCGATGGCAGAATTGAATGGATCTGTCGAAGTGAGGCATATACCAACTCTGAAGATATTCGCCCGCAGTCAACTGGCTTTGCTACAGAGATTGAAGGCACCTCTCCAGTTAATCGCGCTAATGCCAGTGAGAATTGCGAGACTTCAAGTATTGGTCGCTGCCTTGCTAATTTAGGTTTTGCCGCCAAGGGAAAGCGCCCAAGTAGGGAGGAGATGGCAAAGGCTGCCAGAGGTAGCTCTGGAAAGGTCTTAAATAAGAGTGATTGGGAGCGGCTCATCAGAGAGCTTCATGGTTGCACTGAGTTAAGTCAATTAAAAGCCTGGTCTGCCTATGCTGCAAGCTTTAATATGCCAGAGGTTAAACGAAATGAACTACTTTCAATCTATAAGAGTCATCGAGAGAGCTTGAGTAAAAAATCTGAAGTTGCTTAAGAAATGGTAATGCTAAGAGCTCTGTGATCACTTAAGCCATTGTGCTTATGAATCAAAGGCTTAACCTGATCTGCATCAATATCTTTACTTAAGATGTAATCAAATTCGATATTTGGCTTCCATGATGGATATGTAGCACCTGGGGCAAGATCTCGCCATCCAGAGATCTTTGCTGCAACTCCCCAAGGAAGATTAAAGTCTCCGGTGAGGATATGTTTACCAGAAATACTTGGAAGCCATTTAATTATCTTTCTAAGCTGAGTGACATTCTTGCCTGGAACAAATGAAAGATGAGTGGTACTAATTGAAAGACCATTTTCAAGCTCTGCAACTAGAGCGCTCCTTGGTTCATCGGAGACATAGATAAATTGCGCTCTTTTTTCGCCTGGAACCAAAAGTGGCATACCGATAGCTGATCTTCCAAGATTTATTCGATGCCAGGATTTAACTTTTACTTTTGAAACAATTCCAATTCCATACATCGCCTGATTTGGAATCACGCAGTCTTGGGTGTAGATCAGATTGCTATCAACTGCGCTCCATTTCTCACCGGGTGTTCCAATCAGTGATGGAGCAAAGGCCCAATAATCTGCGCCAATTAATTTAGCGATATGACTTACCTGATTAACTCCAGCTGATCGATCTTGATTGAGATCAACTTCTTGAAGCGTGATTACATCGCTACTAACTTCTTGGAGCATCTGACTTACCGCGCTTTGAAGCGTTGCCCCAGAATTTGGCGGAATTGCCATGCCATGAAGGGTGTTCCAGCAGGTCAGGCTAAAGCCCTGGGTAGATGCCATGAAGGCAGGCTAGTAGGGTCGCCCCGTGCTGCTAAACCTTCCGCTCTCGCGCTCAAAGCTAGATCGAGCGGCTCACTTGCGCAGTGATTCTGCATCACTTGATGAGCTCTTTTCCAAGGCAAAGATAATTTCTATGGTCGCTGATCGCTTTGAATGTAGCCAAAGTGGGCTGACTTTCATCCCGCCCGAGCTTGCTAAGGGTGAGCGATATTTTCTGGGGCTCTCAAGTAGCGGCGAGCCATATTTTGTAGTTCATCAGGTGAGCGATCAAAAAGAATTTGGAGAGAACTTTCAATCTTTAAGAACGCTGGGTGCTCACCTAAATGATCTAGAAATTGGAGCAGCAGTTCATAGCCTTGCCTTATCGCAGTGGCATCAGAGCCATATGAGATGTTCTAAATGCGGCGAGGAGACTAAATCAATTCTTGGTGGCTCTGTAAGAAAATGTTTGGTCTGTAGCGCTGAGCATCATCCAAGAACGGACCCGGCAATTATTGTTTTAGTAAAAGATAGTAATGATCGAATCTTGCTTGGGAGACAGAAAGTCTGGCCAGAGAAGCGCTTCTCAACTTTTGCAGGTTTTGTTGAACCAGGTGAATCATTTGAAAGTTGTGTTATCAGAGAAGTTGCTGAGGAGTGCGGCGGGATAGTTACTGAGATGAAATATCTTGGCTCACAGCCATGGCCATTTCCAGCATCAGTGATGATTGCTTATGAAGCAGTGATCTCAAATTCAGACTCAGTTGTGGCAGATGGGCAAGAGATTGAAGAGATAGTTTGGCTAACTCGAGAAGATCTAAAGTCAAAATGTAAAAGCGGCGAGTTACTGCTGCCACCAATTATTTCAGTTGCTCGAGCGATGATTAATGCTTGGTATGGCCCAGCTGCAGAGAGTGAATTGTCAGGTCAGTCGTGGCGCAATTAGCTGATGAGATTCTTTCATCACTTGATCCCCAGCAGCGAAGTGTTGCAACTGCTCTAAAGGGGCCAGTATGTGTAATTGCTGGAGCTGGAACTGGAAAAACGAGAGCGATAACTCATCGCCTGGCCTATGGCGTTGATATTGGAGTTATTGACCCTAAGCGAGTACTCGCTCTTACTTTCACCGCAAGGGCAGCAGGTGAGATGCGAACCAGGCTTAGATCACTTGGAGTTGCAAGTATTGCGGCAAGGACCTTTCATGCGGCGGCCCTAAAGCAGTTAATTTACTTCTGGCCTGAGACGCTCGGGGGGCGTTTTCCCTCGTTATTAACTAGTAAAACTGGTTTTTTAAGCGAGGCAATGACGCGAGCAAATATCTCAAGTAGTAAGAAAAGTTCGCTGCTTCGAGATTTAGCAGGAGAGATTGAATGGGCAAAAGTTTTAACCTGGCCCCAGATCAATACCTGCAAGGACTTAGCGATTACTCCAGAGTCTTTAACCCAAGTAGCAAGATAAGCGCTGAGCAGGTGGCAAAAGTTTATGAAGCTTATGAATCATTAAAGAAGCAAGAGCGCGCCATTGATTTTGAAGATGTATTACTACTAACTGTTGGAATGCTTGAGGAAGAACGAGAAGTTAGGGAGAGGGTAAGAGATCAATATAGATACTTCACAGTTGATGAATATCAAGATGTATCACCGCTACAACAAAGACTATTAGATCTCTGGCTCGGAAAGAGAGAGGATATTTGTGTTGTGGGGGATCCAGCTCAGACGATTTACTCTTTTGCTGGAGCAAGCCCAGCCTTTCTACTTAACTTCACTGCGAAATATCCAAACGCTGAGGTAATTAGGCTAAGCGCTGGATACCGCTCAACTCCTGAAATTATTAATACTGCAAATACTATTTTGCGAAGCGCCAATCTTGGACATGAGCTAGATGCGATAAATGGCCATGGTGAAAAGCCAATGGCGAAGGGCTATAAATCACAGAGCGAGGAGGCGCAGGCGCTAGTTTCACTAATTAAAGAAGATGTCGCAGGCGGCCTTGCAACAAATGAGATAGCAATTCTTACTAGAACAAATAGTCAATTGGAGGTTCTAGAGAGCGCTCTTGATGCTGCAGGTATTGAGAATCAAATAAGAAATTCAGAGCGCTTCTTTAATAGGCCGCAGGTAAGAGAGATAATTGGAGCAATCAGAAGCGCCTCAGTTTATCAGAATCTGATTGGCTCTCTGACTTGCGAGATTGTCTAAAACCATTTGGGCAGAGTGAATATGTACGCTCATTTTTGCAATTAGCGGGAGAACTTGAGGCAGAGGGACTTACCTCTCTTCGGGCATTTCTAAGAGAACTTGAAGAGCGCTCAGAGACTAATAACCCCCCGATCCTTCCTGGAGTGGCCCTTGCAACGCTGCATGCTGCAAAGGGTCTGGAGTGGCGCAAGGTTTATCTCGCAGGAGTTAGCGCTGAAGTTCTCCCCTGGCAGGCTAGCTCAATAGAGGAAGAGAGACGTTTGTTTTATGTGGGGGTAACTAGGGCGCAGCAGAGCCTTGCTCTTACCTACTACGGAGTAGCGAGCCCTTTTTTAGCAGAGGCTGGGTTAGTAGATTAATTAGTTTGCATCATTTGCTAGCGATGCATTACTCTTGCCAAACCATGACAGCAGCAAGAAGTACTTCACTAACGATGAGCGCATATCGCACTCATCGCAATTGGAGCATGCCTGCATTTGGTTACAAGTATTTTGCAACCAAGTCAACCAAGGCCGATGGATTCGGCACCTGGAGCGCTATCGGATAACACCGATTAAGCAAAGCCCAGGGGCCTAGAATCCAAAAGGATTCGGGCCCCTTTTTCTTTATCCAGGTAATTAAAAATGAGATGAAAAAGGAAGGCAGAGGTGAGAACGATGAGCGTTCTCTTTAGCGAACTATTAATTCCAGGCTGGGCCGAGGGCGAAGGCGCCATGATCGGACTAGATGCAGTCACTGGCACATACGGCAGCGATCAAGCATTTAGCTTGCCATGTCATACTTCAAATCCTGAAATCTTCTTCTCTGATAAGAGCGATGAGATTGCTTATGCCAAGAGCCTCTGCAGCGCATGTCCGGTAAAGAAGGAGTGCTTACAAGGAGCACTTTCACGAAAGGAACCTTGCGGTATTTGGGGCGGGGAGCTATTTGAAGATGGAGTGGTTATCGCCGCTAAGAGGCTCCCAGGAAGACCGAGATTAAATCAAGAAGTTGTCACTTCTGAATTAATTGATGAGAAGGTTTTGGTTGCAACTGCTTAAGAGAGCTAAATTTTTATTTGCAATTTAAAGCCTTTGCAATGGCCTAGCCTATTGAAAACTGCGCCTATTAGGGTCAGAATGAGGCATGGCAAGTAAGGTTGTAAAGAGCAAGCAATTGGCAAAACGAAAGAGTGTTGCTCCAAGGCCAAGTTCCCCTTCACAGAAGCAAAGTGAACCGGCGATTGCTAAGCGTGAAGATCGTATTGGTTGGTATTCACTCTATATCTATGCGGTCTGCCTAGTTACCTTACTAACCTGCTTATTTTCGTTGGTAAGTGTAGTTCGGGGAATAGTCGATGCGCTATGGCCAGATCCTGGTTATTTTGATCCCTACTCAGTTCCTAAAGATTCAGCTTTAAGCCCTGATCAGATTAAAGAGAACTTGACTGAGAATAATCAACGTCAAGCACTTAAGGGAATCGTTAATTCACTAACCACTTTAATTATTGCTGGACCTATTTATCTAATGCACTGGCGCCTTGCAAAGCGCTCTAGGGCTATTTAAGTAAGAAATCAGCTAAGAGCTACTCTCTACTCTTCTTTCCTGACTTTCCAGTAGCAAAAGCAAAGAGAGCAAGTCCTGCAACCAGCGCACCTGCGCCAACGCCGTATGCAATAACGTCATCGGCTCGGTTTGAATCAACGAATACACCTACATAGACCACGGCAATGATTGCCACAACTACGCCAATTAATTTAGATTTTAGATCATCTAGATCTTCAACTTGAAGCCATAGTGGCACATCAATATCAGTATCGATAAATAGTTCATAGAGACCATAGCCAATCACCAGAAGTACTGTGCCAAGCAAGATGGCATCAATTGCAGTTAGGACTTCAACAATTGTTTCCTTGAGACCATATTGACTCTCAAGTGAATCAATAACTGCTAGGACCATAGCAAAGGATCCTTGAGCCATAAGAAGTAATGCGCCAAGAATTGAGGCAAGGGCAGGAATAACTACTGCATATCTTGTAAGTCCTAGTAGGCGCTTCATAACTGTCTTTAGGGTATCTGAAACAAACTCAAAATTACCTCGAGCGAGGTGATAATTCATCACTTTTTCAACGTGACCAATACAGAAGTGGGTTGTGTAGGGATCGAACCTACGACCCGGTGATTAAGAGTCACCTGCTCTACCAACTGAGCTAACAACCCGTTGACCATTTGTCGTGATCAAGCGGAGCACACTATAACCAGTACCGCCTTAGATACCAATTTCTAAGCCAAATAGATGAGAATGAAGCCATGAAGTCCAATTGGCAAAAAGCCATTTTTAGCCTTTTGAAGTCAAAAAAAGAGCTGAAATACAGAGCAGCTTTTACTTCACAAGCAACTCTGATAGTTCTAATCGCAAGCTTTGCACTTACTTCTTTCTCTCTTGTATCACCGAGCTCGAAATATCAGATTGAAATACTTCAACTTGCTTCAGCTAATGGAGCAGAGTTTGATCCAATTAAGGCACTTGAAACTCTGGCAGTGAAAGGACGGGCGCCAAAGACGGGATATTCAAGATCAGCCTTTGGTCCTGCCTGGGCAGATGTGGATAGAAATGGCTGTGATACTAGAAATGACATTCTTAAAAGAGATTTAACTCAAGTCACCTTCAGAGCAAAAACCAAAGATTGTGTTGTGGAAAGTGGAGTGCTTTTAGATCCCTTCTCTGGCGAAAGCATTAATTTTCAAAGGGGAGAAAAGACAAGCGCACTAGTTCAGATCGATCATGTTGTTGCGTTATCTAATGCCTGGCAGACGGGAATCTTTAAGGCAGATCTTGCTACCAGGAAGAACTTTGCTAATGACCCGCTAAATCTTCTAGCAGTTAAAGGTTCTCTAAATAGCCAGAAAGGTGATGGTGATGCTGCAACTTGGCTTCCACCGAATAAGCAATTTCGCTGTGATTATGTTTCAAGACAAGTTGAGGTAAAAGTTAAATACAACCTCTGGCTAACAAGAGCAGAGAAAGATGCAATCCTAAGAATCTTATCTAACCCGCCCTGCCTAAAGCAGAATTAATCTCTTAACTCTTCTGCAGATGACTTGGGGTTATCTCTGGAAACCAGGAGAGAGCTTCATCTCTGAAATTTCCTTCAGCTCTTAATTGGCAAAATATTCCAGTAGTTCCAAGAGTGACTCTATGAATTAAGACATATTCAGGGGGAAGATTTAATTGAAAACCAATCTTTGCAGTTGGATTTCTTGGATCCCCAACTCGCACGCTCTGAGTTCTAAGCCAATCTCGGCTATAGGCGAAATAATCAGTTCTTAAAGGCTCAACTAGAGGCAGTAGATAATCTAAAACCAGCTCAGGGCTCACCTCAACATCAGAGAGGATAAAGCCATCTTCTTTAAAGCCGTTATATAAAGCAATCGCATCACCTTCAAGCGCATTTCTAAGTAAGCGTTTGAAAGGTTCTGGAAATCCATTAGGCAGACGATTACATGCGCCAAAATCTAGAACTCCAAGGCGACCATCTTTTAAGACTCTAAAGTTTCCAGGATGAGGATCTGCATGTAATAAACCTGCTCTCATTGGAGCAGTGAAGTGAAAACGAGCTAGGCGAATACCGGCGCTATTTCGCTCTTCTTGTGTGCCATCGGTAATTACCTTTGATAGCGGAGTTCCCTCGAGCCACTGGCTTACAAGTACTCGATCAGTTGCCATAATCACTTCAGGAATTGCAATATCGCTATCGCCTTTATAGGCCTCAAAGCAGGCGCTCTGCGCACTTGCTTCATAGCGATAATCAACTTCTTCAATAATTCTTGCCTTGAGCTCTTCTAGTAATGGTTTCATCTCAACGCCAGGAAGAAGTAATTGGAAAATCTTTGCAAAGCGTTGAATCTGATTGAGATCAGAAATTAGCGCCTCTTTAGCTCCGGGATACTGAATCTTTACTGCAACTGCTCTGCCATCTTTCCAAATCCCTTTATGAACTTGTCCAATTGATGCTGAGGCTGCTGGGGTGTCATTAAATTCTGCAAAATTATCTCGCCAATGCTCGCCTAGCTCTTTTGCTAATACTTTATGAACCACTCTTGCTGGAAGTGGGGGAGCAGCCTCCTGCAGCTTCACAAGCGTTTCGCGATATGGCTTTGCAATATCTTCAGGAAGTGCTGCCTCAAAGACAGATAGGGCTTGGCCAAATTTCATTGCTCCGCCCTTTAACTCTCCCAATACTTTAAAGATCTGCTCGGCGGTCTTTTCTTGCAAATCAGCAAAGGCAAAATCTGGTGATTGACCAATTAATTGACGGCCAAAGCCAATGGCTCCGCGGCCAGCAAGAGATAAGGGGATGCTGGCCATCTTGGCGCTTCGTTTGCTGGTTCCCTGCGGGAGCTCTTCCGACACCGGCATATTCTTATCTAGCCGGGGGATCTAGCGCGAATTGAAACTAGCGCCAGTTGCAGCCGCAGCCAGGATTAATTGACCACTTCTCCAACTTTGGGTTATGAAAATTTGAGTTGGAGTAGATCATAGATTTTCCTAGAAAGTGGCTTATCCCACTTGAGGCAAGGCTAATTACCTCAAGACAAGTAATCGCAGCAGTAGCTAGAGCAAGAGCTGATCCCACCTCTTTTCTCTCTACTGAACTTAACTTCTCTTCACTAGATATTTGAAGACAGCGATAACAAGGGCTTTTTCCTGGGATTACATATGGCCCAATGCGAACTTCGGCTGATGAATGGGGCTCAATGATTAAGTGGTTACTACCTTCAGAGATCCAACGTTGTAATACATCTGGTGTTGGCCGACCAACGCTAATTATTAGCCTTGGCCGATAAATTACTGGCGTAGCCTCAGCAAAGAGCGCGGAAGAACTTCGAGCTTTTGCCAAGACTTCTTTCCTTGATGCTCCGATATCAGCTCTTGAGATATATCCGCCAGAGAGATCACTTTCTAAAATCTTTAAAGCGCTAGATCTCTGCTGCAGCCGATTGATTACTAAGACCTTGGTAAATCCTGAGGCGCTAAGTGATCCAACTAGCGAGTTAACAATTTTTCCATAGCCAAAAATCAGGATTGAGAAATCCCGGCGCCTTACAACTGCGCTTCTTCCTCCATCGATATCTCCCTTTTCAAGAGATGCAGCTTCAGATTCAATCTCCATTCGTTTGATAAAGGATTGAGCAGCGAGGTCTTCATTAAAGTCTTCAAGGTCTGTAACAGGAGTAATTGCTTTGACTCTTGGGTCATATCGCTTTAGGTATGAGATAGCGGTTCGCTCTAGATCGATTAAGTCATGTGCTTGCAGCTCATCAACGAGTGCTTGGAGTTGAGAGATAGTAAGGGCGCATTGCTTGCTAATCTGCTCAAGGCTTAATTGGCCATTAAAACTCTCCAGCAATAATCGAGTTGAGATTCCAAACCAGAGGCTTGGCAGGCAGATGGATTTATAAGGCGAGCCAATAAATACCTGAGCGCCATTAGGGCTGAGCCAGATGCTAAGCGCACTTTTGATTACTGGCCTTGATTCCATAAGGGGGCGATCATCTAGAGCCATCAGGGAATGAACCTGCATCAAAGGAACTGAGCTGGGGAGGGGCGCTTGAATCTAATTAACTTGGTATGCCTGGGACTTACTAAGAGTGTTTAGATGCGAAAATAAATAAAGCGCCCACAGCTAATGCTGCGAGCGCTCTATTTTTAAAAGCTGGTTTAAGCCTTGCCTAAAATGCGATTGACCTTAGTTCCGCAGGTTGGGCAGATGCCCTGTGCCATGCGACGGCCTGATTCGGAGACCTTTACGGTTCCTTCGAATTCACGCTTAGCCTTGCACTTTACGCAGTAGGCCTCACCTTTATATGTCTCTGCCATAGCTATCCTCCGATCCTCGCAGCGCTGGGATAGCCTGCGAATAGGCTCACCATACCCCCGCATACCCTCAACTCAGGCGCTCCCCACGCTCAATGGGGATATTTTTTCTGCTAATTACCCGCTCGAACCCCTGCTTCATAGCCCTCGAGGTAGGCGCTAGCCTCTTTTCCGAGCTCAAACCGAGCTAGAAGGGCCTCAAAGTCTGGGCCATGATCGGCAATCATCAAGTGAATGAGTTCATGGACTAGAAGGTAGTCAAGAACATAGCCAGGAGCGCCATTGAGGCGGTCTGAGATACGGATGCTTCGCTCAACTGTGGTGCAGGAGCCCCAACGCTCGCTCATGGAGCGCCAGGTAACAGAGACGGGTCTAACTGGGCACTCTGGAAGATATTTAGCGAGAAGTTCTAGTGCGCGCTTATACAAATCTTCTTCACCTATCTTCTCTCTAGCCTCAAGTGAGAGTACTTTGCTCACCATCTCAGGAATCACTTGGCGAACCTCGCTCTTAGATAAGCGAGCTGGAACTGAGATAACGATTGCTCCTGCTTGCCGGTAGGCGCTAATTGATTTCTTTCGCCGCGTGCTTCTAATTACCTTCACCTCGGCTCCATTAGAGCTTGGAGTTGGTGGAATTTTGATTACTGAAGCTGCCCTCTGGCCGTCATCTCGCATCTGGGGCAGGTTATCGTTGAAGATTTCATCTTGGATGAAGTTTTCCACAACGCAACCTTTCTAAAGAGGTATTACCACTACAAACTCTATAGGAGTAGATGAGTCTTTAGGGTTGAAAAACTCGCCAGTTGAAGTTGATTATTTATATCTATCTGTCGTACTTTGCGCCTACGAAGACCTCGGATAACTCTTTCATATCTGCAAGGGGAAGGCAGATAAGAAATGTGCGACCGGGGTCTTCGCTTTTATTCCTAAATCAAACCTGAGAGATCATCTGGGATTTTTCTAGACTTAGAAAAGCCTTCCGGATCTAATAGCTGAGATGCGGTGGGAAGCAGGAATGCCTCTTCCCAAATTTTATCTCTTGCAGAGATTGAATCAATTTTCTCAATCTTTTCCCAGAATGAAATAGCTTCTCTGGTTAATCTTGGTGAAACTTCAAGGCCGAGAAGAGTTGCAAATAATTGTTGAGTTGGAGAATTGGTAGCGCGCCTTCTTGCCTGTGATTCTCTTAATTTAATCAGCGATGGAAGACGATCTGTTGCAGCCTTAACAACAACTGCATCAATCCATCCTTCAATGAGTGCAAGGAGTGTCTCTAACTTTTCTAGAGCAGCGCTCTGTGAAGCAGATGTCTCTGGAGTAAAGAGACCGCCTGAAAGAGCTGATGCCATTGATTCTGGATTACTTGGATCAATTGCGCCAGAGTCCATTGCATCTTGAGCGCTCTGTGTAATTGCGTTTATATCAATACGAATTCCACTGCCATATGCCGAAATTACTTCACCGATATATCCGCTAAGCCAGGGGCTCTGTTTGAAGAGGCGGGCAGCAGCAATCTCTCTTAAGGCGAGATAAATTCTTATCTCAGCTTCTTGGATTTCAAGACCTGAGCCCCAAGCCCTAACATTTTGTGGAAGTAATTGAGCCTTTATATCTTTACTTAGAGGAAGAGCTACATCATTTGCGCCAGTAACTGTGGTTGAAAGCGCGCCAATACTCTGGCCCAATTGCGTGCTAATAAGTGAGCTCATAAAGGTTGCCATGATGGCGTTGATACTTGATTTAGAGATTGACATTGGGCCAAAACCAGGAATTGAAATTCCGTTATCTTCGCCCTGTCCATCTAGCCCTTGATCAAGCATTGACGAGAGAGCAGCTGACATCGAATCAACAAGTGGCTTAGTGAGCTCTTGCCAGCCATTTAAAGTGCTATCAATCCAATCTCTTCTTGATAGCGCAATTGAATCTGTTAGCGGCAGAGCTGGAAAGGTTGTGGCTTCATTAATCCAGAGGTCTGCAATATTTATGGCTTCTTGAATCTGGGCGAGATCTTCAACAGTTACTGGAACTTCGCCATGGGCACTTAAATACTTTCTTGAGATATCGCGGATCATCTCCTTTGATAGCGAGGCAGGAGATGCTTGGCCAGATAGGGATGCCATAAGAGCTGGAAGATTTAAACCCATTCCGGAGAATTGCTTAAAGATTTCTCCGAAGTTTTCAAAGCCAAAGGGATTATTACCTTTTGACTCATCCTCATCACCGTTATCTGGCGTAAAGCCAAAACCTGGCATCTTAAAAAACTCCTTCTACATAAGTTTTAAGTATTACGGCTTATCTCTAAGGCCAGTAAATCTGATCTCTTGGCTAGGAGAACAAATCTAGCCCAGCTTTATTCCCAAGGCCTGGGGGAGAAGATGCTTCAAATTACTAATTAGCCTCACCTAGCCTAGGCTTGAGCCATGAGCGAAGTTATGGCGATCAAGTGGGCTGCTGAATCTGCCTCTGCTCCGCTATCTGCTCTTATCTGGTGGTTTATTCCGCTTACCGCGGCCGTTGGAGCTGCCGGCTATGTCATCTGGGTAACAAAGTTTCAGAAGAAATATGAGAATAAGACTGAGAGATCGGTGGGAAGATTTCAGAGTTTTCAGAAATCTTTTAAATCAAGTGAAAGTGATAAAGAGTAGCTCTAATGCGAAATATCTCCCCACTTAGATATCGCTGGTCTTTTCCAGTTAAATTCTTTTTCTATCTGTTAACCATTGCAACTCTACTTGCGCCAATTCCTTTTATATTCTTTAAACCTGGGGTGCCAGATAAAGTAACTGGAAAACTAATTCAGGTAAATGATTTTAAAACTTATCCAGTAAATGGTGAGTTATATATCACCTCAATTTTGGTTACTAATCCAGACTCTCCGGTCTTTGGCGCAGAGACCATAGTTAATTGGGCGATTGGTGCCAATGTGGTTCTGCCAAGAGATGCGGTCTATCCACCTGTAAAGCCAGCACAAGTTATTCAGCGAGACAGTAGAAGCGAGATGGAATCATCAAAGATCACAGCAACTGCTGCTGCGCTTCGCTATCTAGGCTATGACTTTATTGAGCTTTATTTCATAAGTGCCATTAGAGATTACTCCAATGCCAAAGAGAAATTTAAAGTCGGGGATTTCATTAAGGAAATTGATGGCAAAGTAATTGGAGAGATTGAGGAGATTCGCTCCTCTTATGCCGAAAAAGATATTGGTGACCCGCTGCTAATAGCAGTGGATCGAGAGAATGCAAAGGGCGAGCTTGAGCGAATCACCGATGAAATCATTCTGGTTGAAAACCAAGAGGTAGTTAATGAGGATGGTTCCAAGCGTCCTGCCATTGGAATACTGGTTGGCACCACCGCACGTTTTCCAATTGATATCGACTTTAATATTCGAGGAGTCGGCGGGCCAAGTGCAGGTTTAATTTTTGCAGTTGGAATTATTGAAAAACTCACCGATGAAGATCTCTTGAGAGGGCGAAAGGTTGCAGGCACTGGAACTATTACCCCTTCAGGCCAAGTTGGAGCTATTGGCGGCATAGAAGAGAAGATGATTGGGGCCTCTCGAATTGGTGCGACTGTCTTTATTGCACCTAGAGAGAATTGCCCAGATATTAAAAATATCCCAGCAGGCCTTAAGGTTATTCCAGTTTCAACATTAGCTGAGGCAATCGCCGCTCTTCGCGCTCCAGATAGCTTTGTGCCTCGTTCCTGCTCGAATAGTTAAGTTAACTATTTTTGGCTAATCTGCACCCATGACCTTTGGAGATAACCCAGATAATCCTTTCCGCAACTTCCGCTTTCCTTCAAGAAACTTAAATGGTGGCCAGAGGCCAAAAATTGGAGCCCTGCCGCTAACGGTAATTATTCTGACCGTACTTGCAGTGATTCTGGTTTCCTTAAGCGGTTTTTATGCAGACTTTCTCTGGTTTAGATCTGTTGATTACAGCCAAGTTTGGACCACCTTACTTACAACTCGAATCACCTTATTTTTCATCTTTGGACTATTAACTTCATTAATTATCACTGCAAATATTTATATTGCCTATAAGCGACGTCCAATCTATGTGCCAGTAACTGTTGAGGCAGATAACCTTGAGAGATATCGAGCCCAGCTTGAGCCACTTAGAAAAGTTGGTCTAATCGGTGTTGCAGTAGCGCTATTTTATTTTGCAGGAATGGCAGGAACAAGGCTCTGGGAGAGCTGGTTACTTTTTAGAAACGCTACAGAGTTTGGCGTAGTTGATCCACAGTTTGGTCGAGATATTTCATTTTTTGCATTTGAGCTTCCCTTCTATCAATCAATAGTTGGTTGGGCTATTTCAACTCTTATCTTGGCAACCATTGCATCTCTTGCGGTTCACTATGTTTATGGCGGTATTCGCCCTCAGGTCAGACAAGATCGCACCACAGTTGCTGCCAGAGTTCAGCTCTCAGTCCTACTTGGATTTATTGTGGCAATTAAGGCTGTGGCCTACTACCTCGATCGATTTGCACTTGCGACCTCTGATGAAGGAATAATCACTGGTCTTACCTATACCGATGTAAATGCCCTCCTTCCAGCAAAATCAATCCTTACTGGAATTGCAGCACTATGTTCCTTGCTATTTTTTGCCAACATCATTCGCCGCTCCTGGGTTCTTCCAGCAGCAGGAGTAGCACTTCTTGGCATCTCATCATTTTTAATTGCCGGGGTCTATCCAGGGTTAATCCAACAGTTTCAAGTAAAGCCAAGTGAGTCCTCAAGAGAGGCTCCATACATTCAACGCAATATTGAAGGAACGCGCGCCGCATATGGCCTAGATAAGGTTGAAGTTAAGGATTACTCGGCAGTTGTTGATACATCAGCTGGGCAATTGGCAGATGATGCAGCGACAATTTCAAATATTCGTCTTATGGATCCAAATGTCTTGTCAGCTACTTTCCGCCAACTTCAACAGATCAAGCCTTATTACACCTTTAATGAATCACTTGATATTGATCGCTACACCATTGATGGGGTTACCCGAGATATGGTCGTTGCAGTTCGAGAGATAAATATTGATGGAAATCCAAATAGAAATTGGATCAATGATCATTTGGTTTATACCCATGGCTTTGGCTTTGTCGGCTCATTTGGCAATACCCAAGATATCGATGGAAAGCCAGTCTTTTCAGTGGGAGATATTCCACCAAAGGGGCTATTAGGTGATTTCCAACCAAGAATTTATTTTGGTGAGAACAATCCAGAGTATTCAATTATTGGTGGCACCACAGATGGTGAGGCTGTTGAGTTTGACTATCCAGATGATGCTTCAGCTAATGGTCAGAAGAATTACACCTACACCGGAAAAGGTGGAGTCCCAATGGGCTCTATTTTTTCAAGGCTGCTATTTGCCATTAAGTATCAAGAGCAGAGAATCCTGCTTTCAAATCTGATAAATGCTGATACCAAGATTATCTTTGACCGTGAACCACGTCAGAGAGTGGCAAAAGTTGCTCCATGGCTAAAGCTTGATGGCGATCCATATCCAGCAATTGTTGATAATCGAGTTCAGTGGATTATCGATGGATATACCACCAGCTCTGGATATCCATACTCAAGAACAGTTGATGTTTCAGGTGCTACAACTGATGCGCTAAACATCAATAACAATCCATTAACCGCAATTCCTAACTCAACTATCAACTACATTCGAAACTCTGTTAAAGCAACAGTTGATGCATATGACGGAACAGTCACTCTTTATGCCTGGGACGAGAAAGATCCAGTTCTAGCCTCTTGGATGAAAGCATTTCCTGGAATTGTGAAGGCAAAATCTGAGATGAGCAAAGATTTGGTCTCTCATGTTCGCTATCCAGAGGATTTGTTTAGAGTGCAGCGAGATGTGCTCTCGCTCTATCACGTAAAGAATGCAAATGCCTTCTATGGTGGACAAGATTTCTGGCGCGTACCAAGAGATCCTTCAACTCTTGGCGCAAATGCTGGAGCCCAACCTCCTTATTACTACACCTTGCAATTGCCTGGTGAGAAGAAAGCATCCTTTGCTCTAACAACTCCATTTGTGCCACGAGGTGGTCGAGAAAACCTTTCAGCATTTGCTGTTGTGAATTCAGATCCTGGCGATGATTATGGCAAGTTCACAGTTCTGCAGCTGCAACGCTCAACAAACGTTGCAGGACCATCACAGGTTGCTTCAAACTTTGAAGCCAATCCAACAGTTGCGCTATCGCTATCACTTCTTCGCCAAGGTGGATCTGATGTAGTCCTTGGAAACCTTCTAACTCTTCCAGTTGGTGGCGGTCTGCTCTATGTTCAACCGGTTTATGTAAGAGCAACTGCAAATACTGCTGCATACCCACTCTTGCAGAAAGTGCTGGTTTCATTTGGAGAGAAAATTGGTTTTGATGACACACTTAAAGGCGCTCTAGATCAAGTATTTGGTGGAAATTCTGGAAGTACTAATCTGCCGCCTGCAAGTGGTGGAAGTACCGGAAGTAACACCGGATCAAATAATGATTTAGCAAGCGCACTTGCTAGCGCGCAAGCAGCTCTTGCTGATGCGCAGGCCGCACTTGCCAAGGGCGACTTTGCTGCATACGGCAAAGCGCAAGATCGATTAAAGGCAGCGATTGCCGCAGCAGTTGCAGCGCAAAACAGATAATCGTTTTGGCTCAAAAGGGCTTACGCCTCTAGGCTAAGTCCTCCGACGCGGGGTGGAGCAGCTCGGTAGCTCGCTGGGCTCATAACCCAGAGGTCGTAGGTTCAAATCCTGCCCCCGCTACCAAATTAAAAAAGCGCCTTGAAAAATAAGGCGCTTTTTTTCTTGCTCAAATTACAGAGGGCTTACTTATCTTTCTCTTTCTTTGGACCACTCATCCGCCCAGCATGAGCAATAGCACTTGGATCGCGCTTGGATTTAATTAAGCTGGCAACTGTTGCAACTATCAGAATTAAGCAAATTACGAGCAGCGAAGTATTTGTCGAAACCTTTGGAACTTCAACCCAGATCTCATGGGCCCAGAGCAGGATTAACTTTGCTCCGATAAAGATCAGGATAAATGCTAAGCCAAGTGAGAGATAGATCAGCCTCTGTAGTAGTCCTTTGATTAGGAAGTAGAGAGCTCTAAGACCAAGGAGTGCAAAGGCATTTGCAGCAAATACTAAGAATGGTTCCTGGGTTACTCCAAAGGTTGCCGGGATTGAATCAAGGGCAAATAGAAGATCAGTTGAGCCAATGGCAACCATCACTAGAAGAAGCGGTGTGGCATAACGCTTACCGTTTTCTTTAATGAACATCTTTGTTCCATGATATTGATCTGTGAAGGCAAATTTCTTTCGGGCATAGCGCACTATCGCATTGTCATTTAGATCAGGATCCTCATCCCAATGCTGGAATAACTTGACCCCTGTCCAGAGCAATATCGCACCGAAAATCACAAAAGTGAATGAGAATGCAGCAAGGGCAGCTGCTCCAAGAGCAATAAATATCGCGCGCATAATTAGGGCAAGAACGATTCCTACCATCAAGACCCTCTGATGATAGATAGATGGAACTGCAAAATTTGCCAGGATTATGACGAATACAAAGAGATTATCAACTGATAGAGACTTCTCAACTACGTAAGCGGCAAAATACTCTTTACCAAATTGATCTCCAAATTCAATCCATACCCATGCGCCAAAGATAAGAGCAACGGCGATGTAAAAAATTGACCAAAAACTTGCCTCTTTAAATGAGACATCGTGGGCTTTGCGGGAGGAGGCCAATAAATCAAAGATTAAAAGTCCAACTATGAATGCGACAGTTCCAATCCAGATGGAATTAGATAAATTCACGCCGAGAGGGTAGCGCTCCGATTAATTCTTAGCGAGTTTAGAACCACTAAGAGACTTGATACTGCCATCGCCCCACCGGCATACATTGGATTTAGTAGTCCTAAAGCGGCAATTGGAATGCCAATAACATTGTAAAAAAACGCCCATCCCAGATTTACTCTGATAATCCTCAGAGTTTTGGCTGAGAGATTTAGCGCAGAGATTGCAGTAGCTAAAGTTGGACGCATTAGCGTGATATCGGCGCTAGATATTGCAGTATCAGTTCCTGTGCCAAGAGCCATACTTAGATCAGCCTCACTTAGTGCTGCGGCATCATTTATGCCATCACCAATCATGAGAACTTTTCGACCAGAGCTACGTAGCTCTTTGACCTTTGCAATCTTTTGATCGGGAGTTGCTTGAGCAATCACGTTGCTAAGAGCAATTCCTACCTGGTCCGCAATCTGTGTTGCAGCCTCTTGACTATCGCCGCTAATTAGCCAGCTATCAATATTTCTACTCTTTAGAGCCGCAATAGTTTGCCTAGCATCAACTCTTAAGCTATCTCCAACTTCAAAGAGCGCCATAGCAACGCCATCTACTGCAACTAGCGCTACTGAATTTCCTTTTGAAAGGGCAGATGCAATTGCATCTTCTAGTTGGGGGTGAAGCGAAACAGTTGCCCGCCTGATTGAGGCAGGAGTTCCAATAAGAACTGGCATCTGCGCATCTCCAAATTGCATGCGAGCAGCAATTCCCATACCCGCGCTCTCTACATAATCTGTAAATTTCTTTCTAGCAATTCCTTGTTCTCTAAGGCTCTTACTGATTGCAACTGCAATCGGATGACTACTCTCATGCTCCAGGCTATGAACTGCAATTAACAAATCTGATGTTGAAATCTTTGGCGCAGCTGCCCCAAGATCGGCAATTGTGATGTTTTGAACCTTCATCACACCTGTTGTAAGGGTGCCCGTCTTATCAAAGATAGCGGTATCAATCTTTGTTGCAATCTCAAGTGATGAACTTTTTCGCAGGATAATTCCATTGGTAGCACCTTTGCCAGATGCCACAAGAAGCGCTACTGGGGTCGCAAGTCCCAGGGCGCAAGGACAGGCGATAATCAATACTGCTACAGATGCGGTGATGGAGTCAGTCAGCGAATTTCCTAAGCCATACCAAGTAGCAAAAGTTGCAATCGCAAGCGCAATAACAATAGGGACAAAGACATTACTTATTCGATCTGCAAGTCTTTGGATAGGGGCTTTCTCGCCTTGAGCGGTTAATACCATCTTGGTGATACGAGCAAGCTCGGTATCACTTCCAACTCTCTTTGCCTCAATAACTATTGGAGAATTTAGATTGATAGCGCCAGCAATAACACTTGCTCCAGCTTGAACATCTACCGGTAGGGATTCACCTGTTAGTAGTGAATTATCAATAGCGCTTGATCCCTGAATCACAATTCCATCAGTTGGAATAGCTTGGCCTGCTTTGACTAAGCAGTGATCGCCAATTACTAAATTAGCAATGGGCGCTGTTATCTCTTGGCCACCTCTAATAATTATTACTTGTTTTGGAGTGAGGGAGAGCAGGTGGGCAAGGGATGATCCAGCTTTTCTCTTGGCTCTTGATTCAAGATATCTTCCAAGAACAATAAAGGTGACAACAGATGCGCCAACTTCAGAATAGATATCACCGTTTCCAGTTGAGTTGGCATAGATCGACCAGATGAGCGCAGTGAGTGAGCCTAATGAAATCAAATTATCCATACTTGGATGGGTGATGTTCTTAATTGCCGCTCGATGAATTGGCCAACCAATTAAGAGCACCACTGGAGCGCTAAGAGAAATTACTAACCAGCCAGTTGGAGAATATAGAGGCGCTGCGATATTAAGTGAATCTAATTGGGTGAGAATAAATTTATCAACCTGCATATGGAGTTGATGCCACATCGAGAGAGTAATTACTGGGATGGTAAGTAAGATCGCTGCAATTAATCTAAAGCCCATAGCCCTTGAATGAGAGAAACTCTCATAACCATCACCGCGAAGCTTTGCGCTATAGCCTGCTTTAACAACTGCAGCTATTAAATCTTTTGGATTTGCCCCTCGAGGAATGAGGATATGAGCGCTATCGGTAGCAAGATTTACTGAGGCCTTAGCCCCTGGAACTTCGTTTAACGACTTTTCGACTCTTCCAACACATGAAGAGCAGGTCATGCCAGAAATACTTAAATCAATTTGTTCTAGATCTACTACTTGAGTATCACTCATGAATTCACCGCGCTAATAAATGCTTGGTGAAGATGACCATTGGTTGAAACTCCGCTTTTGCCAAAGGGTCCGGCAACATTTTCTAGATCGCTAAATCTTCCCCCAGATTCGGTAACAATTATCGCAACCGCTGCCATATCCCAGAGCGCAAGACTTGGCTCTGCGGCAATATCTACCGCTCCCTCTGCCACCAACATATGTGACCAGAAATCACCAATTCCTCTAGCTCTCCAGGCCTTATCCATAAATGCTAAATATGAATTCTTTCTTGGACCCCAACCAACTAAATCTGAAAATGAAATTGATGCATCAGATATTTCTTTCACATTTGATGCTTTGATTTGAATTGCAGTACCTGAATTAACTTCAGTAAATGCTCCAAAACCCTCCGCGGCATACCACCTGCGAAATAGAGCAGGGGAGGAGACCATGCCTGCTATAACCCGATCTTGGCCATTTTCATTCCTATGCACTAAACCAATGAGCGTGGCCCAGATTGGAAGGCCCCTTAAAAAGTTCTTTGTTCCATCAATTGGGTCGATTACCCAATATCTATCCAACGCCTGGATATCTTCTGCGCTGCCAAACTCTTCTCCAACAATTTTGTCATTTGGTCGCTGAGCTTTGAGAACCTCTCTAATTTTCTCTTCAACTGCTCTATCAGCATCGGTAACCGGTGAGAGATCTGGTTTACTTTCAATTTTAAGGTCTTGAGCTAAAAATCTAGATGATGAGATCTCATCACTTAAATCAGCGAGATATTTAAGTAACTCAATATCTCCTAGAAGATCTCCTGGATAGGTCATAGTCCCTAGATTATCTCTTGGTTGCTTGAATCAAGCAGCCTTTGCAAGCTGGCTAGGCGCGAGGATGCTTGAGGACTTGTCTTTACGTAGTTATTTAGAGCGCAAGTTGCTTCATCATGAGAGCAATTCTTAGGACAGTTTGCAATAACTGATGCGAATTCAGTAAATGAGGCGATAACTCTTGATTTATCAATATGTTCTAGGCCAAAGGATCTAACTCCGGGGGTATCAATTATCCAGCCCCCATTTGGTAATTCAAAAGAGATAGCACTTGATGAGGTATGGCGACCCCTACCAGTTGTTGAATTAACATCTCCAGTGTCGCGCTTTTCGATTCCAAGGAGTGCATTTACAAGTGTTGATTTACCAACTCCCGAGTGGCCAATTAAGACTGAAACTTTTGCCTCTAACGCTTTATGTAGCTGAGTTAAATCATCACCACGTTTTAACTTAAAGTAATCAACTTCCAAATCTTTGTAAGCTTTTAAGAACTCATCAGGATCTGCTAAATCTGCCTTACTCATAACAATTATCGGTTTGATGCCTTGATCAAATGCCACCGCTAAACAGCGATCAATAAATCCCTGTCTTGGAGCAGGATCAGCAGATGCAGCAACGATAACCATCTGATCAAGATTGGCTGCAATTGTTTTTTCAAAGGCCCCAGCATCATCAATAGTTCTACTTAAGCTATTACGCCTGGGTTGCACGGCAACAATTCGAGCCAGAGATCCAGCATCTCCACTTACATCTCCTACGATATTTACTAAATCTCCAACCACTACAGCGTTCTTTCCCAGCTCTCTAGCCTTCATTGCACTAACTAATTTCCCACTAGCAATGCGACATAGAGTTCTGCCGCGATCAACTGTTATTACCTGAGCCGCAATTGAGTCACTATGTGAAGGTCTATCTTTACTTCGCCGGCGCGTTGATTTAGCCGGGCGAATGCGAATATCGCTCTCATCGGGGCGGCGTCTAACCATTTAGTAGTTGACTCCAAAGCGCTGGAAAATCAGTGATTGTCTTTTTCGTTGTTTCAATATTTTCTACTTCAACTCCATCGACGGCAAGGCCAATGAGCGCGCCTGCTGTTGCAAGGCGATGATCTTCATAGGTGTGAAAAACTCCAGCTTTCATAGGCTTTGGAAGAATTCTAAGTGCGCTCTCCTCCTCAATGACTTCAGCTCCAAGAGCAGTTAGCTCATTTTTTAAAGCGCTCAATCGATCCGTTTCATGGAGTCTTAAATGGCCAATACCGCGAAGATATGAGGGGGAGTTTGCAAAGCAAGCCAGCGCTGCAATCACTGGGGTTAGCTCGCCAACATCGCCAAGGTCAATATCAATTCCTCTTATCTGGCCACTTGATCGAACTCTTAAACCTTGATCTACAAAATCAATTACTCCGCCCATTTCTGAAAATATCTGCCTTAACTGATCTCCTGGTTGGGTAGTTTTTCTTGGCCAATCTTTGATAATCACTTCGCCGCCACATACTAAAGGCGCAGCCATAAAGACAGCAGCATTAGAAAGATCTGGCTCAATTACTAGATCAACTCCAGATAATTTGGTTGGCTTAACGCTCCATTGATTCGCAATAGAGGTATCAACAACTGCTCCATATTGGGCGAGCATTGCGATAGTCATCTCGATGTGAGGCTTTGAAGGAAGGTTCTTACCAACATTTTTGATCTTAAGTCCCTGCTTCATTAAAGGTGCAACTAATAAGAGCGAGGAGAGAATTGACTTGAAGCGCTGGCATCAATTTCAACTTCTCCACCATTTATATAGCCGGCGCCATTTATAACCAAAGGCAAGCTATATCTACCTTGATGTTCAATGCTTACTCCAAGACTTTCGAGCGCCTTGATGACTGGGCCTAGAGGGCGCTGGTGGGAACGCGGATCTCCATCAAAGGAGATCAATCCCTTAGCAAGTGCTGCAAGAGGCGGAAGAAATCTCATTACAGTTCCGGCATTTCCAACATCAATTCCTGCAGGGCCCATCAAGGGCGCTGGAGTAATTTTCCAAAGATCTTCCTCAATCTCAATCTTTACACCAAGGCTAGATAGCGCTTTGATCATTAAATCTGTGTCTCTTGAACGCAAGCCCCTTCTCAAAGTGGATGGTGATGAGGCAAGTGCGCTTAACACCAGAGCTCGATTTGTAACTGACTTTGACCCTGGAATATTTATGGCGCCCGAGATTGGCTTTGATGCCCTAAAGGGTGCGCTCCACATACTTGAAAGTCTAGTTCATCGCCATAAGTATTAGATTAGGAGTATGTGCGGAAGATATGCCCTATCGGCGATGATCAGCGATATTGCTGAAGAGTTTTCTACCAATAGCGCTCCAGGCATCAGCCTTCCCGCCGATTGGAATATTAAGCCAACCAATGATGTCTACATCATTAAAAATCAAGCAATTGAAATTGCCTCCTGGGGGATGATTGCGCATTGGTCAAAAAGTGATGATGAGGCAGCAAAATCTCAATCAAGTGCAATCAATGCAAGATCTGAAAGTGTTCATGAGAAACCAACATTCAAAAGCGCCTTCAGAAGTAATCGCTGTTTACTTCCTGCAAGCGGTTACTATGAATGGGCAAGTGAGCTTGGAAAATACAAGACTAAGCAACCAATATATGTTTCAAGAGATGATGAAAAATTACTTGCCTTTAGTGGAATCTTTCAAAGTTGGACATCTCCTTCAGGAAAAGTAATCCAATCTGTTGCAATCATTACTAGGCAGGCAGTGGGCCAATTAGCTCAAGTGCATAGCCGGATGCCAGTATTTCTCCCAAGAGAGAGATGGCAAGATTGGATGAATCCCAAGATTAATGATGTAGACAAGATTAGAGCTCTTATGGATGTTCCAACTCCTGATGCAAATCTTCGCTTTCATCCAGTATCAAGTGCGGTTAATTCGATTACTGGCAGCGGGCCTGGGCTTATTGAGCCAATTGAATTAGGAGAGCCCGAGACCCTCTTCTAGGCAGGGAATAAAGCTCTGGATATGCGGGTTAGGCTGCTATGGCGATAACCTTGGATTTAATGCCAACCGAAATTTCAAACCAAGGCTCCAGGGATGCTGGAGAGCTAGTTCGCGTTGATCGCGAAAAAGAAAGTGCGGAGCAGAGACGAAAGCGTTTCGAAGCTGATGCGCTGCAATATATGAATCAGCTTTATTCAGCAGCACTTAGATACACCAAAAATCCATCAGATGCCCAAGACTTAGTTCAAGATACCTATGCCAAAGCCTATGTTTCATTCCATCAATTTGAGCCAGGGACTAACTTAAAAGCCTGGCTTTATCGAATATTAACTACAACTTTTATCAATACTTATCGCAAAGACCAGAGAAGACCTCAGTTATCAGATCAAGAGTTAGAGGATTGGCAGATAGCTGATGCTTCATCTCATACTAGCGATCAGGGTAAGTCAGCAGAAGATGTTGTTCTAGAAAACCTGCCCGATAGTGATATCAAACGTGCGCTTGCTGAAATTCCTGAGGAGTTTCGAATTGCAGTTTATCTAGCAGATGTTGAAGGTTTTTCTTATAAAGAGATTGCTGAAATTGTTGGTGTTCCAACTGGAACAGTTATGTCAAGACTTCATAGAGGCCGCAAGCAACTACGAGAGAAATTAACTGATTACGCCCGTGAACTTGGTTATGTGAAGGGAGGCAAGAAATGAGCATCCCATGCGATAAGTGCTGTGAGAGTTTAGTTCTATTTATCGATAACGAAATTGATGACTCCGCAACCTTTAATGAAATTGCTTTTCATTTGCAAGATTGCCAAGGATGTCGCGGTGAGATGGAGAGCCAGAGAGCTGCTCTTAATCTGATTCAATCACTTTTAACTAGATCATGTTGTGAGAGTGCGCCTTCTAGTCTTCAAGAGCAGATTGCGCTCCGCCTTGCCGAGCTTGCAGGCCAAGAGATGCTTCCCACTTCTCAGAGCGAGATTATTACCCAGTATCGCCGAACTGAAATCACAATTGATGGTCAGACTTCTATAGAGATTGAAACTTCTCACGAAATCAGGCGCGACTTTCCCTTTTAGTTAACCCCGCCCTGCTAAGTTAATTTCTATGCAAGCAGAGTTAATTCTTGGAGCTGTTGGTATTTCCCAGATGGTGGTTAGGCCTGGAGATACCGCACTTGCTCATGGCAGTGGAGATATGCCAATACTTTCATCTAGTTTTCTTATCACCTTGATGGAGAGTGCTTGCAATTCAGCTATTGCTGAGTTTTTAGAAAATGGTGAAACGACCACGCTAACTGATATGGAACTTGAAATTCATGATGCTCTGGGTATTGGCAGTGAAATTCAAGGCTCTGCAACATGCGTTAGCTATGAAGAGGGAATTCTTACCTTTGCCTGCGAGATTCATGATGGATCTCGGTTAATTGCTGCATCAGTAATGCGCCGCGCACTTGTTGAGAGAGTAACTTTTCTAGCTAGAACTGCAGCGCTCTCGCTAATCTCTGAAGGCAAGTAGTAGTAAAACTAGCTGGCAAATACTTCTGCAAGAAGTGCTTTCTGTTCTTCCTCGTGCATATAGATACTTCCAGTAGCAGGGCTTGCAGCAGATTTTCTAGAAACTCTATTTAGCTTTCTTGCCCCAAGTGCCTCTTGAAGATTACTTGAGATAAATGGCCATGGACCTTGATTTGCTGGCTCATCTTGAACCCAGACTAACTTCGCATTAGGGGCCTTTGAAAGCTCTGCCAATATTTGATCGATAGCAAGTGGATAAAGTTGCTCGAGCCTAATTATCGCTGTCGAGCTATCTGAGCGTTTTGCTCGCTCTGCTACTAACTCCCAATAAATCTTTCCGCTACAAAGAACTATCTTTGAGGCGCTAGTAATTGCAGGATCACTGAGAACTGGAGTAAATGTTCCAGAGGTGAAATCTGTGAGCTGGGCAGCGGCAGCCTTTAGTCGAAGCATGGACTTAGGTTCAAAGACAATTAACGGCCTTCTGGCAGGGTTTTTCACATGCCAGCGCAATAGATGGAAATAAGAAGCAGCAGAACTTGGCTGAGCAATAGTCATATTGTTTTCAGCTGCCAGGGTTAAGAAACGTTCAATTCGACCAGATGAGTGATCTGGGCCTTGTCCTTCATAACCATGAGGAAGAAGCATGACTAGCGAGGATCTCTCGCCCCACTTTTGTAGTGATGAGGAGATAAATTCATCAATAATTGTTTGTGCGCCATTGGCAAAATCACCAAATTGAGCTTCCCAAAGAACTAAAGCATCCTCACGCTCTAGTGAGTATCCATATTCAAAGCCAAGGGCGGCATACTCTGAAAGCAATGAATCAATGACAAAGAGATGAGTACTTCCACTTATTAATTCTCGCAGCGGAATCCACTCTGATCCATTTTCATAATCACGAATTACTGCATGGCGATTAGAGAAAGTTCCACGACCAACATCTTGACCTGCAAGTCTTACGGTGTGACCCTCGAGAAGTAGAGAGCCAAGTGCAAGCATCTCACCGCCTGACCAATCAATAGTTCCATCATCAAGCATTGTGACGCGTCGCTGTAATTGTGGAGCAAGTTTTGGATGTACTTTAAATCCTTGCGGCGTTGCTACTTGAGTAGCAGCAATTTTTCTAGCTATTCTTCACTAATTGCAGTATTTGCCTTTAGCGGATCTAACTCTTCTAGCTTATTAAATGCAGGTTTTTCTGGAAGCTTGTCATGGACCATATTAAAGATTGCTTCTAGTTGACCCTGGAATTCCTTTGCAATTTCATCAGACTCTTCTTGGGTGATATCGCCGCGTCCAACTAGGGCTTCGGCATAGAGAACTCGAGTTGAGCGCTTAGCATCAATTAATTTATACATTCTTGGTTGTGTAAAGCTTGGTTCATCGCCCTCATTATGTCCGCGCCTTCTGTAGCAGACCATGTCGATGATGACATCTTTATTAAAGCTCTGGCGATATTCAAAGGCAACTCTTGCAACTCTTACACATGCCTCAGGATCATCGCCATTGACATGAAATACCGGAGCTTGAATCATCTTGGCAATATCGGTGCAATAGCGAGAGGTGCGAGCAGAATCTGGTGAGGTAGTAAAGCCCACCTGATTATTAATGACTACATGGATAGTTCCGCCAGTGCGATAGCCACGAAGCTGCGACATGTTTAGCGTCTCTGAGACCACGCCTTGTCCAGCAAATGCAGCATCGCCATGAATCAATACTGGAAGAACGCTATAGATATCTCTTACATTCTTCTTATCTTGCTTTGCCCTAACAATTCCTTCAAGAACAGGGTTTACTGCCTCAAGATGTGAGGGATTTGCTGCAAGATATATCTTGGTTTGATCGCCAGATTCAGTTATGAAGTCCCCATATGTTCCAAGGTGATACTTCACATCTCCTGAACCCTGAACCTCATTTTCTTGATAGTGCCCTTCGAATTCTTGGAAGATTTGCCCATAATTTTTTCCAGCGACATTAGCTAAGACATTTAGCCTGCCGCGATGCGGCATTCCGATGCATACCTCATCTAATTTTGCTTTAGCGGCATATCTTGCAATTGCATCAAGAATTGGAATAACTGATTCGCCGCCCTCCAGCGAGAAGCGCTTTTGTCCCACAAACTTTGTGTGAAGAAATGTTTCAAAAGCCTCTGCAGAATTTAATTTGCGAAGAATTCTTAACTGCTCCTCCCTTGGAAAGAAGGGGGCGCCAACTTCAACTTGGCTCTGAATCCATTTGCGCTCTTCCGGTGAGTCGATATACATATACTCAATGCCAATTGATCTGCAGTAAGAGTCGCGCAAGATTCCCAGAACATTTCGCATTTTTGCATAAGGGCGACCACTAAAGCCGCCAGTTGCAATCTCTCTATCAAGATCCCAGAGCGTTAGGCCGTGGGTAATTACATCAAGATCTGGATGGCTACGTTGCTGGTATTCCAGTGGATCTGTATCAGCCATTAAGTGGCCGCTAGTGCGGTAGGCCTGAATCAATTGCTGTAGACGTGCTGCTTTATTTAGCTGCTCTTTACCCTCTGGAATATCGTTATGCCAAGTAATTGGAACATAAGGGATTCGAAGGGCAGCAAATATCTCTTCATAGAAATTATCTGCCCCAAGCAGGATCTCATGGATTTTCTTTAAGAAGTCGCCTGATTGCGCTCCTTGAATAATGCGATGGTCATAGGTGGAGGTCAGAGTAATTACTTTAGAGATTGCAAGGTTGCAATAGTTTCCTCACTGGCGCCTTGAAATTCTGCTGGATAATCCATTGCTCCAACGCCAAGAATCAAGCCCTGGCCAGTTACTAGCCTAGGCACAGAGTGAACTGTTCCCAGAGTTCCAGGATTGGTTAGCGAAACTGTTGTGCCACTGAAATCTTCAACACTAAGTGCTCCAGAGCGAGCTTTCTTTACTAACGCTTCATAAGAGGCCCAGAAGTTTCCAAAATCAAGGCCTTCACATCCCTTAATTGATGGCACAAGTAATTGGCGAGATCCATCTTCTTTAGTTAAATCAATAGCAATTCCAAGATTGATGTGATCGGGATATCCAATTGCTGGTTTTCCATCAAGCTCGGTAAAGAAGGTATTCATCTCTGGATTTTCGCGAAGCGCCTTAATCATGGCGTAGCCAATTAGATGGGTGAATGAAACCTTTCCACCTCTGGCTCGCTTTAAATGATTATTAATTACAGTGCGATTATCAATCATTAATTTTGCAGGAATTGCTCTGACACTGGTTGCAGTTGGAACTGTTAGCGAAGCTTCCATACTTGTAACAACTCGAGCAGAGACTCCTCTAAGTGGTTCAACTCTTGCAGCAGTTGGGGTTGCAATTTGTGGAGCAGATTTTTTAACTGCCTCTGCTGGCGTTGGAATTGGAGCAGGATTTGCTCGAACAACTTCTTGAATAGGTGGTGGCGTATTTTTAATTTCTTGCGCAGGAGCTTCTTTAACCTGTTGGCGTTTTGGAATTGGCGGGGTAGCTGCTTTTGCTACTGAGCTTGCTGCGCCATTAGTTGCTGGTTTATATCCAGAGAAGAACTCTTGCCAATTGGCTTCAACTGAATTTGGATCGGCTAGGTATCGCTCATACATCTCATCGACGAGCCATTCATTAGAGCCGAATGAGCCGCCAAATTTATTCTCAGGAGTCATGCCTGCCACAGAAAGTAAGCCTATCTTTGTTGCGCTCTGCCTTCCTACCGCCAAGTGGCGTTCTTGGCCACACTTTGGCGATGCAAAAAGCTCTGCTCTAGGGCAGGCTTATGAAATGGCGTTGGCATTTGTTACTGGGGCAAGCAGGGGTCTGGGCTATGAGGTGGCAAAGGCTCTAAAAGCTCGAGGCGACAGAAGTAATAGGTATAAGTAAAGATCGCCAGCGGGCCGAGGCGGCATCAAGTGAGCTCGGGATTGCCTTTGAGTTAATGGATTGCCAGCAGATTTCTCAAGTTAGAAGCGTCAGCCAGGAGTTACTAGCCAAATATGGAACTCCAGAGATTCTAGTTCTTGCCCATGGGGTAATGAGTGAGAAGATGGCAAAGACGCTTAAGACCAATGATCAAGAGTGGGCAAGAGTTTTGGATATCAATCTCAACTCAGTCTTTACTTTAGTAAATTCCATAGCAGCCCCAATGGCTGAGGCAAGAAATGGACGAGTAATAATTTTCTCTGCCTGTCTTGGAAGAATGAGCGGTCCTGGAAATGCAGGTGGACTTGCTCCTTATCGCATTTCAAAGGCTGGAGTAAATGCGCTAGTAAGAAATCTTGCTCATGAAACTAATCATGGCGCTAGAGGATTTTTAGTTGATGCAATATGTCCTAACCACAGTAGAACTGATATGGGCGGGGCTGATGCGCCAAGAAGCGCTGCTGAAGGAGCAGCAACTGCAATCTGGCTAGCGACTAGAACATTTAACCCAGGAGATCAGACTGGATTACTTTGGGAGGATCAGGAAGTAGTGCCTTGGTGAGGGATTGCAGCTAGTGCGGCAAGTAAAGTAACTAGAGCAAAGCTTCCAAGACCAATTCCTAGCAAATCTCTCTCGCCATCAATCATGTAGTAAGCAACACCGATGGCTATTAAATTAGCAAGAACAGTTGGGGCGCGGGCGAAGTTTCGCTTTGCGATAAATCCTTTGCCAGCAAAGAAGAGTCCAGTGCTGGCGATGCTTAAGAAAATAATCTCAGCCAATATGGCATCGAGCTCTTCGACCTTACTTGTTGCAGTTCTTATCGCAAGGTAACTAGCAAGGCCAGCAAGAAATAGCGCTTCAAGGCGCACCAGAGTTGCAGCTATTAGATAGACCTTCGAGCCAAAGAGCTTCATATATGGCCTTAAGAATAGGGGATGAGATAGCTCTAGTTATTATCAAAAAAGCTAGTAAGGCTTGGCTAATTATGACCTCCTTTGATAGCAGCTCATTTGATCGGCTAACCGGCCTTATGACCCCGGTCTATTTCTATGAATCCTTATCTCGCCTAAGGTCCTGGGCGCAGAGAAGTGATAACCCTGTGACCTTAATTGCTATTAATCTAAAAGATCTAAGTGATGATCAATTGCTGGAAGTAGCAAGAGAGTTAAATAGCGAACTTAGGGGAGGGGATTTACTGGCCCGAATGGCTCCAAAAAGATTCTTACTCGCACTCGTTGCAGATCAACTAGGAGCAAGGCAATTTTTATTTCGAATCACCAACAAAATAAAGGAAGCTAGTAATTATCAGCTAATTGAGCTCTCTCCAAGCAAAGATCTAGCAGAGGCGCTTAGTGAAATAGATATTTGAAATATTACTTATCTGAAACAAATATTGCTGAGCGGTAATAAGCAAGCTCTGCAATAGAATCTTGAATATCACCTAGGGCTCTATGGTTGCCTGATTTCTTTGGAGCTTGGAAATAAGCTTTTGGATACCATCTCTTTGCTAGCTCCTTTATTGATGAGACATCAATAGTTCTATAGTGGAGAAAGCTATTTAGTAGCGGCATATCCCTAGCAATAAAGTTTCGATCCATCCCAACCGAATTACCAGCCAGGGGAGACTTTCCCTCTGCTGTGTATTGCTTTAGATACTCAAGAATCCTCTCTTCAGCTATCGAGAGACTAACTCCATTTGCCACTTTTTCTATTAATCCAGATTCACTATGCATTCTCTTTACTTCATCGCTCATCGAATCTAGTTTCTCTGGAGTCGTTGCGATAACTAGATCGATTCCATCTCCAAGCAGATTTAGCTCGCTATCGGTTACCAAGACTGCGATTTCAATTAGGGCATCTGAGGCTAGATTCAGCCCAGTCATCTCACAATCAATCCAAATCAAGGCAGGGTTCTCTTGGGCCACGCAGGCACGATACCCCCAACTTCTAGGTCAGAGTTCACCTCCCGTTCACCTAGCACCCATTGGTTATTTACCCAGAGAGGGTCAGATTCAGTCACGCCGAAGCCCTTCGGCACCTACTTTGATTGAAAGGTTTTCTTAAATGTTCTCAAAGAAGCGAATCCTCGCAATGTTTACCGCGACGGGACTTGCACTATCTCTAATGAGCGCGCCAGCATTTGCCAAGGAAGCAGATGGTCCAGTAACAAATCTTGGAAAGTGCAGCTCACGAAATAAGATTGGATATGATGCTAAGGGAATTGAATATAAGTGCTCCATCGCAGGTGGTGGATTAAAGTGGAAGAAGACCGGCGGTAAGCAAGCCGCTGGCACTTCAACTCCAACAATTGATACAAAGAAATATGCAAATGTCACTGGAACAATCAAGATCGATGGCTCAAGCACAGTTGCACCACTTACTGGTGTAGCAGCTGAAGCATTCCAGAAAGTTTCAAAGACTCAGATCACAGTTGGTATTTCCGGAACTGGTGGCGGACAGACTCGTTTCTGTAAGGGCGAGCTAGATATCGCAAATGCATCAGCAGCCTATTCAGCAACACAGCGTAAGCAATGCGAAGATGCTGGAATTAAGTTCACCGAACTTCGCCTAGCAACTGATGCGCTCTCTGTTGTAGTAAATCCTAAGAACACCTGGGCAAAGTGCCTAACAGTTGCTGAGCTAAAGAAGATTTGGGAGCCAGGAAGCAAGGTCAATTACTGGAACCAAGTTCGTGCTGATTTCCCAAGAGTTAAGATGCCGCTATTTGGCGCGGGAACAGATTCAGGAACTTTTGAATACTTCACAGAGCAGATCAATGGTCGCCCTGCAAAGCGCTCACGAGTTGATTACACCCCAACAGAGGATGACAACGTCACTGTAAATGGTGTCAAGCGTTCAACTGGCGCCATGGGCTACTATGGATTCTCTTACTACAAAGAAAATACGGATATCAATAAGGCAATTGCGATTGATGGCGGTAAGGGATGCGCAGAACCATCACTAGAGAACGTGCTAAGTGGCGCCTACACCCCACTTGCTCGTCCACTATTTATCTATGTCAATAATGACCAGGTAAAGAAGAATCCTGCGATAATTCCATTCATTGAGTTCTATGTAGCAGATCTAAAGAACCTCGCCGAGAAGGCGAAGTTCCTACCCCTAACTGCTGAGCAGACCAAGAAGTTGGAAGCAGATCTTGCTGAACTAAGAAAGCTTGCCAACTAAGGTAAGGTTTTATTAGTAGCAAAAAGCTTTAAAAAGTTATAACGAAGAGGGGTAGAGGATGAGCGCCACAGCACAATCCGGCAGCGCCGGAATGTCGCTAGCTCCCTCTACCCACCTTCGCAGAAGAAATCTAATTCAATTATTAATCACTAGATTTATGGCTTCAGCCACTTTAGTTTCAGTTCTGGTGACTGTTGGAATTGTTCTCTCCTTGATTCCCACCACATTTAGACTTCTTAAGGAAATAACTACTCAGGTATTTGGAACCGTCTGGGCTCCGTTATTTACTCCATCTCAATATGGCATGGCCCCTTTATTAACTGGAACTTTTATTATCGTTTTAATTGCTATGGTGATTGCAATTCCAATCGGACTTGCTTCAGCAATATTTCTAAGTGACTATGCAACTTTTAATCTACGCCGAATAGTTAAACCAATTCTTGAGATCCTGGCTGGAATCCCTACAGTTGTTCTTGGTCTCTTTGGTCTTTATGTAGTAAACCCAGAATTTGTCGAGAAGTACTGGCCGATTGGTGAGCCACTGGCATATACCGCCTTGGCGCAGGGTTGATGACTGGTATTTTAATTATTCCGATTATTGCCTCAGTTGCTGATGATGCACTCTCATCTGTACCAAGAGCTATGCGCGAGGCGGCTTATGCATTAGGTGCAACGAGGCGAGAGGTTGCTACGAAAGTAGTTTTAAATGCAGGTCTTTCTGGAGTGGTAGCTGCATTGATTTTGGCCTTTGCTAGAGCCTTTGGCGAGACCACCATTGCCCTAATGGTTGCTGGAAGCTATCCAAAGCTCTCGGCAAATCCAGGCGATCCAATGCAGACGATGGCATCCTTTATTGGTTTTGCCGGAATTGGTGATGCAGAAGTTGGTTCATCTGCCTATAACACAATTTTCCTAGTTGGAACTGTCTTATTTACAGTTACTTTAATTCTAAATATCTTGGGAAATAGATTTATTGCAAGATTTAGAGAGGTTTATGAGTGATGGCAACTCCTAGTACTTCACTTGAAAGTCGCGTATCACTTGATCGCCGAATTAAAGATTTTACTTTTACTACATTTCTTTCGATAAGCATCGTTGCCTCTCTTGCTTTCATTTTTTATATCATCTATCGCCTCTATAACAATGCTGGATTCTTACTCTCCTGGGATTTGGTTAGATTCTTTCCTTCCTACGATATTGATACTGCAGGCTTTCAATCCTCAATCATGGGAAGTATCTGGGTAGTTGGGTTTGCCACTTTATTTGCAGTTCCTATTGGGGTGATGACTGCTCTTTATTTAGAAGAGTTTGCTGGAAAGCGAAATCGCTTTACCGCGCTCCTTGAGTTAAATATTCAAAACCTTGCAGGTGTTCCAGCGGTAGTCTTTGGATTAATCGGACTTGCCTTCATTGCTCGCGGCCCACTTAGTTGGGGCTTTACCGTGGGATCAGCTGCCATCGTTCTTGCGATGTTGATTCTTCCAGTGATCATTATCATCACTCGCGAAGCCATTAGAGCAGTTCCTCCTTCATATAAAGAGGGAGCGCTGGCACTTGGCGCCACGCATTGGCAGGCTGTTAGTAAGTTAGTTATCCCATCTGCCGTTCCAGGAACTGCAACGGGAACAATTCTTGCGGTCTCCCGCGCAATCGGTGAATCAGCCCCGCTACTTCTTCTAGGAGCTCTCTCCTTCGTCACCTTTAATCCAACTGGGCTAGATAGCGGCTTTACCATCCTGCCGCTTGCGATCTTTAAATACGCCTCAGACTCACGCGAGGAATTCCAAGTTCTAGCCTCTGCTGGAAGCTTGATTCTTCTGGCAATTCTCTTTGCTATGAACCTATTTGCAATCTTGCTTCGCGATTACACTTTGAGAAAGAGGAACATTTAATGTCAATGATTTTTAGGCAATCTCAGGCAAATAAAGTCTCTAAGGAAGAACCTAAGAAAGGGTCAAGTCCGATGAACAGCAGCGCTACTAGAAAACCAAGTGAGCCTTTGAAGTTCGTTGACCCGGTCTTCACTCTCAAAGATGTTGCCGTCTCATATGGCGACTTCGTTGCGGTTAGTGATGTAAATATGCAGATTCCATCTCATGACATCACCGCCTTTATCGGCCCATCTGGATGTGGCAAGTCAACACTTCTTAGGACTTTGAATAGAACAAATGACCTTATCCCTGGCGCAAAAGTTCATGGCTCACTCTTTTATCATGATGCAGATCTCTATCATCCAAGTGCTAGCGCAGTTGAGGTTAGAAGGCGCATTGGTATGGTTTTTCAAAAGCCAAATCCATTTCCAAAAAGCATCTATGAAAATATCGCCTTTGGTCCAAAAGTAAATGGCAGACCGAAGAAGTCAGAGCTAGATGACATTGTAGAAAAGTCTCTTAAATCTGCCGCGCTCTGGGATGAAGTTAAAGATCGCTTAAACGAATCAGCACTTGGCCTCTCAGGCGGTCAGCAGCAACGCCTCTGCATTGCTCGCTCGATTGCCGTTGAGCCAGAGGTTATCTTGATGGATGAGCCTTGTTCAGCACTTGATCCAATTGCCACGCTGCGCATAGAAGAGCTAATGGCAGAGCTTAAGAAGCAATACACCATTGTTATTGTCACTCACAATATGCAGCAGGCTGCTCGCGTAAGTTCCTACACTGCCTTTTATGTAACTGAGGTGAATCTAACTTCAGATCGCCGCACTGGAAAACTTGTGGAATTTAATGAAACCAAGAAGATGTTTAGTACTCCAGATGATGAAAGAACTGAGGCTTACGTAACCGGCAAGATGGGTTAACTCCTAAAAGAAATAACTAATCCTGGGATTTCGAGGGGTCCTGGGATTTTTTATTGCCCAAAAACAATGCGCGCCCGGCAGGAATCGAACCTGCGACAACCCGCTTAGAAGGCGGGTGCTCTATCCAACTGAGCTACGGGCGCATTTAACGACCTAAGTCTATCTAGTGCCAAGTAATGCTCGGATAAACGATAAGGTTTCGCCTCGTGGCAGAGTTCATTTACACAATGAAGAAGGCGCGTAAAGCGCATGGCGATAAGGTCATTCTTGATGATGTGACTTTGATGTTTCTGCCCGGGGCAAAAATCGGCGTTCTTGGACCAAATGGCGCTGGAAAATCAACGGTCTTGCAGATCATGGCCGGGCTGCAACAACCATCAAATGGTGAAGCTTATTTAAGCCCTGGATATAGCGTGGGGATTTTGCTACAAGAGCCGCCGCTTAGTGAAGATAAAAATGTTTTGGAAAATGTCCAAGAGGGAGTGGCCGAAACTATTGCCCTACTTGATCGCTTCAACAAAGTATCTGAGGAGATGGCAAGCCCTGATGCTGATTATGACAAGTTGCTAGCAGAGATGGGAAGCTTGCAAGAAAAACTAGATCACCTAAGTGCTTGGGATTTAGATTCACAGTTAGAGCAAGCCATGGACGCTCTTAGATGTCCGCCCCCTGATGCTGATGTTAAAGTTTTATCAGGCGGTGAGAGAAGAAGAGTTGCGTTATGTAAATTGCTATTGCAAAAGCCAGATCTGCTTCTACTTGATGAGCCAACAAACCATCTTGATGCCGAATCTGTGTTATGGCTTGAGCAATTTCTTTCAAAGTATGAAGGAACAGTTGTTGCAATCACACATGATCGCTACTTCCTAGATAACGTCGCGCAATGGATCTTGGAGTTAGATCGTGGACGCGCCTATCCTTATGAAGGAAACTACTCGACATATCTTGAAACTAAAGCAGCAAGACTAAAAGTTGAGGGACAAAAGGATGCCAAGCGGGCAAAGCGATTGGCTGAGGAGCTTGACTGGGTTAGACAGAATGCTAAAGGGCGCCAAGTTAAATCAAAGTCACGTCTTGCAAGATATGAAGAGATGGCAGCAGAGGCTGAGAAGGCTAGAAAGCTTGATTTTGAAGAGATTCAAATCCCTATGGGACCAAGGCTTGGAAATATTGTTGTTGATGTCGAGAACCTTTCAAAAGGTTTTGGTGATCGCCTCCTAATTGATGATCTCTCCTTCTCACTGCCACGAAATGGAATTGTCGGAGTTATTGGGCCAAATGGCGCTGGAAAAACCACGTTATTTAAGATGATCCTAGGACTTGAAACACCAGATTCAGGAAGTATTAAAGTCGGTGAGACGGTAAAGGTTTCATATGTTGATCAATCAAGATCTGGGATTGATCCAAAGAAATCACTCTGGGAAGTTGTCTCAGATGGCCTTGATTTCATGAAGGTTGGCGCTGTTGAGATGCCGAGTAGAGCATATGTCTCTGCCTTTGGTTTTAAAGGACCAGATCAACAAAAAGCTGCTGGAGTTTTATCTGGTGGTGAGCGCAATAGATTAAATCTTGCCCTTACCTTAAAGATGGGCGGAAATTTACTTCTTCTTGATGAGCCAACCAATGATCTAGATGTTGAAACACTTGGTTCGCTAGAAAATGCCCTTCTAGAGTTTCCAGGATGTGCGGTAGTAATCTCACATGATCGTTGGTTTTTAGACCGCGTTGCAACTCACATTTTGGCCTATGAGGGAGAGTCGCAGTGGTTCTGGTTTGAAGGAAACTTTGAATCATATGAGAAAAATAAGATTGAACGTCTTGGTGCTGAAGCTGCTCGTCCTCATAGAGTCACCTATAGAAAGTTAACCAGATGAGATCGCTACATAAAGCTCTTGTTCGCTGGGATGATCTTGATGCGATGAGCCATGTAAACAATGCTAAGTATCTGACTTTGGCTCAAGAGGCTAGATTTGAGTGGTCTTTCTATTCTCATGTAGCAAAGGCGAAGTTCCAGGAATTTTAGAGATGGTGGTTGCAAGAGCTGAGATAGATTTTATTGCTCCAATCTTGCAAGGTGGATTCTTTGTAGATGTTGAGCTCTGGGTGGAATCCATCGGCAACTCATCATTTGTAATGGGCTATGAGATTAAAAGTGGTGACACAATTTATGCTCGGATTAAGTCGGTTCAGGTAGGAATTGATAAGGAGAGCGGAAAATCGCGCCCACTTGAGGCAAGTGAGCGAGCTTTTCTTGAGAAATATCTAGAGGTGAAGAGTTGAGTTCAAAACTTGCTCCCAGAGGCCAGCGGCCTTGGTGGAGGGATGCTGTTACCTATCAGATCTATATCCGCTCCTTTGCTGATTCAAATGGCGATGGAATTGGAGATGTTGGCGGGATTAGATCAAAGCTGGGATATCTAAAAAAGCTTGGAGTTGATGCAATCTGGATTACCCCTTGGTATCCATCACCGCAGAAAGATCATGGCTATGACGTTGCTGACTATCTAGATATTGAACCAGATTATGGCACTTTAAAAGAGGGCGAGCTATTAATAAAAGAAGCCCATGATCTAGGCATTAAAGTAATTATCGATATCGTTCCAAATCACACCTCTGATCAACATAAGTGGTTTAAAGAGGCACTTGCTGCCAAACCAGGATCTGCTGCAAGAGATAGATATATTTTTAGAGAAGGTAAAGGTAAAAACGGGGAGCTACCTCCAAATAATTGGCAGGCGGTCTTTGGCGGTCCTGCCTGGAAGAGAGTTACTGAATCTGATGGCAAGCAAGGACAGTGGTATCTACATCTCTTTGCTGTTGAGCAACCAGATTTGAATTGGGAAAATAATGAAGTAGTAAAACACTTTGAAGATGTTTTAAAGTTCTGGCTTGATAAGGGCGTTGATGGATTTCGTATTGATGTGGCTCATGGCATGTTTAAAGAAAGTGGCCTTCCCGATGTTCGAAGTAGTTGGATAGAAAAGATATTTGGCAAGAATAACCTCACTCGAATGTTAAGCCCTGAACATAAGCCATTCTGGGATCAAGAAGGGGTTCACGATATTTATCGCAGCTGGAGAAAGATCTTGGATTCATATGATGGTGATCGAATGGCGGTGGCAGAGGCTTGGGTGAGCCCGGCTTCAAGAATTGCAAAGTATGTAAGAAGTGATGAACTACAAAACTCCTTTAACTTTGAGATGCTCACCACCCTCTGGAAAGCCGATGAAATAAGGAAAAAGATCAATAATTCCATTGACGCTCTGGCTGAAGTTGGAGCGCCAACTTCCTGGGTATTTAACAATCATGATGTGGTTCGCTCCGTTGATCGCCTTGATTTAGGTTTAACAAATCATGGTGATACCACTTTTTCTCGCCATGGCGATGTGAACAAGCTAGATATTGCAAGAGGAACCCTTCGAGCAAAGAGTGCAACCCTTATGGCTCTTGCTCTTCCTGGTGGAACTTATCTCTATCAAGGTGAAGAGCTAGGTCTACCTGAAGTAAGGGATATTCCAGAGGATCGATTAACTGATCCAAGATGGAAGATGAGCAACTACAAAGATCGAGGAAGAGATGGTTGCAGAGTCCCTATTCCATGGAAGAGCTCAAGTGGCGGCGCATTTGGGTTTTCATCAAATGAGAATTTAACTCCGGAGCAGGCTTGGCTTCCACCAAGTACTTGGTGGGGAAGATACTCTGCCGAATCACAAGAAAATGATCCAAACTCCACACTAAATGTTTATCGAAAAGCGCTAGCAATTAGAAAGAATGAACCTGGACTTGGTGATGGGACCATGGCGTGGATTGATGCGCCAAAAGAAGTCATTGCATTTAGAAGAGGTGAAGACTTTGCTTGCTACATTAACTTTGGAAGCGAGATAGAGCTACCAGAAAATACTCAAGTCCTTCATTCAAGTGCGCCACTAAATGGAAATTTTCTACCAACTGATACTGCAGTCTGGCTAAGAGTAAGCAAGTGAGTAGCAATACTGCCCTGCAAGAAAAAACTGTAAAGGTTCTAGCAACTGCACAAGTTTTAAATGGAGTGGGCGTTGCCGGAACTGTTGCAGCAGGCTCCCTTCTTGTTGCATCAATAACTAATTCAGAGACTCTGGCCGGCCTTGCTCAGACTTCATCAGTGCTAGGTGCGGCAGCTCTTGCCCTGCCACTTGCCCGCCTCACAAGCAGGGGAGGAAGACGCCTTGCTCTCTCAGTTGGCCTAATTGCTGGCGTGATTGGCTCACTTCTTGCAATCTTTGGCGGCTCAAGAGAGAACATATATTTAATGCTGACTGGAACATTTCTAGTTGGAGCAGCTTCTGCTGCTGGTTATCAAGCACGATTTGCCGCAATCGATCTTGCTACAAATGAAAAACGAGCAAAGCAACTCTCATTTGTGGTCTGGGGATCAACTATTGGCGCCGTTACTGGACCAAATTTAATGGAGCCTTCTGGGAATTTAGCAGAATCATTCGGACTTCCAAGACTTACTGGGCCGTATTTGATCTCAGCTGTGACTCTAGCTCTTGCTGTTCTTGTCATCCAATTATTTCTAAGGCCAGATCCCTATCTAACTGCAGCAAAGGATTCAGGAGCAGCAACTCTTCCGAGAGTCAAGACAAAGGTTGCCCTCAAGCATATTCGCTCCAATGCCAGAGCCTCATTTGCTATTGCCTCAATTGCTATTGGCCACATTGCAATGGTTGCAGTAATGGTTATGACGCCCGTTCATATGGCCCATGTTGATGTAACGTTAACCATAATTGGTTTGGTAATTAGCGTTCACGTTCTTGGCATGTATGCCTTCTCACCACTTGTGGGAGCTTTAACTGATCGCCTTGGAAGATTAAGAGTCATTCAAATTGGCGTAGCAATACTTCTATCTTCAGCTCTAATATCAGGATTTGCTAGAGCAGATGATGCAATAACTCTAGGGATTGGATTATTTCTTCTTGGCCTTGGTTGGTCCTGCACGCTAATTGCCGGCTCTGCTTTATTAACTGAATCTGTATCACCAGAGTTTAAGAGCGCATCGCAGGGCGCTAGCGATCTTGTCATGAATCTCTCTGGAGCAAGTGGTGGAGCAATTGCAGGTGTTGTTATCGCAACTCTTTCTTATGGCTGGCTCTGTCTATTATCAGCAATTCCGGTAGCACTTCTTGGCCTTTGGTCGCTAAAAATTAAAGCCAGATAGCACTTTTTATGAGTCTTTATGAGCAGATGGGCGGAAGAAAAACCTTTGAGAATTTAGTCTCACACTTTTATGCTCTCGTTTCCACAGATCCAATACTTCGTCCGATGTATCCTGATGATGATTTCAAAGGAGCAGCGGAGCGATTGTTAATGTTTCTTGAGCAGTATTGGGGAGGGCCAAATACCTATAGCCAGTTAAGAGGACATCCCAGACTTCGCATGCGACATGCGCAATTTAAAATTGGAGAGAAGGAGAGGGATGTCTGGCTCTCTCATATGAAATCAGCAGTTGATTCACTTGAGATGGATAATGAGATGCGAGAGCAGCTCTGGAGTTATTTAGTAATGGCTGCTAATTCAATGGTCAATCAAGAACGAGATTTTTGAGAGCTATTTCCAACTTTTAATATCTCGCCATTTCTTAAATACCAGAGCGTTCCTCTTCGATCTCTAACAGTTGTTACTCTAAGACCAACGCTTTCTACTCTTCCTTTTACCTCTAAAACCTCAACGCTATCGCCTACACCGTATTGATCTTCAAGAAGCATGATGATTCCAGAGAAGACATCACGGACAATGCTCTGAGCGCCAAGACCAACTGCAAAACCAATTACGCCCGCAGATGCGACAAGGGGACCAAGATCTACTCCCAATTCACCAAGAATCATTGCGCCAGCAATTAGCCCAATGACTGCCTTTGATGAACTATTTAGAACAGAGGCTGCAGTCTTTGCTCGCTCTCGCTGTCTTGTTACCGATCTCTTCTCGCCAGGAATGAAATCAGCCTCTGCCACTTTGCTTAAGGTTTTAGTGATGGCCCTTGAGGATATTTTCTGAATGAAAATCGCCAGGACCAAGATGATCGTTATTCGCAAGGGGGAGCCGAGAAACCACTCCAGCACCTGCTTTAGGCTCAGATCTAGCTCCATTGGGCAAGACTTTATAAGAACTTAACCAAATATCCGCACAAAACCCACCAACTTCGGGCAGGATTTCCCCCACGACGCGAGCCACGCGTCGGATAGACGGGGGAATTAGAACGGTGAATAGCTCATCGAGAAGGACTTTAGTTCTAAACGCTACCTACGAGCCACTAGGTGTCGTTTCTGATAGACGCGCGCTCATTTTAATTTTAAATAACCGCGCCACCATGATTGAAGAATCTGGCGTAACACTTCATTACTCATCTGGATCAATGGAACTTCCTGCAGTAATTAGACTCCATAAATTTGTAAAGATTCCATATCGCCACACTGTTCCACTCTCACGCAGAGCAATATTTGCTCGCGATGGTGGTCGCTGTGTTTACTGCGAGAGCGCTGCAACATCAATAGATCATGTTCTGCCTCGAAGTAGGGGAGGCGATCACTCTTGGGAAAATGTTGTCAGCGCCTGTCATCGCTGCAATCATGTAAAAGCTGATAGAACTTTGAAAGAGCTAGGTTGGAGACTTCGCTCAATTCCTCGTGAGCCAGTTGGAGCTGCTTGGAGGATTTTGGGAACAGCAAGAGCTGAGGAGCGTTGGGTGAGATATCTGGCTCCATTTGGAGTTGTTGGCGCTTCTGCCTAAACTTGAATCTATGTCAATTCAATTAGCTTTAAATGAAGATGGCTCCATGCCTGGTGAGCCGCTCGCTTTTCTTGAGGGCTTTCTCTGGTTCTTTGTTACTCCAGTTTCGATAACGCTATTTATCTGGGTAGCGGTGGTTGCACTTGAGAATGTTAAGAAAAATAAAGCTAATCGCGCCCCAAGTGATGTAATTACTCGCATTGGCGAGTAATTAGTTATCTATTCCTCTAACTCTTAGCGCTCGCTCCAAAGAATCCTTAGCCTCCAAGATATGGCGGCGAAGCGTTGGATGGCTATCTTTTCCAGGGCCATTTAGCCAGGCATCTGTTTTGGCAAGGGTCTGACTTGAAATCAAATAGCTGGGATAGAGAAGATCAATGATGCTAGTTGAGACTTCATAACTCTTGGTGTTGTAGGTTTCAAGAATTAAATCAAAGTAGCGATCAACAAATCCCTCATGCAGGTGGCGCTGAATCGGGCGGTTATAGCCTTGAATAGCTGAGAGTCTGGACCAATTTGTGATGCTCTCATCCTCGGTGGCCTTTTTAAATGCTGCCTCTTTTGCCTCAAGAGTTGGAAAGGCTGCAATACATCTCTCATGGCTAAGGGCGCCAGTAAGGGTGTTATCGCGCTTTAGCTCTGCATCAATCTCAGCTCTTGTGCTTAATCCTCGCTCCACTAGGCAGAGAATTAAATGCCATCTTAAATCAGCATCAATCTTTAGATCCTGGAATTTGCCATCGAGAATATTTCTAATTTCAGCGCCCTGCTCTTTGCTATGTGCCAGGGCTGCAAAGCTTCTAGCAAACTGGAGCTGGTGATCACTTCCAGCCTTTGCTGACTTAAGAAGAGATAAAAGCGCACCTGCCACCTTCTCTCTTAAGGAGTCGCGATTCTTATCTGAGGCATAGATCTCAACTGCAGTGTTTAACTGCGTCATTAAGGCTGTGACTGTGGTTATGTCATCTTCGCCAGCAAGGCCGGTTAAGGCAATTTCTATAAAGTCAGTTGCAGATAGCTCAGCATCTCTAAACATATCCCAGGCTGCAGACCAACAAAGAGCGCGAGAGAGACCATCATCTAATTTACCAAGGTGAGCTTTTAAGGTAGCAATAGATCTAGCATCAAAGCGAATCTTTGCATAGGTAAGGTCATGATCATTTATCAATAGAAGATCTGCCAACTTCTCACCACTTAACTCTTTAACTTGTGTTAAATCACCTGAGATATCTAACTCCACTGATTTTCTGCGAAGTAATTGGCCGTCTTTTAAGTCATATAGTCCAACAGCTGCGCGATGCGGACGAAGCTCAGTTGATCCGGCAGGAATCTTTGGAGCCTCTTGTTTGATAGCGATTGATTTATAGCTCTCGCCATCGGTTTCAATTACTGGGCGCAGAGTATTTACCCCTGAAGTCTGTAGCCAGGTTGATACCCAACTACTTAAATCTCGCCCGCTAGTTGCCTCAAGCTCCACTAATAAATCTGATAAGACAGTATTTTTAAAAGCATGCTTAGCAAAGTACTTCTGCAGGCCCTTAATGAAGTTATCTCGACCAACGTGGGCCACTAATTGATGAAGAACTGATGCTCCCTTGGCATAGGTAATGCCATCAAAGTTAGCTTTTACCGTGTCGATATCGACCATATCGGTGGCAATCGGATGGGTTGATGAGAGTTGATCTTGGCGATAGGCCCAATTCTTTCTCTCAGCGTTAAAGCCGGCCCAAGAATTTTTGAATTTAGTTGCTTCAACCAGGGCTAAATATGAAGACCACTCCGCAAATGATTCATTAAGCCATAGATCATCCCACCACTTCATAGTCACCATATCTCCAAACCACATATGGGCCATCTCATGAAGGATTGTGTTGGCTCTTGCGTTATACATCCGCTCTGTTACTTTGGAGCGAAATACTAAGAGGTCCTCTCTAAAAGTAACAGCGCCAGCATTTTCCATAGCGCCCCAGTTAAAGTCCACCACAGCAATCTGATCGTATTTATCAAATGGATATGCCAGACCAAAGACCTCTTCAAAGTAGGCAAAGCCTTGTTTAGTAATTAGGAATATCTCATCAGAATCAAGATGTTCAAATAGAGATTTGCGACAGTAAATTCCAAGCGGAATACTCTTCTTGCCTTCATACTTATCATGAATGAAGGAGTAAGGACCTGCAACAAGAGCTGTAATGTAGGTTGACATAATTGGGGTAGTAGTGAACTCCCACTTCTTTTTATCCCCAAGATCACTTACCTGCTTTACTGGATTATTTGAAATCACCTGCCAATGAGCTGGAGCTATTGCCGTAAATGCAAAAGTTGCTTTTAGATCTGGTTGATCAAAGCAGGGATACATATTTCTTATAAATGCAGTCTCACCTTGAGAGTAGAGATAGACCTCGTTATCAACTGGATCAACCGAGCGCTGCAGACCCTCACCGCTCTTGGAGTAAATCGCCTCAATTTCAATTACTAATTCATTGCTTGCTTGAAGATTTTTTAGAAAAACACTTTCGCCATCATAATTTGAAACATCAACGCTTTGACCATTAAGGGTTGCCGAGATGATCCTCTTTCCAACTGCATCGATAAAGCTCTCATAACCAACCTTGTTGCAATCAAAGCTGACTTTGGTGGTGGCTATGAAGCTCTCTGCCCCCCCGCTTACATCAAGTAAGACCTCATAGTGCTTAATAGATAGGTGAGAGGAGCGTTCAGCGGCTTCAGCGCGCGATATGTTATTTCCAGGCATGCGCGTATCCAAGCAGAGATGGCACTCTTTGCCACTATGGCCAGCCAAAAATCTGAGGAGTTTCGCTTAAGAAGCTTTCGCCTGCGCGGTGAGCGAATGACTAAGGCCCAGGCTGGAGCTATTGACGAGCATTTAGGTGAGTATGAAATTCCGTTAGATCGCCCGATTGAACTATCCAAGATATTTCCAAAGGATAGATATAAAGAGATTGTCTGTGAGATTGGAAGCGGGATGGGTGAGGCTAGCTCTCAGATTGCCTTTGAAAATCCAGAGAGCGGATATTTAGCAGTCGAAGTTCATAAGCCCGGAATCGGAGCTCTGCTAATTCGCGCAAACAATCTTGGAATTAAGAATTTAAGGGTTATCAATGAAGATATCTATTTAGTCTTAAGGGATTACATCCCAGATTCAAGCTTTGATGCCTTCCATATCTTCTTTCCAGATCCATGGCCAAAGCGGCGTCAACATAAGCGTCGTCTCTTAAGCCCTGAATTTATAGAGACCTTAGCTGCAAAGCTAAAACCTGGTGGTCGAATTAATGTTGCAACAGATTGGCAGCCTTATGCAAAAGAAATAGAGTCAAACTTTGCTAGTAGTAAAAGTTTTAATGGTGGAGTAATCCAGCGCCCAACATGGAGGCCCTTAACTAAGTTTGAATCCAAGGGTCTTGGCAAAGAGCATCTAGTAACTGATCTGCAATACTTTAAGAATTAAAGCTGGCCTTTTTCTTCATACTTTGAAATTAAACCAATTCTTCTTACATGGCGCTCATCATTGCTAAAAGGTGTTGAAAGAAAGGTATCCACTAGCTCTAAACAGAGTTTTTCATCATGCATTCTGCCGCCAAGAGATATGACATTGGCATCGTTATGCTGCCTAGCAAGCTTTGCAATCTCAACGCTCCAAACCAGAGCTGCTCTTACCCCTTTAACTTTATTTGCTGCCATCTGCTCGCCATTTCCTGAGCCCCCTAAAACAATGCCAAAAGAGCCCGGATCTTTTGCAGTTGCAAGCGCTGCTGGAATACAGAATTCTGGATAGTCATCGAGCGGATCAAAGCTATGCGGGCCATGATCTGTTACTTGATGGCCTTGGCTTTGAAGATGAGCGATGATTTTTGCTTTAAATTCCAGCCCGGCATGATCACTGCCAATATGAATCCTCATAGGGCTACCTTCTCAAATAAAAATAAGAACCGCTGGCATTTCTACCAGCGGTTCTTATACGAAGGGGGAGAGAAATGAACTTATCTAGGCTAAAGCCTTATTGCCGCCACGTCCGTGACCCTTTTTGCCAAAGCCTTTAAAAGCCTTGCCAATTTTGGCTTCGTTATTGACCATGGCAGTAATTCCAGCTGTTAACTTTGATTTGAGCGCAGTGGCTCGCTCCGCACTTAGCTTTCCATCAGCTACGGCGGCATCGATTTTCTTACTTTCATATGCCACCAGAGCAGCAATCAACGCATCTTTCTTATCGCCTGCGATAGCGGCAAGGGTTTGACCTGCCTTACGTTTGGCTTCAAGAGTTGCTGCATCAATGCCAAGAGCATCAGTAATTACTTTGATTCGCTCAGCTTTTGCTGCTTCATACGCGGCTTTGCCTGCGCCTCTTGCATCCTGCATCGCTTTAGAAATTGCATCTACTTGTGCTTGTGTCAAAGTTCCGTTTTTAACAAGTCCACTGAAGATATTTGAAATTCCTTTACCATCTCTAAACTTGTCATCAGCTACAGCGCCTGTAGTACTGCCAAGTGAGAGAGCAAGTGCTGCGATTGCAGATCCTGCAATTAATCTTTTCTTCATCGATACTCCTACTTCACTCATTCATCTAATCAAGGGCCCTTGCCCCTGATAGGTATGATGTAAATCTATCAACCTGAGATAGGTAGGACAATTACCTGAAAGAGGGCTTAAAGTTTTTCTCCTATCACGCGCTACTTATACGGCCAGATGGGAGAAATTGATATAGCTAAATAGTTCTACATATTCATCTAAGGCCTTGCCAGGCTATAGCTCCATATCCCTAACTAAGGGGTCCTTACCCCCTATTAGGAGGGGTATTTATGGCTACATGGCTTTATCTCATGCGCATCGTTTTGGCGCTTTCATTATTTACTGCAGTGGGAATAACTCCACTATCTGCCGCTGGCAGAACCAATAAGTCTCTAGCCAATACCATCTTAAGTGGCAAGGCTGTTCCAACTTCTAAAGTTGGAATTGATGGAGATTTTTATATCAACACAAATACATTTCAAATCTATGGGCCAAAAGTTAATAATCGTTGGCCAGCACCAATAAGTCTTATTGGGCCAACTGGAAGTGCGGGAAGTGATGGCAAACAAGGAGATAAAGGATCAAGTACTAGTGGTGCTACTGGATCAAAAGGTGAGAAAGGTGAAAAGGGAGATAAAGGCGATACTGGCGAGAAAGGAGAGAAGGGAGAAAAAGGCGAAGTTGGAGCAGTTGGTGCAAAAGGTGATACAGGTTTAACTGGAGCAACTGGATTAACAGGTGCAACAGGATTAACTGGAGCGACGGGATTAACTGGAGCGACAGGATTAACAGGTGCGACGGGATTAACTGGTGCAACTGGACCCATTGGTGCAACGGGATTAACTGGACCGACAGGTGCCACTGGTGCAACGGGAGCAACTGGATCTTCTGGATTAGCAGGTGCCACTGGTGCAACAGGAACAGGTGCTACTGGTGCAACAGGAGCAGCAGGTGCCACGGGCGCAACTGGAGCTACTGGGCCTTCAAATGTTCAAGTTGTAACCATACAAAGTTTTACTTTGGCAACGTCGACTCCAAATGTTTCATCAACTAGTAACTATTTCGGTAGTTTGACAGGAAGCGCTAGTTACAAATTTGAACTCATAGTTCGTGCTAGAACTAACAATAACTCCGGAAGAGTTGGCTTAAGTGTTCTCGCTAGTGGTTCAGGTAACTCTTTGAGTTATCAATATATGGCTTCAAGTATCACTGAACTTGAGAGCGGGAATCCGTGGGTTGGCTATCAATATTTGGTAATAGGAACAATAAGAGTTGGGGTGGGTGGATCAACGCTTGCTGTTTCTTTAATGGATGGAACTGGCGCAACTGCAAGTGATTCAATCACAGCATCCGGATTAGCTTCGATAACTCTAGTTGGAAGCGTCACTGGATGATTTAGAAAAGATTGGAGCGGGCGACGGTAATCGAAACCGCGTGGCTAGCTTGGAAGGCTAGGGCTCTACCATTGAGCTACGCCCGCACTTTTTATCTTTCTAAGGGGGTGCTAATGCTCCTCCTTAGGGGCGCAAGGGTAGCGCTTGGGGTAATTACTTGTGAATTTTTCATCTAGACTCTGCTTCCTGCGCCGCGGGGCGTAGCGTAGTGGCTAGCGCGCCTGCTTTGGGAGCAGGAGACCGTGGGTTCGAATCCCTCCGCCCCGACCAGTTATACCTCTTCATATTAAGTCAGGAGCCATGTGAAAAGCGCTGTTGAGACAATCTCAAAGACTCGAGTTCGTATTTTAATTGATGTCGATTTCACAGATCTTGAGCCACATATTAAGACGGCATATCAAAGCATTTCAGAGCGCATTGTTATCCCAGGCTTTCGCAAAGGAAAAGTTCCAAGAGCGATGATTGATCAAAGAGTTGGCCGCGGAGCAGTCCTTGATGAAGCTATTAATAACGGCCTGCCAGAGTTTTATAGCCAGGCTGCTAGAGAAAATGATCTTCTAGTTCTTGGCCGGCCAAGTGTTGATATCAAAGAGCTTAAAGATAATGAGGCAGTTAAATTTGAAGTTGAAGTAGATATTAGGCCTGAAGTTAGCCTGCCTGATTTTTCAAAGATCGAAATTAGCGTTGATGATGTAGCCGTTAGTGATGATGATGTAAAAGAGCAGATTGAAGCTTTGAGAATTCGCTTTGGAACGCTCACAACTGTTGAAAAAGATGTTGAGAAGGGCGACTTTGTCACTATTGATTTAAGTGCGAAAGTTGATGGCGCAGAGATTGAAGGCGGAAGTGCTAATGGCATCTCCTATGAAGTTGGCTCAAATCGCATGGTTGATGGCCTTGATGAAGCTTTAATTGGAATGAAGCTAGAGCAGGTAAAGAAATTTAATACTCAATTAGTTGGAATGGATGAAGGTCAAAGCGGCGAGGTTGAGGTCACGTTAAAGGCCGTTAAAAAGCGTGAACTTCCTGAGCTAAATGATGAGTTTGCAAAGCTTGCAAGTGAATTTGAAACACTTGCCGAATTAGATGCCGATGTAAGGCAACGCCTAACTCGCCTAAAGGCGATGGAGCAGGGGGCTCAAGCAAGAGATAATCTCTTGAAATTGCTACTAGAAACAGTTGAAATTGCAGTTCCTGAAAATCTAGTAAAAGAAGAAGTAGATGCTCATCTGGAAAAAGAAAATCGCTTAGAAGATAGCGAGCATAGAAGTGAGGTAAGCCTTGAGATCACTAATTCTCTTAAGGCTGACTTCTTGCTGGACACAATAGTTAAGAGCGAGGCCGTTCAAGTCTCTGAAGCAGAGCTCACCGAATACTTAATTAGAAGCGCTGCTAGATATCAGATGAGCCCTGATCAATTTGCTCAACAGATTTCTCAAGCTGGTCAGATTCATGCTCTGATGGCTGAGGTTGCAAGGAGCAAAGCCCTAGCTGTAGTTCTGGAGCGAGTTGGGGTTAAAGATGCCTCAGGTCGAAAAGTTGATTTAGCTGCCCTTGCTCCAAAGCAAGAGAGTGGATCTGAGCAGTAGTTTCTCTGCTCTAAGCGAACAAACCACCTTTTTCGATATTGCAGGAAGCATTTTTCTATTCTTGGCGTTAGCCTAACGGACATAGAAATGTATATCAGGAGGAATTAGTGGAGCTCATAACCCCCCGTATGGCCAGTAGTCAAGGCGGCGGATTAGATGATCAGGTCTATAACCGATTACTAAAAGAGAGAATTATCTTTCTTGGTTCTGTGGTTGAAGACAGTATGGCCAATGCAATTGCTGCCCAGATGTTATTACTTGCAGCAGAAGATCCTGATAAAGATATCTACCTTTATATTAATTCACCTGGCGGTTCAATCTCTGCTGGTATGGCGATCTATGACACTATGCAATACATCAAAAACGATGTAGCAACAGTTGGTATGGGCCTTGCAGCTTCTATGGGCCAATTCCTACTATGTGCTGGAGCACCTGGAAAGCGCTACGCGCTGCCACATGCTCGCATCATGATGCACCAACCATCAGGCGGTATTGGTGGAACAGCATCTGATATCAAGATTCAAGCAGAGCAGATGTCATTTACTAAGAAGAAGATGGCAGAGTTAATTGCTTTTCACACCGGCCAGAAGATGGAGACAATCACCGCAGATTCTGATCGTGATCGTTGGTTTAACGCCGAAGAGGCTAAGGAATATGGCTTTGTTGATCATGTTGTTAAATCTGCAGGCCAAGTATCAGGAAGCGGTGGTACAGCGCGATGAAAATAAACGATATTCAAGGCCGTTATGTTCTTCCAACAATTGAGGAGAGAACTGCTTATGGTTATAAGCGTCTTGATCCTTACACCAAGTTATTTGAAGAGAGAATTATCTTTCTAGGCCAGGGAATCGATGACACTGTGGCCAATGATGTTATGGCTCAGTTATTGACTCTTGAATCGATGGATCCTGATAGAGACATCATGATGTATATCAATTCTCCTGGTGGCTCATTTACCGCCCTAACTGCAATCTATGACACGATGCAATTTGTTAGACCAGATGTCATGACAATTTGTCTTGGACAAGCTGCCTCTGCTGCTGCAGTTTTACTTGCTGGCGGAACGGCTGGAAAGCGTTATGCGCTTGAGCATTCAAGGATTTTGATTCACCAGCCATATAGCGAGGGCGGTGGTCAAGGCTCTGATATTGAAATTCAAGCAAGAGAAGTCTTGCGGATGCGCGAATTACTTGAGGAGATTCTTGCTAAGCACTCCAAGAAGAGTAAAGAAGATATTGGTAAAGATATTGAGCGCGACAAGATTCTTACCGCAGCAGAAGCTGTTGAGTATGGTCTTGTTGATCAAATTCTTGCCTCAAGAAAAGCCTCTGTTACTAAGTAGGGGTAATTACTCTCAGGGCGAACGCGTTTAGCCATCTCTTGCTGGGCTAGAGGATTTATTCTTATCTTCTTCCCCTCTAGAAAGTAGGCTCATCTTGACTCGCATCGGTGAAAGCGGCGATCTGCTTAAGTGTTCATTCTGTGGCAAGACTCAGAAGCAAGTTAAGAAATTAATTGCTGGTCCTGGCGTCTATATCTGCGATGAATGTATCGATCTCTGTAATGAGATTATTGAGGATGAGTTAAGCGAAGCAAGCTCTGCTGGGATTCAAGAGCTTCCAAAGCCACAAGAGATATATGAGTTTTTAGATCAGTATGTAATTGGCCAAGATAGAGCAAAGAAGTCGCTCTCAGTTGCGGTCTATAACCACTACAAGAGAATAAAAGGACCAGATCGCCGTATAGAAGATGGCGTGGAATTATCAAAGAGCAATATCTTGCTTCTTGGTCCAACCGGATGTGGCAAGACTCTGTTAGCTCAAACTCTTGCTCGCATGCTAAATGTTCCTTTTGCAATTGCAGATGCCACAGCCCTAACAGAGGCAGGCTATGTCGGTGAAGATGTTGAAAATATTTTGCTTAAGCTAATTCAAGCAGCTGACTTTGATGTTAAGAAGGCAGAGACTGGAATTATCTATATTGATGAAATCGATAAGGTGGCAAGAAAGAGTGAGAATCCATCAATTACAAGAGATGTTTCAGGTGAGGGAGTTCAGCAAGCACTTCTGAAAATTCTTGAGGGAACTACCGCCTCTGTTCCACCGCAGGGCGGAAGAAAGCATCCTCATCAAGAATTTATTCAAATCGACACTAGCAATGTGCTCTTTATTGTTGGTGGCGCTTTTGCAGGGCTTGAAAAAATTATTGAAAATCGCAAAGGCAAAGCTGGCGTTGGCTTTAATGCCACGCTGCAGAGCGAGAAAGATAAGAAAGCCCAAGATTTATTTGCAGATGTTATGCCAGAGGATCTTCTTAAATTTGGCATGATTCCAGAGTTCATTGGCCGCCTTCCAATTGTGACCTCTGTTGAAGCCTTAGATCGGGCCGCACTTCTTAAGATTCTTACCGAGCCAAAGAATGCTCTGGTTAAGCAATATCAGCATCTCTTTGAGATGGATGATGTGGAGTTTGAAATTACTGAAGCGGCACTTGAAGTTGTGGCAGATCAGGCAATTGCCAGAGGCACTGGCGCTAGAGGGCTTAGAGCCATTATGGAAGAGATTTTGCTTCCTGTGATGTATGAGGTGCCAAGCAGAAAAGAAGTTGGCAAAGTTCTAATCACCCCTGAGGTAATAAGTGATAAAGCAGCGCCAAAATATCTCGAGCGCGGTCCAAATAACCCAAAGCGTTCGACTAAACGAGGCGAAGAGAAGACCGCGTAATAATCGGTAGTATCTACATCTTATGTCTGAGCTACCTGCGCAATTTAATCCAAGCCAGATTGAATCTGAGCTATATCAAAAGTGGCTTAGCGCTGGATATTTCACAGCGAATGCAGATTCAGGTAAAGAACCTTTCTCAATAGTTATTCCGCCGCCAAATGTCACTGGCAGTCTTCATATTGGCCATGCGCTAGATCACTCGATACAAGATTTATTAAGTCGAATGAAGCGAATGAAAGGCTTTGAAGTTTTATGGCTGCCTGGCATGGATCATGCAGGGATTGCCACCCAAAATGTTGTTGAGAAACAATTAGCAGCAACGGGAGTTAGTAGACATGATTTAGGAAGAGAAGAGTTTGTAAAAAGAGTTTGGAAGTGGAAAGAGGAATCAGGCGGAGCAATCTTGGGCCAGATGAAACGCCTAGGAGATAGCGTTGATTGGTCGCGCGAGAGATTCACAATGGATCAGGGCCTCTCTGATGCAGTATTAACGATCTTTAAGCAGCTCTTTGATGCAGGATTGATTTATCGCGCAGAGAAGATTATTAATTGGTGCCCGCGTTGCTTAACTGCGCTCTCTGATATTGAAGTTGAACATAGCGATGATGCTGGAGAGTTTGTGCAGGTGAGATATGGCGATGATGAGGTAAGTATCACGGTTGCCACAACTCGCCCAGAGACCATGCTTGGCGATGGCGCTGTTGCAGTTAATCCAAAGGATGAGCGTTATAAGCACCTCATTGGTAAATCAGTTCTTCTTCCCCTTGTTAATCGCATGATTCCAATCATCGCCGATGAGTTAGTTGAACCTGACTTTGGAACTGGGGCAGTTAAAGTAACAGCAGCCCATGACCCAAATGACTTTGAGATGGGAATGCGCCACAACGTTCCGCTCATTGTGATTATGAATGAAGCTGGAGTAATGGAGGGAACTGGCACTGAATTTGATGGCATGGATCGCTTTGATGCAAGAGTTGCGGTAGTTGAAAAACTTCGCCAGATGGGAAGAGTTGTCTCTGAGAAGCGTCCATATATTCACGCAGTTGGCCATTGCTCTCGCTGCGAAACAACAGTTGAGCCTCGTTTATCTAAGCAGTGGTTTGTCAAAGTTGCTCCTCTTGCTAAAGCTGCAGCAGATGCAGTTCGTGATGGAAGAGTAAAGATTGATCCAGAATCTATGGAGCCAAGATATTTTGAGTGGGTCGATAACATGCATGATTGGTGCATCTCGCGCCAACTCTGGTGGGGACATCGCATCCCGGTTTGGTATGGCCCAGATGGAGATGTGATTGTTGTAGGTCCAAATCAGAGCGCTCCTAAGGGATATGAACAAGATCCTGATGTTTTAGATACTTGGTTTTCATCTGCGCTCTGGCCATTTTCAACTCTTGGTTGGCCAAATAAAACTGATGATTTAAAGAAGTTTTATCCCACCAGCGTTTTGGTAACTGGTTATGACATTCTATTTTTCTGGGTAGTAAGAATGATGTTATTTGGCTTATTTGCTATGGATGGAGTTGTTCCATTTAAAGTTATTGCTCTTCATGGCCTAGTTCGAGATAAGCATGGCAAGAAGATGAGTAAATCTCGGGGAAATACCGTAGATCCATTGGAGTTTATGGATAAGTATGGCTCTGATGCGTTGCGCTTTACCTTGGTGCGCGGAGCTAATCCTGGAACTGATCAAGCACTTGCTGAGGAGTGGATAGCAGGGTCTAGAAACTTTGCTACAAAAGTTTGGAACGCTGCGCGCTTTGCCATGATTAATGGCGCGCATGTAAATGGCGACTTGCCAGATAGATCTGAGCTAAACCATATTGATCGCTGGATTTTAAATCGTCTCGATAGCACCATCGCTAGCGCTGATAAGGGCTATGAAGCTTTTGAATTTGCTAAGGCTAGTGAGGAGATCTATCACTTTGCTTGGGATGATCTATGTGATTGGTATTTAGAGCTAGTTAAAGAGAGCTTTGCCAAAGGCGGAGAGCAGGCTGATAAGAGCCGCAGAGTCTTAGGTCATGTTTTAGACCAACTACTTCGTCTCATGCATCCTTCTATGCCATTTATTACTGAAACCATCTGGTGTGAATTAACCGGGGGAGAATCACTTGTTATTGCCAATTGGCCCGCAGTAAGTAAAGCCGCGCCAGATGTTGCAGCCGATAAAGTAGTTGGAGATATGCAGGTTCTTATCACTGAGATTAGAAGGTTTAGAAGCGAGCAGGGGATTAAGACTTCGGCGAGAATTAACGCTCAAATTTCAGGTTTAGAAGGAGATCTACTTAATTATGAAGATGCAGTTAGATTCTTAGTTCGCCTTGATAAGGCTGGAAGTGATTTTAAAGAGAGCGCAAGGATTGAAATCGGCCAATTTAGTATCGCATTTGACCTTCGTGGAGCAATTGATGTTAAGGCGGAGCGAGCAAGGCTAAGTAAAGATCTTGAAAATATAAAGAAGGATTTGCAGAGCGCAGTTGTTAAGTTGGAAAATGAAAACTTTATGGCAAAGGCTCCGATGGAAGTTGTTAACGAAATTAGAGAGCGTATGGAATTTTGCGAGAGTGAAATTACTCGAATCAACACTCTTCTTGCTGCGCTTCCAAAAGAATAAAGATGAGTTCTGCTGAAGATCTCTCACGCCTTGATGCCATTGAAAAAGCGCTACTTAATAGATGGCCAGAAACTAGAATTGCTCCAACGCTTGAGCGAATCTCAACTTTAGCTGATTACCTAGGTTCGCCTCAGCTCTCTTATCCAACAATTCACATCGCTGGAACCAATGGCAAAACCACAACTACGCGCTTAATTGATTCACTCTGTTTTGAATTGGGGATGCGCACCGGAAGATTTACTAGCCCTCATCTAGAGAGTTTCCTAGAGCGAATCACTATCAACGGCCAATCAATAACTCCAGAATTTATGATTGCAACCTATAACGATATTGCGCCATATTTAGAGCTAGTTGATTCTAAGATGACTAACAAGCTCTCATTCTTTGAATCAATGTGCGCACTTGCCTTCGTTGCCTTTGCTGAATTTCCAGTCGATGTTGGAATCTTTGAATGCGGAATGGGGGGAGAGTGGGATTCGACCAATGTCATTAATGGCTCAGTAAATGTCATTACTCCAATAGGTTTTGATCATATGGAGTATCTTGGCGATACGCTTGAAAAGATTGCTCAAACTAAATCAGGAATTATTAAGCAAAACTCATTTGTTGTTCTAGCTGAGCAAGAAAGTGATGTAGCAGCTGTTTTGATGCGAGCTTGCGCTAAGGCTGATGCCACTCCAATTAGGTCAGGTATTGAATTTAGCCTCAAATCAAGGGCTCTGGCTTTAGGTGGGCAGATGCTTTCTATCTCCGGAGTTTATGGCGAGTATGAAGATTTATATCTTCCGCTCTATGGTCAGCATCAAGCAAGTAATGCTGCTACTGCTCTTGCTGCTGTTGAGGTCTTTGCAGGTGAGACAAAGCTTGATGAAGAAATAGTGCGCCAGGCATTTGCTAACGCCACATCACCTGGAAGATGTGAGATTGTTGGCAGAAACCCCACCATCATTATTGATGCGGCCCATAATCCTCATGGCGCAGAATCTTTGAAAAAGACTATCAGCGAGGAATTTGATTTCTCAGCGCTAATTGGAGTCATTGCTCCCATGGGAGATAAAGATGTGACCGGCATCCTTGAAGCACTTGAGCCTGTTTTAGATCGAGTGATAGTAACTAGAAATAGCTCGCATCGCGCTGCAGATGTAGATGAACTAAAATCACTAGCTATGGAGATTTTTGGAAGTGATCGAGTCAGTGCCTGCGATAATTTAGAGCAAGGAATCACTCAAGCAGTAGATATGGCAAGAACTAGTAATGCCCTTAATGATTCAAACACCGCAGTCTTAATTGCTGGATCAGTTGTTAGCGCTGGTGAGGCTAGAGCGATAATTCGAAGAAAGGGGATTTAAAAGCCATGAAGATGCTAGCCAGAAGTGTTTTGATTATGGAGTTTTTAATTATTGGCTTTGCTCTTCTTGTTGCTAAAGATCTTTCAACGAAGAATAGTCTTTACTTTGGCGCGCTAATTGCGCTCTTGGCTTTTTTCTCATCGGGCCTTTTGAAATATAAAGTTGGCTGGGCTTTAGGTTGGCTAACCCAGATTCTGCTTATTGCATATGGTTTCTTTATCCCCACGATGTTTATTCTGGGATCCCTATTTCTTGGACTCTGGGTGGCGGCAATTATCTTGGGTCGAAAGGGTGAGGCGGCCAAAGCGGCCCATATAGCCAAGGCAGAAGGGCCAGATTCGGGCAGTTAGAAATGCCCATAGACTTACCCCGTGAGTAACGCATCAACGCCAGCAGAGCGCACCCTGATTTTGGTTAAACCAGATGGAGTGCGTCGTGGTTTAGTTGGTGAGGTAATCAGTCGTATTGAGAGCAAGGGATATAAAATCGTTGCACTTAGAATGCTAACTGCAGATAAAGATCTTCTAGCTACTCATTACGCAGAACATCAAGGCAAACCGTTCTATGAACCGCTTCTAGAGTTTATGTCCTCAGGTCCAATCGTTGCGATGATTGCTGAAGGCCAGAGAGTTATTGAGGGCTTTAGATCTCTTGCTGGAGCAACTGATCCCACACTTGCCTCACCTGGTTCAATTCGGGGAGATTTAGCCCGTGATCAAGGAACAAAAGTTGTGCAAAATATCGTGCATGGCTCTGATTCAGTTGAATCAGCGCAGCGTGAGATAAAGATTTTCTTCCCTAACTTGTAAGGAGCGATTAAATGGCAAAGATGAAAACTGACTGGTCCTTCCTAGGACGAGATATGGCTATTGATTTAGGAACAGCAAATACCTTGGTTTATGTTCGTGGCAGAGGTATCGTTCTTAATGAGCCAAGCGTGGTTGCCGTTAATCAAGATACTGGCGCAGTTCTTGCAGTTGGAACTGAAGCCAAGAAAATGATTGGAAGAACGCCAGGAAATATTGTGGCCATTCGCCCTCTTAAAGATGGCGTTATTGCAGACTTTGATACCACTGCTCTAATGATTAAGTACTTTATTCGCCAGGTTCATAAGCGCACCTATCTTGCAAAGCCAAGAATTGTGATCTGTGTTCCTTCAGGAATTACTGGAGTTGAGCAGCGCGCGGTCAAAGATGCCGGATATGAAGCTGGAGCAAGAAAGGTCTACATAATTGAGGAGCCAATGGCGGCAGCAATTGGCGCAGGTCTTCCAATCCATGAACCAACTGGAAACATGGTGGTTGATATTGGCGGTGGAACTACAGAAGTTGCCGTGATTTCACTTGGCGGGATTGTCTCTGCTTTATCAATTCGTGTTGGTGGAGATGAGATTGATCATGCCATTATTAATTGGGTAAAGAAGGAGTTCTCGCTATTACTTGGTGAGCGCACGGCTGAAGAGATAAAGATGGCAATTGGATCTGCATATCCTCTTCGTGATGAACCAGATGCTGAAATTAGAGGAAGAGATTTAGCAACTGGACTACCAAAAACAATCGTTGTTTCATCTGAAGATATCCGTAAAGCAATTGAAGAACCAGTAAATGCAATTGTTAATGCTGTTAAGGGAACCCTTGATAAGACTCCACCAGAGTTAGCGGCAGATTTAATGGATCGCGGAATCGTATTAACTGGCGGAGGAGCCCTACTTAAAGGCTTAGATGAAAGATTGCGCCATGAAACAAATATGCCGATTCACATTGCAGATCGACCACTAAATGCTGTGGTTGAAGGATCTGGAAAGTGCGTTGAAGAGTTTGAGGCGCTAGAGAAAGTTCTGATCTCCGAGCCTCGCCGTTAGTTAACTCATGGCAACTCGAGGATCTAATAGAAGTAGGCTCCTTTGGATCTCACTATTGGTGACCTCGCTTTTCATTATCACTCTTGATTTAAGGGGAGTAAGTCTTCTCTCATCTCTTAGAAGTGGTACTCAAAGTGTTTTAGCTCCTGTTGAGCGGCTAGCAAATAATTTCTTCTCACCAGTTGGTAATTTTTTCTCCGAGGTCAGTAATTTAGGCAGAAGTAAAGCAAAAATAGAGAAGTTAGAAGAAGAGAATCAAGAGTTAAAGAGCCAAGTTATTTTCAATGAAAATACGCTAGCGCAATTAGAGTCGCTCAAAGGCGTTTTGGATCTGGCTGGCAAAGCTCGCTATAAGACAGTGTCTGCAAGAGTGATTAGCAAAGGCGGAACGGGAACATTTAGTGAAACTATAGTTTTAGATATTGGCAGTGATTCTGGAGTAAGGCGAGATATGACAGTCATTGCAGCAGGCGGACTTGTCGGGGTAGTTAAATCAACTACTGCTTCATCATCAATTGTGCTTTTAATGAATGACCCATCTTTTCGAATTGGCGTAAGGGTTGCTGGAAAGCAAGATATGGGAATCCTGCTTGGACAAGGCGATAAGAGCTACTCACTACAGATGCTAAGTGCAACCTCAGCAATTAGCGTTGGTGATGTCTTGCTAGCGCGTGGAAGTTCTGGAGATAAGCCCTTTGTTCCAGGAGTGCCAGTTGGAAGAATTAGTTATGTTGAAAATACCGTTGGCCAATTAACAAAAGAGGGAAGGGTTAATGGATTTGTTGACCTAAATTCTCTCTCAGTGGTGAGCGTAGTCTTATCAGCAGTTGCCGGAGATCCTGGCGATGCCTTAGTGCCCCAAGCCCCAAGGCCTGCTCCAACAGTTACGGTATTTGTAACACCTAGCCCCACACCAAAGGAATAAGGCTATGGAGATTAATCGCCTGCCAAAAGTCTTGCTAATTTTTCTATCTCTCTTCCTTTTGCAAGAGGCTTTAATAAATCAGATTGATTTTTTAGTTGCAGGCTTTTCACTCTATCTTGCTTTTTTTATGGCCTGGATAATTCAAGATCAGAGAAATAGCGCTGTAGTTACTGGATTTATTGCTGGTTTGATTCTGGATCTATCGCCAACTCTTGAAGCACCTTTTGGGCTTTGGACTCTTGTGCTTACCTCAATGAGTTATCTGCTAGCAAGTAATGTTAGAGCGGCGCTGGATGCTGAGTTAAGCCCGCTAGTAATGCTAAGTGTTGCAGTCATAGCAAGCTCATTTGCTTTAATCCTTTTCTTATTATTTGGCGCAATCTTGGGTCAAGAAGTTGGCTCGGCCTCATATTTAATTAGAAGTATTTCAGGAAATGCTCTCTGGAGCGCCCTACTTTCACCGCTTTATATCCCGCTTGCAATGAAACTTTATAAAGTAACCCTCACCGCAAGGCAGCGATAAATGAGAGATCGCTCAGCGCTAACCCTTCTGGTTGCCCAAGTATTGGTTATCTCGCTGATGCTCTCTTTATTTGGCCGACTCTTTTATCTTCAGATTGCAGACGGTCCGCGCTATCAAGAAGCGGCACTTGATATTCAAAGCAGAGATATCGTCACTCCAGCTCTTCGTGGGTTGATTGTCGATCATGAAGGAAACGCTCTTGCAACCAATAAAGCAGGGCTAATGGTCACAGCTGATCGATCAGTTCTAGATAAGTTAGAAGATAAAGGAGTTTCAGTTTTAACTAGAGTGGCAGAGGTTTTAAAACTGGAATATAGCGATATCTACACCAGAACTAGGCTCTGCGGCGAGCTAGCAAGTGGTGAGCGAAATGGATGCTGGAATGGAAATCGCTATCAACCAATTCCAATAACCAAAGATGCAAGTGAGAATCAAGTATTTACTATTCTAGAAAAATCGGACCTCTTTCCTGGAATCGATGCTAAACCAGTTTCAATCCGCTCCTATCCATCACTTGCTGGGCAGAAAGCTACCCATGTGCTGGGCTATTTGGGGCCTATTACCGAAAAGAATCTAAATAACGAAGAAGGAAAACGATATTATCGAAATGAATTAATTGGTAAAGCTGGAATCGAATTGCTCTACGATGAACAACTTCGCGGAGTTCCTGGAATTAGGACTGTCATTGTTGATCGTAAAGAAATAGTTAGACAAGAATCACTCAATAGAGCGCCAGTGCCAGGTAATCATCTAATTCTAAACCTCAATGCTAAATTACAAGCTGCAGTTGAAGTAGAACTCAAAGATGCAGTCTTTCGCGCAAGGGCTAATGGATATCGCGGAGATTCTGGGGCTGCCATTGTTATGGATGTGAAGACTGGCGAAGTTCTAGCGATGGCCTCATATCCTGATTATGATTTAAATATTTGGGAAAATGGAATCACTGTTAATCAGGCAAGAGATCTCTATAGTGAAAAGAGCGGAGTACCAGCGCTATCACGGGCGATCCAAGGTGAATTTGCTCCAGCCTCAACATTTAAAGTCGTTTCACTCTCTGCAGCAGTTGATGCTGGATATAGCCTGAAAACTACATATGAGTGTCCAGCTGAAGTTCAAATTGGTGATAGAACTTTTAAGAATTTTGATAGCAAGGCTGCCGGTCGAATCAGTATGACAACTGCTATGGCAATTTCTTGCGACTCAATCTGGTATCAGATTGCCTATGACGAATGGGTTCGAGATGGCGGGTTAAAGCCAAAACCAAGCCCAAATGATTACTTCTTCGATTCAGCAAGGGGATTTGGGGTAGGGAAAAAGACCGGAGTTGATCTTCCTTCCGAGTTATCAGGACGTCTTCCAGATAGGCAGTGGAAGTTAAACTGGTATGAAAAGAATAAGGATTTCTACTGTAATTACAGTGAAAAGGCTAAGAAATCTCAGCTCACGCCATATCTTATTGAGATTGCCCGAGAGAATTGCCTTGATGGCGACAAAGTCAGAGCGGGAGATATGGTCAACTTCTCAATCGGCCAGGGAGATACTTTGATGACACCATTGCAATTAGCTGTTGCCTATTCAGCTCTTGCTAATGGTGGCAAGTTAATGGTGCCAAAGGTTGCCAAGGCAATTGTTGAGCCAAGCGGCAGAGTAGTAAAGGAATTTAAACCAGAGATCAGTGGTCGCCTTCCAATTAAGAAATCAACTTTAAAATTTCTGCAAAATTCACTTCGAGCAGTGGTTACCTCAGGCACTGCAACTGGAGCATTCTCTGGAGTAGGAGTTGAGGTAAGTGGAAAAACTGGAACCGGTCAGGTCTTTGGCAGAAATCTTGATGGCTCAAGTAAAGATGACACTTCTTGGTTTGCCTCTTTTGCTCCAAGTAAGAAACCAGAATATGCCGTTGTTATGATGGTAAGTCAGGGTGGTTTTGGTGCCAGCACTAGTGGTGTTGGCGTGAGAAAAATCTATGAACATATCTTTGGCACCAATGGCCGCGTAGCAATATTTCCTAATGGAACACCGAAAAAACTTCCAAGAATTGATTCTGCAAAGGTAGCGCTGCCATGAAAATTTCCCTAAAAAGTCAGGGTAAAAAAGGATTCTTTGCCGGCACAGATCAAGTTTTGAACTTGGCGGTGTTTATGCTTCTCTTGATTGGCATTGTCTTGGTTTATGCAGCGACTAGAGATTGGTTCGCTGCTAATGGACTAGATCCTGAGTACTACCTAAAGCGCCAGATAGTTAATGTCATTATTGGTATTGCCCTGGCCTATGGCACAACTCTTGTTGATTACCGCCTTCTTCGGGCCTACACACCATTTCTCTGGGGCTTTGGCGTATTAGGTCTTATTGCAGTATTAATTCCTGGACTTGGTTCAACAGTTAATGGCGCTCGCTCTTGGATTTCATTTCCAGGGGGCTTGCAATTTCAGCCAGCAGAGCTAGCAAAGATTTCAATTATTGTTGGAATGGCTCTTATTCTCTCAGAGCGCATGGCAGGAGAGGCTCGACCAAGTGATAGGCAGGTCTTGCAAGCGCTAGGAGTTGCAGCGCTTCCAATAATTTGATTGTGGCTCAGCCAGATTTAGGAACTGTGCTGATTATCTCTGCAGCGGTGATAACAATGATTGCACTCTCCGGCGCATCTCTTTATTGGGTGATTGGACTTTTGATTGCGGGAGTTGTTGGTGTCTATATTGCAATTGCTAGCGGTGAGGTAAGTGAGTATCAATTAAATCGCCTAAAATCTTTTGTTGATCCTTCAGCAGATCCGCAGGCAAGTGGGTATCAATTAAGACAGGCTCGCATCACTATTGGTTCAGGCGGCTTACTTGGTAAAGGTTTGTTTGATGGACCGCAGACCAATGGACGATTTGTTCCAGAGCAACATACAGATTTTATTTTTACAGTAGCGGGGGAGGAGTTAGGTTTTCTTGGTTCTTCATTTATTTTGCTACTTTATTTCATAGTGTTGATGCGGGCCTTTGCTATCGCAAGAGCCACCACAGATCTCTTTGGCAAAATGGTCTGTATCGGTGTTGTTGCTTGGTTCTCATTTCAAATCTTTGAAAATATTGGAATGACAATGGGGCTCATGCCAATGACCGGGGTTCCACTCTTATTCCTGTCTTATGGGGGCTCTGCAATGTTTGCCAATTTGATCGCTATTGGCCTATTGCAAAACGTCTATCAAAGGACGCGATAAGAGCTGCTTTTTGCGCCTAATTAGGCGAAGGCTTTAACTATCTGCCATACTTGCCCAGTTCGAAGTCGCCTCACGTTCTTGAGGTCGCCAAGACCGCTCTTTAGGTGCGGTCGGCAGATCCGGAAAAAAAGGCGCCACCACAGATTTTTTAGCAAATGCTTTTAACAAAAGCGTTTATGAAAACTTATAAGAAGGATTTGATCGTATGGCCGAAGAGCCAAAAAAAGTGCGTAAGCGCGCTGTAAAGAAGAGTGCGAGTAAAGCAGTAGAGCAGAGCGAGAGCGCTCCTGCTGCTAAAGAGAAGAAATCAAAAGCCGGGGTAATCCCAGCTCCAATATTTCAAGCAGCTCCCGTTGCTGCCGCCCCAAAGGCAAAGCCAGCAGCAACAAAACCTGCTGCAAAGAGCTCAGCTGAAGTCTCTGGCGAGAGTGAGGCGGAGAGAGAAAATCGCCGACGCCGTCGTCGCAGAGGAGGCCGTTCTCGTCGCAGGTTAGAAAAAGATGAAAGCCCTACAACTAGTTCAGAGTTAAGCCAGGGCCCAAGTAGTGATTCTGAAGGCAGCGTTGGATTTAAGAAACGCCGTCGCCGTCGTCGCTCAGGGGCTGAAGGTGTAGCTCCAGGTGAAAAGATTGAAGAAGATGGCGTATTAACTGTAGTTAAAGTACGCGAGCCTCGTCCGGTTCAGGAAAAGCCGGTTAGAGAGAAGAAGAGCTTTGATCGCCCACCTCGTCGCTTTAAAGATCGCGATAGAGATAGAGGACGAGATAAACCTAGATATAACGATTATCGTGAAAATCGTCGTCGCGGCACAATCCTTACCGATGCTGAATTTCTTGCAAGACGTGAATCTGTAGATCGTGAGATGTTAGTTCGCCAGCAAGGCGATAGAACTCAGATTGCAATTTTGGAAGACAAGGTTTTGGTTGAGCACTACGTCAATCGCAATAGCAATATCTCCTATGTTGGAAACGTATATCTTGGAAAAGTTCAGAACGTTTTACCTTCAATGGAAGCTGCCTTCGTTGATATCGGCAAGGGACGAAATGCAGTTTTATATGCTGGCGAAGTTAATTGGGACGCAGCAGGTCTTGCTGATAATCAAGAGCGAAAGATTGAGAAAGTTCTAAAAACTGGTCAATCAGTATTAGTTCAAGTAACTAAAGACCCTATTGGCCAAAAGGGTGCTCGTTTAACTAGTCAGATCTCACTTCCTGGGCGCTATTTGGTTTATGTACCAGGTGGAGGAATGAGCGGAATCTCAAGACGACTTGCAGATACTGAGCGCTCACGCTTAAAAGAAATTCTTAAAGGTCTAATCACCGATGAAGAGGGCGTAATTGTTAGAACTGCTGCAGAGGGAGCAAGCGATGAAGAGCTTACTCGCGATGTAATTCGCCTAAAGGCGCAATGGGATGACATTAAGGCAAAGTCTGAAAACACCAGCACTTCAGCCCCATCACTTCTCTATGGTGAGCCTGATCTAACGGTTCGAGTAATTAGAGATATCTTCAATGAAGATTTCCGCAAGCTCACAGTGCAAGGAAGCGATGCCTGGGATGATATTAATAATTATCTTGGACATATCGCCCCTGAGCTTTTAACAAAGATTGAAAAATACAGCCAAGGCAATGATCTCTTTGTTGAAAATAGAATTGATGAGCAGTTAGCTAAGGCACTTGACCGTAAGGTCTATCTGCCATCTGGTGGTTCATTAGTTATTGATCGCACTGAGGCTATGGTGGTTATTGATGTCAATACTGGAAAGTTCATCGGTAAGGGTGGCAATCTAGAAGAGACTGTTACTAAAAATAACCTTGAAGCAGCAGAGGAAATTGCTCGTCAATTAAGGCTTCGAGATTTGGGTGGAATTATCGTTATCGACTTTATCGATATGATTTTAGAATCAAATCGCGAGCAGGTACTACGCAGATTAGTTGAGTGTTTAGGAAGAGATAGAACTAAGCATCAAGTAGCTGAAGTAACATCACTTGGTTTAGTTCAAATGACTCGAAAGAGAGTTGGCCAAGGGCTAATTGAAGCCTTCTCTACAACATGTGATAGTTGTGGTGGTCGAGGCATTCATGTTCACATGGAGCCAGTTAATAAGAAGAGCCTTGATCGTGAATTTGTTCCAGCAAAGGTCAATAAAGAGGAGAACCTCTCATCTGATGATTCAGAAAGTGATGAGAAAGAAAGCCTGGATGAAGATCTGACTCCGGCCAAAAAAGATGGAGATTCTGGCCAAAAGAAAGGCTTTGGTAGGCGTAAACGCAGGGCTGCCAGCTCTGGAGTTGTAACGGCCTAACTCAGTTTGACCCTAGATAGGCTCAATCCGTAACCTATGCCCCTGCCCCGATAAGGGTCTTTGGCAAGAGTAGAAAAAGAAATGGAAGGACCATTGTGTACGCAATAGTTAAAGCTGGCGGTCGCCAGGAGAAGGTCGCTGTAGGCGATACTCTCTTTGTTGATCGTATTGATGCAGCTGCCGGTTCCACCGTTTCATTTCCTGCCGTATTAGTTGTCGATGGATCAGCAGTAACAAGTGATCCAAAGCTGCTCTCTGGAGTTAAAGTAACTGGAGAAGTTATTTCCGAGGTTAAGGGTCCAAAGATTCACATCTTGCGCTTTAAGAATAAGACCGGCTATCGCCGTCGTCAGGGTTTTCGTTCTAAAAACACTCGCGTGAAAATCACTGCGATTAATGGTGTGAAGTAAAGGGGTTGGCATAAATGGCATCGAAAAAAGGCGTCTCCTCAACCCGAAATGGTCGCGATTCCAATGCACAATTTCTTGGAATCAAAAGATTTGGTGGTCAGGTAGTTAACAGCGGCGAGATTCTCGTTCGCCAGCGTGGCACCAAGTTCCACCCAGGTAAGAATGTAGGAATCGGAAAAGATGACACGTTATTTGCACTAGCTTCAGGTTCAGTGGAGTTTGGCAGTGCTCGTGGTCGTCGCGTTGTAAATATCGTCCCGGTTTCCTAAGCAACGGACTTTAAAAAATTGCGGGTCCGTGCATACGGGCCCGCTTTTTACTTATCCACCTAATTTATAGAAAGGCAAGAGTCAGATGACAACCTTCGTTGATCGAGTGACTCTTCATGCCGCAGCAGGAAAAGGTGGAGATGGTTGTGTCTCTGTTCACCGTGAAAAATTTGTTCCACTTGGTGGTCCAGATGGCGGAAGCGGTGGTAGGGGCGGCGACATTATTTTGGTTGTCGATCCAAGTGTTACTACCTTGCTTGATTTTCATCATTCACCACATCGCAGCGCTAGCTCGGGACGACAGGGATATGGTGCGCTTAAAAATGGCCCTGATGGCGAAGATTTAATTCTTGGTGTTCCTAATGGAACAGTTGTGATGAATAAAGAAGGCCGCATCTTGGCAGATCTAGTCGGTAATGGAACAAGATTTATTGCTGCTAAAGGTGGCTTAGGTGGTCTTGGCAATAATGCACTTGCCTCAAACCGGCGCAGAGCTCCAGGTTTTGCTCTCCTTGGTGAACCTGGCGAAAAACGAACTTTAATTTTAGAACTTAAATCTGTTGCAGATATTGGTCTAATTGGTTATCCAAGCGCTGGTAAATCATCTTTAGTTGCAGCTATTTCTGCTGCAAGACCAAAGATTGCTGATTATCCATTTACAACACTTGCCCCAAATCTTGGAGTTGTTCAGGCAGGAGAGGCGAGATTTACTGTTGCAGATGTTCCAGGTTTGATACCAGGGGCTTCGCAAGGAAAAGGTCTTGGCTTGCAATTTCTTCGCCATGTTGAGCGCTGCGCAGCTTTAGTACATGTTCTCGATTGTGGAACGCTAGAGACCGAGCGCGATCCAGTGAGAGATTTTGAAGTAATTGAAGATGAATTAAAGAAGTATGCAGAAGACTTAAGCACCAGACCTAGAATCATTGCTCTTAATAAAGTTGATCTTCCTGATGCTAAAGCAATGGCAGATATGGTCGAGCCAACGTTAAAAAAGATGGGATATGAGGTTTTTCAGATCTCAGCTGCATCAAGAATTGGACTTGAACAACTTCTATATGCCATGGCTAAGTTAGTTGCAGAACATAGAAAGCAGGAGAGCGCACAAGAGAAGGTAAAGATTGTGCTTCGCCCAACTCCAATCGATGATGTCGGCTTTAAAACTATGGCTAATGATGATGGCTCGTTTACCGTTATTGGTTCACGCCCTGAGAGATGGGTTCATCAAACAAACTTTAGTAATGCTGAAGCTGTCGGATATCTTGCAGATCGCCTAGCAAGTTTGGGTGTAGAAAAAGAACTCTTTAAATTAGGGGCCAAACAAGGCGATGAAGTACGTATTGGTCTAGGTGATGACGCAGTGATCTTTGATTGGGAGCCAACTATTGAGGCAGGCGCAGAACTTCTATCAGGACCTCGCGGCGATGACATGCGTATCCCGCGCGGATGGGAGAAGTTTGATGAAGAGGCAATTGATCAATTAGATGATGAAGAATTAGCCCAGCAATGGGAGTACAAGGTGGAAGATCCAACAGATCCAGGAGTAGAAATGGAGGAGCAGAAATGAATCGCGATGCAGTTATTAAAGCTAAGCGAATAGTTATCAAGATCGGCTCCTCAACTCTTACTGGAGCAGATGGCGCTGGCCTTGATAGCGCTGCCGTCACTAAATTGGCAGCAGCAGTTGCTGAATTAAAAGAGCAGGGTAGAGAAGTTGTTGTTGTCTCATCAGGAGCAATTGCTGCAGGTCTTGCCCCTCTTGGGCTAGGCAAAAGACCTGCCGATCTTGCAACGCAACAAGCAGCAGCATCTGTTGGCCAGGGGCTATTAATTCATAGCTATACCGAAGCGTTAAGAAAACACAAAATCATTGCTTCGCAAGTGCTATTAACTATTGAAGACATTGTCCGTAGATCTCATTATCAAAATGCGCAGCGCACCCTCTTTAAATTACTTGCGCTCGGTGTTGTTCCAATTATTAATGAGAATGATTCAGTTGGAACACAAGAGATTAGATTTGGTGATAACGATCGAATCGCTGCTTTAGTTTCTCACCTAATTGGAGCAGATTTATTGGTGCTAGTTAGCGATGTTGATGCTCTCTATGATGCTAATCCAAAAGAGGCTGGAGCTAAGAAAATCTCTCAAGTTGATTCCCTTGCCGAGTTGGCAGATGCCCAAATTGGGGGAGCTGGATCTAAAGTTGGCAGTGGCGGTATGGTTACAAAGATTGAAGCTGCGCGAATTTCAACCCAAGCTGGAATTCCAATGTTATTAACCTGCCTTGCTGATGTTTCCAAAGTATTGGCTGGAGCCGAACTTGGAACATACTTTGTTGCATCAACAGATAAGAAGTCTTCTCGTCTGCTCTGGTTAGCGCACGCGGCAAGTAGCAGTGGAAGATTAATTATCGATGCTGGCGCTGTTAGCGCGCTGCGTGAGCGTGGCACCTCACTTCTTCCTGCTGGAGTAAAAGCTGTTGAAGGGGAATTTAGCTCAGGAGATACCGTTGAGATAACGGCCGAAGATGGCAGCGCCATTGCCCGCGGATTAGTTGCCTTTGATTCTTCAGAAATTCCAGCAATGCTTGGACGCTCCACTAAAGATCTTGCGAAAGAATTAGGGCCTGAATATGAGCGAGAGTTGGTCCACCGCGATGACATGGTGCTGTTATGAGCAATGATCAATTAGTTGCAGATTTAGCAGATAAGGCAAGAAAAGCATCAAAGACTTTAATCACTGCTGGCTATAGCAAGAGACAAGGTGCACTTCTTGCAATTGCAGATGCACTTGAGGCCAATATGGGTGAGATTCTTGAAGCCAATAAGTTAGATATGGAACGCGGAAAAGCTAGTGGCCTCAATTCATCCCTTCTAGATCGCCTAGCTCTAAGCCCAGAGCGAATCAAAGACATTGCCTCAGGGGCGCGCCAAGTAGCAGCACTTGATGACCCACTTGGAATCGTTTTAAGGCAGCGAACGCTAAGTAGTGGTTTGAAACTCACTCAAGTAACTGTGCCATTTGGGGTTATTGGAATGGTTTATGAGGCTCGTCCAAATGTAACTGTTGATGCTGCAGTAATTCTTCTGATGTCAGGAAATGCAGCGCTACTTCGTGGTTCATCATCTGCTAAAGCAAGTAATGAGGTCTTGGTTAAAGTAATGAGAGGCGCACTTGAAAAAGGAGATATTTCAAGTGAGGTAATTCAATTAATTCCTTCAAGTGATCGTGATACTACTAGGGCCCTTCTTCATGCTCGAGGCAAAGTGGATTTAGTTATTCCTAGAGGAAGCGCAGAATTAATCCGCATGGTTGTTGATGATTCAACTGTGCCGACTATTGAAACTGGAGCTGGAGTCTGTCATGTTTATATTGATAAGAGCGCTGACTTTTCCAAAGCTCTTCCAATCGTAATTAACTCAAAGACTCATAGACCTAGTGTTTGTAATGCTGCAGAGACTCTTCTGATTCATCAAGAGATAGCCAAAGACTTTCTACCGCTAGCTCTTAAAGAACTCCATCAGGCGGGGGTAATTCTGCATTGCGATCAAGTAAGCCTTGAGGTTGCTAACTCACTTTCAATTCCAGCATCCCTTGCCACTGAAGAGAATTGGTCTACGGAATACGGCGTATTGGAGATGAATGTTGCTGTTGTGCCTGATTTAGATAGCGCTGCTGCTCATATTTTGAAGTATGGAACCAATCACACAGAGGCAATTGTCACTGAATCCAATGAGAGCGCAGAGAGATTTATTGCTCTTGCTGATTGCGCCGCAGTTATGGTCAATGCCTCTACTAGATTTACTGATGGCCAAGAAATGGGATTTGGAGCAGAGATTGGAATTTCAAATCAGAAGCTTCATGCTCGAGGTCCAATGGGGCTTGAACAGATGACTACCACCACATGGATTGTGAGAGGAGATGGCCAGATCCGAAAGTAATTCGCTGGCAGCGATAGCTCTTCGGTAAGGTGACCTATATGTCCAATATCTCGCGCGATGATGTGGCAAATCTAGCCAAGTTAGCTCGCATTGATTTATCAGAGGATGAATTGGCTGGTCTTGCTAAAGAGCTTTCCGTAATTCTTGACGCCGTTGCTCGAGTTCAAGAGGTTGCAGGCGAAGATGTTCCACCGACTTCTCATCCACTTCCATTAGTTAATGTCTTTCGTGAAGATGTAGTCCGTCCAAGTCTTACTCCACAGGAAGCTCTCTCTGGTGCTCCAGAGCAAGAGGAGCAGAGATTTAAAGTTCCGCAGATTTTGGGTGAAGAGTGATGATTAATAAGAGCGCAGTTGAGATGGCAGAGGCGTTAAACAAGGGCGAAATCACAAGCGTTGAACTAACTAAGGCGCATCTAAAGCAGATTGGTGAAGTTGATGGACAGGTTCATGCTTTTCTTCATGTTGATACGCAGGGAGCTTTGGATCAGGCAAGCCAAGTAGATGCAAAGAGAAGTGCTGGCGAAAAACTTCCTGCTTTAGCTGGAGTTCCACTAGCTCTTAAAGATGTTCTAGTTCAAAAAGGAATTCCCACCACCTGTGGCTCAAAGATGTTAGAGGGATGGCGCCCTCCATATGATTCAACGGTTGTTAGAAAGTTAAAAGAAAACGGCATAGTTATTTTAGGTAAAACCAATATGGATGAGTTTGCTATGGGCTCATCAACTGAAAATTCAGCTTATGGTCCAAGCCGAAATCCTTGGGACTTAACTCGCATCCCTGGCGGATCAGGCGGCGGCTCATCTGCTTCTCTAGCATCATTTCAAGCACCTCTTGCAATTGGAACTGATACTGGAGGATCAATTCGTCAGCCAGCTGCAGTAACAGGAACTGTTGGGGTTAAGCCAACTTATGGCGGAGTTTCAAGATATGGCTTAGTTGCCTTCTCATCATCTCTTGATCAAGCAGGACCGTGCGCTAGAACTGTTCTTGATGCGGCATATCTTCATGAAGCAATTGCCGGTCATGACCCTCTAGATTCAACTTCTATTAACGCCCCAGTTCCAGCAGTTGTTGCCGCTGCTAAGGATGGAAATATAAAGGGAATGAAGATTGGCGTTATCAAGGAACTGCAAGGAGATGGTTATCAAGCTGGAGTATTAAAGTTATTTAATGAATCACTAGAGATTCTGGCATCACTTGGCGCTGAGATTGTAGAAGTCTCTTGTAAATACTTTGATTATGCTCTAGCAGCTTATTACTTAATTGCACCAAGTGAGTGCTCTTCAAATCTTGCTCGCTTTGATGCGATGCGTTATGGAATTAGAAAAGGTCAGGGCTCTGCTGAAGAGGTCATGAACGCCACAAGACAGATTGGTTTTGGCAGGGAAGTTAAGCGCAGAATTATCCTTGGAACATATGCACTCTCAAGTGGTTATTACGATGCCTACTATGGAAGCGCACAGAAGGTTAGAACTCTAATCTCACGCGATTTTGAAAGCGCTTTTAAATTAGCTGATGTCTTAGTTTCACCGACAGCGCCAACGACTGCATTTAAGATTGGCGAGAAGTCCAATGATCCAATTGCGATGTATTTAAATGACATTGCAACAATTCCAACTAACCTTGCCGGCATTGGTGGTATGTCTCTGCCATCAGGGCTAGCTGCTGAAGATGGGCTACCAGCTGGTTTTCAAATAATGGCCCCAGCCATGAAAGATGATTTGATGTATAAAGTCGGCGCTGCCCTTGAAGCCGAGCTAAATACTAAGTGGCAGGGACCAATTCTAAATTCTGCTCCAAAGCTAGGAGCTAAATAATGGCTCTTAAGTATGAAGATGTAATCGCAAAATATGAGCCAGCACTTGGTCTTGAGGTTCACGTTGAACTGGGCACAGCATCAAAGATGTTCTGTGGCTGCAATACAGTCTTTGGAGCAGCTGCCAATACTCAAACCTGCCCGGTCTGCTTAGGCCTTCCAGGCGCACTTCCTGTAGTTAATGGCAAAGCCATTGAATACACAATTGCAATAGGACTAGCTCTTAATTGCTCTATTGCGCCATATAGTCGCTTTGCTAGAAAGAATTACTTCTATCCTGATATGCCAAAGAATTTTCAAACTTCACAATATGACGAGCCAATCTGCACCAATGGATATTTAGATATCACAATTGATACCGATGAAGGTAGCAAGGACTTTAGAATTGAAATTGAACGCGTCCATATGGAAGAGGACACTGGAAAGTCACTTCATATGGGAGGGGCAACTGGTCGAATTCATGGCGCTGATTACTCACTTCTTGATTACAACCGAGCCGGAATTCCTTTAGTTGAGATAGTTACAAAAGTTGTTAATGGCTGCGGCAAATACGCACCAGAAGTTGCCAGAGCATATGTCTCAGAACTTCGAGATATTTTGCGCGGCCTTGGGGTAAGTGATGTGAAGATGGAGCAGGGATCACTGCGCTGCGATGCTAACGTCTCACTTCGTCCAATTGGTTCTGAGAAACTTGGAACAAGAAGTGAGACTAAGAATGTCAACTCACTTAAGTCAGTAGAGCGCGCAATTAGGTCAGAGATGATTCGCCATGCTGAACTTCTAAATTCCAATCAGCGAGTAATACAGGAGACTAGACATTTCCATGAAGATACTGGTCTAACAACTTCTGGGCGCTCAAAGGAGCAAGCCGAGGATTACCGATATTTTCCAGAGCCAGATTTGGTTCCCATTGCTCCAAGTAAAGAGTTGATTGCAAAGATTGCTGCGACCCTTCCAGAAAAACCCTCAGTTAGAAGAAAGAAATTACAAGAGGCTTGGCAGGTGCCAGATAAAGAAATGGCAGCGATGATCAATGCTGATGTTCTAGATTTGGTTGAAGCAACTGTGAAATTAGGGGCAGATCCAACTCGCGCTCGCTCTTGGTGGTTAGGCGAAATTGCCAGAATTGCTAATGAGAAGGCGGTTGCTGCCGCAGATTTAGCTATCAGCGCTGCAGACGTTGCTGAAGTTATCGCCCTAATTGTTAAGGGTGAGCTAACCGATAAATTAGCTCGCCAGGTTGTTGAGGCGCTAATTAATGGCGAGGGTAGCGTGGCAAAAATAATTGAAACTCGTGGTATCAAAGTTGTCTCCGATGATTCATCTCTAATGGCAGCAATTGAGCGAGCAATCGCAGCTGCTCCAGATGTTGCGGAAAAGGTTAGAGGGGGAAATATCCCAGCCTCAGGAGCTTTAATTGGCGCAGTAATGAAAGAATCAAAGGGTCAAGCTGATGCAGCAAAGGTCCGCGATCTTCTTCTAAAGCATTTAGGTCAGGGATAGGTAGGATTAACTCATGACAAATCCAATGAAGCCGCGTTCTGGACTTGTAACAGATGGTCTTGAGCGCGCTCCTGCTCGCGGAATGCTTAGAGCGGTAGGAATGAAAGATGAAGATTGGGTTAAGCCACAAATTGGAATTGCATCATCTTGGAATGAAATCACGCCATGTAATCTCTCGTTAGATCGTTTAGCAAAAGCATCAAAGCAAGGAGTCCTTGATGCAGGCGGATTTCCAATGCAGTTTGGCACCATCTCAGTCTCTGATGGCATATCAATGGGCCATGAGGGAATGCACTTCTCATTAGTTTCAAGAGAAGTTATTGCAGACTCTGTTGAAACAGTTATGCAGGCAGAGAGATTTGATGGCATGGTCACATTTGCTGGTTGTGACAAGTCTCTTCCAGGAATGATGATGGCAGCAGCGCGACTTGATGTTGCTAGCGTCTTTGTTTATGCCGGCTCTACTCTTCCAGGACAAGTCGATGGAAAAGATGTCACCATCATTGATGCCTTCGAAGCAGTTGGAGCATGCGCCAGAGGCTTAATTTCTCAAGAGCAGGTCGATAAAATTGAGCGCGCTATCTGTCCAGGTGAAGGTGCCTGCGGCGGGATGTATACCGCAAACACAATGGCAACTATTGGTGAAGCCATCGGTCTATCACTTCCTGGCTCTGCTGCTCCGCCAGCAGTTGATCGCAGGCGTGATAGCTATGCTGTTAAGTCAGGAGCAGCAGTTGTTGAGCTCATAAGAGCAGGAATAACGACAAGAGATATTTTAAGTAAGCAAGCATTTGAAAATGCCATTACTGCCCTTATGGCCCTCGGCGGATCAACTAATGCTGTTCTTCACTTACTAGCAATTGCCCATGAAGCAAAGGTTGATTTAACCTTAAATGATTTCCATCGCATTGGCTCAAAGGTCCCACTACTTGGCGACTTAAAACCATTTGGCAGATTTGTTATGAGCGATGTCGATAAAGTCGGAGGAATTCCGGTGATATTAAAGGCCCTACTTGATGCCGGCCTACTTCATGGAGATTGTTTAACAGTTACTGGAAAAACTATGGCTGAGAATTTAGCTGATATCAATCCACCAGATCCTGATGGCGAAATCTTAAGAGCGGTAAAAAGTCCGATGGGTGTAAGTGGCGGAATCACAATTTTAAGTGGCTCACTTGCTAAAGATGGCGCAGTGACAAAGGTTGCTGGAGTTGGAGTTGACTCCTTCGAAGGACCTGCCAGAGTCTTTGATAGAGAGCAAGCTGCGATGCAAGCGCTAGAAGATGGAACTATTACAGCAGGTGATGTTGTAGTGATTCGCTATGAAGGGCCAAAGGGTGGTCCTGGAATGCGCGAGATGTTAATGATTACTGGAGCAATTAAAGGCGCGGGTCTTGGAAAATCTGTTCTCTTAATTACCGATGGCAGATTCTCCGGTGGCACAACCGGGCTATGCGTGGGACATGTTGCACCAGAGGCAAGTGATGGTGGAGCAATTGCACTTGTTAAAGATGGCGATCGAATTCGGATTGATATCAATGCAAGAACGCTAGATTTATTAGTTGATGAAAGTGAGTTAGCAAAGAGAAGAGAGAGCTTTAAACCGCTACCAAGTAGGTATACCTCTGGGGTATTGGGTAAGTATGTAAAGCTTGTGGGATCAGCATCAAAGGGCGCGGTCTGCGACTAAGAGGGGATTAATCCCCGTTCATATTGTGAGATGGCCGTCTTAAGGGTTGACTCATACTTTTTATCAGGGGATACTTATCCACATGTCAGCGAAATCAACTTCTGTAATCGCACTTGTTTCAGTGGTGATTCGCTGCGCGTGAACTAGATAAAAGTTCACGCGCACCCTCAGGAAACTGAGGGTTTTTGCATTAGTGGGCCTAAAAAGAATTGGAAGAAAGGAGTGAACCAAGATGGCAAGTGAGATAACAGGGGCTCAAGCCCTCGTTAACGCGCTAGAAGATTCTGGCGTTGATGTCATGTTTGGTATTCCTGGTGGCGCAATTCTTCCTGCCTATGATCCAATCTTTGATTCAAAGATTCGCCACATCTTAGTTCGCCATGAACAGGGAGCAGGTCATGCTGCAACTGGATATGCCCAAGTTACCGGCCGCGTTGGGGTATGCATTGCAACTTCAGGGCCAGGAGCAACAAATTTAGTTACACCAATTGCTGATGCGCAGATGGATTCAGTTCCAATTGTTGCTATCACTGGTCAAGTTCCATCAGCTGCTATTGGAACCGATGCTTTCCAAGAAGCTGATATCCGCGGAATCACGATGCCGGTAACAAAACATAATTACTTGATAACAGATCCTGCTCAAATTCCTCGGGCAATTGCTGAAGCTTTTTATATTGCATCATCTGGAAGGCCAGGACCAGTTCTAGTTGATATCGCTAAAGATGCGCTACAGAAGATGACTAGCTATAACTATCCAAAGAAGTTAAACCTTCTAGGTTATAACCCGCAGATTGAACCTAACTCAGAGGCAATTCGAGATGCTGCATCACTTATTGCTCAATCAAGTAAACCAATCTTCTATATCGGCGGCGGAGTAATAAAGGCCAATGCTGCAAAAGAACTTCTTGTGTTAGCAGAGCTAGTTGGAGCTCCAGTTGTAACAACCTTGATGGCAAGAGGAGCCTTTCCTGATAGCCATAGCCAGCATCTTGGCATGCCAGGAATGCATGGAACAGTTGCTGCTGTTACTGGCCTGCAGAAAGCAGATTTACTTATTACTTTAGGCGCTCGATTTGATGATCGAGTAACTGGAAAACTCTCTACATTTGCCCCAAATGCCAAGATAATTCACGCCGATATTGACCCGGCAGAAATTGGTAAGAATCGCTATGCCGATGTGCCAATTATTGGCGACCTTGGCCCAATTATTAGAGCGCTAATTCCCGCTGTTAAAGCTGAGTTTGCTAAGAATAAGGCTGATATCACTTCGTGGTGGAAGCAGATGAATTCGCTACGCCAGAAATATCCCCTTGGATATAACGAACCAAGTGATGGATCGCTATCGCCACAATATGTAATTGAGCGAATCGGAGCAATTACCGGCCCTGATGGAATCTATGTTGCAGGTGTTGGGCAACATCAGATGTGGGCATCACAATTTGTTAAGTATGAAAAACCAAGAACCTGGCTAAATTCTGGTGGCCTTGGAACTATGGGTTATGCAGTTCCAGCAGCAATGGGTGCAAAAGTTGGCGCGCCTGATACTCCAGTTTGGGCAATTGATGGTGATGGTTGCTTCCAGATGACAAATCAGGAATTAGTAACCTGCGCCCTAAACAATATTCCAATCAAAGTTGCTGTTATCAATAATGAGAGCCTTGGAATGGTTCGTCAGTGGCAGACTCTCTTTTACAAAGAGCGTTACTCAAATACTGATCTGCACTCCAAGAGAATTCCTGATTTTGCAAAACTTGCAGAAGCGATGGGCTGTGTTGGTCTTCGCTGTGAGTCAAAAGGTGATGTCGATAAAATCATTAAAGAGGCAAATGCAATCAATGATGCGCCAGTTGTAGTGGACTTTAGCGTTCATAGAGATGCGATGGTCTGGCCAATGGTGGCTGCTGGAACTTCTAATGATGATATTTTGATTGCCAAAGAAATGGCACCTGACTGGGATTCACAGGAGTTATAGCCATGGCCCAACACACACTCTCTGTTCTTGTTGAAAATAGCCCTGGTGTTCTAGCCAGGGTTGCATCCTTATTTTCTCGCCGGGGATACAACATTGATTCACTCGCTGTGGGACCAACAGAGAGTCCTGAGATTTCGCGAATTACTATTGTTTTAAATCTTGAGGGCCATGCATTAGATCAGGTCAGCGCCCAGCTATTTAAATTAGTAACGTGATCGGAATTCAAGAGATGGAAGATAAGAACTCTCATCAAAGAGAGCTATTAATGGTTAAAGTAAATAGCACTGGAGATAATCGCTCAAAGATTGAGGCAGTTGTAGGCAAATATCGAGCCTCAATTGTTAGCCAGGCTTCCTCCAGCCTTACCATTGAGGCGATAGGAAGTAGCGCTGAGATTGCAGCGCTGCTAGGTGAACTATCAAGCTTTGGCATCAAAGAGTTAGTTCAATCAGGTCTTATGCGCTAGAAAATGGCGATGCGACTTTGGCTGAAAGAACTTTGCAAGAAACTGGACTAGCTTCTTCATCGACGCATAGCCAGACCGAGGACTACCAAAACTAAACTAGAAAGCAGGAGAACGTGGCAACTATTTATCATGACGAAGATGCAGACCTTTCGGTAATACAGGGGCGAAAAGTTGCGGTCATTGGATACGGTTCACAAGGACATGCCCATGCCCTAAACCTGCGCGATAGTGGTGTTGATGTAAGAGTTGGATTAGCCGAGGGTTCTAAATCCCGTGCCAAGGCAGAAGAAGAGGGCTTAAGAGTTCTCTCGGTTGCAGAAGCCGTTAAAGAAGCAACAGTAATTATGCTCCTTGCACCTGATCATAAGCAGCGCCATATTTATAAAGAATCTATCGAACCTAATCTAAAAGCTGGAGACGCGCTCTTCTTTGGTCATGGATTTAATATTCGCTTTGGATATATCAAGCCACCAGCAAATATTGATGTTTGTATGGTTGCTCCAAAAGGCCCAGGACATCTAGTAAGACGTGAGTTTGCTGCAGGGCGCGGAGTTCCAGATATCGTAGCTGTTGAGCAAGATGCAACTGGATCTGCTTGGCCACTTACTCTCTCTTATGCAAAGGCCATGGGAGGTTTAAGAGCTGGCGGAATTCTTACAACCTTCACTGAGGAGACTGAGACAGATCTATTTGGCGAGCAATCAGTACTCTGCGGCGGAGCATCTCAATTAGTGCAATATGGTTTTGAAGTTCTCATTGAAGCTGGATATCAGCCAGAGGTTGCCTACTTTGAGTGTCTCCATGAGTTAAAACTCATCGTTGATCTTATGTATGAAGGTGGAATTGCTAAGCAGCGTTGGTCAGTTTCAGATACAGCTGAATATGGCGATTACATCTCAGGGCCAAGAGTTATTGATCCAAGAGTAAAAGAGAATATGAAGGCAGTCCTAGGAGATATCCAGAGCGGCGCATTTGCTAAGCGCTTTATCGAAGATCAAGATGCTGGGGCTCCAGAATTTAAATCACTGCGCGCTAAAGGTGAGTCTCATCCGATTGAGGAAGTTGGCAGAAATCTACGCAAGATGATGTCTTGGGTTAAAGCTGCCAATAAGGATGATTACAAGGAAGGATCTGCTTCGCGTGGCTAAACCTAAAGTTCTAATTGCTGAGGAGCTAAGTCCAGCAACCCTAGATGCCCTAGGACCAGAGTTTGAGATTATCAACTGTGATGGGGCGAATAGATCTGAGTTACTGGCCTGCCTGTCTTCAGGAGTTGATGCAGTTTTAATTCGCTCTGCCACAAAGATGGATAGCGAAGCAATCTCTGCAGCTAAAGGTTTAAAGGTCATTGCAAGAGCCGGTGTTGGGCTAGATAACGTTGATATTCCTGCCGCAACTGCTGCTGGAGTAATGGTTGTTAATGCTCCTACATCAAATATTGTCAGCGCAGCAGAGCTTGCCATCGCACTTCTTCTTGCATCTGCTCGCCATCTATCACCTGCTCACGCCGCGCTAAAGGGCGGGAAGTGGGCTCGCTCTAAATACACCGGCGCTGAGTTATTTGAAAAGACTCTAGGTGTTGTTGGCTTTGGAAGAATTGGTCAGCTAGTTGCTCATCGCATGCAGGCATTTGGCATGAAAGTAATTGCATATGACCCATATCTTCAACCAGCAAAAGCTGCAGCACTTGGGGTAGATCTAGTCTCACTTGATGATTTGCTAGCAAACTCTGATTTCATAACTATCCATCTTCCAAAAACAAAAGAGACAGCGAATTTAATTGGCGATGCAGCGCTGAGCAAAGTTAAGCCAACCGTTCGAATCATTAATGCTGCTCGCGGGGGAGTATTAGATGAAGCTGCGCTCTATAAAGCTATTAGCCAGGGGCGAGTAGCAGGTGCTGGACTTGATGTATTTGCAACCGAGCCTTGCACTGATTCACCGCTTTTTACTCTAGATCAAGTTGTTGCAACTCCTCATCTTGGCGCATCAACAGATGAAGCCCAAGAAAGAGCAGGAATTGCCGTAGCAGTATCAGTTCGCAAGGCGCTCTCAGGAGAGCTTGTGCCAGATGCAGTAAATGTTAAAGGCGGCGAGATTCATGAAGAGATCCGGCCAACGCTTCCACTAGTTGAAAAGATGGCCCAGATTGCAACCGGCCTTGAAGCAGAGCTTCCAGTAAGTATTGAAATTACTGTTAAAGGTGAAGTCTCTATTTATGACTCATCAATTTTGGCAACTTCTGCGCTAAAGGGAGCGCTAATTGCAATTGGAACCGAAGATGCCACTTATGTTAACTCCCCAAATCTTGCGCAAGAAAAAGGTATGAGCGCAACAGTTACAAGTGAGGCTGAGTGCGAGGATTATCGAAGCATGATCTGCCTTCGCGCTGCTTTCTCAAATGGCTCAAGAGTTGAAGTAGATGCAACTCTTATGGGAATTCGAAAAGTGGAGAAGATAATCCGTATCAATAAGTTTGATATTGAGCTACCGCCAAGTGATCATCTTCTATTTCTTGTCTATGAAGATAAACCAGGTGTTGTCGGAGCTGTTGGAAATATTCTTGGCGCTGCAAAAATTAATATCGCCAATATGCAAGTTGCTAGAGATAAGGCAGGCGGTGAGGCTCTAATGGCGCTAACTGTTGACTCGGCTATTCCAATTGAGTTCACAGAAAAGATCGCTAAAGAGGTTGGAGCTCGGGTATCTAGATCGGTATCCCTACTGGTATGAGTAAGAACTTTAATCTTGCAGTAATCGCAGGCGATGGAATCGGACCTGAGGTTGTTAATGAGGGTTTGAAAATTCTTGATGCAGCGGGCAAGAAGCATGGCTTTACCTATAGCAAGAAAGCATTTGAATTAGGGGCTGCCTTCTGGCATAAAACCGGTGAAGTTCTGCCAGATAAAACGCTGGAAGAACTAAAAAGCTTTGATGTAATCCTTCTTGGCGCAGTAGGTGATCCAAGTGTTCCAAGTGGAGTCCTTGAGCGCGGGTTACTTCTAAAACTTCGTTTTGCCTTTGATCACTACATCAACCTGCGCCCGGCACGCCTATATCCAGGGAGTAGTTGGTCCGCTAAAGACAAGTGCGCCAATTGATTTCATTGTAGTTAGAGAGGGAACCGAAGGACCTTATGTTGGAGCTGGCGGAGTTCTTGGCTTTGGCACTTCAAGTGAAATTGCAACAGAGGAGAGCCTCAATACCAGACGAGGCGCAGAGCGAGTTATAAGAGATGCATTTAATAGAGCTATGGCAAGACCTAGAAAGAAATTAACTTTAGTTCATAAGAATAATGTTTTAACAAGAGCGGGAAGCCTTTGGACTAGAACTTTGAAGAAGTTGCAAAGGAGTTTCCTCAAGTAAGTACTGATTATCTCCATGTTGATGCAGCCTCGATGTTCTTTGTAACAAATCCGGAGCGCTTTGATGTCGTGGTAACTGATAATCTCTTTGGAGATATTTTGACTGATATCGCTGCTGCTATCTGCGGCGGAATTGGCCTTGCTGCCTCTGGCAATATCAATCCAAGTGGTGAGTTTCCTTCAATGTTTGAACCAGTACATGGCTCAGCCCCTGATATTGCAGGAAAAGGAATTGCTGATCCAACTGCAACAATTATGTCTGTTGCGATGCTACTTAATCACTTAGGGCTTAGTGATGCTGCAAGAGATGTTGAGAAAGCAGTTGAGGCTGACTTGCTTACAAGAGCAGATAAGAAGCGAAGCACTAGTGAAATAGGCGATGACCTAGCAAAGGCTCTTAGCTAATGAAAATTACAGTCATCCCTTCATCAAATCCAATCTCGCCAACGCAGAGAGATCAGTATTTAGAGGCGCCTGGATTTGGAAAATATTTCACAGATCACATGGCAGTTGCTGAATGGAATCAGTCGAGTGGTTGGTCTGATCTAACAATTTCTGCCTATGGACCGCTCAATTTAGATCCTGCTGCAATGGTTTTTCATTATGGGCAAGAAATCTTTGAAGGAATGAAGGCTTACTACCAACCAGATGGATCTATCGCGCTCTTTCGCCCTGATGCGAACGCTCTTCGTTTTGCAAAGAGCGCAGCGCGAATCACTCTTCCAGAGCTTCCAGTTGAAGACTTTGTTAGCGCCGTTGAAGCTTTAGTAAAGCAAGATGCTGGCTGGGTTCCAAAGAAAGTTGGCGAGTCTCTTTATTTGAGGCCATTTATGATTGCAACTGAAGTTGGTCTTGGAGTAAGGCCATCTAATAAAGCTTTATTTGCAGTAATTGCCACCCCTGCAGCTGCTTACTTTAATTCTGCTAAAGCTGTAACGGTTTGGATCTCTTTAGAGTATGTCAGAGCAGTACTTGGTGGAACTGGCGAGGCAAAATGTGGTGGAAATTATGCCGCCTCTCTTCTTGCTCAGCAGGAGGCAGCAAAAGAAGGTTGTGATCAAGTTGTCTGGCTTGATGCCAAGGAGCGATTCTGGGTTGAAGAGATGGGCGGAATGAATCTCTACTTTGTTAAGGGCAGAGGAAAAGATGCAACTATCTTCACTCCAAAATTAACTGGAACTCTGCTTCATGGCATCACAAGAGATTCAATTTTAAGCGTTGCTAAAGATTTGGGATATAAAGTCGAAGAGGGAATGATCTCTATTGATCAATGGCGAGATGGCGTTGCAAGTGGAGAGATTTCTGAAATCTTTGCCTGCGGAACAGCAGCAGTTATTGCACCTGTTGGTTCTGCAAAGAGTAAGTATGGAACCTGGGTAACCGGTGATGGCAATCCTGGGCCGATAACTATGGAAATTCGTAATCACTTACTCGGCATTCAACATGGCACTATCCCAGATAAACATGGCTGGATGAAGCGAGTCATCTAGTGGCAATCTCTGATTCATTTCATATCTATGACACCACACTAAGAGATGGCGCGCAGCAAGAGGGTCTTAATCTCTCAGTCCATGACAAATTAACTATTGCTAGACATCTTGATGATCTTGGAGTGGGCTTTATTGAAGGGGGATGGCCTGGAGCCAATCCAAAAGATACTGAATTCTTCAAATTAGCTGCTAAAGAGTTGAAGTTAAAGAATGCCACTTTTGTCGCATTTGGCGCTACTAGGCGGGCCAATACCAAAGCAGCAGATGACGTACTTCTTAGAGCGCTGGCTGAATCTGGAGCGCCAGTTGTAACTCTTGTTGCAAAATCACATGATCGCCACGTTGAGCTAGCTTTAAAAACAGATTTACAAGAAAACCTAGCGATGATTAAGGATTCAATTAAGTTTTTAAGGCAAGGCGGCCAGAGAGTATTTCTTGATGCAGAACATTTCTTTGATGGTTATCGAGCAAATCCAGCATACGCACTTGAGGTAGTAAGAGTTGCAGCAGAGGCTGGAGCAGATGTAATTGCTCTCTGCGATACCAATGGCGGGATGCTGCCTGATGAACTATCAGATGTAGTTGCAAAAGTAATTTTAGATAGCGCAGCTCGCATTGGAATCCATTGCCATAATGACACAGGATGCGCTATCGCTAACTCACTTGCTGCTGTTGCAGCTGGTGCTAGCCATGTTCAAGGAACTTTAAATGGCTATGGCGAGAGAACTGGAAATGCAGATCTAATTTCAATCATTGCCAACCTGCAGCTAAAGAAGAAGCAAGAAGTACTTCCGGCTGGAGCGCTAGAGGAAGCATTTAGAATCGCTCACGCTGTTGCTGAAGTTACCAATGTCTCACCAAGTGCCAGACAGCCATATGTTGGTATCTCTGCCTTTGCACATAAAGCCGGTCTTCATGCATCGGCAATTAAAGTTGATCCAGCGCTCTATCAACATGAAAACCCTGAAAGCGTTGGTAACGATATGAGAATGCTCGTTTCTGAAATGGCAGGAAGGGCATCAATTGAAATTAAATCCTCTCAACTTGGTTTTGACTTAAGTAAAGAAAAAGAGGTTGTCGCTCGCTTAGTTGAGCGAGTAAAAGAATTGGAATCTGGTGGTTACACATTTGAGGCAGCAGATGCCAGCTTTGAGCTGTTATTACGAGAAGAGCTTGCTGGAAAGAAACCCTCATTTTTCACTATTGAGAGTTGGAAAACTAGCGTTGATCAAGGCGCAGATGGCTCAGTAACTTCAAGAGCTGAAGTGAGTATTAAGGCAAAGGGAGAGTTAATTTCATCCTCTGGTAGTGGAAATGGTCCAGTTAACGCTATCGATAGAGCGCTACGAAATGGTCTTGAGAAGTTATATCCAGAACTAGCTGAGCTTGAGCTAACTGATTACAAAGTTCGTATCTTGGAAGGTCGCCTAGGAACTGGGGCTATTACAAGAGTATTAGTTGAGAGCAGCGATGGTCATGGCGAATGGAGCACAATTGGAGTTCATGAAAATGTTATTGCCGCCTCTGCCATGGCGCTAGAAGATGCGCTAACTTATGGGCTAATAAGAGCAGGAAAGAAACCTGAGTAAGTGTTTTAAGTAAGGAGAGAAAAGAATTTAGCTATGCGCACGGTTTTAAAAAGGGGAGTGAAATTAACTCCTAGCGAATCATCAGAGTGGCTAAGAGCAAGAATGGAACAGTTAAAGATTTCAGGGCTTGAAGAACTCCACTTAAAAACAGGAATCGATAAGGGCTCAATCTCTCGCTATTTTCGCCAAGAGCGCACCCCAAAAATTGATGTCATTGCCCCTCTTGCTCAAGCACTTGAAGTCTCGCCAGAGACTCTGCTTATCGCACTTGGCGCAATAGATAAGAAGCGCAGCTAATCACTCTCTTGCAGTGATGATTAGCTCATCTCCGGTTCGATTAAAGTCTCTAGGAAAAGCATCATCTGCCCAGAGGCGATGCAGGTGAGCTATCTGCTCAGTATCTAATATCCCGGATGTAACATCTAAAATCTGATCAAAGTCATCATTTATTCCAATGGTGACCCTTATTTCAGTTGCAGTATTTGTAAGGCTTGGCTCAAGGGCAGTATCACTTATTACTAAGAGAATTTTCAATTGCTGCCCCTTCGCCATTTAGTAGCTAAGTGATTCACTTACCTCTGACAAACCACCGAAGAAGATCCACACTTTGCGCATCTGAAACAGCGTGGATTAAGTGTTGCTTAGAAGCAACGCTGTGTCTATCGTTCTTAGAGGTGATTCCTAGATAACCTAGGGTTTATGGCGCTAGATAGTGAGTTGGCAAAGGCTTATCGCAGCCATCTAATCTCTGAGCGAAATCTCTCAGAGAACTCAATAAGGGCATACCTTGCTGATTTAGAGTCGCTCCTACTTCATATAAATAAATTGGGAGTCTCAGAGTTTGCCCAGCTAGAGCTCAACCACATTCGCTCTTGGCTTGCAAACCTTTCAACCAAGGGAGCAGCGAGATCATCAATTACCCGCCGAGTAGTTTCAATTCGAGCCTTTACCTATTGGGGGGCAAGAAGTGGCTGGCTTTCAAGAGATATTGGTAAAGATTTAATTGCTCCAAAGCCTGAGAGAAGCCTGCCTGATGTTTTAGATATCGAAAGTGCAGCGCTAACAATAAAAGCACTTGAGGTAAGAGCGCAGGAAGAGGAAAGTGCCAGCTCGCTTAGAGATCTAGCGTTAGTTGAAGTCTTATATGGCTCAGGCATTCGTATCTCAGAGCTTGTTGGTCTAGATCTTGGTGATATTGATAGGCAGAGATCAACAATTAAAGTGATGGGTAAAGGAAGTAAAGAGAGAGTTGTTCCTCTTGGCCAACCAGCGCTAACTGCTGTTGATAATTGGATAAATAAGGGAAGAGCAGAGCTAGTAAGTGAAGCAAGTGGTAGCGCGCTATTTATTGGTTCTCGTGGCAAGAGAATTGATCAAAGAGTTGCTAGAAGCGTTGTTTATCAAGCGATGGAGGCAATTGGTAGCGATAAGAAATTAGGGCCACATACTCTTAGACATAGCGCAGCAACTCATTTACTTGAAGGTGGCGCTGATTTAAGAACTGTTCAAGAGATTCTCGGCCACTCATCCCTTGCAACTACTCAGATATATACCCATGTCTCTCAAGAGAGAATCAAAAAAGCATATGAGCAGGCTCACCCAGGGCGTGAGATTTAATCTTGCAGCGGGTGCTCGCTAGAAATAAATCGTATTGTCTTTGAACGAGAGCGCATTACAAGCGAGTTTGATTGGATATATCGATCTGTGAAGCGAATTCCTTTTAATAGCTCACCATCAGTTATTCCAGTAGCGGCAAAGAAGACATTCTCGCCTGAAACTAAATCATTGGTAGTTAATACCTTCTCAAGATCCATGCCATTTGCTATTGCTTTCTCTCGCTCTGCCTCATCTCTTGGATGCAGGATTGCTTGAATTACCCCGCCTAAACACTTCATCGCGCAAGCAGCAATAATTCCCTCCGGAGTTCCACCAATTCCCATAAGAGCATCAATTCCTGTCTCATCGCGGGCTGCCTCAACTGCTCCTGCCACATCGCCATCGGTGATGAATTTAATTCTTGCTCCAGTCTCCCTGATCTCTTTGACTAATTGATCATGTCTTGGCCTATCAAGGAGAACAACCGTTAGTGATTCAATATCACGGCGTTTTGCTTTTGCGATCCGTCTTAAGTTCTCTTTAACCGGAGCGGTGATATCAACAACGTCAGCTGCTTCTGGGCCAACTACTAACTTCTTCATATAAAAGACAGTTGTTGGATCAAACATCGTTCCACGTTCGGCAAGTGCAATTACGCTAATTGCATTATTCATTCCCTTAGCAGTAAGCGTTGTTCCATCGATTGGATCTACTGCAACATCAACTGATGGCCCATTTCCATCGCCAACCTGCTCGCCATTAAATAGCATCGGAGCTTGATCTTTCTCGCCCTCACCAATGACAATTACTCCATTCATGGAGACGGTATTGATCATCTTTCTCATGCCATCGACTGCTACTTGATCAGCATCATTTTTTGCCCCTCGTCCAACCCAGCGAGATGCTGCAATCGCTGCAGTCTCAGTAACTCGCACTAGCTCAAGAGCTAGATTTCGTGAGGGTTGGGTAAATGCCATAGTTCTTAATCTATACCCCTGCGAATATCTTCTTTAAGCTGCTTGAAGATATTTCAATATTTAGTGGATCAGAAAATGTAATCCCTGCAACCAGGCCAATAAGAAAGGCGGTGAGAAGAGCAGCGGCTTTCATAGAGGCAAATCTGCCTTGCACCCTTATCGATCTAGGGCAGTTATGGGCGATATTGGTGGAAAAAGTGGGGTTGTGGGTCGGGTAGGATTTGGCCCGCACAGAGGTAAAACTCTGTGACTTCACGCGTCTACTTCAATTAATTACACACGCTGTAATTACTTGAGGAAACCATTTCGGTCTGACTCTAAATGAGTTAGTCGGTGCCTAGACGCTAGAGAACTAACAAATAGTTGGTTCATTAACCGATGCGAACGAAAAGTTCGCACTTAAGGAGCGTGCCGCCATGGCGGTTGTAACAATGCGAGAACTCCTCGACAGCGGTGTTCACTTCGGACATCAGACTCGTCGTTGGAATCCAAAGATGAAGCGCTTTATCTTCACAGAGCGCAACGGAATCTACATCATCGATATTCAGCAATCACTTGCGCTAATCGATAAGACCTATGACTTTGTCAAAGACACAGTTGCAAAGGGTGGACACCTATTATTTGTAGGAACAAAGAAGCAGGCTCAAGAGCCAATTAAGTCTCAAGCCGCTCGAGTTGGAATGCCTTATGTCACTGAGCGTTGGCTCGGTGGAATGCTTACCAACTTCCCAACTGTATATAAGCGCATCCAACGTTTAAAAGAGCTAGAGGCTCTTGAGGCATCTAATGATCAAGTTTTAACCAAGAAAGAACTTCTCTTGCTCCGTCGTGAGCGCGAGAAGCTTCATAAGAACCTTGATGGAATTCGTAACATGACCAAATTGCCATCAGCAGTTTGGGTGGTTGATACCAAGAAAGAGCATCTAGCAGTTGCTGAGGCTCATAAGCTTGGAATTCCAGTTATTGCAATCCTTGATACAAACTGCGATCCAGATGAAGTTGATTTCAAGATTCCTGGAAATGATGATGCAATTCGCTCAGTAGCGCTTCTAACTCGCGTTATTGCAGATGCTGTTGCAGCAGGACTTCAAGCGCGCTCGGCAAATGTTGCTAAAGAAGCAATGGATGCTGCAAAGAGCGCTGAAGGAAGCGTTGCTGCCGGTGAGCCTCTTGCAGATTGGGAGAAGGAGCTACTTGCAGGATCTCCTGAAGCACCAACTGAGAACCAAGGAGCATAAGTGTCATATTCAGCAGCTGATGTAAAGAGACTTCGCGAAGCAACTGCAGCCGGCATGGTCGATTGCAAAAAAGCTTTAGATGAAGCAGAAGGCGACTTTGATAAGGCAGTAGAAATTATCCGAGTTAAAGGCCTTAAAGGTGTTACCAAGCGTGAAGGTAGAGCCACTTCAAATGGACTTATCGCTGCCAAATCAGAGGGCAACACTTCGGTAATGCTTGAACTTAATTGCGAAACAGATTTCGTAGCTAAGGGAGAGAGGTTTCAAGCAGTTGCTAATGAACTTCTTGAGCACCTATTTTCTTCAAAGCAGAGCGATCTTGCAGCATTTCTAACTTCAAAGCTTGCAACAGGTAAAGCTGTGCAAGAGGTTATCGATGAAGCTAATGCAACTATGGGTGAGAAAGTTGAGTTAAGACGTCTTGCAGTAATTCAAGGCTCTGCAAATGCTCAATATCTACATCGCACTAGCCCAGATTTGCCACCACAAGTTGGAGTATTGGTAGCACTTGCTAAAGATGATGCAGTAGTTGGCAAAGATATTGCTCAGCACATTGCAGCATTTGCCCCGCAGTACTTAGATCGAGCTTCAGTGCCTGCTGATGTCTTAGAGCATGAGCGCAAAGTTGCTGAAGAGACCGCTAAGAATGAGGGTAAGCCTGAGGCAGCTATCGCCAAGATTACTGAGGGGCGCGTGACTGGCTTTATCAAAGAGGTTGCTCTCCTTGAGCAGGCCTTTGCTAAAGATCAGAAGAAGAGCGTTGCAGCGATCCTTACTGAGGCGCAAAATTCCGTGTCAGCCTTCTATCGATTCCGAGTAGGACAGTAAAGTTATTTCCGTAGATCTCTAGATATTTTAAGGAGTGGCGATATGGCAGATAAGCGAAAGGCCTATAAGCGAGTACTCCTTAAATTATCTGGTGAAGTCTTTGGCGGAAGCAAGGCGTTGGAGTAGATCCAGATGTCGTCCACGGCGTTGCCGAGCAAATTGCAGAGGTAGTTCGCTCCGGAACTCAAGTAGCAATTGTTGTTGGCGGCGGAAATTACTTTAGAGGCGCAGAACTTCAAGAGCGCGGTATGGATCGAGCTAGAGCTGACTATATGGGAATGCTAGGAACTGTTATGAACTGCCTAGCGCTACAAGATTTTCTAGAAAAAGAAGGAATTGAAACCAGAGTTCAAACTGCTATTGCTATGGGTCAAGTTGCAGAGCCATATATTCCACGTAGATCAATTCGCCATCTAGAAAAAGGGCGAGTAGTTATATTTGGCGCAGGTGCGGGAATGCCATTTTTCACAACCGATACCGTTGCAGCTCAGAGAGCTCTTGAAATCGGAGTAGATGCTCTTCTTCTTGCAAAGAGCGGAGTTGATGGGGTCTATTCAGCAGATCCTAGAAAAGATAAAGATGCAAAACGCTATGACGTAATTACCTATGATGAAGTTTTATCGAAATCACTTGCTGTAGCCGATGCTGCAGCATTTAGCCTCTGCCGCGAGAATAAATTGCCTATCGTGGTATTTAACCTTCTTGAAAATGGCAATATTGCTCGCGCTGTTCGTGGCGAGGCAATCGGAACGTTAGTTAATTAAGGGGAATAGATGAGTATTCAAACAGTAATTGCCGATACCAATACCAAGATGAATAAGGCTGTTGACGTTGCTAAGGAAGATATGGCAGCGATTAGAACTGGAAGAGCTCATCCATCAATGTTTGCCAAGATTATGGTTGAGTATTACGGAACTCTCACCCCGCTTTCGCAACTCGCAACAATTCAAGTTCCAGAGGCAAGAACTGCGATGATTACTCCATTTGATAAGGGAGCAATCACCTCAATAGAGAAGTCAATTAGAGAATCAGATCTTGGAGTTAATCCTGGGGAGATGGCACAGTAATTCGTGTTAATTTCCCACAGCTAACTGAGGAGAGACGTAAAGAGTTTATTAAGGTGGCAAAAACCAAGGCTGAGGATTCTAAGATCTCGATTCGAAGCATAAGAAGAGCTGCTAAAGAGGCCATGGAGAAGCTAGAGAAAGATGGCCAGATTGGTAAAGATGATCTCTCTCGAGGCGAGAAAGAGCTTGAAAAAGTCACCTCTGATCATGTGGCAAAAATCGATGAGATGTTAAAGCATAAGGAAGCCGAACTTCTCGAAGTCTAACTTTGAGGTAAAACTATGAGCGACCTTCACTCAATTAATGAGGCGATAAATAAGAAGGCGGGGCGAAAGCTCTTCCCATCCATTTTGGTAGGTCTATTACTTCTGGCAATAGTTTTCTCCACCATGTCTTATGCTCCAATTGCCTTTGCAGCATTTGTGACTGTTGCGGTATTGATTGCTTTAAAAGAGTTAACTGCAGCATTTAGAGCTCGGGGCATTACTTCAAATTATCTAGGGCTTGCTCTTTCAACTGCCTTAATTCTTGGAAGTACTTGGATCGGCGGGCTTCCAGGCTTAACTGTTTCGATGGTAGTTTCTTTAATTTTTAACTTACTCCTTGTTCTTCGAGGCGGAGTAGAGGGCTTTGTAAGTAGAGCTACCGCATCAGCCTTTGCACTTTTATATCCAGGCTTTGTGGCAGGTTTTATTCTTCTGCTTGCCAGATCTGGTGAGGGATTTTCCTATATTGCAACGCTAGTAATAATGGTTGGTTGTAACGACACATTTGCTTGGGCCTTTGGAGTCTTGCTTGGAAAACACCCGCTTGCTCCAAAGATTTCACCAAAGAAGACCTGGGAAGGTTTCTTTGGCGGGTTGATATTTAGCGCAATTGGAAGCGCTCTTGCTTTTTACTATCTCCTCGATTATCACCCAGTTATTGGAGCTTTGGCAGGATGCGCCGGAGCACTTACTGCAACTGTTGGCGACCTATTAGAAAGTGGCATTAAGCGAGATCTATCAATTAAAGATATGGGAACAATTCTTCCAGGACATGGCGGGATGCTAGATCGCCTAGATGCGGTGTTAATTACAGCGCCTCTGCTCTGGTGTGTTCTTGAGATTTTGAAGCGCTTTTCATGAGCGAGATAAAACTTGTATTTGATGAGGTTAAGCCAAAGAAGAAGGCCCCTGAACATCTAGCTGATTTAACTATTGCTGAGCGGCGCGCAAAGGCAGAGTCTTTAGGCCTTCCAGCCTTTAGGGCTAATCAGATAGCGACCCACTACTTCACACATTACAACGAGGAGCCTGATTCCTGGAGTGATATTCCAGCTGCAATGCGCCCACTAGTTGCTGAGCACTTTCTACCAAAACTTCTAACTCCCATTCGCCAAGTTGAGTGCGATAAAGGAAAGACAAGAAAAGATCTCTGGCGCTTACACGATGGCGTCTTAGTTGAAACTGTTTTGATGCGTTATAAAGATAGAACTACAGTTTGTATTTCATCGCAAGCAGGCTGCGGAATGAACTGTCCTTTCTGTGCAACTGGACAAGCAGGCTTAACTAGAAATCTAACGGCAGGTGAGATTACATCTCAAGTTGTTGCTGCGGCCAGAGCTTGCGCTAGTGGAGAGTTGCCAGGTGGTCCAACCCGCTTATCAAATGTGGTCTTTATGGGAATGGGGGAGCCGCTTGCTAATTACAACTCGGTGATGAAGAGCGTTAGAAACATTATTACTCCGCAGCCAGATGGTTTAGGAATTGGAGCAAGATCAGTAACTGTTTCAACAGTAGGTCTAGTTCCAGGAATTGAGAAATTAACTAGCGAAGATCTACAGATCACCCTCGCTGTCTCACTTCACACTCCAGATGATGAACTTCGTGACACTTTAGTTCCAGTTAATTCCAGATGGAAAGTTAAAGAGGTATTAAGCGCGGCAGATAAATATGTAGCTATGACGGGTCGGAGATATTCAATTGAATATGCCCTAATTAGAGATATCAATGACCAGAAGTGGCGGGCAGATCTTCTAGGCAGGCTATTAAAAAATCGCCATGCCCATGTCAATCTAATTCCACTAAATCCCACCCCAGGCTCTAAGTGGACCGCATCTAGAAAGGAAGATGAAATAGCCTTCGTTAAAACCTTAGAGAAGTATGGGGTTCCGGTAACAGTTCGTGATACCAGAGGGCGCGAGATTGATGGAGCCTGCGGCCAATTGGCAGCAGCTAGTAAGCCTTAAAAGACGCTACTTTTCTCTCTCTTGATAGCGGGGGCAGTAATTAACTAAACTCTCACGCCTGACCAACTATGAAAGGTTTTTCCTTGAAGACGCTACAAAACTTTATCAACGGTAAATCAGTTCCATCTTCCTCAGATAAGACTCAAGACTTGATTAATCCCTCAACGGGCCAAGTCTTTGCTAAAGCTCCAGTTTCAAACGCTGCTGATATAGATAAGGCGATGAAATCTGCCGAGAGCGCATTTGAGATTTGGAAAGAGAGCACACCAGGTGAGCGCCAGAAAGCGATCAATAAGATTGCTGATGCGATTGAAGCTCGCTCAGAGGAGCTAATCGGAATAGAAAGTGAGAACACAGGAAAGCCGATAGCAGTTACTCGCGCTGAAGAAATTGGTCCAATGCTTGATCAGATTAGATTCTTTGCCGGAGCTGCCCGTCATCTTGAGGGAAGATCTGCTGCTGAATACTCCAAGGGACACACATCTTTTATTCGCCGTGAGCCAATTGGCGTCTGCGCTCAAGTAACGCCATGGAATTATCCAATGATGATGGCAGTATGGAAGTGGGCCCCAGCAATTGCTGCTGGAAATACTGTTGTTCTAAAACCAAGTGATACCACCCCAGTTTCAACGCTTTGGATGGCAGAGCTCATGCAAGAGTTTCTACCTGAGGGTGTAATAAATGTTGTAGTTGGAGATCGAGAGACTGGAAGACATTTAGTAGAACATGAGATTCCGCAATTTGTCTCTATCACCGGCTCGGTTAAGAGCAGGTATGGAAGTTGCAGCAAGCGCAGCTAAGGATCTAAAGCGAATCCATCTAGAACTTGGCGGTAAGGCTCCAGTTGTTATCTTTGATGATGCAAATATTGAGGCAGCTTGTGAGTGGATTGCAGTTGCTGGATATTTTAATGCTGGACAAGATTGCACCGCAGCTACCAGAGTCCTAGTTGAAGCAAGCGCCTATGAAGATGTAGTCGCGCTGCTAAGTGAGCAGGCTAAAAACGTGATTAAAGTAGGTATGCCAGATGAAGATGTCTTGGTAGGACCTGTTAATAACGCTGGCCAGCTAGCAAGAGTTAAGGGCTTTATTGATCGCGCTCCAGCACATGCCAGAATCACAGCTGGTGGAAGCGCTATTGATCGCCCGGGATATTTCTGGAACCCAACTGTTGTTGCTGATTTAAGACAAGATGATGAAATGATTCAGAGTGAAATCTTTGCACCAGTTATTACAGTGCAAAAATTCACTGATGAAGCAGAGGCAGTTCGTTATGCCAATGGCGTGAAATATGGACTTGCTTCAAGTGTTTGGACCAAAGATCATGGCCGTGCGATGAGAATGGCCAAGGCCTTTGACTTTCGGTTGCGTCTGGATCAACACTCATATCCCAATGGTTGCTGAGATGCCTCATGGCGGATTTAAGCATTCAGGACATGGCAAAGACCTCTCAGGTTATGGATTTGAGGAATACACGCGCATCAAACACGTGATGACAAATCTCAACGCCTGATAGATTTCGCCCGAATTAAAAATAGCCCCAACTAGAGAAAGTGAAGAGATGAGAAAAGATTTTGATAAATTATCACAAGAGGCGCGCTCTATCATCCGCGCCCAAGTCACTCGCCGCTCACTACTAGTTGGCGCAGGAGCAATTGCAGGTGCCAGCACCCTTGCTGCATGCGGCACAGGATCAACTGATAGCGGTGCAGAAGGCATTGTTGATGTTAGTGATAGCGAAAAGATTGTTCGTTGGGCTAACTGGCCACTTTACCTTGATTACAACGAGGATACCCAGGAGTATCCAACGCTTAAAGCATTTGAAGCAGCTACCGGAATTAGTGCTACCTACACCGAAGATATTGACGATAACAACACCTTCTATGGAAAAGTTCAAGGTCAATTAGGAATTGGTTCAGATATTGGTTATGACGTTGTTACTCCAACAGATTGGATGGCAGCTCGCTGGATCGAATTGGGATATGCACAGAAATTAGATGCGGCCAATATTCCAAATAAATCAAATATTCGCGAGGTTCTTGCCAATGTGGGCTTTGATCCAGGCAGAAATTACTCACTAACCTGGCAGTCAGGTTTTGCTGGATTTGGCTGGAATACTCAGAAGATTCCTAAAGGCGTTAGAACTATTGAAGATCTATTTGCCCCGGCCAATAAGGGAAGAATTGTTGTTCTATCAGAGCTACGCGACACAATTGGAATTATTCTGCAATATCAAGGCGTCGATCCTTCAAGTGATTTCACTGAAGATCAATATATGAATGCAATTGATTTCCTAAAGGGCAAAGTTGCTGACGGATTTATTAGAAAAGTTCGTGGTAATTCATACTCTGAAGATTTAGTAAATGGCGATGCAGTAGCAGTCATTGGTTGGTCTGGAGATATGTTTATCCTCAAGTCAGAAAATGATGGCAAGTTTGACTTTGCAATCCCTGAATCAGGTGGAATGCTCTGGAGCGATAACATGCTGGTTCCTTCAACTTCAACTCATAAGAAGAATGCTGAGCTTCTAATGAATCATTATTATGATCCAGCAATCGCTGCTGAAGTTGCTGCATATGTAAATTACATCTGCCCAGTTGAAGCTGCTCAGAGCGAACTGGAAAAAATTGATCCAGATCTAGCAGCTAGCCCATTTATTTTCCCTGATGAAGCCACTTTGGCAAAGGTTAAGGTTTTCCGTTCTCTCGATGCTGATGAGAGCACGAATTTCCAAGCAGCCTTTGACGAAGCTGTCGGCAACTAGGGGCTTGGTAGCTAGCCGGTGATGGCGAAGACCAAAGTCTCACAGGACACTGGCGACTTAGTACTAAATCGCATCTCCAAATATTATGGAGATTTTTGCGCAGTCGATGATCTCTCATTGACCATTCCTGATGGTTCATTCTTTGCACTCCTTGGACCATCAGGTTGTGGCAAAACCACAACGCTTCGAATGATTGCAGGGCTTGAAGAGCCAACTGCCGGCACTATCTCTATTGGTGATACTGATATCACTACGCAGAAGTCCTATCGGCGCAATGTAAATACCGTTTTTCAAAACTATGCTCTCTTTCCTCACTTAAGCATCTTTGAAAATATCGCCTTTGGTCTTAGAAGACGTGGCATTAAAGATGTTAAAGATGAAGTTGAAAAGGCGCTCAATCTTGTTGAGCTAGGCCACCTATCTGAGCGCAAACCTGCTCAACTCTCAGGCGGACAGCAACAGAGAATCGCTGTGGCAAGAGCGATTGTTAATCGACCAGAGGTATTACTGCTTGATGAACCGCTAGGTGCACTTGATCTAAAACTGAGGCGTCAGATGCAGATTGAATTGAAGCGAATTCAATTGGAAGTTGGAATTACGTTTATCCATGTCACACATGATCAAGAAGAAGCAATGACAATGGCTGACACGATTGCGGTTATGAATCAAGGCAAGATTGAACAGATGGGCTCTGCTACAGAACTCTATGAAGCTCCAAAGACAGCATTTGTGGCAAACTTCTTAGGTCAGTGCAATCTAATTAAAGTTAAAGTTCAATCCCGCTCGGGCGGAAAAGTGGTAGTCAGCGCTAAGGGCCATACCTTTGAAATCCCAGAGTCAAGAGTTTCAAGTAGCAATGATGCTCTCCTTCTTGGAGTCCGTCCTGAAAAACTTCGCCTTGATGATAAGGGCGTTAACTCCATTAAAGAGTGTGTTGTTACCGACCGCTCCTTTGTAGGAACTTCAACGCAATATTTAGTTAGAACCCCTTGGGATCTAGAGCTTGTGGTCTTTGAACAAAACGATGAGGGACTTCATGATTTACGAGTTGGAGATAAAGTCTCACTTGAATGGGATAGTGAACACACCTTTGGTTTAGATGGCGCCCAAGATGTTAATGCTGGCGCTGATCTTGATGATGACGAGTAAGTAATGGCGTTTCTGCATGGAGCAACCAAGAGCAAAAGCGGTGGAGGAAGCGCGCTAAAGAAGCGTTCACTTACGCCATATCTGCTACTTGCTCCAGGCTTGATCTGGCTAATTACCTTCTTCGTTATTCCAATATTTTCCCTAGCTAGTACTTCAACGATGGTTCGCCCGCAAGGGGCTCAAATCGGCACCTATGTGCAAGAGCTGCGCTTTGCTAATTACGTTGATGCATTCCTTGCAAATCAGGAGCAATATGTAAGGTCATTTCTCTATGCAGGAATCGCAACGATTTTAGCTCTTGCAATCTCATATCCTCTTGCATACATGATTGCCTTTAAGGCTGGTAAATATCGCAACATCTTGCTGGTTTTAGTGGTTGCTCCTTTCTTTACATCATTTCTATTAAGAACTGTGGCCTGGAGCCAGATTCTGGGAGATGAAGGGCCGGTTGTAACAACGCTAAAGCTTCTACCATTTTTTGATGATTCAATTCGATTAACAGCAACGCCCTTTGCTGTGGTCTCAGGGCTTACTTATAACTTCTTGCCATTTATGACTCTGCCACTATATGCAAGCCTGGAGCGAATTGATCCAAGAACTTTGGAAGCATCAGGTGATCTTTATGCAAGTGGTTTTACTACCTTTAGGAAGGTAACAGTTCCACTTTCAATGCCTGGAGTTGTAGCAGGAACTCTTCTTACCTTTATTCCAGCAGCAGGTGATTATGTAAATGCTGCTCTTCTTGGAAATCCCAGCACCAAGATGATTGGAAATGTAATTGAATCAAGGTTCTTTGCTGTCGTTGATTATCCAACTGCTGCAGCTCTCTCATTTACTTTAATGGCAACAATTTTGATTCTAGTTACTCTTTATATCCGTAAATCTGGAACGGATGAGCTGGTATGAGTACACAAGTGATTCCAAGACCTTCTTTTTCGCATCGCAGCTCAAGGTGGTTTTCTCGTAATCTAATCAGGATTTATGCGGCTTTAGCCTTTGTATATCTCTTCATTCCAGTGGCCTATACCTTTGCTTTTTCCTTTAATGACTCAGGTAAAAGTAATCTGATCTGGAAAGGATTTACGCTAGATAATTGGAAGAATCCTTGCGGAGCTCCTCAAGTATGTAAAAGCGTGGCAAACTCACTTCAAATCGGAGTTATTTCAACAGTGGTGGCAACCATCCTAGGAACGATGATTGCCTTTGCAATTAGTAGACACAGTTTTAGAGGGCGTAAAACCACTAATCTTCTTATCTTTCTTCCAATGGCAACTCCAGAGGTAGTTCTTGGAGCCTCCCTTCTTGCCATGTTCCTTAATTTGAGAATTAATCCTGGATTTTGGACCATAGTGATTGCTCACGTGATGTTCTGCATCTCCTTTGTGGTGGTAACTGTTAAAGCAAGGGTTGCCTCACTTGATCCAAGACTTGAGCAGGCTGCGATGGATCTCTACGCCAATGAGCGTGAGACATTTAGATATGTCACTCTTCCGCTAGTTATGCCAGGAATAGCAGGAGCTGCGCTTCTAGCGTTTTCGCTCTCATTTGATGACTTCATCATCACCAATTTCAACTCAGGTATCGAGTCCACATTTCCTAAGTTTGTCTATGTCTCAGCAGCTAGAGGAATCCCAGCACAAGCAAATGTGATTGGTAGCGCGATGTTCTTCATTGCCCTAATCATTGTTATTGTTGGACAAGTTGTAAGCCGACAGAGAAAGAAATCATGACCAACATTGGAAATATGTATGGCCCGAATTTTACCTTTCTTGGAATTCCTGCCTGTGATTTAGATAAGCCTGAGAGCTACAAAGGTGCTGATGTAATCATCGTTGGAGCTCCGATAGATAGTGGAACCTCTCATAGATCTGGCGCAAAGTTTGGTCCACAAGCAATTCGTATGGGCGATTACCTGCCTCATGATGGAGAGCGACCACATCTTGCTTTAAGAATTGATGGGCTAAAAGAGCTAAAGATATTTGATGCCGGAGATCTCTTAATGCCTCCAGGAAATCTTGAAGAGGCGCTACTAGTTCTAAAGAAAGCAACAGAGAAGATCTCAAGGGCTGGAGCAATTCCAGTAGTTCTTGGGGGAGATCACTCAATTGCATCAGCAGATGTTGCAGGAATTGCAGAGCATTTAGGCAAAGGCAAAGTTTCAATGATCCACTTTGATGCCCACGCTGATACTGGAGATCTTCAATTCGGAGCCTTAGTTGGCCATGGAACTCCAATGAGAAGACTTATTGATTCTGGATATGTTCGCGGCGATAGATTCTTACAACTTGGCCTTCGTGGATATTGGCCTGATGATGTAACTCTAAATTGGATGAAAGATAAGGGAATGCGCTCCTATGAGATGACAGAGATTCATCATCGCGGGCTAACTAAAGTTCTTGATGAATCATTTGCAACTCTTACAAAAGATTGTGATGGCGTATTTTTATCTGTTGATATTGATGTTGTTGATCCGGGAATGGCGCCAGGAACTGGAACTCCAGAGCCAGGCGGAATGACTTCAAGAGAGCTACTAGAGGCGGTAAGAAGAATCTGTCTAGAACTTCCAGTAGTTGGCATTGATGTTGTTGAAGTATCACCGCCATTTGATTCAGCCGATATCACAGCAATTCTTGCAAACCGAGTAGTTCTTGAGGCAGTTAGCGCTATTGCAAAGCGCAAAAGAGGCGATAGTTACTTGCCAACTCAGAACTTACTTGATCGTTAAGCCTGAGCAAGACCTGCTTCAAGAACTTCCAGCGCCTCTTTAAGAAGGTGCTCTGGCATAACAAGTGGTGGCAAGAGCCTAATTACATTGCTATAAGTGCCAGCAGAGAGAATTAGAACGCCATTTTGCTGGCAGTACTTAATAATTGATGTCAGAGCGCTTGGATTTGGATCTTTAGATCCAGGAATTACTAGTTCAATAGCCTGCATTGCTCCGCGCCCTCTAACATCACCAATAATTGGATACTTCTTCTTCATAGCCTCAAGGCTATTTCGCATAATTAATCCAAGCTCATTTGCTCGCTTGACTAAGTTTTCTTCCTCAATTGTTGCAATAGCGCCAAGGGCTGCTGCGCAGGCGATAGGTGATCCACCAAATGTTCCACCAAGACCGCTGGCATGGATAGAGTCCATTACATCAGCTCTTCCTGTAACTGCTGCAAGTGGAAGACCGCCGGCAATTCCTTTAGCTGTAGTGATTAGATCTGGAACGATTGATTCATCCTCGCAGGCAAACATCTGACCAGTTCTTGCAAAGCCAGTCTGCACCTCATCTGCAATAAAGAGAATTCCATTTTCTTTGCAGAACTTACTAAGGCCTGGAAGAAATCCCTTGCAAGGAACGATAAAGCCGCCTTCGCCAAGGATTGGTTCGATAACGATGCAGGCAACATTTTTTGCACCAATTTCTTTCTCAATCTTATGAAGCACAGTATCTAAAACTGATTCTTGGCAGGATCCAGAACAGGAATCGCAGCGATATGGATAAGACATTGGCATGCGATAAACCTCAGGAGTAAATGGTCCAAAACCATCTTTATATGGCATGTTCTTAGCTGTCATTGCCATTGTTAGATTAGTTCTGCCGTGATAGCCATGTTCAAAGACAACAACTGCTTGGCGTTTGGTGAAATTACGAGCAATCTTGACTGCGTTTTCAACCGCTTCAGCACCTGAATTAAAGAGAGCTGATTTCTTTTTATGATCTCCTGGAGTCAAACGATTGAGCGCTTCACAGACCTGGATATATCCCATATATGGGGCGATCATGAAGCAGGTGTGGGTAAATGCCTCTACCTGCTCCTTCACATTTTTAACAACTCGATCAGCTGAGTTTCCAACATTTACAACTGCAATTCCTGCTCCCATATCGATAATGGAGTTTCCATCAACATCAACAATTACCCCGCCGCCAGCTTTTTCAACTACAACAGGAATTGCCATGCCAAGTGAGGCCGAGACTGCCTCTGCTCTGCGCTTAATTAGTTCTTGGGATTTTGGTCCTGGAATTGGGGTGAGAAGTTTTCTAACCTGCTCGAGATGTGGCCCTGAACTCATCTGCTTATTCTATCTTTTCCATCTATTTAACCTATTTCTGAGAAGATGGACCCGTGCGCGATATTGTGATTTTAGGCTCCACTGGCTCTATAGGGGTTCAAGCCTTAGAGGTTATCGCTGCAAACCCTGAACTTTTTAGAGTAGTTGGCCTTAGCGCAGGGGGAAATAACTTAACGTTATTGGCCAAGCAGGTTAGAGATTTTAACGTCCCTATAGTTGGAGTTAGTAGCGGAGCGCAAGAATTAAAGAGCGCACTATCTGGAGTCAAAGTTATAGATGGAACCCAAGCCTCAGAGCAGATTGCATCTCTTACTTGCGATTTAGTTCTAAATGCAATCACCGGATCTATTGGCCTTGGTCCAACTCTTGCAGCTCTAGCTTCAGGAAATAAAGTAGCCCTTGCCAATAAAGAATCTCTAGTTGCTGGTGGAGATTTAGTGATGGCATATGGAAGCGAGAAGATAATTCCAGTTGATTCCGAGCACTCTGCTCTCTTTCAAGCGATGAGCGCAGGACGCGCAAGTGATGTTTCTAAATTAATTCTTACCGCAAGCGGCGGCCCTTTTAGAGATCGACAAGATTTATCTAGGGTGAAATTAGCAGATGCACTTGCCCATCCCACCTGGTCTATGGGGCCAGTTGTTACTATCAACTCTGCAACGCTAGTAAATAAAGGTCTTGAGATTATTGAGGCGCACTATCTCTTTGATATTGCCTACTCAAAAATCGAAGCAGTGATTCACCCACAATCAATCGTTCACTCACTTGTGGAATTTAAAGATGGCTCAACTCTTGCTCAAGCATCACCTCCTGATATGAAGGGGCCGATTGCATATGCGCTTGCTTATCCAAATAGGGTCGCTGGGGCTATGGCGCCAATTAATTGGAGCGCCAAGCAGAGTTGGGATTTTGAGCCAATAGATGAGAAGAGATTTCCGGCAGTGCAACTTGCAAGAAGAGCTGGCGCTCTAGGATCTTCTGTTGCTGCAATTTATAACGCAGCAAATGAGGTGGCAGTTGCTGCATTTATGAAGGATGAGATCGCTTTCACAGCAATAGTGGATACTATTGAAAAGGTTGTGGATAAGTTATCAGTTAGTGCACCTTCTAGAATTAGAGATATCTCAGATGTCAGCGCTATTGAGAAGGATGCGCGGATGTATGCAAAAGAAGTATTGAAGAAAGGCTAGGAGAGAAGGGGTTATGGGATTTCTTGGAGTAATTGCCTTTATTCTGGCTCTGCTTATTTCAGTGATGATCCATGAATATGGTCATTACATAACTGCTAAACGATATGGAATGAGAGTCACTGAATTCTTTGTAGGTTTTGGAAAGCGCCTATGGTCAACCCAGCGCGGTGAGACAGAGTTTGGAATAAAGGCGATACCTGCTGGTGGTTATTGCAAGATCTCTGGAATGTCGCCAAATGAGGAGTTAGCTGATGAATTTAAACCAAGAGCTTTTTATCTAGCATCTGCTCCTAAGAAGTTAGTAGTTCTTGGAGCAGGATCTTTTCTACATTTTGTTCTAGCGCTCTTTCTCCTCTTTACTCTCTTTGCAGGAATTGGGACATCACAAGTTCTCCCAACGATTTCTCAAGTGCTTCCTTGCGTTCCTAAAGAGAGTACCTGTAAGGCCGGTGATCCAATTTCTCCAGCTAAGCGCTCAGGTTTAATGCCAGGAGATGAAATCCTCGGAGTAAATGGTCAGGAGCTTGCCTGGAAAGAATCAGCAGAGATACTTCGAGCCTCTGCAGAGCGAGAAATAACATTACTAATTAAAAGAGATGGGCAGGTAATAAACATTGCCATCACTCCAGCAACCAGAGTTGTTGAAGGAGATTCCAGGGGTTTTCTTGGAATTATTAATGAATTTGGTTTAGTAAGACAAAATCCGATAAAGGCTGCTGCTTCAAGTGTAAGAGCAACTGGAGCAATCTTTGAAGGCTCAATTAAGGCTCTGATTTCACTTCCTTCGCAGATTCCCTCTTTAATTGGCCAGACATTTTTTGGGCAGGAGAGAAATTCGCAAGGTTTAGTTGGAATCGTTGGAGTTGCAAGAGCAAGCGGCGAGACTGTTTCTAGTGGAAATTTAAGTACTGGCGAGAAAGTTGCAACCTTTATTCTTATTGTGGCTTCACTTAATATCTTTGTTGGAATCTTTAATCTGCTACCAATTCTTCCGCTCGATGGTGGCCATATGGCAGTTGCTAGCTATGAGGCGATCAGGCGAAGAATTGCAGCTATGAGAGGAAAGGCCGATCCTGGGCCGGTCGATGTGGAAAAGCTCACCCCGATTACCTTGGTGGTCTTTGCCGTTCTTCTAGTTCTGACTGTGATTTTGCTTATTGCTGATATTTTCAATCCAATTAACCTCAATCTTTAGGAGAGAATAGGGCCATGGTTGATCTGGGAATTCCATCTGCGCCGCCGCCAGTTCTTGCCCCGCGCCGTAAATCTCGCCAGTTAAAAGTAGGAAGCGTTTTAGTTGGGGGAGATGCGCCAGTATCAGTTCAATCGATGTGCACCACACTTACCGCTGATGTGAACTCAACTTTGCAACAGATTGCTGAGTTAACTGCTTCAGGATGTCAGATAGTAAGAGTTGCTGTTCCTAGCCAAGATGATGCTGATGCGCTAAAAGATATTGCCAGAAAATCCCAAATCCCTGTTATCGCAGATATTCACTTTCAACCAAAATATATCTTTGCAGCAATTGATGCAGGATGCGCCGCGGTTAGAGTAAATCCTGGAAATATTAAACAATTTGATGACAAGGTAAAGGAAGTTGCTAAAGCTGCAGGAGATGCTGGAATTCCAATTCGCATTGGAGTTAACGCTGGCTCACTTGATCCAAGACTTTTATCAAAGTATGGAAAAGCAACTCCTGAGGCGCTAGTTGAATCAGCGCTCTGGGAAGCTGGATTATTTGAAGAGCATGGCTTTAGAGATATCAAAATCTCGGTTAAGCATCATGATCCAGTAACGATGATTAAGGCATACCGGCTCCTTGCTGCAAAGTGTGATTATCCACTTCACTTAGGAGTAACTGAGGCTGGTCCGCTATTCCAAGGAACTATAAAGTCTGCAACGGCATTTGCGGTATTACTTGCAGAGGGAATCGGCGACACAATTCGAGTTTCACTCTCTGCCCCTCCAGTTGAGGAAGTTAAAGTTGGTATTTCTATTCTTGAATCTCTTAATTTAAGACAGCGAAAATTAGAAATTGTCTCTTGCCCATCTTGTGGCCGCGCTCAAGTAGATGTCTATTCACTTGCAGAGAAAGTACAAGCAGGCCTTGAAGGAATGACAGTTCCACTTCGCGTTGCAGTGATGGGCTGCGTTGTTAATGGACCAGGGGAGGCGCGAGAGGCAGATCTTGGCGTTGCATCAGGTAATGGCAAAGGTCAGATATTTGTTAAAGGTGAAGTAATAAAAACAGTTCCTGAGGCGCAGATTGTTGAAACTTTGATAGAAGAGGCGATGCGCCTTGCAGAGGAGATGGAAGCTGCTGGTGTCGCATCGGGAGAACCAACAGTAAACGTAAAGTAATTCGCTAGGCTTAGCGCTATGTTAAAGATGTCATCTCTCTTTCTGCGCACGCTTAGAGATGACCCATCAGATGCTTCAGTTGCAAGCCATAAGCTCCTAGTTAGAGCGGGATATATCCGCCCAATTGCTGCAGGAATATTTTCTTGGTTGCCACTAGGGGTAATTGCTCTTAGAAATGTTGAAAGAGTTATAAGAGATGAGATGGATAAGGCGGGCTTTCAAGAAGTTCACTTTCCAGCGCTTCTTCCTAAAGATCCTTATGAGAAAAGTAATCGCTGGGAAGAGTATGGACCTGCCTTATTTAGGCTCCAGGATCGAAAAGGTAGCGACTATCTACTAGGGCCAACCCATGAAGAGATGTTTACTCTGATGGTGAAGAGCGAATACTCCTCATATAAAGATCTTCCTCTTTCAATCTATCAAATCCAAACCAAATATCGCGATGAAGCCCGTCCTAGAAGTGGAATTATTCGCGGGCGCGAATTTATTATGAAAGATTCTTATTCATTTGATTTAGATGATGCTGGCCTTGAAGTTTCATATCAGAAGCATCGGGCTGCCTATATTGAAACCTTTAATCGCCTAGGACTTAAATTCAATATCGTCTCTGCTGTCTCTGGCGCTATGGGCGGGTCAAAATCTGAAGAGTTCTTAGCTCCATGCTCAACAGGTGAGGATACTTATGTGCTCTGTCCTAAATGTGGGTATGCAGCAAATGTTGAAGCCATGGTTAGTAAGGTGAGTAAAAAAGAGATAGCAAAAGCACCTGAGATGGAGCTTCTTGATACTCCAGATACTCCAACTATTGAAAGCCTTGTTGCGGTTATGAATCAGAAGTATCAGGCAAATATAAGCGCATCGGATACTTTAAAGAACATCTTGCTTGTGGCAGATGGGCAGGTAATTTCAATACTAATTCCAGGTGATCGCCAGGTTGATCTCAAGAGAGTTGAAGCAAATCTTGCTGGAGTTAAAGAGCTTCGCTTGTTTGAGGATGCAGACTTTGCAAAAAATCCTGCTCTGGTAAAAGGATATGTTGGCCCGCAAGATGCTAAGAAATTAGGAATTAAGCTCTATGCCGATCCATCAGTTGTAGTTGGCTCACACTGGATAACAGGTGCTAATACCAAGAATAAACATATGCGCTATGTCACCCATGGTCGCGACTTTAGCGTTGATGGATTTATTGAAGCAGTTGAAATTAACCAAGGCGATCCATGTCCAAGCTGTGATAGCCCAATAATTATTGATCGCGCAATTGAAATTGGTCATATTTTCCAGTTGGGCAGAAAGTATGCCCAAGCACTTGATTTAACAGTTCTTGATAGCCAAGGAAAATCACAGGTTGTCACTATGGGCTCATATGGCATTGGTGTTACTAGAGCTCTAGCTGCAATTGCTGAGCAGAGCCATGATGAAATCGGCATTATCTGGCCTGATGAAATTGCGCCAGCAAAAGTTCATATTGTGGCAACTGGCAGGGATGATGAGCCATTTATTCAAGCGGAGAGAATTGGAAAAGAGTTAGAGGCAAAAGGTATTAGCGTGATGATTGATGATAGACGTGAGGCAAGCCCTGGAGTTAAATTCAAAGATGCAGAGCTAATTGGCAATCCTTATATCTTGATATTTGGTAAGAGTCTGGCCCAAGGTCAAGTCGAATTCCGTATTAGACGAAGTGGTGAGAAGTCAGAGATTGCACTTGGTGAGATCACATCTTACTTAGTTAAATTGCTAGGTTGATTAACTAGTTTCTCGTGGATATCTCAGTTGAAGTAATTCTATTTCTCATCCTTGCAGCCACCTTTGCAGGACTTGTTGATTCACTCGCTGGAGGCGGGGGCTAATTCAACTGCCAGCTCTTCTAGTTTCACTTCCTGATACCTCGCCTTCGGTGATTCTTGGAACAAATAAAGTCCCCTCTTTTCTTGGCACCTTAGGAGCTACTGCCTCATATTTAAGAAAGATAAAGCCAGATTTTAAGTTAGCAGCGGTGATGGGTATTCCTGCATTTATTGGCTCAGCTATGGGCGCAAGTGTGGCAACTAAGATTCCAAGAGATGCTTTTAAGCCAATAATTTTATTTCTTCTAATTGTTGTTGCAATCTATACCTATCTAAGAAAAGACTTAGGACAGGTTTCTTCTGCAAAATTTGCTGGAAGAAATCGACTATTAATCGGCGCAGCTGTTGGGGCTGTAATCGGGTTTTATGATGGAATCTTTGGTCCTGGGACCGGATCATTTCTAATGCTTGCACTAGTTGCAGTTCTTGGCTTTGCATTTCTTGAAGCATCAGTTACTGCAAAGCTTGTTAATCTTGCGACAAATCTTGGAGCGATTTTAGTTTTTGGCTTTAACTCTCAAATCATCTGGGCGCTGGGATTAACGATGGCGGCAGGAAATATAGCTGGAGGATTTATTGGAGCTAAAGTTGGCATAAGAGGCGGCTCAGTTTTGATTCGTCGGGCGTTTCTAGCCGTTACCACCGCGCTGATCATCCGTCTGATCTATGACACATTTCTGCGGGGCTGAGATCTGGGCTAGACTTTGCCCTACAACTTAACAACAACTAAATAAGTAGGAAGAAATTAAAATGGCTTTAGTAGATAACTTAAATGAGCTTCTCGCTCCAGTAGTAAAAGCATCTGGGCTCTTACTTGAAGAGATTAAAGTGATTCCAGTTGGACGCTCTCGGATCATCTCAGTAATAGTTGATCACGAAGAGAGAAATCTAAATCTTGATGAGGTTGCTGCAAGTTCAAGAGCGATATCTGAAATTCTAGAAAACTATAGCCAGCTTGGTGATAATCCATTTACCCTTGAAGTCACATCCCCTGGTGTTGATCGCCCGCTGGTAAAGGCGCATCAATGGAAGAAAAATCTTGGTCGACTAATTTCCATAGTCAAAGTCGATGGCGAAAAGCTAATTGGCCGCCTTAAAAGCCTTGATTTAGATTCAGCATTACTTGAGGTTAAAAGCGGAGAGGTAAGTATTTTATTTAGCGAAATCAAGCGAGCAACTGTTGAGATTGAATTCAATCGCAAAGATGGTGATAAGCGATGAATGTTGATATGAAAGTCTTAGAAGCTCTAACCATTGAACGTGATATTCCACTTGATCGCTTGATCACTGCAATTGAGATTGCAGTTAAGAGCGCTTATAACGAGATGGAGGGAGCAAAGCCATTTGCTCATGCCAAATTAGATTTAGTCACAGGGGAGATAAAGATTCTTATCCCAGTATTTGGCCCAGATGGCGAGAAAATAGATGAGATTAGCGATGAGCCTGAAGGCTTTAGTCGCATCGCATCATCTACTGCGCGCAAGATTATTAAAGAGAAGATGCGAGAATCAAAAGACCTAGAAATTGTTGGTGAATTTAGCGCAACTGTTGGCGATATTGTCTCTGGAGTAATTCAACAAGGACGAGATCAGAAGATGGTCTATATCGATCTTGGAAGAGTAGAGGGAAAAATTCCACCACATGAACAAGTGCCCGGTGAGATATATAAGCATGGCGATCGAATCAAAAGCTTTGTAGTTGAAGTTAAACAAGGCCAGAAGGGCCCTGAGGTACTACTCTCTAGAAGCCATCCAGCGCTAGTAAAACAATTGTTTGCACTTGAAGTTCCAGAGATTAGAGATCGCATCGTTGAAATTATGGGAATAGCTCGCGAGGCAGGACATCGAAGCAAAATTGCAGTTAGAGCTCACCGCGCAGGTGTTAGTCCAAAGGGCGCGCTAATTGGTCCAATGGGAGCAAGAGCAAGAGCTGTTATGGATGAATTACATGGCGAGAAGATAGATATTGTTGATTGGTCTGATGATCCAGCAACATATGTTGGTAATGCTTTAGCTCCAGCAAGAGTCTCTAGCGTTGAGGTAGTAAATATTGATACTCGCTCTGCCAAGGTAGTAGTTCCTGATTACCAACTATCTCTTGCCATTGGAAAAGATGGGCAGAACGCCCGTCTGGCTGCTCGCCTAACTGGCTGGCGCATTGATATTCACTCCGATGGGGCGACAAGTGGCTCGGAGGCGAGCGAAGTTTCCTAAAAGTAGTACTGCGGCGGTATGGTTGCGCCGTGAGGATCTCCCTCACATATTTGCAAAGCGAAGGCTAGGTCGAATAGGCAATGGCACTCTAATGAGCACTTCACAGTCATGAGTAGGTCAATTTAGGCTTCGCGTTTAAAAAGTAGACGAGGAGCCACAAAAGGAGAAAAGTGGCAAAGGTCCGCGTTTACGAATTAGCAAAAGATGTAGGGATGGATAGCAAGGATGTCCTTGCAAAACTCCAAGAGATGGGCGAGTTTGTTCGCTCCGCATCTTCAACTGTTGAAGCACCTGTGGTGCGAAAGTTTCTAGAAAAATTTCCTGCAGTTGCAGCTACACCTAAGAAAGCTCCTGCCAAGAAAGCCCCTGCTAAAAAAGCTGCAGCCAAGAAAGCAGCGCCAGTTGAGAGCGTTGAGCAGATTGATGAAATTACTCCACCAATTACTCCAGTAATTAAAGAGAGCGTAGAAGAAAAGCCCGCTCCACTACCTGCTAAACCACCAGCTGCTCCTGCTGCCAGAGTTGGAAATAATCCTTTTGCAACACCATCAGCTCCTCCTCGTCCACCAAGACCACAAGGTCAAGGCGGTACAAGGCCTGGAAATAATCCTTTTGGAAATCCATCAGCTCCTCCTCGTCCACCAAGACCACAAGGTCAAGGCGGAGCACAACGTCCCGGACAAGTAAGACCTACTGGAAGTAGACCGCCAGGTGCGCCATCAAGAGGCGGAAATATGGCAGGACCTCGTCCAGGTTCTGTTCGTCCAGGATTTGCAGCGCGACCACAACAACGAACTGATGGTTCATCTCGTCCGCAAGATCGCAATGCTTCATCTCCATATCGCAGCCAAGGTGGCCAAGGACAAAGACCTGGTGGAGCAACGGGCGCGCCAGCAAGACCAGGAGCTGGAAAACCAGGTGGCGGTTTTGCGCCAGGAAGACCAGGACAACGCGGAAGCGCTGGCGGAGCATTTGGAAAAAATGCTGGAAAGAAAAAGAATTACAAATCAAAGAAGACTCGTCGCGAAGAGATAGACAATATGCAAGCCCCAACACTTGGTGGCGCAATTGTTCCTCGTGGTGATGGAAATACTCCAGTTAGATTGCGAAGAGGAGCATCTTTAGCTGACTTTGCCGAAAAAATTGGCGCAGATCCAGCTGGTTTGGTCTCAGTGCTATTTCATCTAGGTGAGATGGTTACTGCAACTCAATCAGTTGATGAAGAGACTTTGCATGTATTAGGTAGCGAGTTTGGCTACAAAATTACAGTTGTCTCTCCAGAGGATGAAGATAAAGAGATATTAGAACAGTTTGATATCGATCTAGATCAAGAGCTCTCTGATGTCGATCCTGATGATTTAAGTATCAGGCCGCCCGTTGTAACAGTTATGGGCCATGTTGATCATGGAAAGACAAGACTTCTCGATGCTATTCGCCAAACTGAAGTAGTAAAAGGTGAAGCAGGTGGCATTACTCAACACATCGGTGCTTATCAGATTCATCATGAGCATGCTGGAGTTAATCGCGCGATTACATTTATTGATACCCCAGGCCATGAAGCCTTCACCGCTATGCGTGCTCGTGGAGCAAAGGTGACAGATATTGCAGTTCTTGTTGTTGCCGCAGATGATGGAGTTATGCCTCAGACAATTGAGGCTTTAAATCACGCTCAAGCAGCAAATGTTCCAATTGTTGTTGCGGTCAATAAGGTTGATAAAGAGGGAGCAAATCCCGGGCGAATTCGTCAGCAGTTAACTGAATATAACTTGGTTGCTGAAGAGTATGGTGGAGATACGCTATTCGTTGATGTCTCCGCAGCTAAAGTCACTGGTATTGATCAATTAGTTGAAGCAATTTTGTTAACTGCAGATGCTGCAATTGATTTAAGAGCAATCCATGAAGATGATGCTAGAGGTGTAGCAATTGAGGCTCATCTAGATCGTGGCCGTGGTCCAGTTGCAACAGTTCTAGTCCAGCGCGGAACGCTAAGTGTTGGAGATGCAATTGTTGCTGGTAGCGCTTTTGGTCGAGTCAGAGCGATGATGGATGAGTTTGGACAAGAAGTTGAAGTAGCAGGTCCATCAAGGCCAGTTCAAGTTCTTGGATTTACCTCGGTGCCAAGTGCTGGCGATAGCTTTATCGTTGCACCTGATGATCGAACTGCAAGACAAATTGCGGAAAAACGTCAGGCCGGAGAGCGCCATGCCGCACTTGCTAAGGCAAGAAAGAAAGTTTCCCTAGAAGACTTCCTTGAGCAATCCAAGGTCACAACTCTTAATCTAATTCTTAAAGGCGATGTCAGCGGATCAGTTGAAGCACTTGAAGATGCTTTGGTTCAATTAGATGTCGGCAGTGAAGTTGATTTGAGAGTTATTCATAGAGGCGTTGGCGCTATCACTAAGAGCGATGTCACTCTTGCTTCAGCATCGGGTGCGGTAATTGTTGGCTTCAATGTTAAGCCAGAGGCCCATACTGCAATCTTCGCTGATGAAGAAGGCGTTGAAGTTCGATTCTATTCCGTTATCTATAAAGCAATTGAGGAGATCGAAGCTGCGCTTAAGGGACTACTCAAGCCTGAATATGAAGAAGCAGTATTGGGTCGCGCTGAAGTGCGTGAAGTCTTTAAGTCCAGCAAGTTTGGAACTATCGCTGGATCTCTGGTTTCAAGTGGCCTGATTAGAAGAAATGCGAAGGCAAGAGTGCTACGCGATAACGTGGTAATCGGCGATAACCTAACTATCGAATCTTTAAAGCGATTTAAAGATGATGCAACTGAAGTTCGTGAGGGCTTTGAGTGCGGAATTGGTGTGGGTAATTTCAAAGATATTCAAATCGGAGATGTATTTGAAGCATTTGAGATGCGCGAGAAAAAGCGAGCATAAGACATGGGAAAGTCACATCGGGCTGCAAAAGTTGCTGACCGGATCAAGGTTGTAGTTGCCTCAGCACTTGAGAGCAAGGTGAGAGATCCGCGCCTTGGTTTTGTCACAATTACCGATGTTCGAGTAACTGGCGACCTACAGCAAGCCTCTATCTTCTATACCGTTTTAGGCGATGATGAAGCTCGCCTAAACACTGCCAAAGTATTAGAAAGTGCCAAGGGGCTATTAAGAACTGAAGTAGGTAGAGAACTTGGCACCAGAATTACTCCTTCCCTTACCTTCTTTGCAGATGCCTTAGGTGAGAACGCTAAGAACTTTGAGGATTTACTTGATCAGGTCAGAAAAAGTGATGAAGAGATTGCAAATCTTCGATCTGGCGCAGAGCCGATAAGTGGGGATGATCCTTATCGCCAGAGCCGCCCAAAAAACTATCTCTCTGGTGAATAGATGAGTTTGCAAGATGGCTTTGTCATCATTGATAAGCCAGCTGGAATCACCAGCCATGATGTAGTGGCAAAGTTAAGAAAAACTTTAGGAACAAAGCAGGTCGGCCATGCCGGGACCTTAGATCCGATGGCAACAGGAGTTCTTGTTCTTGGGGTAAATAAGCAACAAAGTTTCTGCAATATATAACTCAAGGAAAAAAGGCCTATCACGCTCAGATTCGATTAGGCCAGGCAACTTCTAGCGATGATGCGCAAGGTGAAATTACTTCAACTTCTGATACTTCAAATGTTAGCGATCAAGAAATTAGAGATTTCCTTGCTACTCAAATTGGAAGCATTATGCAGGTTCCAACTAAAGTCTCTGCGATAAAAATCAATGGCCAGAGAGCCTATGACTTAGTCAGAGAGGGAAAAGAGGTAGATATTCCTGCTCGGCAGATAGATATCTATAACTTAGATGTAATCGAAATCAAACGTGGAGAATTTCTAGATATTGAAATTAATGTTGAATGCTCTGCAGGAACTTATATTCGATCAATTGCAAGAGATTTAGGAAGCTCACTTGGAGTCGGAGGACATCTGATTTCTCTTCGAAGGAGCCTAGTTGCTCCATTCTCGCTAAGTGATTGCAGCAGCCTTGAATCACCAGAGATAAGGCCTCTTGCTAGCGAGATATCTAAAGTTATGAGTGTAAGAAATGTAGATCTGCTTGAGGTTAAAGAGTTGAGTTTTGGTCGTTCACTGAGCGCGTCAAACAGTGATGGCCCAGTTGTGGCCCTTGCTCCTGATGGAAAGGTTGCTGCAATATTGGAAAATCGGGAACATGGCGCACAACCTGTGGCGGTCTTTATTTCATGAAAGAATTAACGCCATGAGTAGCGCTGAAGTAACTTGGCATGGTGCCCCGCTTCTAGGCTCAGCCCTTGCTATCGGAATTTTTGACGGCGTACACATTGGCCATCAAGTAATTCTTCAAGAGGGAGTTAAAGAAAACCTGCCAGTAGTTGCACTCACCTTTGATCCTCATCCAACATCGGTATTTGCTCCAGATCGAGTTCCAACTCGGCTTCTAACGCTAAATAATCGCATCGCCCAGTTATCAATGCATGGGGCAAGTAGCGTTGCTGTAATTAAGTTTAGCTCTCAATTCTCACAATTAACTCCAGATCAATTTATTAACCAAATATTAAAGCCAATATTTGATCCTGCTTTAGTTTTAGTGGGGGAGAACTTCACATTTGGAGCAAAAGCTGCTGGAAATGTTGAGTATTTAAAAGCTAATTCACCTTTTAAGGTAAAGGCAATTCCACTTTATAACCATGGAAATATTAAAGTCTCCTCTACGCGAATTCGAGAAGCAATTAAGGCAGGAAATATTGAGATTGCTAATCAATTGCTAACAAGACCCCATCAATTAGTGGGCCCAGTTATTCATGGCGAAAAACGTGGCAGAACCATTGGCTATCCAACTGCAAATATTGGTCTAGATTCCTATGCCACAATTCCATCTGATGGGGTTTATGCCGGCTGGTTATCAGTTGGTTCTCATCGCTGGAGCGCAGCAATTTCTATTGGAACTAATCCCACATTTGATGGCGTGCGCGGAAGACAAGTTGAGGCCTACGCACTTGATCGCGATGATCTAGATCTCTATGACCAAGAGGCAAAAGTTGAATTCGGTTGGAGACTTAGAGATACCATCAAATTTGGCTCACTAGATGAGCTCTTGGTTCAGATGAAAATAGATTGCGATGAAGCTAGGAAACTGACTTCCCTTTAGGCGTATTTTCGCCTCGATTTTAGATCTTTAAGTAGCGCTGGTAGATTTACGCCCCTCAAGCGAGAAAGTGTGCGCTCGTGTATTAGACCGAGAGCCCTCGTGAAAGATGTAAAGGAAGAAAAAAAATGGCATTAAAACCTGCCGAGAAGAAAGAAATTATTACCAAGTATGGCGCCTCTGCATCTGACACAGGAAGCCCTGAATCACAGGTTGCGCTTTTATCACGGAGAATTGAAGAAGTAACTGAGCACCTACAGACAAATCAGCATGATCACCACAACCGTCGTGGTCTACTGCTTCTAGTAGGTCGCCGTAGAAGAATTTTGCAATACCTTGCAAAGACAGATATTGCGCGATACCGCGCGATCATCGACAAACTCGGCATCCGCCGTTAGTTTGCTGAACAATTAAATAATCACCCAGCGCATCGCTAGAGGTTTGGTCCTCGGTGGTGGCTTACGGATTTAAACAAGAATGCCGTTGGCTTCGATCGAAGATCCATTCTCTATAAATATGCGTTCGGGTGTTAGAGAATAGGAGAGACCCATGGAGGGTCAAGACGTTAAGTCTGCCGCTGTCACAATTGACAACGGAAAATTTGGAAAACGAGAAATTCGTTTCGAAACTGGTCGCCTAGCGCGCCAAGCTGCAGGAACTGCAGTTGTTTATCTAGATGATGAAACTATGTTGCTATCAGCAACTACTGCTTCAAAGTCACCTAAAGATCAATTCGACTTCTTCCCATTAACAGTTGATGTGGAAGAGCGTATGTATGCAGTTGGAAAGATTCCAGGATCATTTTTCCGCAGAGAAGGTCGTCCTTCCGAGGATGCAATTCTTACCTGCCGCTTAATTGATCGTCCGCTACGCCCTTCATTCATTAAGGGGCTGCGTAATGAAGTTCAGATCGTAGTGACTGTTATGGCCCTTGATCAGAATCATATGTATGACGTGATTGCTATTAATGCGGCATCTATGTCAACGCAATTAGCAGGACTGCCATTCTCAGGTCCAATTGGTGGCGTGCGTATCGCACTTATCGATGGACAATGGGTTGCTTTCCCAAACCATAGCGATCTAGAAAATGCTGTTTTTGATATGGTCGTTGCTGGAAGAATTGCTGGCGATGATGTTGCAATTATGATGGTTGAAGCAGAAGCAACAGTTAAGACCATTGATTTGATTGGCTCTGGGGCTAGCGCTCCAACTGAAGAAATTGTTGGTCAGGGTCTTGAGGCTTCCAAGCCATTTATTCGTCAGCTCTGCCAAGCACAAATCGAACTAGCAAAAGTTGCTGCAAAGCCAACTGCTGAGTTCCCAGTATTTCTTGATTATCAAGATGATGCATTTGCAGCTGTTGAGAAAGCAGCAAAGAAAGAGCTTGATGCTGCGCTAAAGATTTCAGGCAAGCAAGAGCGTGAAACTGAGATTGAGAGACTATCTACTGAAGTTAAGCAATCACTTGCTGAGAGCTTTGTTGGTCGGGAGAAAGAAATTCCTGCAGCATTTCGCTCACTAACTAAGAAGTTGGTTCGCCAGCGCGTGCTTCGTGAAAAGATTCGTATCGATGGACGAGGACTTCGCGACATCAGACCACTGATTGCTGAAGTTGAGGTAGTTCCAAGAGTTCATGGCTCTGCAATATTTGAAAGAGGCGAGACCCAGATTCTGGGAATCACAACTTTAAATATGCTTAAGATGGAGCAACAGCTAGATACGCTCAATCCTGAAGACCATAAGCGTTATATGCATAACTACAACTTCCCGCCTTACTCAACTGGTGAGACTGGTCGAGTGGGATCACCTAAGAGACGAGAAATTGGTCATGGAGCACTTGCTGAGCGAGCCCTCCTTCCAGTTCTTCCTGGGCGCCAGGAGTTTCCATATGCGATCAGACAAGTATCTGAAGCACTTGGTTCAAATGGGTCCACATCAATGGGATCAGTATGTGCATCAACTCTCTCGCTATTAAATGCAGGAGTTCCGCTAAAGGCTCCAGTTGCTGGAATTGCAATGGGCTTAATTTCCGATGATGTTGATGGCAAAGTGGAATATGTTGCCCTGACAGATATTTTGGGAGCAGAAGATGCTTTCGGCGATATGGACTTTAAAGTTGCTGGAACAAAAGACTTTGTAACAGCTCTTCAGCTAGATACTAAGTTAGATGGAATTCCAGCTAGCGTTTTATCAGCTGCTCTTTTGCAAGCAAAAGAAGCTCGTCTTGCAATCTTAAAGGTGATGAATGAAGCTATTGATCGCCCAGATGATATGAACCCTCTTGCTCCAAGAATCATCTCAATTAAGATCCCAGTGGATCAGATTGGCGCTGTTATTGGACCTAAGGGCAAAGTCATCAATCAGATTCAAGAGGAGACCGGCGCTGAAATCTCTATTGAAGATGATGGAACAATCTTTATTGGTGCCACAAATGGCACAGCAGCAGATGCTGCTAAAGCTGCGATTCTCTCAATTGCCGATCCAAAGCTTCCTGAAATTGGAGAGCGATATAACGGAACAATCGTCAAGCTTGCAACCTTCGGAGCTTTCGTAAATCTCCTTCCAGGAAAAGATGGCTTGCTACACATCTCTCAGATTCGAAAGATGCATGGCGGAAAGCGCATTGAAAACCTTGAAGATGTTATGAATGTTGGCGATAAGGTGGAAGTTGAAATTGGCGAGATTGACCCAAAGGGCAAGCTCTCGCTAATTCCAGTTTTAGATGAGAGCCAGAAGTCAGATACTGCTTCAGAGTAAGTGAAATTAAATGACTGTGCGTAGGACCGTTCTTGCTAGCGGCCTACGCATCGTCACTGAAGAAATTCCTACAGTCCGCTCAGCCGCCTTTGGAATCTGGGTCAATGTTGGATCCCGCGATGAGAGCCTAAAAGTTGCGGGAGCATCACACTTTCTAGAACATCTTTTATTCAAGGAACAAAGCGTCGTAGCGCGCTTGAAATTTCATCTTCAATTGAAGCCGTTGGCGGCGAAATGAATGCTTTCACATCCAAGGAATACACCTGCTTTTATGCCAGGGTAATTGATAAGGATCTTCCATTAGCTATTGATGTTATTTCAGATCTAATTACCTCATCTCTTGGTAAATCAAGTGATGTGGAGGCAGAGAGAAAAGTCGTACTAGAGGAGATCTCTATGCGCGATGATGATCCGGCAGATTTAGTTCATGAGTTATTTGCTGAGACTTTCTATGGCGACACCACACTTGGGCGCTCAATACTTGGCACTACTAAATCAATAAAGTCACTTTCAAGAAGCGCGGTATTTAACTACTATAAAAAGCGCTATCTACCAGAAGATATCGTGGTTGCAGTTGCTGGAAATATCAGGCATCAGCAGGTCGTAGATCAGATCATTGCAGCGCTTTCAAGGGATGAGTTTCTCGATCGAGCTGAGAAGAAATTTAATCTAAGACCAAGCCAGGAATTTAGTAGAAAGCCAAAGAGAAATGTTGGGCTGATAAATAGAAAGACAGAGCAGGCCCACATAGTTCTTGGAATGCCAGGAGTAAATCGAGACGATAAAAGACGCTTTGCCATGGGAGTTTTATCTGCCGCGCTTGGCGGGGGAATGTCCTCTAGGCTATTTCAAGAAATTAGAGAAAAGCGCGGTCTTGCTTACTCCGTCTACTCATATGCTCAACAGTTTGCCGGAAGTGGCTTTCTTGCCCTCTATGCCGGATCTACTCCATCAAAGGCTGTTGAAGTAATAAAGATAATGCGCGGAGTTTTGGAAGATGTTGCAAGTAATGGACTAACAGGTGAGGAATTAATCAAGGCTCAAGGAGCAGTTAGTGGCTCACTAGTTTTAGGCCAGGAAGATACGGGTTCTCGAATGAGCCGGATTGGAAAGAGCGAGCTGATCTATGGCCAAGTCTTAAGCTTTGATGAGATCCTTCGAGAGATTTCAGCCGTTGATAGCGCAGCCATTGCAAAGCTAGCATCTGAGGTCTTGGGTTCTGCGCCAAGCCTTGCGATTGTGGGACCATTTGCCAAGCGTTCAATCTTTGAAAAGGCTATGAAGTAGAAGGTGGAGAAGCGATGAAAATTAAAGTCGCCATTCTTGGCGCCAAGGGTCGTATGGGTAGCGAGAGCGTTAAGGCTATCTCTGCTGCAGATGATTTGGAACTTGTTGCATCCCTTGATCTTGGCGATTCATTAGATTTGTTAAAGAGCTCTGGTGCAAAGGTTGTTCTAGATTTTACTCATCCTGATTCTGTGATGAAAAATTTAGAGTATGCAATCAATAGTGGAATTAATGTAGTAGTAGGAACTACTGGTTTTGATAGCAAGAGAATCGAAGAAGTCAAAGCTCTGTTAGCTAAAAATCCTCAAGTTGGAGCAATAATTGCGCCTAACTTTGGCCTAGGGGCAGTATTAATGATGCAGTTTGCTGCAAAGGCTGCCACTTATTTTGAATCAGTTGAGATTATTGAACTACATCATCCCGAAAAGGCAGATGCCCCTTCTGGAACTGCAACTAGAACTGCAGAGTTAATCTCTGATGCCAGAGCAAAAGCCAAGAAGAGTGCAATGCCTGATAAGACTAGTAGCGCACTTGCTGGAGCAAGAGGAGCCAAGGTTGGAGATGTTCCAATTCATTCAGTACGCCTAAGAGGTTTAGTTGCTCATCAAGAGGTCCTACTTGGCGATCAAGGCGAGACTCTCTCGATTAGACATGACTCAATAGATAGAAGTGGATTTATGCCTGGGGTACTGCTTGCCATAAGAAGCGTATCGACAAGACCTGGTTTAACCTTTGGCCTTGAGAATCTGATGGATATCTAGGAGGAAAATGTGAGCACTTCAATAACAATGTATAGCGCAGATTGGTGTGGAGATTGCGTCAGATCTAAAAGATTGCTTGATTCACTTGAAGTTAGTTATGAAATCATTGATGTCGAATCAGTTCCTGGAGCCTCTGAGAAAGTTATTGAAATAAACGGCGGAAAGCGTTCTATCCCAGTAATTCTCTTTCCTGATGGGACCCATCTAACTGAGCCCTCCGATATTGATCTAAAAGCAAAGCTTGAAGCTTTAAAGATTATCTAGAGGTTATAAACGAGGGCAGAGCTTGCCGCAGCAAGCAGCATCATTATTGGAAAGTTTGCTTTAAACTTAATGCAATAGCAGCAACCAGTAGTCCTACAAGCCTGTGATCAATTACAACCTGTTGCTCATTTGTTAGCGCTTGAACAGCGACTAATGAGCTAAGAAGTGCGATAGGTATAAGTGTATTAATCCTTTGAATCGCTGGTCTATTAAGAAGAGATTCTGGGATGCGATAGCCCAGATACTTCAATAGAAAGCAGATCAGAGAGGAAACTAAGGTTGCAATCCATATCTGACTCATCGAGCTGCCCTGCTTCCAAAAATTACTGCCAATAGCGCTGTTGCAATTATTGGAACTCCAGCTGGAGCAAATGGAACTAGTAAAAGCGCCAAAAGCGCAGCAGATATGGCAAGTACTCGAGTTTTATTGTCAGTAAGTCTTGGCCAGAGGAGTCCAAGAAATGCTGCCGGAACTACTGCATCAAGACCCCATGCTGCAGGATCTCCAATTGCTCCAGCGCCGATGGCTCCAAGAAGAGTAAAGAGATTCCAGAAGAAATAAACTCCAATTCCAGTTGCCCAGAAGCCATAACGCGCAGCCTCATCACCTCGCCCCTCTTGGCTAATTGCAACACCTGTTGATTCATCAATTGTTAATTGCGCGCCAATCAAACGCTTAAAACCTCTTAATTTCAGAAGAGGTGCCATCTTTAATCCATAGAGCCCATTTCGAAAACCGAGAAGAGATCCAGTAGCAATTGCACTAATTGCAGATCCACCTGAGCCCATAACTCCAACAACTGCAAATTGAGATGCGCCGGAAAATAAGAGAAGTGATAAGAGACAGGTTTGAAGAATCGAAAATCCAGCCGCGATTGAGGCTGCTCCAAAGGCTGCGCCATATGTGCCCACTGGAATTGCCACAGCCAGCGAGTCGGATAGGACGCGGCGCCTATTAAAGCTCGGAGGATTTAATGACACGCGCTCATTCTGCCGTAGAAAATCCCAGCCTTGTGCCAGAGAGTAGATAAGGTCGCGCACGTGAGCCAGCCAAGCCATCCAGATATTGTCTTTAGAGATGATGTGACAGTAGAGCTAGTGAAATCTAGCGCTAGTGATGCTGATGTCATTTGGGCGGCGCGAGTCTCAACAGCAGGTGAGAATTCTTTAGAGGAAGTAAACGCAGATCCTGCTCGCTCAACTGGATTGATTAATTATTTGGCTAGAGAGCGCCATGGCTCTCCTTTTGAACATACCTCAATGACTTTTTTATTAGCGCCCCGATATTTGTATTTAGAGAGTTTATGCGCCATCGCATTGCCTCATATAACGAGGAGAGTGGTCGCTATCGCGAACTGCTTCCAGTTTTCTATGTTCCAAATAAAGCTAGAAAATTAGTACAAGTTGGAAAGACTGGCGCCTACACATTTGTTGATGGTAGTGATGAGCAGTATGAGATATCAGTAGCTGCGATGAAAGAAAGTTATGAACTTTGTTATTTGAATTATAAGAAGATGCTAGATGCAGGGGTGGCAAAGGAAGTTGCCAGAGCAGTGCTTCCGGTTGCGCTCTATTCATCTATGTATGTCACGATGAATGCTAGAGCTCTTATGAATTTTCTCTCGTTAAGAACAGCCCGAGAAGGATCTCACTTTCCTAGCTATCCGCAGCGGGAGATAGAGATGGTGGCAGAGAAGATGGAGGAGCACTTTGCCCGCCTGATGCCGATTACCTATGCTGCCTTTGAAAAGTCGGGGCGCGTCGCGCCATAGCCGGTAAGTAGTAGCCTTGGCGCATGTCGATTCAGGCGCCATTTGGCAGATTGTTGACCGCAATGGTCACCCCTTTTAAAGATGATCTATCAATTGATTGGGCAAGCGTTGAAAAAGTAGCCGCACATTTAGTTTCAACGGGTCATGATGGAATTGTTCTAAATGGCACAACAGGGGAGGCGCCAACTACCAGCGATGAAGAGAAAGTTGAAATAATCAAGGTAGTTCGCAAAGTAGTTGGATCAAATATAAAGATTGTTGCAGGGGCTGGAAATAACGAAACTTCTCACTCACTCGAGCAGGCAAGGCAGGCAGCCAAGGCTGGAGCTGATGGACTTTTAGTGGTGACTCCTTATTACAACAAACCACCGCAGGCTGGAATTGCAGCTCACTTTGAAGCAATGGCAGGCGCTACTGATTTACCAATAATGCTCTATGACATCCCACATAGAACTGGTGTTGCAATTGAGCCAGATACGATTGTTAAGTTAGCAGCAAATCCCAAAATTGCAGCTCTTAAAGATGCAAAGGGAGATATCGCTTCAACTTCTTGGGTGATTAAGAGATGCGCTATACCGGTTTACTCAGGTGATGACATTTTAAATCTTCCACTACTTTCAGTTGGAGCAGTTGGATTTGTCTCTGTCTGCGGCCACAGCGTCGGATCAGAGTTGAAACAGATGCTTAATGCTTTCTTTTCAGGTGATGTCGCAAAAGCTCTTGAAATTCATCAAAGATTATTGCCGGTATATACCGGAACATTTAGAACCCAAGGAGCAATTCTTACTAAAGCCGCTCTTGATTTAATGGGCTTAAGTGGTGGACGAGTTCGCCTGCCGCTAGTTGATGCAACCAAGGCTCAGATAGACCAACTACGAGAAGATCTTCGCGCTGGCGGCGTGAAAGTTAAGTAATGAATCATCCGCATCCCGATCTAGGGTTGCCGCCAAAACTTGCCGCCAAAACTCTAAGGATTGTTGCCTTAGGTGGCCTTGGAGAAATTGGTCGCAATATGACCGTTTTTGAATATGAAGGCCAGTTATTAATCGTTGACTGTGGCGTTTTATTTCCAAGTGAAACTCAGCCAGGAGTTGATTTAATCCTGCCAGATTTTTCTTATCTAAAGGAGCGAATGGCTGATATCGCGGCCGTTTTTCTAACTCACGGCCATGAGGATCACATAACCGCACTTGGCTACCTACTTCGTGAGCGAGAAGACATTCAAGTAATTGGCAGCGCTTTAACTCTTGCTTTCTTAAAGGGAAAGTTAAGAGATCATCGAATCTCACCAATTATGGTTGAAGTTAAAGAAGGTCAGAGCAGAAAAGTTGGACCTTTTGATTTGGAATTTATTGCAGTAAACCACTCAATTCCTGATGCGTTAGCAGTTGCGATAAAGACTCCTGCTGGGGTAGTGCTTCATACTGGTGATTTTAAAATGGATCAACTTCCTCTAGATGGAAGAGTCACTGATTTAGCTCGCTTTGCATCCCTTGGCCAATCTGGCGTTGATTTATTTATGGTTGATTCAACTAATGCTGATATTCCAGGATTTACCACATCTGAGCGAGAAATTATGCCGGTATTAGAGCGAGTTATTGATGGCACAAAGGCGAGAGTAATTGTCGCCTCCTTTGCATCACATGTTCATCGCATCCAACAGGTGATAGATATTGCCTATAGCAAGGGGCGAAAAGTTGCCTTTGTTGGACGCTCGATGGTTAGAAATATGACGCTCGCTGCAGAGATGGGATATCTACATATCCCACCGAATACTTTGCTAGAGGCTGATGAAATTGAAAGCGCTGGAGATAAAGTTGTATTGATTTGCACAGGATCTCAAGGTGAGCCACTGGCAGCTTTATCAAGAATGGCAAATGGCGATCATCAAATAAGAGTAGGAAGAGATGACACTGTAATTCTTGCATCATCTCTGATTCCAGGAAATGAGAATTCGGTCTATCGAGTAATAAATGAATTAACTAGATTTGGCGCTCGCGTTGTACATAAAGGCAATGCGCTAGTGCATGTTTCAGGTCACGCAGCTGCAGGGGAGTTGCTCTATTGCTATAACGTGGTCAAGCCAAAAAACGTTATGCCGGTTCACGGTGAGTGGCGACATATGACTGCAAATGCTGAGCTTGCAATCTCAACAGGAGTTAAACCAAGCAATGTAGTAGTGGTTGATAATGGAGTCATTGTCGATTTAAGTGAAGGAAGAGCAAAGGTAGTTGGCGCAGTTCCAGTTGGCTATGTTTATGTTGATGGCCAGAGCATTGGAGATATCACCGAGGCATCGATAAAGGATCGTTTGATTCTAGGAGAAGAAGGATTCATTTCGGTCATAGTAGTTATCGATTCACAGAGTGGAAAAATAGTTGCTGGTCCTGATATCCATGCACGCGGTTTTGCGGAAGATCTTGAGCTCTTCAATGAAGTAAAGGGTCGTATTGAGCGAGCCCTGACTGGAGCAGTAGCTGGTGGAATTAATGGAACTCATCAACTCTCGCAAGTAGTTAGAAAGACAGTGGGAAGTTGGGTAGGGGAAGAACATCGCCGTCGCCCGATGATTGTGCCTGTTGTAATTGAGGTTTAGCGGCGCGCCTGACCTTTAAGAAAATTAAATTCGAATACGATTTTTCGTTGTGGCAAAGAAAAAATCCGCTAGGAAAGCAAGTGGCCTACTCTCGGCTATCGCTACTGGCTTGGGATTTATCTGGAGCGCTATTGCCAAAGCGCTCGGCGCAAGCATCAGGTTTATTACTCGTGGGGCTAAAGATTTAGAACCTGAGCATAGACGCGATGGTATTGGTTTAATTCTTTTAATTGTTGCCCTAATTGCTGCAGCAACTTCTTGGATGCAATTAGATAATGCTTTTGGCAGAGCTGCATATGCCTTCTTCTACGGAGGATTTGGCAGGGTTGCAATACTTACACCTATTCTCTTTGGCTACTTTGCCTTTCGCCTATTTCGCACCCCACAAGATAAGGGCGCAACTGGTCGAATAACAATTGGCTCACTCCTACTTGTTCTAAGTTCAACTGGCCTAATCCACATATTAAATCCTTCATCGATTAATACTGGCGCTACTGCAATGCGCGAAGGCGGGGGATGGATTGGCTATGGGGTCTCAACGCCTCTTGTTGCGCTACTTACCGATATGCTCGCAATTCCAATTCTTATTCTGACCTTAATATTTGGCGCACTTGTTATTACAGCAACTCCGTTTTCAAAGGTAATTGATTTGTTTAAGAGACTTATCTCTGGCGCAAGCAATAAAGTTAGTGGCGCACTTGATCAAAGACGAGAGCGAAAACTGGAGCGAGAAGAGTTTGAAATTGCCGATACGCCGCCATTTGAAACGCCCTTAGTTCAAGATTTTAGTAATGCCCAAGAAGAGGATCTCGAGGAAGAAATAGATGAAGAGAGCTTTGATGAAGAATTTACAGTTGAGATTCCTAAGCCTGAGGTAAGTGCAAAGCCTGCAAGGCCCGTGCAATTACTGCTCTCCTCAACTGATTCCTATGAGCTTCCCTCTATGGATCTACTTCGAACTACCCCATCTAGTAAGACAAAGACAAAGGCAAATGATCAAATAGTCCAATCTTTAACTGAAGTATTTGCTCAATTTGAAATTGACTGTGAAGTAACTGGCTTTATGCGAGGACCTACCGTAACGCGCTATGAAGTCGAGCTTGGCTCCGGGGTTAAGGTTGAGGCAATTACAGCTTTAAGCAAGAACATTGCATATGCAGTTGCAAGTAGCGATGTAAGAATCCTCTCGCCAATTCCAGGAAAATCTGCAGTTGGTATCGAGATTCCAAATAGCGATAGAGAGATAGTCTCTCTAGGCGATGTGCTTCGCTCCAGCGTTGCAGGAAATGACCACCATCCAATGGTGATAGCTCTTGGTAAAGATGTAGAGGGTAGTTTTATCTGCGCAAATCTTGCCAAAATGCCACATCTACTTGTGGCGGGCGCAACTGGCGCTGGTAAATCATCAATGATTAATTCATTGGTTACCTCAGTTTTAATGAGAGCAACCCCGAATGATGTTCGCTTAATTCTCATAGATCCCAAACGAGTTGAACTTAACTCTTATGAAGGCATCCCACATCTAATTGCGCCAATTATCACCAACCCTAAAAAAGCAGCAGAGGCACTTGCTTGGGTAGTGCGTGAGATGGATATGCGATACGACGATCTTTCAACATATGGCTTTAGGCATATCGATGACTTTAATAAGGCAGTCAGAGCTGGAAAAGTTATTGCTAAAGAGGGTGCCGACGCTGCACTTGAGCCCTATCCATATCTATTAGTAGTAATTGATGAGTTGGCAGATCTAATGATGGTTGCTGCCAGAGACGTTGAAGATTGCATCGTAAGAATTACTCAGCTTGCAAGAGCAGCCGGCATTCATCTTGTTATCGCTACACAACGGCCTAGCGTTGATATTGTCACAGGTTTAATTAAAGCTAATGTTCCTTCACGTCTTTCTTTCGCCACTTCATCACTTGCTGACTCCAGGGTTATTCTTGATACTCCAGGTGCTGAAAAACTTGTCGGACAAGGCGATGCCTTATTTTTGCCAATGGGAGCAAGCAAACCGATGCGAATTCAAGGCGCGTATGTCTCAGAGCGAGAAATTGAAGCGGTTGTAAATCACGTTAAGTCCCAGCTAAAGCCGGTGTATCGAGAAGATATTTTAAAACCAGTAGTTGCAACCAGAGGCTCTGATGAAGAAATTGGTGATGACAAAGAGTTACTTATCCAAGCAATCGAGTTAGTTGTTAGCACTCAATTTGGATCAACTTCTATGTTGCAGCGAAAGTTAAGAATTGGTTTTGCTAAAGCTGGACGTCTGATGGATTTGATGGAGAGCCGAGGAATTGTGGGACCATCTGAAGGTTCTAAGGCTCGAGTAGTTTTGGTTAAGCAGGAAGACCTGGCCTCTGTCCTTGAGGTAATCCAGGGGTGAATTTTTAGGGGCGGTATTCCAGCTCCCTTGCTCAATTGAGCACTGCGTTAAGATTTAGGTTGTATCTGGCCTGCTTCTGCTTCTACAATTTGACCTCCCCACAAGTGATTTAGAGGCTTTCATGTCGGTTGGTTCAACGCTAAAAGAGATGCGCAAGTCGGCAGGTTTTACTGTCGAGCAACTTGCCAAGCGCTCGCGTATCCCGGCATCGGTGATTGAGGATTTAGAGAAAGATAATTTCCTAACTGCAGGTGGCCCAACTTATGCTCGTGGCCATATTAAAACAATTGCGCGAATCTGTGGAGTTGGCGATAGTGATGTGCTTATTAAATTTGAATCTCAAACAATTCCTTTAAGTAAATCGCTTAGAGATCTATTGAATGAAAATAGCGTTACAAAGCAGAAGAAAGAGAGAAAGCCGATATCTTGGAAGGCGCTAACTGGTGCAGCAGCTGGCTTATTTATCTTTGCACTTGTTGGAACAGCAATTATTTCCATTGAGGATTCACCAGAGCAAAGCGGCATCACCGCTTCAAGTAACGGTAAAGATGAGAGCCAACCTAGCGCTTCAATTAGAGATGGCGTTGAGGTAAGACTTAAGGCAGTGAATGGACTTTCATGGGTTGCAGTAAGTGATAGCACTGGCACCACACAATTTAGTGGACGAATTCGCCAGGGCGAGGAGAGAGTATTTAGCGATAATCAACTGCTCTATCTAGTCATTGGAAATGCAGGCGCGATTAACCTGACGGTAAATGGTGAAGATATTGGAGTTGCTGGCGCAGTTGGCGAAGTTTTACGTCTGGAATTCGGTCCGCAAGCATCTAATCAAGGATAAGTTCTACTTCTTCTCTGTAGAATAACGCGGTGTCCAAGCCTAAAAGCGTTGCCCTAGTAACTCTAGGCTGTGCGCGAAATGATGTTGACTCTGAAGAGCTAGCAGGACGTCTTGCAGCCGATGGCTGGCAATTAGTCGATGATGTAGCAACGGCTGATGTTGCGCTAGTAAATACCTGCGGGTTTATCGAATCAGCTAAGAAAGACTCAGTAGATGCCCTGATTGAGGCTCACTCCATGAAGGCCGATGGAACGCTTCGGGCCGTAGTTGCTGTGGGCTGTATGGCTGAGCGATATGGCAAAGAGCTGGCAGAGGCGATGCCAGAGGCTGATGCAATTTTAAGTTTTGATGATTATGCAGATATCTCAACTAGATTACAGAATATTCTTGCTGGAAATTCAAAGCCAGCTCACACCCCAAAGGATCGTAGAAGTTTAATTCCAATCTCACCTGTGGCAAGACAGGAGATGAAGGTTGAGTTAAATACAAAAATGGGGCAAGGCGGCACCTTTGCAAGGAAGAGACTTGCAAACTCACCAATGGCTCCGCTAAAAATTGCTTCGGGTTGTGATCGCAGATGTTCCTTCTGCGCTATCCCGCAATTTAGAGGATCTTTTGTTTCAAGAACCCCAGATGAGATTATTACCGAAGCTAGATGGCTGGCAGAAAATGGTGTCAGCGAACTCTTCTTAGTTAGCGAAAACACCACCTCTTATGGAAAAGATCTTGGTGATTTAAAGGCAATGGAGAAATTACTGCCAGCTCTTTCCAAAATAGATGGAATCGAGCGCATCAGAGCTTCATATCTGCAGCCAGCCGAGATTAGGCCGACGCTACTGCAAGCCTTGATTGCTACCGAGAAAGTTGTTCCCTACTTTGACATCTCATTTCAACACGCCTCAGGCACTCTTCTTAGAAGGATGCGACGCTTTGGCGATGGCGAGAAGTTCCTACACTTATTAACTCAGATAAGAGCACTTAGCCCAGAGGCTGGAATTCGCTCCAACTTTATTGTGGGATTTCCTGGTGAGAGCGCAAGTGAGTATCAAGAGCTAGTGGACTTTGTTAGCGCATCAAATCTTGATGCAATTGGAATCTTTGCCTACTCTGATGAAGATAAAACGGAAGCGCTGACACTAGATGGAAAGTTGGATCCGCAAGTTATTAGTGAGCGAACCAGTGAATTAACGATGATTGCTGAAGAGTTAGTAATGCAGCGAGCAACAGATCGAATTGGACAGAGAGTTAGAGTTCTAATTGAAGATGAAGAACTCCAAGAGGGAAGAGCTGAGCACCAGGGGCCAGAGGTTGATTCCAGCACCTTTGTAACCATTGCAGGACGGCCAAGTGCTGGTTATAAAGTCGGTCAGTATGTCGATGCCATCATTACCGATACTTCAGGGGCGGATTTAATTGCCCAGAGCCTATGAACCTTCCTAACGCCTTAACAATTGCCCGGATCGCAGCTCTTCCATTTTGTGCTTGGGCGCTATTTAAAAATGGGGGAGATGATCCAAGCTGGCAGATAATTGCTTGGTTCTCCTTCTTTATAGTTGGCATGACCGATGTTCTAGATGGGATTATTGCAAGACGTTGGAATCAAGTTTCATCCTTTGGAATTATTTTAGATCCGATTGCTGATAAAGCATTTATTGCTACTGCGCTAATTGGACTTTCGATTCTAGGCAAGATGCCTTGGTGGGTTACGGTATTAATTCTTACCCGTGAAGTTGGAATTACAGTTCTGCGCCTTCTAGTAATTAAGAAAAAAGTAATAAGCGCCAGTAAAGGCGGAAAGATAAAGACACTTCTGCAGAACTTCTCAGTAGGTTTCTACATACTTCCTCTGCCTGAGGCGCTTCATACTCCTAGAGATATATTGCTAGCCATTGCCATCGCCCTTACCTTCATCACCGGCTATCAATATCTAAAAGATGTAGTGAAATCAAAGCCATGAGTGATCTTGCAGCAACGGTAATTGATCTACTAAGAAAGCGCAGTGAGAGCATCTCTTGCGCGGAGTCAATAACTGGCGGTGCAATCACATCGAAACTTGTCTCGGTTGCTGGAGCTTCAGATGTTTTACTGGGCTCAATCGTTGCTTATTCAAAAGAGATCAAGATGAGTCAGCTAGGTTTAAGTGCAGAGTTAATTGATTCCAAAGGTCTGGTTTCTCAAGAGGTTGCAATTGAGATGGCCAAGGGGGCAAGACAGAGACTTGGAAGTAATTGGGCGATCTCCTCAACCGGCTCTGCTGGGCCAACAGCTCTAGATGGCAGCACTCCTGGTGAGATCTGGATTGCAATTCTGGGCCCTGATAGGCAAGAAAGTGTGAAATTATCCTTAAATGGCGCTCGCCAGGAGGTCATAAACGGCGCGGTAGAGAGCGCATTAACCCTGCTGGAGCGTATCCTTAGGTCCTAGGAATTTGTTCAATCATTCTTTCAATTAGGAGGCATAGCAATGGAGTTACTACGTAGCCACATTGGTCAATGCCTTCGCACCGAGCGCATCTCACAGAATAGAACTCTAAGAGATGTTGCTAAGGCTGCTCGAGTCTCTCTCGGATATTTATCTGAGGTAGAGCGCGGCCAGAAAGAAGCTTCATCAGAGTTACTTAATGCAATTTGTATCGCACTTGATTTGTCGCTATCAAAAGTACTAGTTGAGGTAACTGCTCAAGTTAAACTCAACGAGACCCCAGTACTTAGCGTCGTTGATACCAACGCTGCTTAACTAGAGGGGAAGAATAAGGCTGTGAGAGATCAGAGCGCGCGCTCGACCTATCAACACCAATCAATAATTCATCGTCGCACAAGAGGCGCCATAATGGCAGCGGCTAAAGAGCTCTTGGCCCAAAGTGGTATCTCTGGAACTAACATGATTGAAATTGCCGATAGAGCTCAAGTGTCAAGAGCCTCGCTATATAACCACTTTAGAGATAAACATGAAGTCTTTTTAGCTTTGGTTGAAAGTGAGCTGGAGCGAATCTCAACTCTTGCAATGATTGCCCAATCACGATCAGAGGCGCTCTATTTAATCTCCTGCGAGATTTCAAATCATCCAGGGCTTAAGAGCGCACTAGCTAGTGATGGCGAGATTATGGCAAATGCGTTAACTGCAAGAGAACATAAAATCTGGGTTGAGATCTATGCCCAGCTCTCAAAAATATTTGCAACAGATGTAGTTGGAGTTGGATTAATTCTTCGCTGGCTGATGGGGCAGGTAACCGCTCCGCTCTCTGATGAGCACTCTAAAGAGCAGGCAGAGCGTTTAGCATCAATTCTTTAAAGTAAGTAATGGCTTTATGAGAATCACCGAACTTCGTAGAAGGTTAACTGCTCACTTCGGCCCTGATTGGGCCCCTTCCTATTCCAAAGATTTTGTAATGGCAGAACTTGGCGGTCAGAGCGTGGATCAGGCCCTTGAAATGGGATTTGATCCAGCTGATATCTGGCGGGCGGTTGTGAAAAATAACCCAGATATTTCAAGCGAACTTAAATAAGCTCATATCTCATAGCAACAGCTCCCTTAGGGCGATAAGTTGCTCGAGGTTGGGCTTTAGGAAAACCACCAGTAAGTGAAAGTCTGGCTCTCCTTGCAATCTCTAAAATAATTATTCGTCCCTCAAGCAGGGCAAATTGATCGCCTAGGCACTTTCTACTACCAGCAAGGAATGGGAAATAAGCCCCGCGTGGCAAGCTCTTTTCAAAGTCATTGCTCCATCGCTCTGGAATAAATTCATTTGGAGATGGAAAATACTTTTCATCCCTTTGAGTGACATATTGACTAACTAAAACATGGGCCCCTTTTGGAATCTCTCTGCCACCTAGAGTTATATCCTCTAGAGCCCTTCTTGGTGAGATCCAGACTGGGGGAGCAAGCCTTAAAACCTCGCTAAAAATAGCTCCAGATAGGGGAGCTGCGAGAATGACTCTGGCAAAGTCTTCATCGCCTTCTCTAGCAAAAACTTCCTCTGCCTCTTTGGCAAGGCCATCCCAGTACTTAGGATTCTGGCTTAGATATGCAAAGGTCCAAGTTAAAACATTTGCAGTAGTTTCATGGCCACTTAAAATTAAAGTTAGAGTTTCATCTGAAATCTCTCGAGCGCTTAACTTCTCACCATCGACAGTTTCTGCCTCAAGTAAGACTCCCATTAAGTCATCGCGTTTGACTCCGCTTGCAATTCGCTCCGTAACAATCCTAGTTGCAACGTTATGGAGCTCATTAGCAGCTTTTTCAAACTTTCTAAAATATGGAATAGGAAGATTATCAAGGCGATCAAGGCCCGGAAGCATGGTGCGCTCAATACGATCTATTGCAATATGCATCGAGTCTTGAACTCGCTTGGTATCTGCTGAAATATCTGTGCCAAATAAAATATCTGCAACGATGTCAAAAGTTAGCGACATCATTTCAGGGCCAATGGCTACGACCTGGCCATCGCTCCAATTTGAGATGTGCTTGCGAGTAAGGTTTAGCATCGTCTGGGCATAAGTTGAGATCTTGCTAATATGAAATGGTGATTGCATCAACCTTCTATGGCGAAGATGGATAGGTTCTTCATTAGTTAAAAGGCCGCTTCCTAATACTTTTCTCATCCGATCAAAACCCACGCCCTTTATAAAGCTTCCCTGCTTGCTTACCGTTACCTCATTGACCATCTCTGGTGAGAAGGCGGTGATAAAGAGCTGGCCTGCTAAAAAGAATGAGCTGCAATCGCCATATTCGGCCTTGGCATTTAGTAGAAAGGCTGGGGTATCTTTTTGAAATCTAAGGGTTAGTAGGGGCGATCTTGGCCCATCAGGAATATTTAGACCCTTCAAATCTCGCCGCTTTAGAGGCTTTGGCATCGGGGCGTACTCAGCTGGCCGTGGGCTTTGAAAGGGGGCGAGATCAACCATGGCTCCAAGGTAGGGCTCGCGTGTCTTAAAAGTCATTAGAACAGATGTTCGGCTAGACTTATCCCCATAACAGCGGCGAGCTGTTATACCCAACCAGAGCGGTTCCACATTTCCGCCGACTGCAAAGTCAGGCCGTCAGTGGCATTCCGTACCTTCTGGAGCCAACTACGAGAGAAGAGAGGCAAGACCGTGGCTAAAGAAGCCAAAGATCCAAATGAAAAAGCAAAACCCTCTGCCGAACGGCAGAAAGCCCTAGATACCGCGCTTGCTCAAATCGAACGTCAGTTTGGCAAGGGCTCAGTAATGAAGATGAGCGATCGAACCGCAACTCCAATTGAGGTTATTCCAACTGGATCCATCGCTCTTGATATGGCCTTAGGAATTGGCGGCATTCCACGTGGCCGCGTTGTAGAAATCTTTGGACCAGAATCATCAGGTAAGACAACGCTAACTCTGCATGCAATTGCTAATGCACAGAAAAATGGCGGTATTGCAGCTTTTATCGATGCTGAGCATGCCTTTGATTCTGAATATGCAAAGAAACTTGGAGTTGATATTGATGCGCTTCTAGTTTCTCAGCCTGATACTGGCGAGCAAGCACTTGAAATTATGGACATGTTAGTTCGCTCTGGAGCACTTGATTTAATTGTGGTTGACTCCGTTGCAGCACTTGTTCCTCGCGCTGAAATTGAGGGCGAAATGGGAGATTCCCATATGGGACTTCAGGCTCGCTTGATGTCACAGGCCTTAAGAAAGATAACTGGCGCGCTAAGTCAGACCAAGACAACAGCTATCTTTATTAATCAGCTCCGCGACAAGATCGGTGTTTTCTTCGGCTCTCCTGAAACCACAACTGGTGGAAAAGCGCTTAAGTTTTATGCCTCAGTTCGTATGGATATTCGCCGTATTGAAACTCTAAAAGATGGACAAGAAGCGGTTGGAAATCGTACCCGCGTCAAAGTTGTGAAAAATAAGATGGCTCCGCCATTTAAGCAGGCAGAGTTTGACATCATCTACGGCATTGGAATTTCTAGAGAGGGAAGCCTTCTAGATATGGGCGTAGATCTTGGAATTGTGAAGAAATCAGGAGCTTGGTTTACCTATGAAGGAGATCAACTAGGCCAGGGTAAAGAGAACTCTCGCCAATTCCTTCTTGATAATCCTGCTCTAGCTAATGAAATCGAAGGAAAGATCCGGGCTCACTTTGTCGCGAGCGATATCGATCCAGCTCTAGTTGCTGCAATCGATGAAGCCGCAGCTGATGTCGAGTTCTAATTCAGTAGAAGTTGAGAGCGACCCCTACCAAGTAGCTCAGACCATTGCCCTTATGGCACTTGGTCGAAGGGCAAAAAGTAGGGGGGAGCTCTTTAAGCTTCTCAAATCTCGCGGCATTGAAGAAGAGGTTGCAAACGCAGTTCTCTTTCGCCTCGCCGAGCAAGGCTTTATCAATGATCATGAGTTTGCTCGCTATTGGAGTGAATCACGGCAGAGAACTAAGAAGGTCTCAAAGCGAATAATTAGCGGAGAGCTGCGTTCAAAAGGAATCTCGCCAGAGATAATTGAGTGGATCACAAGTGATATCAGCGATGATGAAGAGTTTGCCAATGCGATGACTTTCGCCGAACGTAAGGCGAGAGCAGTTACTAGCCTTGCACCTGAGGTGGCATACCGCAGATTACATGGCGCCTTATCAAGGCGAGGATTTTCTGGCCATGTTGTCTCTCGAGTATTGGCAGAGCTGGGGATTTCGCGCTCATAAATTAGCTCTAGAGATAGATAGGTACGATTCGCTGGTGAGCCGTACCTATGTAATTCAAACTCTGGGCTGCCAGATGAACGTTCATGACTCAGAACGTATTGCAGGCTCACTCGATGCTGCCGGATATGTCCCTGCGGCAGATGGATCTGATCCTGATCTAATCGTCTTTAATACCTGCGCAGTTAGAGAAAATGCAGATAACAAGTTATATGGCCACCTAAGTTTCCTCGCGCCGGAAAAGAAGTTAAGACCAGAGTTGCAGATAGCAATCGGTGGCTGTCTTGCTCAAAAAGATAAGTCAGTGATTTTGGAGAAAGCCCCCTATGTTGATGTGGTTTTTGGAACTCACAATATGGGCTCACTTCCCGCTCTCCTTGAGAGAGCAAGGGTTGAAAAAAGAGCGCAGATTGAAATTAAGGAATCGCTAGAGCACTTTCCCTCTACTCTTCCAGCTCGTCGCCACTCACCATTTTCAGCTTGGGTTTCAATATCAGTTGGATGTAATAACACCTGCACCTTCTGCATCGTTCCAGCGCTTCGAGGCAGAGAGAAAGATCGAAGTAGCGCTGAGATATTAAGTGAGATTAGAGCTCTTGTTGCAGATGGAGTTATTGAGATAACTCTTCTAGGCCAGAATGTAAATGCCTATGGTGTGGACTTTGGCGATCGGGGAGCCTTTGCCAAATTACTTAGAGCCTGCGGCGAAATTGAGGGCCTAGAGCGAGTGCGCTTTATGTCTCCTCATCCAAGAGATTTCACCGATGATGTAATCCAAGCAATGGCTGAGACAAAAAATGTGATGCCCCATCTTCATATGCCACTGCAATCTGGATCTGATGCAATCTTGGCAGCGATGCGCCGCTCCTATCGAGTTGATCGCTATCGCTCAATCATTAGCAAAGTTCGAAGCGCTCTTCCTAACGCAACTATTACTACTGATGTCATTGTGGGATTTCCTGGCGAGAGCGAAGCAGATTTTCAAGCAACACTTGATTTATGTAGCGAGGTTGGCTTTCTTGCTGCATATAGCTTTAAGTATTCAAAGCGCCCAGGCACCCCAGCTGCTGTTATGGATAATCAGATTCCAGAACAGATCGTTGCCCAGCGCTATGACCGCCTCCACCAGCAGATAAATCAAATTGCAGCCAGGGTCAATAATGAAGTACTTGGCAAAAGAGTTGAAGTTTTAATCACTGATATTGATGGCTCTAGCGCAACTGGAAAGAGTAGAGATTTTCGTCTGGTTCACTTTGAAGCTCCAGCAACTGCTCGGCCAGGAGATATTGCTGAGTTAACTATTAAAGAAGCAAGGCTCACTTCATCCTTGGAGATAGCCAGAGTGTAAGCATTCGCCCAACTCGAGGCGGAGATGCTTTTAGCGCCAGAAAGGCTGAGGCAGAAACAAAAGGAGTAGCGCTAGGAATGCCGACTCTAAAGAGCGTTCACTCTAAATGAGCGTCATTGTTATCTGCGGAGCAACTGCCACTGGAAAAAGTGATTTAGCTTTATCACTTGCTGAGGCTGTTGGGGGCGAGATAGTAAATGCCGATTCAATGCAGCTCTATAAAGGCATGGATATTGGAACGGCAAAGCTGCCACTTAGTAAGCGGCGAGGAATCCCGCATCACTTACTTGATGTTTTAAGGGTTAATCAAGAGGCATCTGTTGCTCAGTATCAAATCGATGCTAGAAATATAATTGATCAGCTCTTAGAGCTAGATAAACCAGCAATTGTTGTTGGCGGAACTGGGCTCTATATCAAAGCAATTTTAGATGATCTTAATTTTCCAGATACTGATCCAGCGCTTAGAGAGAAGATAGCTAAACAAGGACAGGAGTTGGGTCAGGATGTTATGCATCAAAGGCTTGCTAAGTTAGATCCCGCAGCAGCAGCTGCAATTCCTAAGGAGAATTTAAGAAGAGTTGTGCGAGCACTTGAAGTAATTGAATTAACTGGCAAGCCCTACACCGCAAATCTGCCAAGGGCTGGAAGTAGTAAATACCCACATGCAAAACAATTTGGACTTGTTATGGAGCGCTCAACTCTTGCATCTCGCATCGATGCTCGAGTTGAAAAGATGTGGGATGAAGGGCTAGTAGATGAGGTTAAAGGCCTTATTTCTCAAGGGTTATTGGAGGCAAGAACAGCTCAAGCCGCCCTTGGCTATGCCCAGGTAATTAAGTTTGCCAAAGGCGAGTTAAGTCAGAGCGAAGCGAAAGAGGAAACAAAACGGGCAACTAGGCAATATGCCAGAAGGCAGGAGACCTGGTTTTCAAGAGATGAGCGAATTACTTGGATTAAGGGTGGTTCAAGGCAGCAAATGCTTGAAGAAATCATCTCCTCTACTATTAGCCCTAGATGAAAGCTCCTCTTACCGCCACCTATGGCCATGGCACTGAGAATGACTTTGTAATCCTCTTTGATCCAGATGATAAAATAATCTCTCTTCAAAACAGACTGCAGCGATCTGCAATAGAGCAAGCGGCATTGGCGCAGATGGGCTAATTCGAATAATAAAGCGCGATGGTAAATGGTTTATGGATTATCGGAATGCAGATGGCTCCCTTGCTGAGATGTGTGGCAATGGCATCAGAGTTATGGCTCGGTATTTAGTAGATAGAGGCCATCAAGGCGCTGGGATATTTTCAATACTAACTCGTGATGGGGCTAAGTATTTAAGCGCTGATGTGGCAGGAGATATCAGTGTAAATATGGGACAAGTTGAAGTAATCGATGGCGAAATTACAGCTGCCAATAATGGCAAAGTCTGGAGTGGTTATAACTTAAATATCGGAAATCCCCATGCCGTGGTCTTTGTTGATTCGCTAGATGATGTCGGTGATTTAAAGGATCCGCCAGTGGTTCGCCCGAAAGAGGAGTATCCAGAGGGCGTTAACGTTGAATTTGTTCAATTTCTTGAAAATGGCGAACTTGCAATGAGAGTTCATGAGCGGGGAAGTGGTGAGACCAGATCTTGCGGAACTGGAACCTGCGCAGTTGCTCTAGCTGCAACTTTAAAGAAGGGGATGAAATTGCCAGCTAAATGGGTGATTAATCCACCAGGTGGAAGGTTGGTTGTAGAAATTGATCCACACTCCAATGCCACGCTAACTGGCCCTGCAGTACTACTAAAAGACTTTGATCTGGAGCCCTATCTTGGCTAAGAAAAAAGAGCTGCCAGAGATAGAAGATTTAATCTCTGAGAGCCAGCAGGTGGCAGCAGAGTTTGACTCTGAGATTTTTATCCCTGATTCATATCAATCAACGCAGCAGGATTTAAGTGATAGACAGGCGCTGCGAAGAGTTATTGGCCTCTCAACTGAGTTAAGTGATATCTCTGAGGCCGAATATCGCCAATTAAGACTTGAGCGAGTAATTCTTGTTGGAGTTTGGACCGAGGGAAGTGTTAAAGATGCAGAGAACTCTATGGAGGAGCTTGCAGCGCTAGCTGAGACAGCCGGATCAAAGGTATTAGATGCCCTTATTCAACGCCGTGATAAACCAGATCCAGCAACCTTTATCGGCTCTGGAAAAGTTAGCGAGTTAAAGGCAATTGTTAAATCAACAGGGGCCGATACCGTTGTCTGCGATGGCGAGTTAAGTCCCTCTCAACTAAGAAATTTAGAAGATAAGGTGAAAGTCAAAGTAGTTGATCGAACTGCGCTGATATTGGATATTTTCGCGCAACATGCCAAGAGCAAAGAGGGTAAGGCCCAAGTTGAGTTAGCTCAAATGAGTTATATGTTGCCCAGACTTCGCGGTTGGGGTGATTCACTATCTCGCCAGGCAGGTGGAATTGGTGGGCGCGGACCTGGTGAAACAAAGATAGAGGTTGATCGCCGCAGAATCCGCGACAAGATGTCAAAGCTTCGCAGGGAGATTGGCGATATGAAAGTCGCCCGTGATACCAAGAGACAAGAGCGTAAGAGAAATTCAATTCCCTCTGTTGCAATTGCGGGATATACCAATGCTGGCAAATCATCGCTATTAAATCGTTTAACTAATGCTGGAGTTTTAGTGCAGAACGCTCTCTTTGCAACTCTTGATCCAACGGTTAGACGCTCAGAGACAAGTGATGGTCGCACCTACACGCTAACTGACACTGTGGGATTTGTTAAACACCTGCCCCATGACTTAATTGATGCCTTCAAATCAACGCTGGAGGAGGTCTCAGGAGCTGATGTAATCGTTCATGTAGTTGATGGCTCACATCCAGATCCTCTAGGTCAGATAAAGGCAGTTAGAGGGGTAATAGCTGATATTGGGGGAGCAAAAATTCCGGAAATTATCGCGTTAAATAAGGCAGATATCGCAGATCCAGAAGTGATTGCTCAGGTATTGATTCAAGAACCTGATGCTTATCTAATCTCAGTTCATAGCGGAGTTGGCATTGAAAAACTCATCCGAGCTATTGAGTCATCTCTTCCAAGGCCAAGGATTGAGATTAGAACTGTACTTCCATATGACAGAGGGGATTTAGTTAGTCAGATCCATGAACATGGCGAGATATTAAGTCAAGAGTATTTACCTGAAGGAACATCGCTTCATGCCATGGTTGATGGATCTTTAGCGCACGCCCTTGAGAAGTACTCCGTTAATTAATATTTAGAGCGAGCGAAGAACAGCTGTTACCACACCAAGAATCTCTGCCTGATTTCCATCAATAGGTTGGTAGCTATCATTAGCTGGCAGTAACCAGATTTGACCGTTCTTTTTACTTAAAGTCTTAACCGTTGCCTCGCCATCTATCATCGCTGCAACAATTTCACCTTTATTAGCATCTTTCTGAGAGCGAATAACTACATAATCTCCATCGCAGATTGCAGCATCAATCATTGAATCACCAACAACTTTGAGCATGAATAGTTCGCCCTCGCCAACAAGTGATGCAGGAAGAGGAAAGAGCTCTTCAACATTTTGCTCTGCAAGAATTGGGCCACCAGCTGCAATTCGACCAACTAATGGAACGTTATGAGTTCTCTCTGGCTTAATGTCTTCAAATCTTTCATCACCTGGGGTGAGAACCTCTAGAGCTCTTCCGCGAGATGGGTCGCGACGGATCCAACCTTTTGATTCAAGTGCCTCTAATTGATATTTAACACTTGATGGGGAGGAGAGCCCTGCGGCTTCACCAATCTCACGCATTGAAGGGGGATAGCCATTAGTCTCCATCGCCTCTTTTATTGCTAGCAGGATCTTGGTCTGCCTTGGGGTGAGGCCATTTTCATCAACGGGGCCATCAGGCAGTTCAGTCAGCTTTGAAGGGTTTTTGCTCATGGGTTGAGTTTAGAACAAAGTTGCGAAGAAATCAAACAAATGTTCTAAAAAAACTTGCCGATGTCGGTGGGTAGGTGTACCTTTGCTCTTAGAACAGACGTTCGAAGAGTATCCCCACTCTCTGATTAGCTCGGTTCTAGAAGTATCTGGAGAGATGAAGATGACGACGATCGCCATCAATCCGTTCCTTGCTAAAGATGCCAGGCGCGTGAAAACCCCTATAAATCAAGGCCCAGCAGCTCTGCGACTAACCCCCCGTGGTCGAGGGCTAGCAAGGTTGGCAGTCATCTCTTCACTCTCCATACTGCTTCTCTCTGGCTTTGCCGCCTTTAATGGCGCAACGGCAGGATCTAATAGCGAGTCAATCTCTAGCCCTTATGTGAAGATCAGCGTGAAGCCAGGAGATACCCTCTGGTCGATTGCTGAGGGGATCGCGCCGCAGGCTGATAGACGAGCTTTGGTTGCAGATATTGTTGAAGTCAATAACTTGAAATCGCCAAACCTCCAGGCTGGCCAGAAGATTTATATCCCGACACGCCCGTAGAGGCTCAAACATCTTTTAAGTTGCGGAACTCTCAACCGTTGCTTTACTCTTACCCCTAGATATTGGGGTTGTTTTAGGATATGCTTCCATAAGTAGTGGTTAGCACCTAAGGCTCCAATACACCCGATTTCAGGAAATACCCAGGATTGAGAGGACGACACGCCGTGAACTGCCCCTTCTGTCGTTTTGAGGATTCTCGAGTCATTGACTCGCGTCCAAGTGATGAAGGCAGCTCAATTCGTCGAAGAAGAGAGTGCACCCAATGCGGTTCGCGTTTTTCAACCTCTGAAACTGCAGTTCTCTCGATTATCAAACGCAGTGGAGCAACAGAGCCCTTTAGCCGTGAGAAAGTTATTAACGGCGTTCGTAAGGCCTGCCAGAACCGCCCAGTTGATGATGATGATCTAGCGCTACTAGCAATGAGGGTTGAAGAGGCGCTGCGCTCCACAGGACAGGCAGAGATCGAAGCTCAAGAGGTTGGCATGGCTATCTTGCCGCCACTTCGCGAATTAGATGAGGTCGCCTACCTGCGTTATGCCTCGGTATACCGTAACTTCTCCTCCCTTGAAGATTTCGAAGGCGAGATCGCTCTTCTCCGGGCCCTGCCGATCGAAAAGTCAGAAATAGAGAGCGAATCTCAAGTTGCCTCCCCGCAACTTAAATGAAAAGTCCGATAAGTAGATAGCAGAGAAAAAATTAAATAAAAAAAGATAGAAAAGTTTTAAAAACAAAATTAAAAATTCAAGAAGAAACTGGAGAAATTAGAAATGTCGGACACAGTAATCAATCGCCCATCGGGGAAAGCCAAGTCAGAAAAAGGCTTAAGTATGGAGCGGATTTACACCACAGCTGGTCAACACCCATATGAAGGCGTTAATTGGGAGAGACGCGATGTGGTGCAGACCAACTGGAAGAGCGGCGAAGTTGTCTTTGAACAACGCGGCGTTGAGTATCCAGATTTCTGGTCAGTTAATGCCTCAACCATTGTTACAACAAAGTATTTCCGCGGCGCAGTGGGAGCTGAAAATAGAGAGCACTCATTAAAGCAAGTTATCGATCGCGTTGTTCTTACCTACACCAAAGCTGGAAAAGAACATGGTTATTTTGCAACTCCAGAAGATGCTGAAATTTTTGAACATGAATTAACTTATATGCTCCTGCACCAGGTATTTTCCTTTAACTCTCCAGTCTGGTTTAACGTAGGAACATCAGCTCCGCAGCAAGTATCTGCCTGTTTCATCCTCTCAGTTGATGACACGATGGAATCGATCCTTAACTGGTATCGCGAAGAGGGCATGATCTTCAAAGGTGGATCAGGAGCTGGATTAAATCTCTCACGGATTCGCTCCTCAAAAGAGCTATTGAAATCAGGTGGCACAGCCTCTGGCCCAGTTTCATTTATGCGCGGGGCTGATTCCTCTGCTGGAACAATCAAATCAGGTGGCGCAACTAGAAGAGCTGCCAAGATGGTTGTTCTAGATATCGATCACCCAGATATTGAAGAATTTATTGAAACTAAGGTAAGAGAAGAAGACAAGATTCGCGCCCTTCGCGATGCTGGCTTTGATATGGATCTTGGTGGCAAAGACATCATCTCTGTGCAATATCAAAATGCCAATAACTCAGTTCGCGTAAATGATGAATTTATGCGCGCCTATGAAAGCGGAGCCAAGTTTGGTCTAACAGCTCGCGCAACAGGTGAGGTAATGAAGAGGTTGATTCTCGTCAACTATTCCGCAAGATGGCAGAGGCTGCCTGGGCTTGCGCAGATCCTGGAATTCAATATGACACCACAATCAATGATTGGCATACCAGCCCTGAGACCGGTCGCATCAATGCCTCCAATCCTTGCTCGGAATATATGTCACTTGATAACTCCTCATGCAACCTTGCTTCTTTAAATCTTATGAAGTTTTTAAAGAGCGATGGATCATTTGATGCAAAGAACTTCGTTAAGGCAGTTGAGATGATCATTACTGCAATGGATATCTCAATTTGTTTTGCAGATTTCCCAACCGAGGCAATCGGCGTAACAACAAGGGCCTATCGCCAACTAGGAATTGGTTATGCAAACCTTGGCGCTCTTCTTATGGCATCAGGACTTGCTTATGATTCAGAGGGCGGAAGAGCCCTAGCTGGAGCGATCACCTCACTTATGACTGGAACTTCATATCGCAGATCTGCTGAACTAGCTGGAATCGTTGGCCCATATGAGGGATATGCCAGAAATGCAGCTCCTCATACTCGAGTCATGAAGAAGCACCAGGCCGCATCACTTTCTGCTAAATCAGTTTCAACTCTTGATAGAGATGTTTTAGCTGAGGCTAATAAGCAATGGGATAGCTGTATTGCACTTGGTGAGAAGAATGGCTGGAGAAATGCTCAAGCATCAGTTCTTGCACCTACTGGAACTATCGGCTTGATGATGGATTGCGATACCACTGGTATTGAGCCAGATTTCTCACTCGTTAAGTTTAAGAAGATGGTTGGCGGAGGATCACTCCAGATCGTTAACCAGACCGTCCCACAAGCTCTAAAGAAGTTGGGCTATACCGATGAGACCATTGAAGCGATTGTGGAATACATCGCTGCTAATGGCCATGTAGTTGATGCTCCAGGGCTAAAGGTTGAGCATTACGATGTCTTTGATTGCGCGCTTGGCACAAGATCTATCGCGCCAATGGGCCATGTGAGAATGATGGCTGCCTGCCAACCATTCCTTTCTGGAGCTATCTCAAAGACGGTAAATCTTCCTGCTGATGCAAGCGTTGAAGATGTTGAAGAGGTTTATTACGAAGGATGGAAGTTAGGGCTTAAGGCTCTTGCTGTTTACCGCGATAGTTGCAAAGTTGGTCAGCCACTCTCTGATGCAAAATCAAAGAACAATGGCAAAGATGATCAGGTAAGCGCAGCTCCTGCTCCTGCAACTCGTAAGCGCCTTCCAAAGTCACGTCCATCAAGAACAACTTCGTTCTCAGTTGGCGGGGCAGAGGGTTATATGAATGCTGGTACCTATGAAGATGGCCAGCTAGGTGAGATCTTCTTAAAGCTTGGCAAGCAGGGTTCAACTCTTGCAGGTGTTATGGATGTCTTCTCAATTGCAGTATCAATCGGTCTGCAATATGGAGTGCCGCTAGAGACCTATGTTTCTAAGTTCACAAACTCTCGCTTTGAGCCAGCAGGAATAACTGATGATCCAGATATTCGTATGGCCCAATCAATGATGGATTACATCTTCCGCCGCCTTGCTCTTGATTACCTGCCATATGAAGAGCGCGCAGCATTTGGTATCTATACCGCAGCAGAGCGAGCAGCAGCCCTTGAAACCGGTGAATATGCTCAAATTGTTGAGGAAAAGATAGAGGTAGTTGAGGAGAAGAAGGCCAGCGCGCCAGTTGCAAAGCCTGCAAAGGCTGATACTTCCCTCCACCAAATTGGTTCTTCAACAGAGCTGCTAGAGAAGATCGCTGGCGTTAAATCAGATGCTCCACTCTGTGTTACCTGTGGCGTAAAGATGAGAGCTTCAGGAGCCTGCTATGTCTGTGAAGGTTGTGGCAATACTTCAGGATGTAGCTAGAAAAAGTAATTACAGGAGGGCTCATCTCTCCTTGATCTCTAACCCCTCGAAGAAATTTCGGGGGGTTAAATCATTTAACGCTATTTATCTAGCAATTAAGTAAGCAGTTTCTAATCATTGAATGTGAAATCAGAATAAGGTTGCCACTATGAGCGCAGAGTCAGTTAGAAAGGCGCTAGCAGCAGCAGTCGAGGCAATTGGTGGAAGCCAGAGAGCTGGCCAGATTGCAATGGCAGAGGCAGTGGCAAACGCTCTTGAAGATCGCCATCACCTCCTTGTTCAAGCAGGAACTGGAACTGGAAAATCACTTGCTTATTTAGTGCCAGCTCTAGTTCATGGCAAACGAGTCCTTGTTGCAACAGCAACTCTTGCGCTGCAGCGACAATTAATTGAGCGAGATCTTCCTAAGGTTCAAAAGGCGTTAGAGAAAGAATTGGGAAGAAGCATCACCTTTGCTGTTTATAAAGGGGTTGGAAATTATCTCTGCCTGCAGAAGATGAATGCTGATGACTCTGGCGTTGATAGCCAGGTCTTAGTTGAGATTTCATCACTTGAATCAGATGCCCGCCGCCTTCGCCAGTGGGCAAGTAGAGATGGAATCTCGGGGGATCGAGATGATGCCCCTGAGGTTGATAGACGAGTCTGGCTAGCCAATTCAACATCTGGAAGAGAATGTGTGGGAGCTGATGAATGTCGCTTTGGAGCGCAATGTTTTGCAGTGAAGGCAAAAACTAAAGCCCAGAGCGCAGATATTGTCGTTACTAATCACACCTTACTTGCAATTGAAATCGTTGACTCTCATCCGATATTGCCAGAGCGAGATGCAGTGATTTTAGATGAGGCTCATGAGTTTATGGATCGCACCACTCAAGCAGTAACTGAGGAGCTAACTGCAGCAAGGCTAGTAGAGCAGCAAATATGCTGCGAAAACATCTTCCCGGAAAAGCTGCTGAAGCGCTGGGCAAAGCTTGCGATGGGTTTAGCAGAGCACTTGATGAGTATGGCCAAGAGTTTCGCATAAAAAGTGGCGATGAGCGAAAGCTTCAAGAACTACCGTTGCTTCTTGCCCCTTGGGTGAGAAAGATTAAAGAGGCAGCAGAGAGCGCTATTGCGCTAATTAATGCCGATTCACTAATTGTTGATCCAGATGCTTTAGCTGAGCGGGCTCGAGTAAAGGGAGCGGTCAATGAAATTAAAACCACCGCATCAAAGATGCTTAAGATTGGCAGTAATCAAGTGCTCTGGTTTGAACCAACATTTTCCACTCTCTATCTTGCTCCACTAGAAGTCTCACATCTATTACGCGAGAACTTATTTACTAAAACTCCAGTTATCGCAACAAGTGCAACCTTGAGCGTTGGAAATAGTTTTGCTGCAATTGCTAAGAGCTTTGGTATTGATCCACTAGAGGCTAGCCAAGATGAAAGTAGCGAAAGCGGGGGAGATATTGACCCAGAGAATTTAGTATCACTTGATGTTGGTTCACCCTTTGATTTTGCCAGCCAAGGAGCGCTCTATCTTCCAAGAGATCTTCCTGAGCCAACAAGAGATGGGCCAAGTCCGCAGGCTTGGTTGAGCTAGGTGAGTTAATTGATGCTGCCGGGGGAAGAACTCTTGCGCTATTTTCATCATGGCGCGGTGTTGAGATGGCTGATGAACATCTAAGGCGAGTTTTAGCAGAGCTTCCGATAAAGATCATTACTCAAAGACGGGGCGATAGCGTTGGGGTCTTAGTTGAAAAATTTGCCAGTGATCCCACCTCAATTTTGCTTGGAACAATGAGCCTTTGGCAGGGAGTTGATGTGCCGGGGCCATCTTGTATTTTGGTAGCAATTGATCGAATACCTTTTCCAAGACCAGATGATCCAGTGATGTCGGCAAGGGCTGCCCAGATAGATGCATCTGGCGGCTCAGGTTTTATGCAAGTCTCACTTCCAAGGGCTGCTCTACTTCTTGCGCAGGGAACAGGAAGGCTAATTCGATCCATTGATGATCGCGGGGTAGTGGCAATTCTTGATTCAAGAATTGTTAATAAACGCTATGGATCAGTGCTTTTAAACTCTATGCCGCCGCTCTGGAGAAGTAGCGATGGAGCTGTTATCAAAGAATCTCTTAAAAGACTTTCTAGCCAATACAACTCCACAGGGCAGTGATATCCCCAAAGTCTTAGTTTTTCCAATTTAGAGATGAGATCAAGAAGGCATCATCTGCTAGATGCGGATAACTCTTGTTGCAATGTTAATTATCTTTTCATCTATGAATGCTGCCTATGGCGCTTGTGAAGGTGAGACATGTATTGATGTAAAAGCTAATCAAGAGAGCAATGAAGTTGTAATCACAGTTAAGAAGGGTAAGGCGGGCAGTCAGGTATCAACTGCGCCAAAGCCAAGACCAACCTCAACTACAAAGCGGACTTGGATTCCCTGGCTTCCAAAGCCACCTGCTGCAAGTAAGCCAGTTGCGCTAGGTCCAAAGCCTTCACCAAAACCAAGAGTGAAGAGAATTTCTGGCTCTCAAATTAGCGATCAAGTTAAGAGTTTGATTCCAAGGGGAGCGATAATCACCCAACCGCTAGATAACATCTTGGTAAATCAGAGCGTTAATTTCTTAACTAATACTCCTATGCACTTCACAACCGTCCTTGTAGTTCTTGGCACGCCTATAACGATTCACTTAACTCCGGAGTTTTTATGGGAGTTTGGAGATGGCAATAGCCAGAGCACCAAGCTTGCAGGAGCCCCATACCCATTGATGCTTATTGAAAATACCTATAAGAGCTCAGGCCAGAAGAGAGTTGAGTTAACAACAACTTGGAGCGGTTTTTGGCGAGCAGGGTCTATCGGTGCGCCAATTGATGGAGCAATTGTGCAGCGGGTCAGTCGGCAAATAGATGTTAGGCCAGCCAGAGGTATCTACAGGGGTTAGTTATCAACATTTCTGCGGCTTGAAAAAAACTTCAATTTCTCTATCCAAAGATGCTTTGCCAATGACGACACTTACAACACCTAAAGACCTTCTTGCAGCTGTTCCCTTTTTAATTGGATTTAACCCAGAGAATTCAATAGTTCTATTGAGCCTAAAAAATGATGCAATAGCTATGGCGATTCGCATAGATTTTCCAGATCAAATCGGCGCAGATGAACTAAAACTTCTAAACTCCCATCTATCTCGAGATAGCGCTGAAGCTATTATTGCAATCTTTTATTGCCCAGAAATTGGGCAGAGCCAGAATGAGATAATTTCAGAGATTCTCGCTGCTATCACTGAATATGGACTAAATCTTCGAGAAGTCATAACAGTTGAGAAGGATCGATATCGCTCATTAATTTGTGAAGATTTGAGCTGTTGCCCAAGTGAGGGAAACCTACTTCCAGAGCTAATTGATTCACGAATTGCTGCAGAGCAAGTTGCTCAAGGCAGACCAATTCCTTTCGCAACTCTTGAACTGCTAATAGATTCAATTTCGAAGCTTGACACCGATCATGAATTACTAGAGTTAATAAGAAGTATCGAGCCTATTGATTATGAAAAAGATCCAATATCTTTTCAAAGGCAAGGCGCTAGCTCTGTTAACCAGTTTATGGATGATTTTAAATCTCATGGTCTAGTCAAAGATAAGGCTTTAATTGCACTGCTTTTAGTTCGTCTATCGGATTTGCAGGTTAGGGATTACGCCCTTGGAAGTGTTAGCGCTGAGAGCCTTGATCTCTACTTCACTGCTTGGAGATGGTTGCTTCGACTTGCCCCAGAGGGCTATATCGCTCCAGTTGCTAATTTGTTTGCAGCAGTGGCCTATGAGCGAGGAGATGGAGCTCTTGCACAAAGAGCGCTAGATAGGGCAGATAGCGATGATCCAAGTTATGCAATGAGTAAATTACTTAGACAAGTCTTTAATTCTGGATGGGCCCCCAACTCATTTGCCCAAATGAGAAGTGAGTTACACCCCAAAATATGTAGTGAGCTTTTCTCGGGTACTATCTAGAGGTGAACATCGGCGTTCCCAAAGAGATAAAGAACCATGAGTATCGAGTCTCACTAACCCCGGCAGGAGCTAGAGAATTTATCCACCAGGGGCATAAAGTTTTAGTGGAAAGTTCGGCTGGTCTTGGCTGCGCAATCTCAGATGATGACTATAGAAGCGTTGGGGCAACAATTATTGCCTCAGCAGATCAGCTCTGGGCTGAAGCCGAATTAGTCTTAAAAGTAAAAGAGCCGATTGCTGCTGAATATCACCGAATGAGAGCTGGCCAAGTTCTATTTACCTATCTTCATCTTGCTGCTTCAAAGGATTGCACTGATGCGCTAATGAAAAGCGGTATCACTGCAATTGCCTATGAAACTGTTGAGCTAAATTCCAATCTTCCTCTTCTTGCTCCAATGAGCGAGGTTGCTGGGCGTATGGCTCCACAAGTTGGCGCAGCAGCGCTGCAGGCAAGTGCAGGTGGGCGCGGTGTATTACTTGGCGGAGTTCCTGGAGTAAGACCTGGAAAGGTTCTAATTCTTGGCGGAGGAACTGCAGGTCTTGCTGCAGCAACTATTGCCCTTGGTATGAGAGCTGATGTAACGGTAGTTGATTTAAATCAGAGCAGACTTGCCTATATTGATCAGATATTTAATGGAGCAGTAAAGACTTTGGTCTCTAATACCCATGAGATTGAGCAAGAAGCACTTCTTGCAGATTTAATTATTGGAGCTGTTTTAGTACACGGCGCAAAGGCTCCGAAGTTGATTAGTAATGAGTTAGTTTCGCATTTAAAGAAGGGTTCAGTCTTAGTTGATATTGCCATTGATCAAGGTGGCTGTTTCCAGGATTCAAAGGCCACAACCCATGCAGATCCAACATATAAAGTTCATGAGAGCATCTTTTACTGCGTTGCCAATATGCCAGGAGCTCTGCCCCTGACCTCCACCTACGCCCTTTCAAATGCCACCCTGCCTTACGCGCTAGCACTTGCCAATAAGGGCTGGATGAAGGCGCTATCTGAAAACTCTGGCCTTGCTAAGGGGCTAAATGTCCATAATGGCCAGATCACTTATAAAGCAGTAGCTCAGGCTCATGGCATGGCAAGTGTTGAGATGGACTTTTCACTCTAAATTTTCTAAAGTCCGCCTTAGGTCAAGAGTTCCAGCATTAAGCCCCGGCTAACTGGACGGCAACCCTCCACCGCGGTGGGGTGCTCCGGGTGAGGACCTGGTCGATTGCAAAGTGCATCGACAAGCGCGGGTCTGACAATTATTGGCAGGCCTTAAGCTCCTAATTTGCGAAAGGCAAGGAAAAAGTGAAAAAAATCTTTAGATTCATCCCATTACTTCTAACTGCTCTAGTAATCACAGCATGTTCCTCATCAAGTGATGAAGGCGCAACTGGTGATTCAACAACATGTTCTCCAGAATCTCTGGCAACAGTTGAAGCAGGAGTTCTAACAATTGCAACAGGTGAGCCTGCCTACTATCCATGGGTCATCGATGATGCTCCAGAGTCAGGTGAAGGTTTTGAAGCCGCTGTTGCATATGCAGTTGCAAGTGAGCTTGGTTATGACCAGTCAGCAGTGAAGTGGGTTCGCACCAGCTTTGATGCTGCAATTGCGCCAGGACCAAAGACATTTGACTTCAACCTCCAGCAATATTCCATAACTGATGAGCGCAAGCAGGTTGTTGATTTCTCATCTGCATACTACAAATCAAATCAAGCAATTGTCTCCTTCAAGGGAAGCAAGATTGATGGCGTCACTACCTTGCAGGGTCTTGCAGATGCCGGAGCTAAATTAGGAGCCGCTGTTTCAACGACCTCACTTGATGTGATTGAAGGCCAACTAGGGCTAAAGGCTGCGGTATTTAACGATAACGCTGCTGCTGTTACTGCCCTTAAGAATAAGCAGATTGATGGTCTAGTTGTAGACCTTCCAACTGCTTTCTATCTCTCAGCTGTTGAAGTTCCAAATGGAATAATCGTTGGACAAATTGATGGCAGTGATTCAGGAGATCAAGGATTTGGTCTCTTGCTATCTAAAGATAATCCGATCACATCATGTGTTTCAGGAGCGGTCGATGCAATTAACAATAATGGAACACTTCAGGCCATTATTGAAAAGTGGTTAACATCTTCTGCAGGAGCGCCAGTACTTGGATAGTTGCCAGATACGGCAAACTACTAAGCATGGCTAATGGCTAAGAAATCGGGGCGCAGTTCCAATAGAGCTGCGCCCTCTTCTTCTTATAACTTTGGTGGCAGCTGGAGCCCAAGTGAAATAGAACTTGCAAGACGTGCGGCTCGGCGAGCACGCAATAAGAAAAGTGCACTAATTGCAGCACTCTCAAGCTTCTTAGTTCTTGGAACCCTTGGTTTAGTTCTAGTTACCTCACCGGGCTGGGAGACGCTTAGAAATACATTCTTTAAGTGGGCTTATGGCTTTGAAATTCTGCCCAAAATACTTCTCGGGTTTACTACCAATGCCACACTAACTGTTATTGCAGGAACATCTGTAGCGCTCATTGGTTTAGCGATAGCACTACTTAGAACTTCTAGATCGCCAGCATTAACCCCATTTAGGATTCTTGCCACAGTTTATGTTGATGTATTTCGTGGTATTCCAATGCTTCTAGTAATTCTTCTTGTGGGATTTGGAATTCCGGCGCTACAGATAAAGGGCTTAACCAATAATGTGTTGATTTTAGGAACTCTTGCAGTAATCATCACCTATTCGGCATATGTTGCTGAAGTGATTCGCTCTGGAATTCTTACCGTTCACCCAAGCCAGAGAGCTGCTGCTAGATCACTGGGTTTAAGTAATTTTCAGACTCTTCGCCATGTCGTTCTGCCTCAAGCACTTAAGAGAGTCACCCCACCACTACTAAATGATTTAGTAGCGCTGATTAAAGATACCGGTCTAGTTTCAATTTTGGGAGTTACCGATGCAGTAAGAGCCGCGCAGATTCAAACTGCAAAGACTTTTAATTACACCCCGTATGTAATGGCAGCAATCATCTTCCTTCTGGTGACAATTCCCTTGACGCGCTGGACTGATCGGATGCTTAGAAACTCCTATGAGCGAGAAAATGCAGTGGGGCAAGCATGAGTCAGGCGGTGTTGCAGCTCGAGAAAGTTAGAAAGAGCTTTGGAAGTGAAGTAGTTCTTGAAGATATTTCCTTTAAAGTCTTAGAGCATAAAGCCACAGTATTTATTGGTGCATCTGGCAGTGGCAAGTCGACGCTACTGCGCTGCATAAATTTACTTGACCAGATTGATGATGGGCAGATACTCCTTGATGGGCAAGATATCTCTGCAGCAAATGTAAATCCTGATGAGGTGAGAAAGAAGTTAGGAATGGTTTTTCAATCCTTTAATCTCTTTCCTCACATGACGGTGCTTGAAAATGTTATTTTGGCTCCAACCAAGGTGCAGAAGGTGGCAAAAGAGAAGGCGATAGATGAGGCTTTGGAGCTATTAAATAAGTTTGGTTTGAAGGAGAAGGCTGATCAATATCCAGATCGGCTAAGTGGGGGTCAGCAGCAGAGAGTTGCCATTATCCGCTCCCTTGCCAGGCACCCTCGACTGCTATTACTTGATGAGATAACTAGCGCCCTTGATCCAGTCTTGGTTAATGAAGTTTTGAGCACGGTTAGAGATCTAAAGAGCGAGGGAATGACGATGGTGCTGGCTACCCATGAGATGGGGTTTGCCAAACAGGTGGCCGATGAGCTCTGTTATCTGCATCAGGGACGAATTCTGGAGTGGGGAAGTCCTGCGAAGATATTGGAAAGTCCGAAGCGGAAAGAAACTAAAGAGTTTCTCCAACGCCTCCATCAAGCCGGCAGATTGTAAATAAGCTGGACTTTTTTCATATTCTTCCCCTAAAATCCGCACAGGTCATGAGTCTCAGTTCATAGCCCCGGCTAACTGAGCGGCAACCCTCCACCACGGTGGGGTGCTCCGGGTGAAGACCAGGTCGATAGCAAAGCGCCATCGGCAAGCGTGGGTCTGCAAAATCACTTTCAGGCCCCCTGAATTTTAGGGAGGTTTATATCATGTCATCTTTTTGCGTAACTGATACTCACTTTGAAACTCGTCAAGTACATGCCGGTCAAGTTCCAGATCCAACCACTGGAGCTAGAGCGTTGCCTCTTTATCAGACCACGGCATATCAATTCCGTGACACCAAGCATGCTGCGGATTTATTCGGCTTAGCAGAGCTCGGCAATATCTACACCCGGATAATGAATCCAACTCAAGATGCAGTGGAGCAGAGAATTGCCTCACTTGAAGGAGGTGTGGCAGCCCTACTTCTCTCCTCGGGTTCTGCTGCAACAACCTTTGCCGTTTTAAATGTTGCAGAGGCTGGAGATCACATAGTTTCATCACCATCGCTATATGGCGGAACTTATAATCTGTTTCATTACACCTTGCCAAAATTTGGCATTGAAGTGAGCTTTGTAGAGAATCCAGAAGATCCACAAAGCTGGAAAAAAGCTGTACGCCCAAATACCAAGGCCTTCTTTGGGGAAACCATCGCTAATCCAAAAAATGATGTCCTAGATATTGAGGCAGTTGCAAAAGTTGCTCATGAAGTTGGAGTTCCATTAATTGTTGATAATACTGTCGCTACTCCATTTTTAATTCGCCCCATTGAACATGGCGCAGATGTGGTGGTGCACTCGGCCACGAAGTTTCTCTCAGGTCATGGCAATGCCGTAGTTGGGGCAATCGTCGATTCTGGAAAGTTTGATTATGCAAAATACCCAGAGCGATTTAAGAATTTCAATCAGCCAGATCCCAGCTATAACGGAATTGTTTATGCTCAGGCACTTGGTGTGGGATCTGCCTTTGGCGCGAATTTAGCCTATATATTCAAAATTCGACTTACTCTGCTTCGCGACATCGGAGCTGCAACATCACCCTTTAATGCCTGGCTACTGGCTCAAGGACTTGAGACTCTATCGCTACGTATGGAGCGCCATACTGATAACGCGCTAGCGACAGCTAAATGGTTAGAGAGTCATAATCAAGTTACTAAGGTCAACTATGCCTCACTAGAATCATCTCCTTGGAATAAGTTAGCTAAGAAGTATGCTCCAAGGGGCAGTGGCTCAGTTCTCTCCTTTGAGATAAAGGGTGGAATTGAAGCTGGTAGAAAGTTCATTGAGGCGCTAAATATCTTCTCACACGTGGCAAATATTGGGGATGTTCGATCTCTAGCAATTCATCCAGCATCCACAACTCATTCACAGCTAAGTCCTGCCGAGCAGCTAAGCGCTGGAGTAACTCCAGGTCTAGTACGGCTCAGTCTTGGAATTGAAAACATAGCTGATATCAAGTCAGATTTAGAAAAAGCCTTCGCAGCCGCGAAGTAATATTCATCGGACTCTTTTTCATGACAATGCCGAATCGCGTCACAGGCGCATGGCTTGAAACCCATGACCCTGGCGCGCGAATCTTTCATAAACTTGGTGATTTGATTTTGGAATCTGGCGCAGTCCTTCCGGATGTCACAATCGCGTACCAAACTTGGGGAACACTCAACGCAGATCGATCAAACGCGATATTGATCAATCATGCGCTTACGGGATGGTCTGATGTGCCTTCCTGGTGGCCAGAAATGGTTGGTCCAGGTTTGCCGTTCGACACCGATCGCTACTTCATCATCTGTCCCAATGTAGTTGGCGGATGCCAAGGAAGTACAGGGCCCTCATCGCTTGCACCCGATGGCAAGCGTTGGGGTTCTCGGTTTCCGTATGTCACGGTCCGAGATCTAGTTCGAGCGGAAGTTGAGCTCTCTAATCAACTAGATATTCCAAGTTATGTGCTTGCGGTAGGCCCATCATTAGGCGGAATGCGCTCATTGGAGTGGGCTATCGAGCACCCAGACCGAATCGGCGCAATCTGCACGATTGGATCTTCAGCAATTGCAACGGGAGATCAAATTGGAACGTGGAGCACAGAGATACATGCCATCACAGCAGACCCACACTTCAATGGCGGGGATTACTATGACCAAGAAATGGGCCCCATGGAAGGAATGGGCATTGCGAGAAAAATTGCCCATCTGAGTTACCGCACCGAATATGAGATGCATACCCGATTTGGCCGCGATCTTCAGGGAGATGCCACTGGTCGATATGCCATTACTTCATATTTAGACCATCAAGCGCAGAAATTGCAGCGTCGATTTGATGCCAACACTTACATTGTCCTAGAAACAGCGATGATTTCGCACGATATTGGGCGAGGTCGAGGTGGAATAGATGTAGCCCTTGCAACGGCTCAACGCCCAGTCGTGGTGGTTTCAATTGACACCGATCGCCTCTTTCCAACGCGATTGCAGGAGGAGATTGTTGAGCTAACACCAACAGCCCTACCGTTGAAGCAGATTTCATCTCCCTTTGGCCACGATGGATTTTTGATAGAAGTTGAGCGTGTGGGTCAGATAATCAGGGAAAGTTTGGAACTGGTTCACTCAAAGTGAGGAATAAAGCGGTTTGGATGTGCATTTACCCCTGTGGACAATTTATAATATAGCCATAGCCAATTCCCCAAAAGGCTAGAGGTAAAAAAAGAAGTTTTGACAGTTCGTCAATTTAAAGCAAAGGACTAATTCGTGGCTGTATCTCGTGCGCCCAAAAACGCAGGCAAGAAGAAGAGCGTTGCAAAAAAGAGCACGAAGAGCGTTGCTAAAAGTTCAATAAAGAAAGATAAGAAGGGCGCTAAGTCCAAAGGCCCAAGACTATTTCCTACCAAGGCAGAACTTGAAGCCATGAAGCTGGCAAGAGAAGCAAAAGCTAAGCCAGCTGAAAAAAGCGGCCCGCGACGCTTTCCAACAAAGGCAGAACTTGAAGCAGCAAAGGCTGCAGCTGCTGGAGTAAGCAAGTCTGCTGGCAAGAAGATAATTGAAAAAGTTGATGGCGAGGAAGTTGAACTAGAAGAAGTTGAATTAGAAGATCTTGAAAAGTTAGTTGCTGAAACTGGGGAAGACGTTGTTGAAGGCGCAAGTGATGTTCGAGTTGTTAATCTAACTGAAGAAGCCAAGAAAGAAGAGGGTGAGTTCACCCTTAAGGATTCTGAAGAAGATGACGCACCTCCTCAGACTGTCTTAACAGCAGGTGCTACTGCAGATCCAGTAAAAGACTATCTCAAGCAGATTGGTCGAGTAGCTCTACTAAATGCTGAACTTGAAGTTGAACTTGCTATGAGAATTGAAGCTGGATTATTTGCTGAAGCAAAGTTGAATTCAGGCGAGAAGATGGAACGTTCATTTAAGCGAGAGCTGGAGTGGATTGCAGAGGATGGTAAGAGAGCTAAGAATCATCTTCTTGAAGCAAACCTTCGCCTCGTTGTTTCTCTTGCTAAGCGCTACACCGGTCGAGGAATGCTATTTCTTGATCTAATTCAAGAGGGAAACCTAGGTTTAATTCGCGCAGTAGAGAAATTTGATTACACAAAGGGATATAAGTTCTCAACCTATGCAACCTGGTGGATTCGCCAGGCAATCACACGCGCTATGGCAGATCAGGCAAGAACCATTCGTATTCCAGTACATATGGTTGAAGTTATTAATAAATTAGCGCGAGTTCAGCGCCAGATGCTTCAAGATCTCGGCCGCGAACCAACCCCAGAAGAGCTGGCTAAAGAGCTTGATATGACCCCTGAGAAGGTTGTTGAAGTTCAAAAATATGGTCGCGAACCAATCTCACTTCACACTCCACTTGGTGAAGAGGGAGATTCAGAGTTTGGTGATTTGATTGAAGACTCTGAGGCGATTGTTCCTGCAGATGCAGTTTCATTTACTCTCCTTCAAGAGCAGCTTCACTCAGTGCTAGATACTCTCTCAGAGCGCGAGGCAGGCGTTGTTGCGATGCGCTTTGGATTAACCGATGGCCAGCCTAAGACCCTTGATGAAATTGGCAAGGTATACGGCGTGACCCGTGAGCGTATTCGCCAGATTGAATCTAAAACTATGTCCAAGCTTCGCCATCCATCAAGATCGCAAGTACTACGCGATTACCTAGATTAGGAGAAGAGCAATGAGTGAGAAGGTAAAGATATTCGTTAAGCCTAATGGCTCTATTCGCGTCACAGGTGAAGTTGATTTTGTCGATGCGCAAGGAAATGTGATTGAGAGTAAAGAGAATTTCTCTCTCTGTCGCTGCGGACACTCTAAAGAGAAACCCTTCTGTGATGGCTCCCATCGAGATGCAGGATTTACCGCCGAATAACTCGCTCTGGGCAGAAGGTTTTAAGCAGAGCGGTAAGAGAAAAGAATTTAATAATTCTTACGATGTCGCAATAATCGGTGGTGGATTCTCAGGGCTCTGGTCGGCCTATCATCTTCTGAAGTTAGATCCTAAACTCTCTATCGTTATCTTTGAGGCAAAATCAATTGGCTATGGAGCAAGTGGAAGAAATGGTGGCTGGGTTTCATCAGATTATCCGGTCTATCGAAAAACACTTGAAAAGCGCCATGGTAGTGATGCCACTAACAATCTTTTCAAAGAGCTTTCAAATGCCATTGATGAGATCGGCCAGATAGCAGGAGAGATTGCACCCAAGGCAAGTTTTGTTAAGTCAGGAACGCTCACATTTGCTAGAAATAAGGCGCAGGAGAGACGATTAAAAGAGAGTGCTGATTCAGAACATTTCTGGAAGTCTGCAGGTGAGCTTGATCAGTTAATTCAAGTATCTGATTTAAGGGGCGGATTATTTAATCCGCAATGCGCAACGATTAATCCATTCCAACTTGTTTTGGGGCTCGCCAAATACCTGGAGAGCAAAGGAGTAGTAATAGCCGAGGGGGTATTTGCTACCCAAACAAATGGCGGAGTCTTAGCAAATAGCTCACTAGTGAAGGCTCCGGTAGTGATTAGAGCCAGTGAGGCTTTCTCTAATCCTGGGCGAGAATTTATCCCGCTCTACTCTCTCATGATTGCTAGTGAAGCTCTGCCTGAAGAAATCTGGGATCAAATAGGAGTTAAGGATCGCTTCACCTTTGCTGAAGGGACGCACTTGGTGAATTACGCACAACGCACTGCAGATAATCGCCTTGCAATTGGTGGTCGCGGGGCTAGCTATCCATTTGGCTCAAAACTTATTGAAGAAAAGGAAATGACTAGCTCTGTTCATCAAAGCTTAGAGAAAATGGCTAAGCGATGGTTTCCAGTTTTGAAAAATGTGAAATTTACTCATGCCTGGGGCGGGGCAGTGGCAATTACCCGTAATTGGGAGCCATATGTTCAATTTGATAAATCAACGGGATCTGCTCGCCTTGGTGGCTATGCAGGAGATGGCGTGACTATGAGTTATTTAGCAAGCAAAATATTGGCTGATTTAATCGTTGGCAGAGAAAGTAATGTCACAAATCTGCACTTTGTAAATCGCGAAATTAGAAAATGGGAGATAGAACCACTTAGATATCTAGCAGTTAACTCGTTAGTGAAATTAAGTGGGATTGCAGATAGAGAGGAAGCTAGAACTGGGAGGCCCAGTTTGGTCTCAAGGCTTATTTCGCCGTTGATTCTGCGCTAAGGCGCTCAGTCTCATCATCTATGCGAGCGGCTGTGCTTGCTAGCCCATCTTGGTATTTTTTAGCGTGGTGAGCACAGAAAAGTAATTCAAATCCATTGGCCATTACCGCACGAACATAAGCCTGAGCTCCACAGCGATCACAACGATCAAGAGCGCTAAGGGGAGATGAGGTAAGCAATAGATTTTCAGTCATTTCTGGCCAACCTTTCCTGTGCTTGTTAGGTTCTAGTGGAACATCAAACCACCTCTGGGTTATTCCCCGCAGGTCGAATTCAAAGTTTTTTCTCATAATTGATGACTTTCTTCACTGAAAATCGAAATCCTCACCCTTTTCGGCGCGTATTGCCAGGCTCCTTTGATCCCATAGATACCCTTGCCCATCGTGGCAGAGACTTCAAGCGCAGACCAAGTGCGCAGTGTAGAAAAGTCCTACTCAGCAAAAGATCTCTCAGTATTAGAAGGTCTTGATGCGGTTCGAAAGCGCCCCGGAATGTATATCGGTTCAACCGATGGCCGCGGCCTTATGCACTGTCTCTGGGAAATTATTGATAACGCTGTGGATGAGTCTCTTGCAGGTTATTGCAAGAAGATAGAAATTAATTTAGAAAAAGATGGATCTATTGAAGTCCATGATGATGGACGAGGTATCCCAGTTGATAAGGAACCTAAAACAGGACTTACTGGAGTAGAAGTTGTGATGACCCGCCTTCATGCTGGTGGAAAGTTTGGTGGTGGCTCATATGCGGCAACCGGAGGCCTTCATGGCGTAGGAGCATCTGTTGTAAATGCTCTGGCATCTCGCCTTGATGTTGAAGTAGATCGAGATGGAAAAATTTATTGGATGTCATTTAAGCGCGGCGTTGCTGGAATATTTGATGGCGATGGCCCTAATGCTCCATTTGAACCTAAATCAGGGCTTCGCATCATTGGAAAAGTCTCGGCAAAGATCACTGGAACAAGAATCAAGTGGTGGTCAGATAAACAGATATTTCTAAAGGATGCTCAGCATGATTTAGAGGAGATCTACACCAGGGCTCGACAAACTTCTTATCTAGTTCCAGGCCTTACTCTGGTTGTTAATGACAATCGCAGTAAAGATAAGAGCTCGGAGATTTTCTTTCATAAAGGTGGAATTTCGGAATACTGCCACTTTATTCAGCCGGATGAGGCGGTAGGAGATGTAATTCGCTTAACTGGCCAAGGCCATTATCAAGAGACAGTTCCCGTTCTTGATGAAAAAGGCCATCTTGAGCCTCAAGAAGTTGAGCGAGATATGGGCGTTGATATCGCTATTAAATGGGGCAATGGTTATGAGAGCACAGTTCGCTCCTTTGTAAACATCATCGCAACTCCAAAGGGCGGAACCCATGTGCAAGGTTTTGAAAAGGCTCTAGTAAAAACGTTTAATGAGTTCCTTCGTGCTAAAGGCGTTCTAAAAAAGAATGAACTTGATGTGATTAAAGAAGATATCCTCGAAGGATTAACCGCAGTTGTAACAGTTCGAATGCAAGAACCACAATTTGAAGGTCAGACTAAAGAGGTTTTAGGAACTCCTGCGGTAACAAAGATTGTGACTCAAGTAGTCTCAGATGAGCTTAAGAAGTTCTTTACAACCACTAAACGAATCGATAAGGCCAATGGACTTGTAGTGCTTGAGAAAGTTGCTAACGCCTCAAGAACTCGTATTTCATCAAGAGCCCACAAGGAGTTGCAACGCAGAAAGAACGCCCTTGAGAGCTCATCACTTCCTGCCAAGCTCTCTGATTGTCGTTCTGAGGATGTTTCGCGAACTGAGTTATTTATTGTTGAAGGTGAGTCAGCTCTTGGAACTACTAAGGCTGCAAGAAATTCGGAGTTCCAAGCAATCTTGCCGCTGAAAGGAAAGATTCTAAATGTTCAAAAGGCCTCGCTTTCTCAGATGCTTGATAACGCAGAGTGCGCAGCAATTATCCAAGTAATTGGAGCTGGATCTGGAAAGTCTTTTACGCTAGAGGATGCGAGATATGGAAGAGTTATTCTGATGTCAGATGCCGATGTTGATGGCGCGCACATTCGCTGCTTAATGCTCACCCTGCTCTATCGCTATATGAAGCCACTAATTGATGATGGACGAGTCTTTGCTGCAATTCCGCCGCTTCATCGCATTGAAGTTATTGGCGGGGGAGGCAAGAAGGGAGAGGTGCACTACACCTACTCCGATGATGATATGAAAAAACTATTGACCGACTTGAAGAAACAAGGCAAGCGATGGAAAGAGCCACTGCAGCGCTATAAAGGCCTTGGTGAGATGGATGCTGATCAGCTCCGCGAAACCACTATGGATCCTGATAAGCGCACTCTTAGAAGAATTACCATTAAAGATGCGGCAGAGGCTGAAAAGATCTTCGAACTATTGATGGGTAATGAAGTTGCGCCTCGAAAAGAATTTATTGCAACTGCAGATATCGATCGCGAAAGAATTGACGCTTAAGCAATTAGAGTGCGTCGCGCCGTTGCGTATTTGCTGCTAACTTCGCTTAACTCATCTGATACTTGATTTCGAAGCGCCTCTTCACTCTTTAAAAGCGCAGTCAGCTTGGAGATCGTTGACTTCAACTCTTTAGCCTCAGTATCTAACTCAATCTTTGACATCTTGGTTAGCCTTCTTAGAGGCATATCTAGGATGTAGGTGGCTTGTTCCTCACTTAACTTAAAGCTCTTGATAAGTGATTCTTTTGCTTCATTTGCATCATCGCTTCCCCTAATTATTTTCACTACTTTATCGATATCTATAATTGCCTTTAGAAGGCCTTCAACTAGGTTTAGACGGGCAGTGGCCTTAGCTTTTCTAAAGTTGGATCTTCTTGTTACTACCTGGATTCGATGATCAATAAAGACCTGAAGCAGTTCTTTCAAGCCTAAAGTCTTTGGCTTGCCATTTACTAGGGCAACAGCATTGATAGAGAAGGCATCCTCAAGTGGGGTGAGCTTGTAGAGGTTTTCTAGTACCGCCTCTGGCTCAAAACCATTTTTCACCTCAACGACAACCTTTGTTCCAGATTGTCCATCGGTTAGATCAATAATGTCTGAAATGCCTTGGATCTTCTTTGATTTAACTAGCTCGCTAATACGTTCGACTACCTTTTCAGGTCCGATATTAAATGGAAGTTCGGTAATAGTTATTCCAGATTTACGAGCGCTCACTTTGCCAATTTCAACTTTGGCACGAACTTTGAAAGCACCTTTTCCGCTCTGGTAAGCCTCAAGAATGCCCTCCTTGCCGATAATGCTTCCTCCAGTTGGAAAATCAGGTGCAGGAATGAATTTCATTAACTGCTTTAAGGTAGCGCTGGGATTTTCAATTAGATGCTTTGTTGCTTGAATTACTTCACCTAAGTTATGAGGAGCCATATTTGTGGCCATTCCAACAGCAATACCTGTTGCACCATTAACTAAGAGATTAGGAAAAGCTGCAGGTAGTACTAATGGTTCTAATATCTGCCCATCATAATTTGCACCGAAATCAACGGTATCTTCATCGGCTTCCTCAACCATCATAAGCGCAGCACTTGCAAGTCTTGCTTCCGTGTAGCGCATAGCTGCAGGCCCGGCATCAAGCGAACCAAAGTTTCCATGTCCATCTACTAATGGCAGGCGCATTGAAAAGTTCTGCGCCATGCGAACTAGCGCGTCATAAATTGCTCCATCACCGTGGGGATGCAATTTACCCATCACCTCACCAACAACACGCGCGCTCTTAACATGGCCTTTATCTGGACGTAGCCCCATCTCAGACATCTGGTGGAGAATTCTGCGATGTACTGGCTTCAATCCATCTCTGGCATCAGGAAGCGCTCTGGAGTAAATAACTGAATAGGCATACTCAAGAAATGAATCTGACATCTCGGATGAAACATCAATATCAACAATTTTCCCGGGGAATTCTCCTGGCTTAGCAGCTACTACTTTCTTGCCCGTGCTCTTGCCTGAATCTGATTTAGCCATGGCGTGATTCTGCCAAGTAAAGTGTGAATTACTTGGGATTGACGCTCGGTCTAGCCCCGATAGTTGTGACACATCCACTGGCTAATGTATTTCCAGCCCTTAGAGATGATTCTAAATCTTTAGATTCAATCCATCTTCCAATGAATCCAGCAGCAAATGCATCTCCAGCTCCGGTGGAATCAATTGCAGTAATTGGCAGAATTGGAGAATTTACTATCTCTTGCCCTCTTGATTTACCAATTGCCCCTTGGCTACTTGTAGTTATGACAACGGTCTCAACATCTTTAGACAGTTCATTTAAGGCACCTTCAATATCGCTATTTCCAGTTAGAAATTCTGCCTCAGCCTGATTCATAATTAACAGATCCATTAATTTACATCTCTGGCGACAGGCATCTACCCCAAGATTGCTCATCACTCCAACAGATCCGGATTAAAGAAGATTTCTAAATTAGCTTCTCTCATTTTGTTGATCATTCGAAGAACTCCCGCTTGGGATTGAGGATTAAAGAGGGCATAGCCTGAGAGAAATACAGCGCTAAATCTGGTGAGATCGGGTAGATCTAACTCGCTAAGACCTGAGTTTGCTCCTCTATCCGGAAACATTGATCTCTCACCACTTTGATCAACTAGCACCACAACAATTCCAGTTCGATGCTCTTTTAAAAACTCAGGTTTGTATTCAATGTTCCAGGCATCAAATTCATTAGCAATAACTCGACCAGCTGCATCATCACCAAGACGGCAGACATAAAAGACTTTATGGCCAGATGATGCGAGCCAGGTAGCGGTATTTGCTGCAGCTCCGCCGCCATGGGTTGAAATTTGAGAGATTGTGTCACTGCCTAGGTACATCTGCCCCTGCATCTTAACAATTACATCAAGCATGGCATCGCCGATGCAGAGAATTTGGGCCATAGCTATTTAAGAGCTACTGCAATCTGAGCTGCTAGAGCAGCATTTGCCTTAATTATCTCAACATTTACTCTTAAGGATTCACCTTTGGAATTGGAGTGGAAATATTCCAGAAGAAATGGCGTCACAGCTTTTCCGATAATTCCAGCTGTCTTAGCTTTAGCAAGACCATCAAAAAGGATTTGATCATGTAGAGCTTTATCCATTTGGTTTCCAACCGGATTTGCCACAATTAGCGCTGAATTATTTGTGGCTACATCACTTCGAGCCCTCCAAATTTGGGCAATGTCTTGCGGCGTATCGGCTCTATGTTCTAAGTCAAAGCCAGAGTCTGTTAGATAAAAGCCAGGAAATTTATTTGTCTTATAGCCAAGAATTGGAACAGATAAGGTTTCAAGTCTTTCCAAAGTAGCGCTGACATCCAGAATGGATTTTGCTCCTGAGCAGACGATTAAGATCGGAGTATTTGCTAAAGCTAGAAGATCTGCCGACTCATCCCAGCTCTGCCAAGCTTCACGATGAACTCCGCCTAACCCTCCGGTGGCAAAAAGTGAGATACCAGCCAGATTGGCGATATGAGATGTTGCAGCAACTGTCGTAGCGGCGCTCTTTTTCTGAGTTGAAATGATTGCCAAATCTCTTATCGAAGCTTTTAAGATGTTTTCATCATTTGCAATTTGCTTTAATTGATCTGGCTCTAGTCCGATATGAATCTGTCCATCGATAATTGCAATAGTTGCTGGCGTTGCGCCAGTTTCAGTGACGATTTGCTCAACTTCTAGGGCCACCTCAAGATTCTTAGGCCGGGGCAGTCCATGAGTGATGATTGTCGATTCAAGAGCGACAACTGGGCTCTTATCTTTAAGGGCTCTAGCCACTGCCGCTGAGTATTTGATCATGAGAGGTCTAGGTTACTGGAAAGATGGGGTAGTGGCCTACCTGCTCTCAGATTTATCTCAATCGATATTTGCAACACTTGGGGTATCTAACTGCATTAATTCTTTAGGGCTTAGTAATAATGAAGGTCAGAGAGAGTGCTTACTTCTTGTAGATGGTATGGGAATCAATGCTTTAGAGATAGTTAGTAAAGAGCTACCGATATTTTCACAAATTAAAAACCATAACCAATTGCAAGCTACTTTCCCTTCAACAACTTCTGCCAGTTTGACCTCTCTTGGCACTGGTTGTGCGGTGGGCGTCCATGGAATGGTTGGTTACACGATGAGAGTTCCCAATAGTGGAACTCCAGAGCGATTATTAAATGCACTTAAGTGGGATGAGCGAGTAGATCCCTACATCTGGCAATCAGAGGCAACTTTGTTTGAGCGAGCAAAAAAGCAAGGAGTTAAGGTCTCTCATATTGCAGCAAAGCGTTATGAAGAAACAGGTTTCACTAGAGCTGCACTTCGTGGCGCTGATTACTATGGAGTTAATCAGGTCGATGAGATGGTTGATCAAGCAAAGAGCGCGCTTAGTAATACTAGATCTTTTGCTTATCTATATTTAAATGATGTAGATGATGCCTCGCATCGTGAGGGCTTAGGCTCTGAGAAGTTTCACTATGCCATGGCAAAGAGCGCAGATTTAATTTTGAAACTTATTGAGAATCTACCCAAAGGAAGCAGGTTATGGGTCACCTCAGATCACGGGATGATTAATCGGGATGATTTTGTAGTTTTAGGAAAAGAAAATGACCTGCTTAAAAACGTCGAGTTGCTAGGGGGCGAGCCGAGGGTGCGCTATCTCTATCTAAAGCCAGGTAGCGTTGATGAGACAAAATCGCAATGGCAGGAATTCTTTAAAGAAAAGGTAACTCTCTACACTCGCAAAGAGGCGATTGCATTGAATTTATTCGGCCCTGAAGTATTAGATAAGAATATGGAGCGCATTGGCGACTTAATTGCTATTGCCAACGGAGATTCATTATGGTTGAGAGTGAAAGGCAAGAGTTACAACTATCGATGGTTGGGCATCATGGAGGAATTACTCAAGCTGAGACTGCTATACCTTTATTAAGTGCAGATATTTAAGGTTTTACTCTTCCTCTTGTTCATCTTTCTTCTTGCCTCGCCCAAACATAATGTCATCCCAAGATGGAATTGAAATCCGCTTGGTTACGCCATCCTTCTTGGCATCAGGAGCAATCTCTTTTACTCCACTTGTCTCCTCTAAAAGGTTTGGATCGGTTCTAACAGCAACTAAGCGAGGCGGCTGAGGAGATTCACCTTCCATGGGAAAGAGAACTCCATGATCACTAAGTCGATCGTTTTTCGGCGCACTCTTTTGAGAAACTTCTTCACCATTAATCCATCTAGCGCCATCATCTCGTGAGTGGAGTGTTCGCTTATTTGCATCAAAGCTCCAGGTTGCCTCTGATTGCCCATCTCGTGATGGATAGGTGAGAACTAGATGCCAACTTCCATCATCTAGTCTCCAGGTATTCCAAGAGATCTGATTCATATTTACGCCCCGAGGAGCAAGACGTTGAATAACTAACTCTGAGAGGGGAAGAGAAGTTCCTTTTGGTGAGGCCTTCTCTGCCAATTCAATTATCCAAGCGCGCTCTTGCAAGATCGGACTTGCATAACGCTCAACTTTTTCAATAGAAAGTCCTGAGATGCGAGCAACTTCAGCAAAGCTTTCGCCAGCTCTAAGGCGAGCTTGAATTTCTTTAATGGAAAATTGTGGAGCGCTCTCAACTACTGTTGCTAAACGGCGCTCATTAACAGCAGCGCGCAAAGTGTCACTGACTCTTAGTGAGAAATTATTGCCATCGCTATCACTTAGCTCTAGATGCTCTCCATCTTGAGAGCGTGCAATAAAGCGCAAGTCAGTCATGGGTAAAGATTGCCATAAGATTACTGAAATCTGCGGGAAATTAGGCTTAGAGTTGAATTACTTTTGCCTTCCAAAGGCTAAGAAATGGTAGAAGCGAAAGTAAAGCAATTAACATACAGGCAACTGGCACCATAAATGCGACAGTTGAGCCATATGTGTCAATGATGTATCCAGTAATTGCAGCAGGAATAGCCCCACCAAGATTAAGTGCAGAGATCGACCATGCCAAAACTTCAGTGGTTCGCTTTGGACTAACGGAGCGCTCAGCAACAGCAAATCCGGCTGTTAGTAGCGGCGCTATTGCTAGGCCATTGATAAATAGTGCGATAGCCAAAATTGTTAAGTTACCAGTAAATATCTGTGCAGCAAGATAGATGGGAAGGGTCAGAAGGGCTAGAGCAAACACTGAGAGAATAAATCTTCGTGCCTCATTAATTTTCCAATGCAACGATCCACTTATAAATGCTGAGATTCCAGAGCTAAAGGACCAGATCGCGATATAGAAACCGCTATATTCACGGATACCAAATTCATCAAGATAGCCAACAAGTACCAAGCCAGTTGATCCAAAGAATGCTCCAACTGCCATCATAGGAATAAATAAAGCTTGAATGAATCTATCTTTATAAGCAATGAATGATCATCGCCGACTTCGCGGGGATGGGCTGGCGGCTGAGTTCTTCGCTGCGAGAGAAAGAGCAGCGTTCCCACACTGATAAATCCCATTGCAGTAAAAATTGCGGCCTCTGGAAAGAAGTAGGAAGCAGTGATTGCAGCAAGAACAGGGCCGCTAGTAAAGATCACTTCATCAACTAGTGCCTCAAAAGAATATGCGGTATCAATTAGCTTTCGATCATCACCAATAACATGAATCCAGCGCCTTCTAACCATCTGCCCTGAGCCAATCACAAACCCTTCAAAGATTATCGCTGCAGTAAACCAACTCCAGGTAGGAGCATCGCTCTTAACCAGATAAACAAAGAGGCCAAGGAAAATTAGATGAACTGGAGCTGTTATGGATAAAACTTTATTTTGGCCAATTTGGTCTGCAACCCTAGACCAAAGCGGTGTGGCCACCGACAAGATCAGTGATGCCACCATTGATAACGCGCCAGCTAGGGCATATGAGCCAGTCTCGGCAACAACGAAGAGAACAATTGCGATGTAGAGCATTGAAATCGGCATGCGCAAAATGAAGCCTGCAAAAGAGAAGTTCCAACCTCCAGGCACGGCAAATAATCTTTTGTAGGAGGTGAGCATGAAGGCAAGTCTACTTGGCATCGAAGAAACTATGATTAGATTGGAATATGTCGTTAAACCTTGAGTTATTAGCCCTTGCTGAGAAAATTGCGTTAAGCGCTGGGGAGTTGCTCTTGGATAGACCAAGTAAGTTTGAATTAGATGAAAAAAGTGGTGCTCTAGATTTTGCGACTCAGAAAGATCATCAGAGCGAATCTTTGATTGTGAGCCAAATTCTTGCTCAAAGGCCTTTGGATGGATTGATTGGCGAAGAAGGGGCAAATAAAGAGAGTGAATCTGGAGTTACTTGGGTAATTGATCCTATTGATGGAACTGTGAATTATCTATATGACTTACCTGGTTGGTGCATCAGTATCGCAGCAAAGAACAAAGAAGAATACATAGCAGGTGTGGTCTATTCGCCGACAACGAATTCACTGTGGAAAGCATCAAAGTCAAATGGAGCTTTTCTTAATAATTCACCAATAAAGTGCAATGATCCAGTAAATCTTGATAGGGCTTTAGTAGGCACTGGCTTTGCATATGACATCAACAATCGAAAAGTGCAAGCAAAGATAATTGAAGAACTACTTCCCAAAGTAAGAGATTTAAGAAGACTTGGTGCATGCGCTGTTGATATCTGCCATGTAGGAAGTGGCGCACTTGATGCTTACTTCGAAGAGGGAGTTAATGAATGGGATTATGCTGCGGCATCACTAATTGCCCAAGAAGCGGGGGCCACTTTTTCAGTTACTAAGGCAAGTGATGGATCTTCAAGGAGTTCGGTAATTGTCGCTGGCCCATTTCTTCATGCCGCCCTTAGCGCCCAAATTCAGGGGCAATAGCCCACTTTCTGCCCTAATTTTTAGCGATTTAGCACTTAGCCTCAAGGTATGGCAAGATACGGCGAGTTGTTAGGCCAATCCTTTGGAAAAGGCCTGAAGGATAAATAAAGACTAATTGTGAGGACAAAATAATGAACGTGCTCGATGCGCTAGATGCCGCCTCTCTCCGTAAGGACCTTCCTAATTTCCGTCCTGGTGATGAGTTAAAAGTTCATGTCCGCGTTATTGAAGGCAGCAAGAGCCGTATTCAGATCTTCCAAGGCTTAGTAATTGCTCGTCAAGGATCTGGAGTTCGCGAGACTTTCACAGTTCGCAAAATCTCCTATGGCGTTGGCGTTGAGAGAATTTTCCCAGTTCATGCACCTGTTATTGAAAAGATTGAAGTAGTAAGAAAAGGCGAAGTTCGTCGCGCCAAACTCTTCTATCTCCGTGATCTACGTGGCAAAGCTGCCAAGATTCGTGAGCGTCGTGGAGCAGATGACCTAGAGGTTTTATATTCAACTTCATCAACTAATCCAGTTGCAGAAGCTGCTCCAGAGGCTGTTGTTGAAGAGAGCCTTGCTCCAGAGAGCGCGCAGGTAGCAGAGGAATCAACTCCTACTGAAACTGAACCAACTAAGTCTTAAAGCCCAGAGTAATGTCGCCTAAAGCGAAGGGCAGTAGCCTTCGCGAGCTGCCTATTCTCATCATTTCGGCTCTAGTTCTATCAATCATCGTCAAAACGTTCTTCATTCAATTCTTTTATATCCCCTCTGGCTCTATGGAGAACACTCTTCAGGTTAATGATCGTGTGGGAGTAAACAAGCTTGGGGCTCTCTTTAGTGATATTAAAAGGGGCGAAGTTGTAGTTTTTAGAGATCCAGCTAATTGGCTATCGCCAAATTATGATGACACATCGGGTTTTCGCAAAGTAATAAAGGACTCTCTAGTTTTCGTTGGAGTTCTTCCAGATCCCTCTAAGCAATATTTAATCAAGAGAGTTATCGGAGTTGGCGGCGATAAAGTTCGTTGCTGCGGCAAAGATGGAAAAATTGAAGTTAATGGCGTGAGTATTAATGAGCCCTATATCTATGAAGGCGATAAGCCCAGTGATTCAGAATTCGAAGTAGAAGTTCCGCAAGGATTTATCTGGGTTATGGGAGATCACCGCGGAGCTAGCGCAGATTCTCGCTTCCATACTGATGATCCCAATAAAGGAATGGTTCCCCTAGATAAAGTCACAGGGCGGGCAACATTTATTATCTGGCCATTTTCTAATTTGGCAGTACTTGAAAAGGGCGAAGATCTCTCAAAGATTCCTGTTAAAAGCTCTAAGTAATTTATGATTGAATCAAAACTATTCAATCAGGATTAACTAAGATTGCAGGAGTTGATGAGGCTGGCAGAGGGGCGTGTGCTGGGCCGCTAGTGATAGCAGCAGTGATACTAAAAGATATAACTGATGCGAAGTTAGCTAAGGTACGTGATTCGAAAGAGCTAAAGCCAGGAATGCGCGAAGAGTTATTTGAAGTAATAGTTGATCTTGCTCAGGATTATTCAATTATTGAAATCTCGGCAGCAGAAATTGATGTTATTGGTCTCCATAAGGCAAACCTTGAGGGAATGCGCAGGGCCATCAACGCTCTTGAAGTTGAGCCAGAGTATGTCCTAACCGATGGCTATGAAATATCGGGCCTTGGCTCTGAATCTCTAGCTATCTGGAAAGGAGATCAAGTTGCAATTTCAATATCGGCAGCATCAATCCTTGCCAAGGTCTATCGAGATCGAATTATGATTAATTTAGATCGCCAATATCCTGGCTATCACTTTGCCGACCATAAAGGTTATGTCACAAGAACCCATGAGAGGTCTTTGAATGAATTAGGCGTTACTGCTATTCATAGAAAGTCATATGCAAACATTCAAGCTCTAATTAACAAGTAGGGTTATTCACATCTAACTAATAATTCAAAAGGTTTTTAGGCCTCTAACTCTTATTCTCTAGCAATGATAGACATGGAGAATCAGATAAATGATGATTTAGAGATTCAGGCTCGCTTAAAGCTTTTTAGCGTTATCGAGCCAGGCAGCATTAGCTGGTCGGTTGAGTTAAAACGTTACGGCGCAGTTGAATTGGTAGAGCGAATTATTCATGGTCCTTATGAGAAGTTAGGTAGAGAATCTGAGGGGTATCGGCAGCTACTTCGAGATACTTCTATTCAAAAGCTTTGGGAGGAGATTGAAATTGCGGAAGCGAGATTTATTACTCCAAATTCAAAGCATTGGCCTACATCTCTAAATGACTTGCGCAATCCACCTATTGGCTTGATCATTAAAGGAGCCAATCTGCCAGCGCAATCTATCTCCATCGTTGGGACAAGAAAACCAACGCTCTATGGAGCAAGAGTTGCTAGTGAATTTGCAAGCGGCTTTGCAGATCGTAATTGGGCGGTAATTAGTGGGGGAGCCTATGGAATAGACACTCATGCTCATCGTGGCTGCTTAGCTGCAGAGGGTTCAACATTTGCCGTTCTTGCATCTGGAGTATCAGTTAACTATCCAGCTGGAAACAATAAACTTTTCTCTGAATTACAAGAAAATGGCGCACTTATCTCTGAGGTAATGCCAAGTGTTGGAGCAAGAGCGGAGAGATTTTTAACTAGAAATAGATTAATTGCCGCTCTTTCAAAGGCAACCATCGTTATAGAAGCAGCATTTAGAAGTGGCTCTCTTAGAACTGCCCGTGATGCTGCCGAGATAATGCGCCCTGTCATGGCCGTTCCGGGACCGATTACCTCGCCTACTAGCGATGGTTGTCATCGCTTAATTGGCGAGCGCTTAGCTGAGATAGTCACTTCAGTTCCTGATGCGCTTGAATTGATATTGCCAATCAGTGGTCAAAAGACGGGTACCCTTAGCGGTGATGACACATAAAGCTGCCTTTGTTGCAATTGTTGGCAGGCCCAATACTGGAAAATCAACACTTGTAAATGCTTTAGTTGGCGAGAAAATTGTTATTACCTCACATCATCCAAATACCACGCGAAACGCGATACGAGGAATTGTTACCCGTCCTGACTTCCAATTAGTAGTAGTTGATACCCCTGGAGTTCATAAGCCAAAAACACTTCTTGGAGGGGCTCTTAATTCAATAGTTAATGAGAATATGGAATCTGTTGATGCAATTGTGCTCTGCATTCCTGCAGTTGAAGCCATAGGAGCAGGTGATCTCTTTATCGCCAAAGAGATGGCGCGCCATCGAAGCGCTAAGAAAATTTGCGCAATAACTATGATTGATATGGCCAAGAAAGCTCTAATGCCTGAGCAATTAATAGCTGCAAGTAAGTTAGCTGAGGATGCTGGCTTTACTTGGGATGAAGTCGTTCCTTTATCTGCGAAAACTGATGATCAAGTTCAATTGCTTATGGATCTGCTTGCAAAATATGCCCCAGAGTCCCCACCTTTTTATCCTGCTGATATGAGCTCTGATCAGGAGCTAAATACTCAGATTGCTGATCTAATTAGAGAGGCAGCCATTGAAGATGTTTTTGAAGAGGTACCCCACTCAATTGCAGTCATAATCGATGAGATCTCCGAGCGTGATAAGCGAGTGGAGGGTGATACCCCATTTTTTGATATTCATGCATCAATTATTGTTGAACGCGATAGTCAGAAGGCAATAATCATTGGCCATAAAGGAGAGAGACTTAAGCAAGTAGGAACTGTGGCAAGAGGTGAGATTGAAAAGAAGTTAAAGGCCCGAGTATTTCTTGGTCTTCATGTAAAAGTTATGGCTAATTGGCAGAGCGACTCTAAGGCTTTACTTAAGTTGGGATTTACCCGGTAACTACTGGGGTTTCAGACTTTTTGCTAGCAAAATAAGAACCAACTAAGACTAATGGAAGACCAATCGTAATTGCTAGCGTCAACTTTTCATTGAGAATTATGATCCCAAGAATTACAGCAACTGCCGTATTTGGATAAACCACAAGAGAAGCCCTTGCTGGGCCAATTTCTTTTAAGACCATAAAGAAAATCCAGAAAGCAAGACCTGTTGAGAAGATTCCAAGCGCAGCAGTTGCACTAATAGCTTCTAATGATGGACTCGAGTTGGCAAGTTAAAGGCCGCAAATGGAGCAAAGAAAATAAGAGCAATAAGCATCGATAATCCATTAATTGCAACTCCAGAGATTTGGGGAGCACGTCTAGTAATCATATTTACTGCCCAGGCATATGAGATAGATGCAACCAATACCATTGCAATTGCGATCGCGCTATCAAAGTCATTTAGTGACTCAATTCCTACAAGAAGTGCCACACCGATTAATCCCATAGCAATACCAAAGATTCTGGTGCGATGAGCTGCCGTTGAATCACCGCTGTGGTGAGCAAATAGCGTGGCCCAGATTGGAACTGTTGAAACCAAGAGCGCCACCAATCCCGATGAGAGATCTCTTTGCGCGGTGGTAATTAAATACCAAGGGATTACCATTTCGAGAACGGAGTAGAACAAAATATATGGCCAATACTTAAGAGCTGGTCGGATAGATTTTTCATAGAGCGCTATGGGAATTAAAAGCAGGGCTCCGATAGCAAGGCGAGCAAAGACAATTACAGGTGTTGAAAGCTCTTCAACTGCAACTTTCATAAATAAATAGGGAACGCCCCATAGCAAACCAACAAGGGCAAAGAGCGCCCAACCTTTACGTGACATTTACTTTATTAGACTCCGATATAACTCGATGGTTGCTTCGGCAACCTTATCCCATCCGAAGTGCTCTATTGCGCGGATTCGCCCTGCTTGACCGTATTTAACAGATAGTGATTTATCTGACATTAATCTATTGATTGCAGATGCAAGAGCGTCTTCAAATTCTGATGAATTAGGTGAGTAATCAACCAATAATCCAGTTTCATTATCAACTACAACCTCAGGAATACCACCAACTTTTGATGCCACAACTGCGGTTTCACAGGCCATCGCCTCTAAATTAACAATTCCTAGCGGTTCATAGATTGATGGACAGAGAAATACTTGAGCTCCGGTAAGAAGGGCGGTTAATTCATCACGATCTAGCATCTGCTTTATCCAAATGATATTTCCTCGCTGCTTTGATAGCTCAGCAATGAGTTGCTCAACTTCAGCACCGATTGCTGGCTCATCGGGAGATCCTGCAGCAAGGACTAGAGAGTAGTCTTTAGGAACTTTCTGCCAAGCACGGAGTAAGTGTGCAAGGCCTTTCTGTCTTGTTATTCTTCCAACAAATAAAGCATAGGGTGAATTGATCCCATACTTTTTTAATACTTCTAATTTCGGATTAGGGGCAAAGGCTTTAGTATCAATTCCATTTCTAATTGTTATGACTTTATCGCTATTTATTTCAGGGTAAGCCTTCAAGACATCTGCTCTCATGCCATCGCTAACTGCGATGATGGCAGATGCGCTCTCATAGGAAATCTTTTCGGCCCAGGATGAAATTTGATATCCGCCACCTAGCTGTTCAGCTTTCCAGGGACGTAGTGGTTCCAGAGAGTGGGCGGTAATGACATGGGGAATTCCAAATATTTTCATCGCCAAGTAACCAGCTAGATTGGCATACCAAGTATGAGAGTGCGCAACATCCATACCCTTTAGATTCTTGGCAATATCGCTATCAAGTAAGAGGGTTTGCAGCGCTGGATTTATCGTAGAAAACTCTTTGATTAGCTGGTAGTTGGTGGCATCACTTCTTGCTCCACCGAAGCAATGAACGAAGCTCTCGATCTCTCCGCTCTGATTTAAGGCAGAGACTAGGTTTGCGATATGAACTCCGGCACCACCGTAGATCTCAGGGGGCCACTCACGAGTAATCATGGCTACTTTCACCTTAGCGCCGCTCACCTGCCAAGAGTATCGTTAGACATATGGCCCGCTTAGATCTCCCTTTAGGAATAGTGCTCGCTGGTGGCGAAGGTAAGCGTTTAATGCCATTAACTGCAGATAGAGCAAAGCCGGCAGTTCCTTTTGGTGGCTCTTATCGATTAGTTGATTTCGTTCTCTCAAATCTTGTCAATGCAGGATTTTTAAGGATCGCAGTTCTTACGCAGTATAAATCTCATTCCCTTGATAGACATATAACTACTACGTGGAGAATGTCGACACTACTTGGAAATTACATCACTCCTGTTCCAGCGCAGCAGAGACTTGGTCCACGTTGGTATACCGGAAGTGCTGATGCAATTTTGCAGAATTTCAATTTAATCCATGATGAGAACCCAAAACATGTGATTGTCTTTGGCGCAGATCACGTTTATCGCATGGATTCAAATGCAATGTATCTAAGTCACTTGGAAAGCGGAGCTGGGGTAACAGTTGCCGCAATTCGAGTAAAGCGATCAGAGGCATCAGAATTTGGAGTCATCGAACTTGATAGCGATGGCGTTACTATAAAAGCATTTCATGAAAAGCCTAAAGATCCTCCAGCTATGCCAGGTCATCCTGATTTATGTTTGGTTTCCATGGGTAATTACATCTTCCGTCGCGACGCCATGGAAGAGGCCCTGATTCTTGACTCGGAAGATGTTGACTCTCGTCATGACTTAGGCGCAAACATCATTCCGGCTATGACAAGAGCGGGCCTTGCTAAGGTTTATGACTTTGCAAATAATGTTGTGCCAGGTGAGACTGAGCGCGATAAAGGTTATTGGCGTGATGTGGGAAGTATTGATACTTATTTTGAAGCACATATGGATTTAGTTTCGCCGCTACCTATTTTTAATCTCTATAACCGACAGTGGCCAATTCTCACCAATCCGCCATCGCTGCCACCAGCAAAATTTTCAGAGCGAGGAATTGCCTTTGATTCAGTTGTTGGCGCGGGATCAATTATCTCTGGTGGTGAATTGCGTAGAACCGTTGCCTCCTATGATGTTTATGCTGGCCGTGACTCTGTCGTTGAGAGCTCAGTGCTTATGCCAGCGGTGCGAATAGGGGATGGCGCCCGAGTTAAAAACGCAATCTTGGATAAGAATGTAATCGTTGAACCTGGGGCCAGTATTGGATTTGATTTAGAGAGAGATCGCCAGCGCTTCACAGTTTCACCTGGTGGAATAGTTGTAGTTGGAAAAGGCGTAGTAGTTACGCGGTAATTTCATTGGTAATTTTGCAATGCGCTAGAATCTGCTCCTGAGTCAGAGCTGATTCAAATCCAATTATCTAATCGGAGTTATTCATATGCGTTTCGGAGTCCTTACAGGTGGCGGAGATTGTCCCGGACTTAATGCAGTCATTAGAGCGGTTGTACGTAAAGGCGAGAAAGAATATGGCTATGAGTTCATCGGTTTTCGCGATGGTTGGAAAGGTCCGCTAGAGGGGCTTACGATGCCGCTAAATATTGCGGCAACTCGAGGAATTCTGCCACGAGGTGGAACAATTCTTGGATCATCTCGCACTAATCCATTTAAGATTGAAAACGGTGTAGAGCGCATAAAAGAAAATCTTGCCAAGATGAATGTCGATGCTCTAATTGCAATTGGCGGAGAAGATACTTTAGGGGTCGCTACAAAATTAGATGCCTTAGGTGTAAAAGTTATTGGAGTACCTAAGACCATCGATAATGATTTGAACAATACTGATTACACATTTGGTTTTGATACTGCTGTAAATATCGCAGTTGAAGCAATTGATCGTCTTCACACCACTGCAGAGTCACATCACCGCGCACTTATTGTGGAAGTTATGGGAAGACATGCGGGCTGGATTGCTCTGCATTCCGGACTTGCCGGCGGGGCTTCATGCATTCTCATTCCTGAAGTTCCCTTTGATATCGACAAAGTTTGCTCATATGTGAAATCTAGATTTGAACAATCTTATGCTCCTATTTTGGTAGTGGCAGAGGGAGCTCTTCCTAAGGATGGCGATTTAATTACTAAAGATTCCACCAAAGATGCTTTTGGCCATGTCAAACTTTCAGGAATTGGTGAGTGGCTAGCTAATGAGATTGAAAAGCGCACCGGAGCAGAGGCGCGCACCTCAATTCTTGGCCATATTCAACGTGGGGGAACGCCAACGGCTTTTGATCGAGTTCTGGCAACGCGCTTTGGCCTTCATGCCATAACTGCTGCTCATGAAGGAGATTGGGGCAAAATGGTGGCGCTTCATGGAACGGCAATTAAGCGAGTTCCACTGGCCTCAGCTACTGAGAAGTTAAAGACGGTAGATCCAGCCCTACTAGCAGAGGCAGAAGTTTTCTTCGGATAATTGGCCGACGCCGATTGCCCTAAGTTGCCTACCCTTTGACCATGTCAATTGATTCTCTCTTTGATCCCGCCCTTAAGGCAGCGCAACAGCCTAATTGGCCAGATCGCGCTGAATTAGAGTTGGCAGTAAAGGAATTAAAATCGCTACCGCCTCTAGTTTTTGCTGGTGAATGCGATAACTTAAAAGAGAAGATAGCCCTAGCCGCAGATGGCAAGGCTTTTATGTTACAAGGTGGAGACTGCGCAGAGACTTTTCTTGGGGCAACCGCAGACTCAATTAGAAACCGGATCAAAACTATTCTTCAGATGGCAGCAGTTCTCCAATATGGCGCAAGCCTTCCGGTAATAAAAGTTGGTCGAATGGCAGGCCAGTTTGCAAAGCCTAGAAGTAATGATCTAGAGACTCGAGGCGAGGTTTCTCTTCCTGCATATCGCGGGGATGCTGTTAATGATTTGGAGTTCACCCAAGAAGCCCGGCGCCCAAATCCGGCTCGACTAGTTAAGGTTTATCAGACCTCTGCCTCAACATTAAATCTAGTGCGTGCCTTTACTCAAGGCGGCTTTGCAGATCTGCGTTTGGTTCACGAGTGGAACAAAGGTTTTGTTAAGGACTCTCGTATTGGTGTGCGCTATGAAGCTATGGCCAATGAAATTGGAAGAGCTCTTGAATTCATGAGATCTGCAGGGATTAATCCTGAGGAGTTTAAGACTGTTGATTTTTACTCAAGTCATGAGGCTTTAATACTTGAGTATGAGAAGGCCCTAACGAGGATCGATTCAAGAACTGGTAATGCCTACGATGTCTCAGCTCACTTTGTTTGGATAGGCGAGCGCACTCGTCAATTAGATGGAGCACATATTGATTTTGCCAAGAAGATTAAAAATCCAATTGGAGTCAAACTAGGGCCAAAGACAACTGCTGCGAGCGCACTAGAAATTATCCAAGCGCTTAATCCAGATAATGAGCCAGGTCGCTTAACATTTATCACCAGAATGGGCGCGCAAAATGTGCGTAGCGTCCTTCCAGGAATAATTGAAGCGGTAAATAAATCGGGCGCAAAAGTACTTTGGGTCTGCGATCCAATGCATGGCAATACTTATGAAGCTCCAAGCGGGTATAAAACCCGTAAATTCGATGATGTTCTAGATGAAGTGAAGGGCTTCTTTGAAGTTCATCAAAAGCTTGGAACTCATCCTGGGGGAATTCACATTGAATTAACTGGCGATGATGTAACTGAATGTGTTGGTGGAGGCGAGGAAATCTCGCATGAAGATCTTGCTACTCGATATGAGAGCGCTTGTGACCCAAGGCTTAACCACACACAATCTTTAGAGCTTGCATTCCTTGTTGCCGAGATGCTTCGCGATCGTTCATAGTATTTCCAAACGTAGATTAGGACAGTAGGGTTTGCCCGTGTTGCTTCGTACCACTCTTAAAACCCCAGTAGGCGCTCTCTCTTTAATATCGCGCGAACATATCCTTATTGCTGCGGGCTTTACATCACAGGATGAACTTCTATCCTCGATCTCCAAGCAAGATAGGCAGTTAGAGAGTAAGAAAGTAAGTCAGATTCCAATAATTTCAGATTTGGTTTCTGATTACTTTGATGGAGACTTGAGAGCCCTTGATGGGATTAAGGTTGATCAAGAGGGTGAGAAGTTTTCACAATCAGCATGGCGGGTGATGAGAAAAATAGCTCCAGGAAGAACTCTGACCTATGCCGATTTAGCAAAACGAGCAGGTTCAGAAGATGCGGTGCGAGCGGCCGGAAGTGCTTGCGCCCGAAATCTGATTGCCCTGGTTGTCCCTTGTCATCGAATTGTTAAAACAGGTGGGGCGCTAGGAAATTATGCTTATGGGTTGAAATATAAACAGTGGCTACTTAGCCATGAAGGCGCGCTTTAAAAGCTCCTGCAAAATAGCGCAAGCTCTCTCATTTGCCTCATCATCAATATCCATATGCGTTACTAATCTAAGGTAGCTCTTTCCTAGCGCGCTTACCAACAGTCCTTTTTGTTTTGCATCCGAGGCAAATTCAAGTGCAGATACATTTGCTCCGGAGAGGTCCAGTCCAACAATATTTGTCTCTACAAAATCTGGATTGATAGTCGAAGGTGCAACGCTTGCGCAGGCTATAGCTAGCTGCTTAGCCTTTCTATGATCATCGACTAATCGAGAGATGTTGTGATCTAGTGCGTAATGACCAGCAGCTGCCAGAATTCCTATCTGTCGCATTCCAGCGCCATATCGTTTACGCCAAACTCTAGAAGATGAGATGCGCTCTTTACTTGAGATCATTAAAGATCCAACGGGAGCTCCTAGCCCCTTTGAAAGACAGACGCTAATGGTTTCAAAGTGCTTTCCATACTCAAGTAGAGAAACTCCGGATGCAACGTGAGCGTTCCAGATTCTTGCTCCATCAAGGTGGAGAAAGAGCCCCAACTCTTTTGCTCTCCTGCTTAGAAGGGCAATCTCCTCAATTGGTTGAATACTTCCACCACCAAAGTTATGAGTATTTTCAATTGCAATAGCTGTAGTTGAAACTAGATAGGGGCCAGAGTCAGGTTTTGCTAAATCTAGAACTTGAGCTGCATTTAATAGCCCACGATCGGCAAGCCAGGTCCTTGTTGTAATTCCGCTAAAGGTCGCTGCCGCTCCTAGTTCAGCTCTAGCAATGTGAGAGTTTGTTTCACAGATTAACTCCTGCCCTGGAGATACTAGGGATCGAATAGCTAACTGATTTGCAAGAGATCCACTTGGGGTAAATAACGCAGCTTCTTTGCCAAATAGATCTGCAACTCTTTCTTCAAGTGAATTGACTGTTGGATCATCGGAGTAGACATCATCGCCAACTTCAGCACTTGCCATTGCAGAGCGCATCTGTAATGAAGGTTTAGTTACAGTGTCAGATCTTAAATCTATGAATTCTGTGCTATCTGCCATGAGCTAAGTCTTTCAGCTAGCCCTAGGCGATGAAAAGCGAGGCTGAACTATGGCAAGCATGGCAATTAGCACCAAGGTGCCACCGATTGCTAAACGTAGAGTAAAGGGCTCCATTCCATAAGCGAAAGAAAATAGAGCTGCAAAAACCACTTCCATGGTTAGTATCACTGCAACCTTAGTAGTTGAAATGCGAGCTTGAGACCAAGTTTGAATTACAAAGGCAATCGCTGTGGCAAATACAGCTGTGAAGATAACGACTGCCCAAACTTGAGTATCAGGGGGAGGGTTGAATCCATTTATTCCAGCAGGTATTGCCGATAGAAAGGCGCAGCCAATTAACTGCATGACCGTTAGCGCGTAGGCATCAAAGTTCTTGCTCCAGGCACCAAGCATGATGATATGAACTGCAAATAAAATTGCCGAGATGAATACTAGAAACTCTCCAAAACCTACGCTCCACCCTTGAACAGAGAGAACTGCAAGACCAACTACCGCCAAAAGAATGAAGCCCCACATTGTCAGGGTAACTCGCTCTTTTAGTAATAATGCTGCAATCAAAGGAGTGATTACTACATAAAGGCCAGTGATAAATCCAGTGATAGCAGGAGTGGTGCGATCAAGACCTAGAGTCTGAAAAATGTAACCAGAGCCCAGGGCCAATCCAATTATAAAACCTTTACTAACTAGCTCTTTAGTAAAGAGTTTTAATACTTTAGGCTTGATAATTATCATTGCCAGAGCTGCAAAGATAAATCTCGAAGTCAGGAAGCTATAGACATCCTGCTGATCCAAAATGTCCTTCATCCATACAAAGGAAATACCCCACATTGCAGCTACTGCAAGAAGAGCCCAGGGAGCCAATTTAAGTTGCATTATTTATCTCTCATCTTCATTAGCATCGCTACTTCTCTTCCATGCTCGGGTTCTTCACCAGGGGTCTCTAGAATCAGTGGAGCATTAACAATAGCTGGGTGAGCCAGAAGTTCTGCAAATGGCTTCGTTCCTATCTCCCCATCTCCAAGATTTTGATGTCGATCTTTAAGTGAGCCAAGCACATCCATAGAGTCATTGGCATGAATTAGTTGAATTCGCTCAGAGCCTGCAACCTCCACCAACAAATCAATAGTTGCGCTCATCCCACCTTTGCTCTTTATGTCATGTCCTGCTGCAAAGACATGGCAGGTATCTAGACAAACTCCCACTTTAGGATGCCACTCAAGGGCTTCGAAATAATTATTTAAATCCTCTAATCGTTTAACTAGAGATTGACCTTGACCAGCGGTTGGTTCAAGCAGAAGCCAAGGATCTTGATCATCTAGCTCGCTAAGTATTGGCATCATGCCTTCATGAATCTGCTTCCATGCCTTCTTGATATTTCCCTCATCAACAGCAGAACCTGTGTGAATTACTACACCTCTAGCCTTTATCTCCCGTCCTCGCTTGAGGGAGTATTTTGTGGATGCAAGAGAGTTCTTATAGGTGCCTTCGGTCGGAGATCCTAAATTAATTAGAAATGGCGCGTGAATATAAGTTTCAATATCTAGTTCACTTGCCTTCTCAATGAATGCTTGATCAGCATCACTATTTGTCTCAGGCATGGCCCAACCTCTGGGGTTTGATGCAAATACCTGAATTGCCTCTGCCTTTATTGTTTTGGCATATTCAATAGCTCGCTTTGCCATTCCACCAGAAGTTGGCACATGAGCACCAATTCTTGGTTTTGCTGCTTTCGGCACTAAATCACCCTACAGTGATTGTGACCGTTGAGCCACGTTTTACTTTATCTCCCACTTTTGGTGAGATATTGGTGACAACTTTCGTCTTTTTATTGCCGACTTTCTTGACAACTACCTTTAAGTCAAGATCTTTAAGGGTATCTATTGCTTTTGCTTCGCTTAGGGAGAAGACATTGGGGATAAAAACAAATTGAGATCCCTTGGATACAGTTAAAGTTACTACGCTTCCTTTATCGATATCTCCACCGCTTGGAATCTGACTAACAACTGCTCCAATTGGCAGATCTTCACTAAAGACATACTTAGTTTCAACATCAAAGCCAGCTTCAGTTAATTCATTAAGAGCTTGTTCGCCGCTCTTTCCTTGATAGCTGGAAACTCCAACTTGCTCGACTCCTTTTGAGAGATAGAGAGTTACTTGGCTATCACGCTTTATACGTTCGCCTGCTGCAGGGCTACTTCGCATAATAAAGCCTTTGGGAAATTCACTTGAAAATTCTTCAATAATCTCACCGACGATTAAGTTATTATCACTGATTAGTCCTTCAGCAATTTCAATTTTGAGTCCTTGAAGAGTTGGAACTATGTAACGCTCCTTACCCTTTGAAATTGTCACCTCAACTGTTCCATCTGGTGAAATGCGCCCGCCGCCAGCTGGACTTGATTTAATGACTCTATTTTCTGGGATATCTTCACTAAATTCTTCTCGCTCTACCTTTAGATCAAGGCCAAGGTCTGCCAGCTCACTAGTTGCTTCCTTAACAGTAAGGCCTGCAAGAGATGGAACAATTACCTTTGAACCAGGACCTACGATTACATACCAAATGCCAATTCCAAGAGCGATTGCGATTAGTGCTGCTATCTGTCGATTTCGTTTAACTCGTTTAGAGAGCGCCTTCTTAGCAATCGAAGAACTCTTCTCTTTTTTCACGGCAGCCTCCTGGTTTTTGGGAATTTCCACTTCACGATCTTTATCTCTACGAAGGCGCTTTGCGCCATCTCTTTTTCCTACTTCCTTTATAGCAAGTGGTGGCAGGTCAAGCTCAAGACTTAATTGCCTTTTGCGCGGATCTAACTTTTCAGAGAGTTCGCGCAGTTTCTCAAGCATTACTACTGCATCCCTTGGACGTTTATCAGGATCTATGTCAGTAGCGGATAGGACTAGTTGATCAATTTCTACTGAGAGTCCGGGTTTTAGTGTTGAAGGAGCAGGTACTCGTTCGTTTACATGCTTGATTGCAACCTGAACTGGATCCTCTCCTTGATAGGGCTTCTGGCCAGTGAGAATTTCAAAGAGAACAATTCCAAGTGAGTAGATATCACTTCTAGCATCTGCAACTCCTCTTTGAACCTGCTCGGGGGAGAGGTATGAAACACTTCCTAGAATCACACTGGATTCTGCAGTCATAGTGTTTCCAAGAAGTGCGCCTCGAGCTAAACCAAAGTCAGCAATCTTTATGCGACCTTCTTTTGAGACTAAGATGTTTTCAGGTTTTATATCTCTATGAACAATTCCTAACTTATGTGCAGCAGCAAGAGCGCTTGCAACTGGTGTAATGATGGATAAGGCACGCTCAGGAGAAAGTGAGCCCTGCTCGATTAGGTAATCTCTTAGCGTTGCACCTTCAATTAACTCCATGACAATAAAGACGCAAGGAGATCCACCTTGATTCCACCCTTGATCCAATACTGCAACGATATTGGGATGAGAAAGTGATGCAGCAGCTTTGGCCTCTCTTATAAATCGAGAGACAAATTGCTCATCTTGGGCAAGATGAGAATGCATTATTTTTACTGCAACTTGGCGATCTAGTCTTAAATCTATCGCGGCATAAATTGTTGCCATTCCGCCAGAGCCAACAACGCGGGTTAGCTGATAGCGCCCATCGATGATTTCTCCAATTAACTCCGACACGTGGAAATTTTAGATGAAAGTTGCTCCATCAATGCGAATAGTGGCGCTATCGCGAGTGTTGTCTGCAACAAAGTGGTAATTCTCTCTCATCTGCCAGATCTCCATCTCTTTTTCAATGGATTCACCATCTCTTTGCAAGACTCTTTGCAAGCCAACCTGAGCAGAGATATCAATCCAAATCAGCTCATCTAGATACTTTCTAACAACCCTCTGGCCCGAACCCACACCTTCTAGAATCAATATCTCTGGAAAAGTGAAGTCCAGCAGCGGGCCAAACTTTGATTCAATCCAATTATATTTTCGATATTGAAAACTCTTTCCTTTAGAAACTGGGGAGCAGATGCTTATATCTAAAACTTTACCTAGTGCTGGAGTTAGCGAATTTTGCCAACCATCATAGAGATCATCCATATGAACAATCTCAACACTTGAATCTTGGATGTTCTCTTTAAGGCGATTGGCTAGAGTTGTTTTACCAGCTCCAGCAGGTCCATCTATTGCAACTATTCGTCCAACATTGCCTATTGCTCTACCCTTTTTAATGCTTGTGATGATTTCAGTAAGTGAAGGCTGATTCATATTAGATTTAATCAGCGCTCTTAGATAATTTCTTCCAACGCTCTAGCCCAAAGACGGCGATTATTGTAAAGACACCATAGAGCAATGCAGTGAACCAATAGCCTTGATTTGCATAGTGATAAGTTCCAAAAATATCAATCACAATCCAGGCAATCCAAGTCTCATTTCTCTGAAGCACCATTGCAGTCTGTGCCAGAGTGCTTGAGATAAGCAAGAAGGAATCTGGCAGTGTTGCAGCAGCGCCGATGCTTTCAAGTATTGGCGCAGTAAGAAGCCAAGATGCCACTAAAGCTGTAAGCCAGATTAATCTCTCCTTGTTATTCATATACCTAGGATAACGCCAGTCTTATTCCATCCAAGCCAACCCCAGATTCCTGCTGCGATGAAGACAAATTGAAGTAGTGCGCTAGCAATTAGATCTACTTGATAGAAGAAGATTGCATAAAGTGATGCGCTAACGAGGTACCAGGGCCAGGTCATTCTTACTCCGCGCGCCCCGAGAAGTACAGCCGTAAATGAAGTGATTACTGCGCTTAACTCCAGGGCCGATACTTCATAGCCCCAAGCTGTGAAAACGGTAAACATGATTAAGCTCCCTTCCAATTCGCATTACCGAACTGGTCTTTCGGTCGACCTTCGAAGAGGTCCTCTCAGCCAACTTTTGGCTCCCGATTAGCAGAACAATAGCATAAGCCCATGTTGAAGTTCGGTTATTTTGCAATGCTCACCTTCACAGTTCTCGGTTCATTCTGGCTGGAGATTTTTCTTAAAGTTGGAGTATTGCGAAGAATTAAGCGAGCGATGTTAGCAATTCTTCCTACTGCAGCTATTTTCTTAACTTGGGATTATTACGCAGTCACCTCTAGGCATTGGTTCTTTGATAGAGAGCAGGTTGTTGGAATCTTTGGACCTGCTGGGATTCCGCTTGAAGAGTTCCTTTTCTTCATCGTAGTTCCTCTAGCTGCTTTAATGACAATAGAAGCAGTGAGACGGGTAAAGCCTCATTGGAATTATGGTGATGAGCGATGAGTTACACCCAACTAGCCCTTCTTTCAGTTCCACTCGTTATTTTATTTGATTTTTATATAACTAAATCTAGAGTTTTATCAAGAAAGAGTTTCTGGAACGCCTACGCAATCATGCTCTTTTTCCAAATCATTACAAATTGGTGGTTAACTTCTAGAGGCATCATTACTTATGACCCTGATGTAATAGTTGGGGTGCGAATTGCATCTGCTCCAGTTGAAGATCTATTCTTTGGATTTTCTATGATTGTTATGGTTATCTCGCAGTGGATTTTTTGGGGAAGAAGGGGAATACAAAGAAACTAGCGAGAAGCGAGCGCTGAAAAATAAGCAGGAAGCGCCGTTCTAACTCGCCGAAAATTAGAAGTCTTAGCTCGCTTGGTAAAAATTTGATAATCAATTTTCTCAACCTCATCGACAATTCCGCAGTAGAGCTCACTTGCTGCTCTAATGCACGCCCTTGCATCCGGGCTTAGTAGCTCAATTCCAGCATCTGCCTCGCTCTGTAGTTGGCGCACCCTTGCAATCTGAAACTTGAGCGCTTGGATAATTTCAGGGCGAACTTGCCTTGCCTCTAGCATCTCGCGATCTACGCCAAATGAGGCCAGCTCTGCCATTGGTAGATATATTCGCCCGCGTTCTAGATCCTCACCTACATCTCTGATGAAGTTGGCTAATTGAAAGGCTATTCCTAACTTCTCAGCCGGAGCGAGCGCCTCAGATTTTTTTCCCTCAACTGTTCCCAGAACATGAACCATCTGGAGCCCAATTACTGCAGCAGATCCATAGACATACTCCATCAAGTCTTCATATCTTTCGTACTGGGTTACAGATAAATCCATTGCCATGGAGTGAAGAAATGCTTCAAAGTAAGAAATTGGAATGTTAAAACGCTGCACTGTATCAACCAGAGCTCGTCCGACATGATCGCTACTTCGCCCCATAGAAATGTCGGATAAGAGTTGATCACTCCACCTGCCGAGTTCATCTACTTTTTCTTGGTGAGTAAGAGTAGATGCCAGATCATCGACAATCTCATCGGCATACCGAGCAAATCCGTATAACGCATGAACATGTGGGCGCTTAGCTTTTGGAAGAAGGAGAGTAGCTAGGTAGTAAGTTTTTCCATGAAGAGAGTTGAGCCTTTTGCACTCCAAATAAGATTTGCGTAGCTCAGGATCATGGATTCCAGCAGCGCTTAACTCATCCATATTTACTTTACTGGTCCAACAATTCTCTCTGCTGCAAGTCTTCCTGAGATTAGAACCATTGGAACTCCGACTCCAGGTTGGGTACCACTTCCAGTAAAGACCACATTCTCATATCCCTTTGCCATATTACTTGGCCTAAAAGGTCCGGTTTGCAGGAAAGTATGCGCGCTTGCAAATGGCGCACCTCTTTCCATCCCCATCTCTTGCCAATCGAGGGGAGTTGTTACATGTTCTACCTCAACTGAGTCTGCAAAATCTTTATAGCCCCGCTCTTGCATCGTGGCATACATTTGATCTTTATAAACGTTCTTCATCTTCTTCCAATCAATATCAGCATCAAGATTTGGCGTAGGAAAGAGAATGTAATAACTATGTTTTCCACTTGGGGCAAGGCTTGGATCATCTTTTGAAGGTAGAGTCACCAAAAGGCTTGGGTCGCTCATCAATTGCTTTTTAGTAATTAGCTCATCAAAGACTCCATCCCAGGAGTGGCCAAAGTGAATATTGTGATGAGCTAAATGATCATAACTCTTGGAAGAGCCAGCCAAGATGGTTACACAAGAAGGTGAGTAATTGAGTCGTTTAACCGATAGCGGAGTTTTTCCTAGTAAATCTCGCCACGCCACAGGCAAATCAGGATTTAGCACCACAACATCACATTCAATTCTCTGGCCATCACTAGTTATTACAGCACTTGCCCTAGATCCACTCTTTTCTACCTTTGTCACTGTGGTGTTATATTTGAAAGTCACGCCATGTTTCTCGGCAGCTCCTGCTAGCGCTCTTGGAACCGCATGCATTCCACCTTTAGGAAAGAAGACTCCATTAACTGAATCCATGTAGGCAATAACTGCATAAATAGCAAGTGCTTGCTGGGGCGAAACCCCGGCATACATCGCTTGAAAAGAATAGACGCGTTGAGTTCTAGGATCTTTTAGGAATTGAGAGACTTTAGGAGCAAGCTTTCTAAAGCCACCAAGAGCAATTAATCGAGCAAGATTAGGAGTTAGCAGGTTTAGGGGAGAGTCAATATTTCTATCAATAAAGTCATTCATCTCATACTTATATAACTTGGTAACAAATTCAACATATCGTCGATAGCCAGCAGCTTCATCTGCACTAATATTTTTTGCAATCTCTGCTTCCATCTGTTCTGTATTTGCATGAACATCTAATTGAGAACCATCGGCATAAAAGGCTCGATATAGTGGCTTAAGCGGCATCAGATCGAGCCAATCTTCTATTTTCTCTCCAACGCATGCCAGAGCATCGGCAATCAGATCAGGCATAGTTAAAACACTTGGTCCAGTATCAAATGAATATCCATCTTTTTTCATTAATCCATTTCGACCACCAGGAACCGCTTCACGCTCAATCACAATTACTTCTCGCCCAGCTCCGGCAAGCCTTAGCGCGCAACTAAGGCCAGCAAGTCCAGCACCGACAACTACTACTCGGTCTGTTTTTCCCTTAACTTTTCGCATTTAAAGACTCCGTTGCGTTGCAATAGTTGCCATCTCTTCTAATACAGAGAGAATACTTGTCTCAACTTGGCTATCTCGCAACGCAGAAATGGCTCTATCTCGAAGCTCTGTGATGAGCTTCTCAACTTGAGCGACCGCTCCAGAGCTAGAAATAATCTCTTGAAGCTTAAGAATCTGTGTTTTATCAAGTCCTTCATCTCCAAGTGAGGCAGTTAGAAGCTCTCGCTCTTGTTTGCCTACTGCCTGCATGGTGAGGGCAATTAGTACCGTTCGCTTTCCCTCTCTTAAATCATCACCTGCTGGTTTTCCCGTGACCTCTGGATCTCCAAATACACCAAGTAGATCATCACGTAATTGAAAGGCTTCCCCGAGAGGAAGTCCAAATGATGAGTAGGCGCTCATTAGTTCCTTTTTTCCAGAAAGCGCTGCGCCAAAGTGAAGTGGGCGTTCAATTGAGTATTTACCTGACTTATATCGAGCAACTTTTAGAGATCTATCAATACTAGTTGTGGCAAGTGCGCCCTCTAAAACATCTAAGTACTGGCCAGCCATCAATTCATCTCTCATATCTGCAAATACTGATTGCACTTGAAGAAATTCATCACCGCTAATTCCAGATTCCACCAATAAGCGATCGGCCCAGACCAGAGCTAAATCACCCATAAGAATTGCGGAGGAACTTCCAAATCTTTCAGAGCTGCCTTTGTAAGAAGAATCTTGGTGATATTGCTGAAACGCTTTATGTATTGCTGGTTTATTTCTTCTAGTATCAGAGCCATCCATCACATCATCGTGGATAAGTGCGCAAACGTGAACTAACTCTAAGGATGTGCAGGCACGTAGTATCTCCTCGCGCGCTTCTGCTCCGCTTCCTAAATAACCTAAATAGGCAAAGATTGGCCGAAATCTCTTTCCACCTTGGGTAATAAAATCTGACATTGCCTTTGCTACTGGCACTAGCTCTGGGCCAATATCAAGAAGCGCAGCGCTTCTTGCAACGGTAAATGAGGCCAAGGTCTTATCTATCTCGGCGCGAAGCTGGGATAGGTCAGGAGATTTCACGGCGCAACGGTACCCTCCCGCTATATGAATAGTGCGCCTACCTTCTCCGTTGAGTTCTTTCCGCCTAAAGATCAGGCCGGAGAGGAGCGTCTCTGGAGCGCTCTAAAGGCTCTTGCAGTCTATAAACCTGATTTTGTTTCAGTTACTTATGGCGCAGGTGGTTCAACGAGAGATCGCACAGTAAGAATTACCTCAGAGATCACAGCAAGAAGTGGAATTTCAACAATTGCACACCTAACCTGTGTTGGATCTAGTAAAGATGAATTAATTGAGATTCTCAATCAATACAAAGCCTCTGGAATTAAGTCAATCCTTGCACTTCGCGGCGATCCTAAGGGTGGACCTGGCGTGAAATGGGAGAGTACAGCTGGAGGCTTTGATCACGCAGACCAGTTAGTAACTCTTGCATCAAGTATGGGCTTTGAAGTTGGAGTTGCAGCATTTCCTGATGGCCATCCAGCATCAATGGGAAATTTTGAACAAGATATAAAAGTACTTCTTGAGAAGGAAAGATGCGGAGCAAGTTTTGCTACAACTCAATTCTTCTTTGATGTTAAGGGCTATATCAACTTAGTAGATGAGATAAGAGCTAAAGGTTCAAAGCTTGATATCTATCCTGGAATTCTTCCCATAACTAATTTTGCTCAATTAAAGAAAATGAGCGAACTTGCAGGCTCGCCAATCCCAAGTGAAGTTCAAAGAAGAGTTGAGGCAGCAGGGGATACCCCAGCTGATGTGGTTAAAGTCGGTGTAGATATTGCAAGTGAGTTATCTAAAAAGCTTCTAGATTATGGAGTGCCAGGTCTACATTTTTATACTATGAATAGCGCAGCTCCAACGATTGAAATTATTAAGAGAATTGGACTTAGATGAAGAAGATAGAATTCTTTGATTCCTGGTCCAGCCTTCATGGCGGAGCAGAGATAAAAGGAATTGTTAGAGCATGGTTAGAAATTTCATTCCTGCTATGTAAACCTCTAGCAGTTTTAAGAGTTACCCCTAATTCTCTATCTATCTTTGGTTTACTGCTTGGTATCAGCTTGGTAGTTAATATTGAAAGTAATTGGGCTATAGCGCTTCTAGTCTTCTCCTTGATTGCAGATGGCATTGATGGATCCTTAGCAATACTTACTGGAAAGGTCAGTAGGTGGGGAGCGCTACTTGATGGCTTTATCGATCGAATTGTTGAAGCGCTCTGGGCCTTTAGCCTCTATCTACTTGGAGCTCCCTATCAACTGGTCTTAATCGCTTGGCTTGCAGCATTTCTTCAAGAATATATGCGCTCAAGGGCGGCATCACTTGGCGTTACTCAATTAGGGGTTGTGACAATTGGTGAGCGTCCCATTAGAGCCAGCATTTTATTTATTGCTCTCGTTGCAAGAGCTGTTGATATGGATCTAGCAACGCTGCTCTCTCAGATCTGGGCTGTGCTTCAGGTAATCTCTCTATTTACTGTTCTAAACTTTCTTCGACCGCTTCTGCAACAATCTCAGCGCTAATTCCAACTAAAGGTAGACCTCCACCAGGATGAGTTGAACCGCCAACTAAGAATAAGTTTTTAATCTTGGAGCGATTACGCGCCCTCCAAAAAGCCGATCTTGCTCCATTGCTAGATGTGCCATAAATAGAACCCCCAGGGGCGTTAACGTTTCTTTCTAAATCTGCTGGAGATCTATATTCCAAAACTTCAATTCGGGAGCGAACATCTAATCCCTTTGCCTCCATTAGATTAATAATGTGCTGGCTATATTCCTTTGAGCTTTTCTCATCCCAATTAAAGCCATCTTTTGGTTGATGGCGAGGGGCATTAATTAGTACCGACCAACTCTCATCCACTCCAGCTCGCTTCATCCTGGAGTCATTTGGATTGCAGATATAGATAGCTGGATCTTCTACTGGCCTTCTCTTTTCGAAGATAGAATCAAATTCAGCATCATAATCTTTAGGGAAAAATACAGTGTGGTGGCCAAGCTCTGATGAGCCACGAAGCCCAAGGAGAAGCGAGAATCCAGAGAGTGATGCAGTGGCTTTGTTAAGTGAGTTACGGGCACTTCTAGTTCTGGAACTCTTTTCAAGGAGCTGGTTATAAACTAAATCTGCATCAGCGTTGGCAATTACTACATCGCTATTATGAACTTGGCCATTAGCCAATCTAACTCCAATTGCAACGCCAGATTTAGTGATGATTCGATCAACTTTTGTGTTTAGATGCAGCTCAACTCCTAAATCACTTAGGCGAGACTCAAGGGATTTAGCAAGCGTGCCAACTCCACCGCTAACATGCCAAGCACCGAAAGCCTCCTCGACAAAGGCAATAGTTAAAAGAACTGCGGGGACTTTTCTAGGATCGGAGCCGGTATAGGTGGCATAGCGATCAATTATCTTTCCAATGTAGACATTATCGGTATAACTTCTAACTAAGTCTCGAAGGGAAGTAAATGGAGCAATTGTTTTTAAATCACGGAGAAGTGATGGACTCTTTAGCATCTGAAAAGGGGAGCGGAGCTCACTTTCAACAAAAGCTTGTCTTGATGCGCCCCACATCTTCTCAGCTCTAGTCAGTAATTGATGCCAAGCATCTCCTGCCTGCGTTCCGAAACTTTCAGTAATAGCTAAGACTGTGCCGCTATGTGAGAGATTTGGAAAAGTTACTCTCTTGCCATCATCAAAGATATATGTAAAAGAGGGATCAACTGGGTTTAGTTGGACGAGATTTTCTAAACGCTTTCCTGTTTTAACAAAAAGATCTCTGTAGACAGCTGGAAGGGTAAGTAGCGAAGGGCCAGTATCAAATGAAAATCCTGAGATATCTTCAGTTCGACACTTTCCACCAGCAAAAGAAGCTGCTTCAAAGACTTTAACTTTATGCCCACGCTTTGCAAGGCGGGCAGCAGCTGCCATACCACCCATGCCGGCACCAATTACAATTACGGATTTTGATACTTTGCTAGTTCTGTGATGGCTCATAGTTTCCTACCGCGCCAAGAAAGTTCGCCTCGATACTTCTTTATCCAAGAAATCGATATTAAGTAGATCCAGATAAGCGCGCTCAAGGGATGAAGAAGAGAAGTACTGGAATCGTTCTTGTCTTTATCCCGCTTAATACTTCTTGTCATAACAATTGCAAAGTAGAGATACCAACCCGAGAGCTCTCCTGCTAGGCCAGCTATAAAAGGAAATATAGATGTGAGAGTTAGCAAAGCAATTGCAATAAGGGCCCCTAATGGATTAACAAAAGCGCTCCACTGTGATTTGGCATAGCCCGCTATGAGTTGGCTGGCACTTGAATACATTCGACAGTATGAAACTCTTGATCCATCTGCAACGCCGCCTTTTGCGCCAGCTCTCACTAAATTTCTAGCAAGAAACAGGTCATCTAAGACTTCTGCTTTAACACCTCTATGGCCATCGCAATCAAAGTAAGCCTTACGCTTTATCACCATAAATTGACCATTTGCGACAACAGTTGATGGTCTTGGCCACTTTTGAGTGATTCGAAGTGGCAGAGTTGTAAACCATGACCATTGAAGTAGAGGTTGAGTTAACCGTTCTAAAAATGTTAGGGCAATCTGTCGAGGATAGGCAGAGATGAAATCCCAATTCCAAGCTCTCATTGATTCAATGGTGCTTGCTACAGCCCTTGGATCTAGCCTCACATCAGCATCTAGAAAAACTAAATAATCACCCGTTGCAGCTGCGGCTAATTGATAGCAGGCATAGTTCTTTCCTAGCCAGCCCTCTTCCAGCTCTCTTCCCGCAATAACTTTTAAGTTGTCTTGGGACAATCCAAGTAATAGCTCTTTAGTGTTATCACCTGAGGAGTCATCTAGGGCAATTATTTCAAAATTACTTAAGTTAGCCTGCTCTTTTAGAAGAGTGATTAACTCAATGACATTTTCAGCTTCATTTCGCATCGGAATTAATATCGAGACTGATTGATCAATAGAGGCGCTATTTTTACTAGAAACCACCCTCAACGTAAAGAAATTAAAGACCGCTAAAAGAAGCATAATTGCAATCAGAAAAGCCGAGACATCCAATAGAAAAGTCATTTTTCCTTAATCTCGGCGGCCGTATTTAACTGAGATGAAATACCAGATAACTAGCGCTCCTAGCGCTGATCCTCCAAGGAATGCCACGCCGGGACGATCGAAATGGAAAATGTTAATCACCATGCCGCCAATCCAACTCCAAGCAAGAAAGAACTCAGGAACTGCTCTACTTGAACCAAGGGAGCGCCGCTCTTTAGGTAGGAAGATATTGAGAAGTGCCATCAACCCCATTCCAGTTAATAGCCAGCCGAAGGTATTAGAGAGTGGAATTTCTGGTTGAAATGGAACGCTTCTGCCACTTATCTCCCAACTCCATCTTCCAGCCGAAACCATCTGAGGATCAAGAAATAGATCCCAGGCCATAAGGCCATACCCACCGACAATGAAGACTAAGTTTGGAGCAACTCTTCTCGCTGCGATAAATACTGAGTGAGCCATCATGATCCAAGCAAATGGAACTACTAATGGAACTCCAAATATCTGGTAACCAAGGGATGGGGAATACTCATAACTTCCAAATGGCCAGGTAGTTCGCATGCCAATTTGTTCAACTAATAGGGAATAAGTGAAAGTGATTAGTAGAAATCTGATTGCATAAGTTAGGCCATAAGCAAAGAGAGCGTGGAGCAACATCGCTCCTGCTGCCCAATAAACAGTTGCGATAGTTACAAGTCGAAGACGCTCTCCTTCAATTAATGGATAGGAGAGTTGAAGAGCTAGAGCAACAGTTAATACTGCAACCAGCGTAAAATTTCGCCAAGGTGTTATCGTGCGCCTGGAATCAGGCTTTGGGCGATAATTACGAATCGACATGGCTTAATTGTGCCTTATAACGAGCCATTAGATTTAATAAGGGCAAAGCGTGCAAACATCTCCTCGGCATACCAAGCATGGCGATGCGTAGCCTTTATTGCCTCTCTATGAGCAGCGCCAGAGTAGGCAAAATTCTTAACTGCTTCGCCAGATTCCCAGATCGAGAAAGTGCCTTGTAATCCAATTGGAGCCTCACCGATTCCAATAGCAGAAATTAATCCTGGTGAGCTATGAAGGCTTGTTGTAACTGGTGGAACTGAGCTCCAGAAAATAAAATTCTTACGCCATTTAATCCTAGCTCTTGTGATTGCAACTATTTTTCCGCTCCAATCACTACTAGCTTTAGGAATCTGATCAAATGGGCTCTTCTTTGACCAAGCGCCATTAATTGATATCGGAGATAGCTGGCCGCTAAATTGCGAATGAGATTTCTTGTTCCAACGTTTAATGATTTTTGAATTGGCAATCTCTGAGTCTTGATCAACTACAACTAGCAATCCCCAGCGAAGAACATCAGCATCCCTTGGGGTGAAGGTCTCACCCTTTCCAGCTCCTAATAGCTTCCAGAATTTAACATCACTTCTTCTAGCTAGGGCTAAACGATCAAGTCCCATATGCAAAATTGCCCAGGGTATGTAGCGAGCTTTAATCTTCCAGAAGAAAACCAGAATCACTTTGCTGCTCCTGCCGCTTTTTTAATTTCATCGATTACATCTAGGGGGCTATCCCACATCGGAGCATGGCCGGTATCAGAGAATATGATCCATCTAGCATGCTTTGGCGCAAGGGATCTCTCCTGGCAGCTAGTCTCAGGAAGAGTCCTATCTGAATCACCAAAAATAATTGTCACTGGAATTGAATCAGATATCTGACGATCAAAACGCTTTAGTAACATGCCATCCCAAGCCGGGTAATAACCTTCTGCGCTTGCCATGGCAATTGCTGCATCAAGACATAATTCATAAGAGAACTCTTGCCACCGCGGGCTAACATCAGCAAAACCTAATCTGCGAGCAATTTCGAAGTGAAGCGCTGTTGGAGCAAGCTTAATTGTGTATCTGGCTAGAAATCGAGCTAGCGCTGTGCCTGGATATCTAGCGTTATAGGGGTTGAGCCAAAGTCCAGCAGGTGCGATGCCTACTAGAGATCTAACTCTTTCTGGAGCAATTGCAGCCATCTCCATTGCAACCCAGCCACCGAGTGAATTACCTGCAAGATGAAATTTATCAATAGATGCAGCGCTTAACTGCTCCAACACTTTAAGTGCCAAGGAGTGAGGATCCATTAATTCGCCTTTTTGATAAGGGCTCTTACCATGTCCTGGAAGATCAAGGGTGACTACTAAGAAGTCTTTATCTAAAGTTGAGCGAATCGGTTTGAAAGCATTGCTGGCAGAGCCCATGCCATGAATTAGAACTAGGGGATCTCCCGCGCCACTTTTTTCAATATATAGAGGAGAGCTCACAGCGCAATTCTCACTCTAATTACCAACTCTTGCAGTCTTAGCACCTGATGCCTGTAGTAATTCTTGATAAGTAGTTGGAAATACTGCGTGTGGATGACCTGCGGCGGCCCAGATAACTTGATAATCATTTAAAGCCTCATCAATTAAAGTGATGCTGGGCTCATTAATCCAACCAAGTGGAGCAACTCCACCAACAGAGTATCCAGAAATCTCCTTAACATAATCTGCATCTGCTCGATCAAGGGCTGGCACTTGTAATAGATCCGCCACCATCTGCGTATCAACTCGATGGCGACCTGAGGTAATTACTAGAAGTGATCTATCGCCTGGCAACTTAAACACTAGCGATGAGGCAATCTGTCCAACTTCAATACCTAATCCTGCTGCCGCTTCAGCTGCAGTTCTTGCGCTATCGCTAAGAATTTTTATCTTTCCAGAAATTCCATGCTTATCAAAGGCAGCTTGAGCGCGCTTAACTGCAGCCTTTTCCATTATTGAATCCATAGTTGGATTCTAGAGAGTGCTTATCAATTCCTTAACTAGCGACTTAATCTGATCGCGAATTGGGCGGATTGCATCGATGCCTTGACCGGCAGGATCATCTAATTTCCAATCTAGATAGCGCTTGCCTGGATAGAGGGGACATACATCTCCGCATCCCATAGTGATAACAACATCTGAGGCCGCAACGGCTTCATCGGTAAGAATCTTTGGTTTCTGCGCGCCAAGATCGATTCCTTCCTCTTTCATTGCAAGAACCACAGCTGGATTTATTGAATCTGCCGGAGCAGAACCTGCGCTTCTTACTTCAACCCAATCACCAGCAAGGTGCTGGAGATAGCCTGAGGCCATTTGAGAGCGCCCTGCATTATGAACACAGACAAAGAGAACTGATGCTCTCTTAATACTCACCGAGAAATTCTCTCTCTATTTCTCAATATAGTTAGAACTAAAAGGGCCCCTAGTAATTGCGCTGCAATAAACCCAGGCAGCGAGGAGCTTGCAATTCCAGCAGGGGCATCAGTAAAGAATCGGGCTAAAGTCACCGCAGGATTAGCAAAGGATGTAGAGACGGTGAAGAAATATGCGCCAAATATCCAGAGTGGAATTAATTTCCAAACATGCTTCTTCCTTGCGCTAAAAGCGATAAAGACTAGGCCAGTTGTGGCAATTACTTCACCAAGTAATTGAGCAGCCCCATCTCTTTGAATCGAACTACTACGAAAGGCCACTTCTGCAAACATAAGATTTGCAAGAATTACCCCAAAGATTGCGCCAAGAACTTGAACGATCAAATAGACCAGCGCCTCAAGAGCTTTAATTTTTCCTAGCAAGAGAGCCGTTAGCGTCACCACGGGATTAAAGTGAGCCCCGCTTAGATTAACTGCGCTTCGAATTATTAAGGCTAGGACCGACGCTGTCACAGTTGCATTTATCAAAAGCGCAAGAGCTCTATCTTGTGTTAATCGCTCGGCCATAAAAGATGATCCAACGACTGCAAGAAGGAGAGTGGCAGTCCCAAAGAACTCTGCAAGTGCTTTTGTGTCAATCATGAGATTAGCCAAGTATCAACTAGGGTAAATGTTGCGATTGCAAAGACAAAGAATGCAAAGGCCTTCTTAAGAGTAGCTGGAGAGATATTAGAGCTATGCCTTGAGGCAAGGCGCGAGATGACAAGGGCCATAAGTGCAACAACTAAAGGAATCGACCAATTGACCTCATCCCAATGGCGATAATGAGCAAAGAATCCAGTTAAGGTATTAATGGCGATTATAAACAGCGAGGTACCAGCAGCTTTAGCAGGAGCTACGTTATAGAAGAGAATCAAGATTGGAATAGCTAAGAAACCACCACCAATACCAAATAGCCCAGTAATTGCTCCAATAACTAGTGAGATAGCGATAAGAGCAAGAGGTGAAACTTTGCGCTCGCTAGATTCCTTTGCAGCCGGAATCAGCATTGAAGTTCCAGCTACAACAAGAACTAATGCAAAGCCGGTAAGAATTGTCCGCTCTGGAATTTGTGGCAGGAAATATGCACCGGTGAAGTTAGTGCTAAGTCCTATGGCCCAGATAACTAGCGCCTCTTTAATTAGTATCTCGTTTTTTCTAAGTTTCGGGAGCGCTCCAGAAGCTGCGCCAATAAAGACAACGATGAGAGCAGCTGTAGTTGCTTGAACTGGATTAAATCCAAAGATGTAGATGAAGGCCGGAACTGCCAACATGGAGCCTCCGGCACCGACATATCCCAAAACTGACCCAATTGCGATCCCGGTAAGAATTGCCAGTGCTATCTCCATTAGAGGAGGCTACCTAAGTCGAAAGAAAACCCCCCGCTTCTCATACTAATTAGCGGGGGTTTCTGTTAAGAATTCAACTGTTGTTCAACTAGAGGTTAAAGATTCCCTCTGTAATTGTTGGGCCAAATTCTCCGCCGCTTCCAACCAAAACAAAGATAATCAGAGAAGCGCCAGCAAGGGCGAGATTCTTCATGAAACTTGTCATCTCAGACTGCTTTGCCTGTGCATCTGTAACTTTCCAGAAGTCATGCATTTTAAATGCTGAAAGAAGAAGGAAAATAGCGAGTAGTAGCGCACCTAAATCAGCATAAATTCCAAGTGCCACATATAGGCCGCCAATAATCAACATTAGACCTGTGACGATCACAGATAACTTGGCTGCTGGAACCTTCTTATATTGGGCATATCCCGTCATTGCCTCAAGCTTTGTTAGATGGGCTACTCCTGATGAGATGAATAGTAGGGAGAACAAAACTCTTCCCACGATTAAAACGATATCCATTTAATGCCTTTCGCTAAGTGATTAACTTCCGTGAAGTGAAATTGTAAATCCAAAAGAGTAGAGAGATGCTTAATTGAGCGCCAGTTTTGCCATAAAAAAAGCGCCTCAGCCGAAACTGAGGCGCTTTTTTATCTTTACTTATGGATTTACTTTAGTAATACGTCCATCAAGGGCTGGGATAGTAATTGCCTTACCACCAGATGATGCTTCAGTAACTGCTTCGATGAAGACATCAACTAATAGACCGCGCAATTTCGCCTTAGAAGGAGTAAAGAAGCCAACGTATCCATCGCCTCCATAGATCATGAAGTCTGGCACCGCAACTGTGTACTCCTTAGAGTCTTTAGCAATAGCGGTTCCATCGGCTTTAGTCACACTTTGTACGCGCGAGCCAACAGCTTTTGTGGTGTCAAAACTAAATTTGAAACCAGAAATCTGTGGGAAGCGTCCATCGCCTGGCCAGTTACTTACGCCATTTTCGAGGGCCTTCCAGAGATTCTCACCAGTAATTACTGATACTCCAACTGTATTTCCAAATGGATATACCGCAAGGGCATCACCAAGTGTTACATCGTATGGAGCAACCTTGTCAGTTCCTGGGCGATTAAATGACTTATCTGCGGCAACATAAGTTGCTGCTGGGAATTTATCTCTAATGCCGCCACCGTTGATGTATGCAAAGTCAGTTCCATACTTCTTTCGCATTGCATCAGCAGTGAAGTTTCCAATTGCAGCTTCGCCAGCTCTTTGAACCTGTGGAGATCCACCTTGAGCAAATATGCCATTTACTTGGCCAATCTTCACATCAAGCTTGGCATTTAGTTGGTCCTTGTATTTCTTAACTAGCGCTGCGCCATCAGCATTTGGAGTAAGAGTTGCAATGTTGGCGCGAGTTACTAAATCAACTGTTGTGCCACGAACGCGACGTGAACTATCTAGGCAGAGAGTGACTCGGTTATATTCCTGACCAGCATTTCTAGTCATTGCAATAACGGTTCCATTGACTGCAGCATTGCCAGCAAGAGCTGAGGAGTAGGTCTGATGGCTATGACCACCAAATACCACTGCTGCGCCCTTGATCTGCTTTGCTAAATCAATGAGGCGACCTTTTGCTTCGCCATCACGGTTTTCTTGCCATCCTTGGTGAAGAATTGCAACGACAAAGTCTGCTCCTTCGGCCTTAGCTGCTTTCACAGCTGCATTGATGCCAGTGACATCAGGTGAAATAACTAGTTCTTTTCCACCGAATGAGAGATTGCCAGGAAATATCTGCTCCTTAGTATCTTCAGTATTTCCAGCAACAAAGCCGACTTTGGCTCCGCCGCGCTCAAGAACTAAGTAGCTCTTAGCTGCCTTATTACCACTCTTTAATGGCTCTAGGGTGTTGTAATTTGATGCTACCCACTGGAAATCAGATGCACCAATAATTTTCTGAACATGTGCGATATTTCTATCGTGTTCGTGATTACCAAATCCAGAAACATCAAACTTCATTAGATTCATAGATTCAATAGTTGGCAATTCTTCAAACTGACTTGAAATTGGTGGAGCAGCTCCGATGTTATCTCCAGCAGAGAGAGTAAAGGTTGCTGGATTCTTGGCGCGCTCAGCTGCAAATGCTGTGGTTAATAGCGCTGTTCCAGCATTAGTAGCGGTTCCTTCAATAGCGCCATGTAGATCGCTTAGTTGAAGTAACTGAACTGTCTGCCATGAAGTTGAAGTAACTCCAGTTAGCTCAGATGCAGTAAATGTCTTGCTCCAAGTGCTTGCTGGTGAGAATCCATAGGCATTTACTGCCTTAATGGAAACTGTTGCGCTGCTCTGTCCAGTGATAATTGGAAGTGTTACCACTCCTGAAGTTGTTGCAGGCAGCGAAATTGCGCATGATCCTGCGCCACTTGAAAGAACATAACCAGTGACTGCAGGTGAGGCTGAAACTTTTTCAAAGACAACTCTTATGCCATTTGAGGCTAAGTATGCTTTTTTGATTACTGGAGCAGCAGGAACTGAAAAGGTATTTGCAGTAACTTGCGGGGAAGTAAGCACCACTAATGCAGATGTTGCTAGCGCTACTGCGCTGGCAATTGCGGAGAGTCGCAGACGGAGGGAGGGGCCCTGGGTCTTTGGGTTTTGTGTATGTGTGATCACAGGCGGATACTGGCATGGCCCTGGTTACAAGTTGGTTAATGGCGCGTGAGTGCGGCATGTCCCTTAGGTGAGCCTTTAGGCAATTTGCTGGCGTCAGAGGCTCTGGCTAGTATTCGAACAAATGTTCGAAAAGATGGAGAATCAGAGACCGGAGATCTACCTATCCGGCGGTGAGCCAATTGAGTTCACCTATAAAGGTCAGCGCTATCGAATTTATGCCCTGCTTAGCTCTTGGCGTGAATCTGGTGGTTGGTGGAATAGAGCTAGCGATGGCTTATTTCGCCCAGATGATGGTGGGCGGATTTTATGGCGCGTAGAGGCAGCTCCTATTGGAGTGATGAAAACTTTTGAAATAGAACGCATTGAAGTAATTCCAGAAGGGGTCAGTAGCGCTCCTGGTCTTTGGCAGATTCGCCCCACATCTAGACCAGCATGAGTTTTACTCACCTTCATCTTGCAAGTGGATTTTCATTTAAATATGGAACCACTCTTCCTCATCTTCTAGTTGAGAAGGCTCGCGACTTTGGCATGAGCTCACTTGCACTAACTGATCGCGATGGCTTATATGGCGCAATTCGATTTACTCAGAGCTGTGTGGAAAATGGGATTACTCCAATTATTGGAGTTGATATCACTTATAAGAATCAGAGTCGGATCACATTACTTGCTACCCCAGGTAAAGGCTGGAGATCTTTAGTAAGGCTAGTGAGCGAACTTAAAAGCTATGGTGAGTGTGATTTAGACTTTTTAAGGAAACACTCTAACTACACCAGTAACTTAATATCGCTACAAGGCCCAGACTCTTTAATTGCTAGAGCTATTACCAATCGTCAATATGAAAAAGCGCTATCGCTATATAACGATAGCCGCGAACTATTTCAAAGCCAAGTAATTGAAATCGTCTCTCATTTAATTTATGGAGATGGACCAAGATCAACTACCCATGCTTCAAGGATGCTTGGTTTTGCTGAAGATAATGATCTTCCAGCGATACTTAGTAATGCTGCCAGAATGTGTTTAAGGCAGGATGCGCCGATAGCAGATATTCTCGATGCAAGTCGAAGACTCTTGCCGCTTCATAAAAATGTTGTAGAGCGCGAAAATAGCGAGGCCTTTCTTAAAAGCTCTCAAGAGATGCATCACTTAGCAGAGATAATTGCTCGCGCTTCGGGGCAGAGAAATAGCCGTAAATTATTAAGTACTACCCAAGACCTTGCTAAGCAGGCAGAGCTATCACCTAGCCAAGATATTGGCCTGGGATCTATCCATCTTCCAGAGCCTGAGCTTTTAGGGGCTAAAAATCAAGAAGAGCTAACTATTCAACTAAGGCAGCGCTCAATTGCGGGTATTAATTGGCGCTATGGCCAGAGCAATAGTGAGGTAAACCAAAGACTAGAAAAAGAGTTAGAGATTATTAAGAGTCTAGGTTTTGAATCATATTTTCTAACTGTTGCCGATATTACAGATCGCGCGCGAGCCTCTGGAATCAGAGTAGCGGCAAGAGGAAGTGGGGCTGGATCATTAATCTGTCATCTCTTAGGAATTTCTGGAGTTGAACCACTCTCACTAGGTTTATTGATGGAGCGCTTCTGCTCTCCACTTCGAAGGGCTCTACCTGATATTGATATTGATGTGGAATCTGCTAGAAGGTTAGAAATTTATGATCAGGTATTTGCAAATTACCCAATGCGATCTGCAACAGTTGCAATGTTTGATACCTATAGAGCTCGCCATGCCATTAGAGATGTGGGGGCAGCTCTATCACTTGCTCCTATGGAGATAGATCTAGTTGCTAAATCACTTCCGCATATTAGAGCTCGCAATATTTCACAGGCGCTAACTAATCTTCCTGAACTTGCTAATTTGAATCTAACTAGCCCGACCTGGAAAATGGCAGTTGGCCTTGCAGAGCGCTTAGATGGCCTACCTAGAAATGTTGCGATGCATCCCTGCGCGGTGGTGATCTCCAGCGCTGAGCTATATCAGAGAGCTCCAATTGAGATAAATGCTAGTAATTATCCGATGGTGCAGTGGGATAAAGATGATGTGGAAGCTATTGGGCTTTTAAAGCTAGATATTTTAGGAGTTCGAATGCAATCATCTCTGGCCTATGCCATATCTGAGATAGAGCGAAGTACTGGAAAAGTAATAGATATTGATGCAATAGCTTTAGATGATAGTGAAACGTTTTCGCTCATCCAATCTGCTCAGACTTTAGGTATCTTTCAAATAGAGAGCCCAGGCCAGCGTGAATTAGTTGGAAAGTTAACCCCCGAGACTTTTACTGATTTAATAATTGATATCTCACTTTTTAGACCAGGGCCAGTAAAGAGCGACATGATCACTCCATTTCTAAATGCCCGCCAAGGTTTTAAAACTAGGGAGATATTCCATCCTGATTTAGCTGAAATCTTGAGTGATACCCAAGGGGTAGTGGTATTTCACGAGCAAGTTATTGAAATTATCGCCACCCTAACTGGATCCTCTCTTGGCCAAGCCGATGAGAAGCGAAGAGCTCTTGGCAGTAGAGAGGGGCAGCAGGAGGTCTGTGATTGGTTCTTTGCTCAAGCTATATCAAGAGGCTATGAGCTAAAAGTTATTACTCAAATCTGGGATGTCTTAAGAGCCTTTGCCTCCTTTGGATTCTGCAAAGCCCATGCCGCTGCCTTTGCACTTCCCACTTATCAATCTGCTTGGTTAAAGCGCCATTACCCAGCAGCATTTCTTGCCGGAGTTCTAACTCATGAACCTGGAATGTATCCCAAGCGCCTGCTATTAGATGAGGCTAGACGAAATGGATTAACTATCGCTCCTCTTGATATTAATCACTCTGATATTAGCTATCGAGTTGAAGGTGATAATCAGGGAAGTATCAGGCTATCTCTTAGCGACATCTCAGGAATTAGTAGCGCAGAGATATCAGCAATTATTGCTAATCGCCCTTATTTAGATCTAGCTGACTTTGTTCATCGCAGCTCAGTTAGCAGGCCAACTGCTGAAGCCTTATTAATGGTGGGGGCCTTTGATCAGCTCTATGGCGCTGAGATAAATCGTAGAGATTTATTACTACATCTAACTGATTTATATAAATGGTCTGGTGGTAGTAGAACTAAAGTAGTTACTGGTTCACAGTTAAGCCTAGGTTTTACCCCCACTTTATCTAAGACAGGGCTACCTGATTTAGAAGATCATGAACTGGTAAGAAATGAAGTTAAGTATCTAGGGATGGATATCTCTCATCATATGATTGAATTTTATGCTGATTTTCTCAATCAGATAGGAGCAATAAAATCTAACCAGCTTCTAGAACAAAGATCAGGATCTTTAGTATTGGTAGCTGGGGTTAAAGTAGCGCTGCAAACCCCACCAGTTCGCTCTGGCAAGAGAGTTATCTTTCTAACTCTTGATGATGGATATGGCTGTAGCGATGCAACATTTTTGAAGATGCTCAACATAGCTATGCCGAGGTGCTCTATAACTCGCAGCTACTATTAATTCGCGGCGCTACCCGTAGAACTGGGCTACGCGGTATCTCACTTAGAGCTATTGGGGCATGGGATTTATCAGCTGCTTATCAAAAGTGGCGTAGCCTAGCTATCTGTGAGTAGCCAGATGGGCGAGCATTCCACCATTCTCCATGTTGATATGGATGCATTTTTTGCCTCAGTTTCTGAGCTGGATTATCCGCAATATAAAGGAAAGCCGTTAGTAGTTGGCGCAGGGGCTAGGGGAGTAGTTCTTTCGGCAAATTATGCTGCTAGAAAATTTGGAATTAAAGCTGCGATGCCAGTATCTAGAGCGCAGCGGATGGCGCCAAATGCAATATTTATTCCGCCAGATCATGAGAGATATTCACAAGTTTCAAGAAAAGTAATGGAGATTTTCTTTGAGTTTACTCCTCATGTTGAGCCGCTCTCCCTAGATGAGGCTTTTCTCGATGTCACTGGATCAAGAAAACTATTTGGCAGTGGTCGAAATATTGCAGAGTTGATAAGGAAGAGAGTTTTTGCATCAGAGAAAATAACCTGCTCAGTTGGAATTGCTACTACTAAATTCATCGCCAAATTAGCATCCGGGCGCTGTAAGCCAAATGGAATACTTGAAATAGCCCACGACCGAGTCTTGACCTTTCTTCATCCACTTCCAGTTTCAGAAATCTGGGGAGTGGGGCCAAAAACTAATGAAGAGCTGCAAGCTCTAGGTCTTAGAACAGTTGCCGATATTGCCAATACTCCTCTTGAAACTTTAAAGCGAGCACTTGGTCCAAGTGCTGGGGTATCACTTTATGAACTTGCTTGGGCTAGGGATTATCGCGAAGTAGTTGCAGATGCTCCAGAGAAGAGCATTAGCGCGGCAGAAACTTTTGCATATGACCTCGAGGATCAAGATGAGATATTTAGAGAACTCTTGCGATTAACTGAAAGAGCTGGCGCAAGGCTTAGGGCTCGCAGTTTGCGCAGTAAAACCATTGGTTTAAAGGTACGTTTCTCTGATTTTTCTAATCTCACCCGCTCTAAAACTCTGCCACTATCAATAAGTGGCAGCCATGAAATCTATGAAGTAGTGAAGGATCTCTATCTAGGGCTCAAAATTGCTGGCTCCAGAATCCGACTTCTAGGGGTTTCACTTGAGCAGTTAGTTGATCAAAGTGGCGCAGTTGAGCAGTTAGAGCTAGGAGAGCGGGAGCTTGGATGGAGCCAGGCGCAGGTTGCTATTGATCGGGCCATTGCTCGCTTTGGAAGCGGCTCTGTAAAACCTGCTCGGCTAGTTGGAGAGGGCGATGATGAGAGCGAAGATTCATAGCAACTTCTCACTCTTTCGACTTTCCAGATAGCCCCACCTCTACTATTGTCAGTCCTATGCCACTATCTGAGCATGAAAAACGGTTATTAGCCGAGATGGAAGAGGCGCTAGCCGCCGATGACCCTCGCCTGATTTCAACTTTTAGCGGCAAGAGCCCATCTAGGAGCCGGGTGGTAATTGGTTTTGCCCTAATCCTTCTAGGCATTTTCATTCTCTTCGGCGGCTTGATTTCTCAAGTTCCACTTATTGGGGTTGCTGGATTTATCGCCTCACTTGTGGGGGCAGTTCTTGCTATCTCAAATCTTGGGGGACTGATGAATGGGGTTATCTCCAAAGCCCAGAGCAGAGGGCCTAAGAGAGGGCCAGGCAAGTGGAGCCAAGGCTTTGAGCAGAGATGGGATCGCCGTAATCTCGGTGAATAGTTAGTTAGATCAGCGCAAGTGCCCGCCTCTGGCGGGTTTTTTTATGCCCAAAACCGGAGAGTGGAGGAGAGCTTTTTCGGGCCTGCTCGCGTGTGGAGATAGGTGGTTGAAAATGGAGGAAAAGGGAGTAAAGTGGGGAATTAAGCAGAACGGGGGTTCTGCGCAATAAGCAAGTAGGGGAGGTCTGTTAAGTGTTTCTTGGCACCCATGAACCTCGCTTAGATGAAAAAGGGCGGTTGATTCTTCCCGCCAAATTCCGTGATGAATTGGCCTCAGGTTTAGTAATTACTAAAGGACAAGAGCGTTGTTTATTTGTTTTTCCTTCTGCTGAATTTGCACGAATTACTGAGCAGCTAAAACAAGCGCCACTTACTGCAAAAGCAGCTCGCGATTACATGCGTGTGATGTTTGCCGGTGCACATGATGAAATTCCAGATAAGCAAGGTCGCGTAATGATTCCTTCCGGCTTAAGAGAGTATGCAGATTTAGAAAAAGATTGCGTAGTAATTGGTGCAAATACTCGAGTTGAAATTTGGGATTCCAAAGCATGGAAGAGCTATCTAAAAGATCGTGAAAAAGGCTTTGCTGATGTTTCTGAGGAGGTATTTCCAGGCCTCTTCTAACAAGGGGCAAAAAACAAAAATCTCCTCTCTCCTCTGGCCACCGCCGACCTTCAAATAAACGGCGCCCCTTCCCCGGTGCCGTTTATCCCCCGCAATCCGTCGGCCGGCGGTGACCAGAGTAGAGAGTAAGAAAGAAGAAGAAGTTAACAACTACTAATAATTAAGGAGTGTAGGGATGAAGCTAGAACACACATCAGTTCTGCTTAATCGCTGCATCACTGTTTTATCAACCTCACTAGAAAATAAAGAGAAGCCAGTTTTAGTTGATGCCACTTTGGGTTTAGGTGGGCATTCACTAGCGCTATTAGAGAAGTTTCCAAATTTACAGATAATTGGTATTGATAGAGATAAAAGCGCAATTGATAAAGCCAGTCAACGTCTATCTTCTCATTTAGATCGCATCACAATTTTTCATGCTGTTTATGACCAGACCCCAAAACTCCTTGATTCTCTTGGAATTTCATCGGTTGATGGCATTCTCTTTGATTTAGGCACTTCGTCAATGCAGTTGGATCAATCTGAGCGTGGCTTCTCCTACGCTCAGAGCGCTCCACTTGATATGCGCATGGATCAAAGCAGTGGAATCACCGCCCAAGAAATTATCGATAGCTACTCCAGGGGCGAGTTAATTCGCATTATTCGCAGCTATGGCGAAGAGAAATTTGCTCAAAGGATTGTAGATAACATCATTGAGGCAAGATCAAGTGGTTCAATAAAAAGCACAAGCGATCTTGCAGAGTTAATTAAGCGATCAATTCCAGCTCCAGCAAGACGCCTTGGGGGAAATCCTGCTAAGCGGACTTTCCAAGCACTTCGCATCGAAGTTAATCAAGAGCTAGCAATCTTGGAGCGAGCAATTCCTGCCTGCCTTGAGCGCTTAAATGTTGGTGGTCGGATGGTTGTGATGTCATTCCAATCGCTAGAAGACAAGATTGTTAAAAACTTTTTCACGCAAGCAACAGAGTCAAAGACTCCACTTGGTCTTCCAATTGAAATTAAAGCTCTATCTGCAAAGTTCTCTTTGGTATTTAACGGAAGTCAGAAGGCCAGTGATGCTGAGATTCTAGATAACTCGCGGGCAAAGTCGGTAAGACTTAGAGCAATTGAGCGGGTGGCTGCCTAATGGCTCTATCAGTTCTTAGCCCAGCTTTTGAGCGTTCAAAAAATTAGCAATTGCGAAGTCATCAAAGGTAATCCTTAAACTTGTCCCAGAGCTTCGCCCAACACCAGGTCAACAAGCAACTGATCGCCTCTTTTATTCAATAGTTGGCGCCACATTAGCCCTTGGCCTACTTGGACTTTTGGGCATAAATATTCTTCTAGGAAATGATGCAGTAAGAGTTAGAGAGCTCAAGATCGAAGCAATCATGGTTAATGAAGAGCGGGAAGAGGCTCTTAGACAGGTGGCCCTGCTTTCAACTTCAGAATCTCTGGCAGAGCGAGCAATATCACTTGGAATGATTCCAAGTTCTTCACCAACATTTCTTGATATTTCAGAGCCAATTCCGCTTGAGGTAGAAAAGGCGGCTAAAGATAAACCATGAGCCACCATAAGTTAGTTGAGAAAAGGATTAGTTACCTAGTCGCTATTTCGCTAGTAATTCTCATAGCTTTTGCAGTTCGATTAATTGATATCCAAGGAGTTAGGGCAGCGGGCCTAGCAAATAAAGCTGAAAATGAACTAACTAAGAAATCAGTGATTATGGCTCCAAGGGGTGCAATCACAGATATCAATGGCACCGAGTTTGCTAGAAGTGTTAGCGCCTATCGAATCCTGGTTGATCAAGCAATCGTGGATCATCCAAAGGAGCTAGCCCAAATTGCAGCACCAATTTTAGATGTTGATCAAAGCTGGCTTAAGGATCAATTAATTGGCGAGAGGCGTTATGTAGTAATCAGCCAAGCAGTTAAACCTGAAGTTTGGAGAAAACTTGAAGCAGCTGTAGATGCCTACAATGAGGAAGTTGCTAAAAGTGAAAATGGCCTTGCTAAAAGATTAATGGGCTTCTTTGCCGAGCGAATCTATATTCGTGAATACCCTGAAGGTGAATTGGCAGCTGCAGTAATAGGCTTTATCAATCGCGCTGGAGTTGGAGCTGCAGGCCTTGAATACAGTATGAATTCCACTCTAAGCGGAGTTGATGGGCTCTACACCTATGCAAATGCAGCAGGAACAATAATTCCTGGAACGCAGAAGATAACCGCAGAGGCAGTTCGTGGAAATACCGTCAGATTGACGATTGATAGAGATGTGCAATGGGTAGCACAAGAGGCAATTAGAACGGTAGTAAAGAGCTCTCGGGCGCTCTCTGGAACTGTTGTTGTTATGGATCCAAAATCTGGTCAAGTTTTAGCTCATGCTACTTATCCCTCATTTACTCCAGGGGATACCAAAGGAGTAGATCCTTATCGCTGGCAGAACCCTTCAGTTCAAGAAGTCTACGAACCAGGCTCTACTGGCAAAGTCATGACCATTGCTGCTGCAGTTGAAGAGGGAAAGATTTCACCTGAAACGGTTATGACTATTCCTTGGAAATTGAAGCGCTCAAATAAAACCTTTAGTGATCATGAAAAACACCCCACACAGAAATTAACTCTTACTGGCGCCCTTGCCGTATCAAGTAATACTGGCGCCATAAAAGTGGGGGAGATGCTCTCTAATGACACGCTTCACTCTTATCTAAAGAAGTTTGGCATTGCCGAGAAAGCCAACTCAGGACTTCCTGGTGAGGAATCTGGAAAATTACTTGATGTTAAAGATTGGTCAGGAACAACTGCGCCAACAGTGGCATTTGGTCAGGGCTATTCACTCACAGCTCTTCAAGCAACATCAGTATTTGCAACTATTGCAAATGATGGCCTTCGTGTAACGCCAACTGTTATCGCAGGAATTAGCGATGGAGCAGGGCGCTACACCCCAGCAAGTCAACAAAAGTCAGTAAGAGTTATTAGTCCAGATACTGCAAAGAAGATGCGCCTAATGATGGAGAGCGTTGCAACTAATCGAGGAACTGCTGCTTCAGCTGCTATTGAAGGCTACCGAGTGGCAGGAAAAACTGGAACTGCCCAGAGATACAACCCAAAGTGTGGTTGCTATAGCGGATACACCGCATCCTTTATTGGTTTTGCGCCAGCTGATAAGCCCGAGTATGTGGTTTCAGTAACGATTCAAGATCCAAAAGGCCTTCATTGGGGCGGCTATCTAGGTGGACCGGTATTTAAGAAAGTTATGAGCTTTGTGCTAAAAGATAAAGCGATTAGACCAACGGCGCCGGCAACAATTACCTATGCTCTAAATGCAAAAGAGTTAAAGGCAAAGATTGAATTAATGACTGGCGGCGCTCAAGCATCAGGGGCAAAGCGAGATAAAGCGAGTGAAAATGGCTGAGATGCATCGCTTGGAGGCTAATATAAAAAAGCTCGGCGATGTTGCTTCATTTCTAGGCGTGAAAGTTAGTGAAGAATTTGAGTCACTTGAAGTAACTGGTCTTTCAAGTTCATCAAATAGAGTTAAAAACGGAGAATTATTCATAGCGCTACCAGGCGAAAAACACCATGGAGCACGATTTGCGCAAGATGCCAAAGACTCCGGCGCAATTGCCATACTCACCGATAGTGAGGGCTTAGATCTTGCCTCCAAATCACTCGGCAATTTTCCAATTCTTGTCGTAGAAAACCCAAGAAGCAGAATTGGTTATTTAGCTGACTGGTTCCATAACTCTCCAAGCAGAGCTTTATTTCTTGCAGGAATCACCGGCACTAACGGTAAGACGACAACCTCATATCTATTAAAACAGATTTGGGAGTTTGCTGGGGTGAAAGCTGGACTCATTGGAACCATTGGAATTGAAATAGGAGAGGAGCGATTTGGCGCTAGCCATACCACTCCTGAAGCTGATCAACTTCATTACATTCTCTCCATTATGCAAGAAAGAAAGGTTCGCGCAGCTGCGATTGAAGTAAGTAGCCATGCGCTATCTCTTAATCGAGTAGATGGCGCTTACTTCTCTGCTGCTGCTTTTACTAACTTGACGCAAGATCACCTGGATTTTCATGGCGATATGGAGAATTACTACCAAGCTAAGAAGAAGCTATTTAATGCTCAGAGCTACCAAGCTGCCTTTATCAATGTTGATGATGCCTATGGAGCGCGGCTTGCAGGTGAGATAGCGATGGTTCCAACGACTATCTCTCGCAGGGATAGTAAAGCCCATTGGTATTACCAAGAGATTAAGAGCTCATCTAAAGGATATGAAGTTGAGGTGCGAGGTAGAGATGGAATTCTCATCTCAGGTCAACTAAATCTCATCGGTGAACATAATCTAGATAATGCACTCATGGCTATGGCGATAGCTTTTGAAAGTGGCGTTGATCCATTAGTGATTGGAAACTCCCTGATAACTCTTAAGGCTGCTCCAGGTCGCCTAGAAAGTATTGATTGTGGTCAAAACTTTTTAGCCTTAGTTGATTACGCTCACACTCCAGATGCTGTTGAGAAAGTTCTTGCAACGCTACGGAAAAATAGCAGTGCAAAGATAATTGCAATCCTTGGATGCGGCGGTAATCGTGATAAATCAAAACGCCCTCTAATGGGAAAGGCGCTACTTTCTGGAAGTGATATCGCCATATTCACTAGCGATAATCCAAGAGATGAAGATCCTGAGCAAATCCTAAAGGAGATGACCGGATCACTAAAGCTCTCTGCTCCAAGTGCTGTAATCAGTGATCGCCAATCAGCAATTAAATATGGAGTAGAGAGAGCTGAAGCTGGCGATATTTTAGTAATTCTGGGCAAAGGTCACGAAACTGGTCAAGAAATAAAGGGCGTCAAACATGCCTTTAGTGACCAAGAAGTTTTACAAAAGTGCATCGAGGCCAAATTATGATTGAAATGAAGATAGAGCAGATGGCTCAGATTATGGAGGGCAGCGCCCACGGCCAAGTTGAAATTACAAGTTCAACAGCATTTCAATTCGATTCAAGGCAGATTAATTCAGGAGATATCTTTCTTGCACTAAAGGGCGAGAAAGCCGATGGTCATGATTACGTATCTGATGCAAGCGCAAGGGGAGCATCGCTAAGTATCGTTAATCGCCCGGTTCCAACTCCCCACATTTTGGTAGGTGATGTATTACTTGCTTTAGCTAAATTAGCAGCCTATGTAAGAAGAGAATTGAAAGACCTAAAAGTTATTGGAATAACGGGAAGCCAAGGAAAGACAACAACTAAGGACTTATTGCTCTCGATTCTTAAGGCTGAAGGAGAAACTGTTGCCTCAATTGGATCTTTCAATAATGAACTTGGAGTCCCCTTGACCCTTCTTCGTTGCACGAAGGAGAGTAAATACTGCATATTGGAAATGGGAGCTCGAAATAGTGGTGACATTGCCTCCCTCACTGCAATTGCAAGCCCTGATGTTGGCGCTGTGTTGAAGGTGGGCAATGCCCACATTGGTCAATTTGGCTCACAGGAAATGATTGCTAAAACTAAGGGCGAGTTAATTGCTGGTCTACAAAGTGGCGCTGTTGCTGTTTTGGGAACTTATGACGCCTTCACTCCAAAGATGGAGAGCGCTCAAGGGGTAAAGAGAGTTACCTTCGGAGATAGCCCCAAATGTGATGTTCGTGCTGCAGATATTGAAGCTAGAGGTGGATTTGCTCACTTTGATTTAGTCATTGGCAGTGAGCGCCAGGCAGTGGGATTGCAGATTCTAGGTTTACATCAAATCTCCAACGCCCTGGCTGCAGCAGCAATTGCTAACGCATTAGATATCGGTGTATCTCGCATTGCAACAGCTCTCTCCAATCATCAATCTATTAGCAAGTGGCGTATGGAGCTAAGTGAGGCTAATGGCTTAACGCTGATTAATGATTCATATAATGCAAATCCTGAAAGTATGGAGGCAGCACTTAATGTGCTCGCTCTACTGACACAAGAAAAAGGTGGACGCTCTTGGGCATTCCTAGGTCAGATGCATGAGCTAGGAGATAATTCAGATCAAATGCATGAGGAAATTGGTAAGAAAGTTGCAGATCTTGGAATCGATTACTTGGTCGCAATAAAGAGTAAAGCCTATTTGAGCAAAATTGATTCTTCGTTAACTAGCGCAAGGTATCTTTCTTCCTGGCAAGAATCCTTAGATCTCTTTAGAGAGTTTAATCCAGGCGATGTAATTCTTGTTAAGGCATCAAGAGCTGAAGGCCTTGATGAATTAGCAAGTGCAATTAAGGCAAAGGCTATGAGTGAGCAAGAGGGAGAGAGCAAATGAGAGGTATTTTAATTTCTGGGGCTACGGCCTTTCTGCTTAGCTTCCTTCTCACACCTGTATTTATTAAGTTCCTATCGCGCAAAGGCTATGGCCAACAGATTAGAGATGATGGTCCAAAGACTCATCACACAAAGCGTGGAACACCAACCATGGGTGGAGTAATTCTGATTCTGGCTGCAATTGCTGGTTACTTGATTTCACATCTTTTTACGGGAGCAGCTTTAACAACTTCTGCAGTATTGGTAATTGGTCTAATAGTCAGCCTCGGTTTAATCGGCTATCTTGATGATTGGCTAAAGGTTGTAAAGCAGCGCTCGCTTGGCCTTAAAGCAAGAGAGAAGCTACTTACCCAAGGCATTGTTGCTGGAGCATTTGGATATCTAGCAACCAGATTTCCAGATGATCTTGGGCTTACTCCTATGTCGCAATACCTATCAACGGTGAAAGACACTTCGATAAAACTTGGAATTGTCCTCTTAATTCTTCTAGCAATTTTAATGGTGCTTGGCGCAAGTAATGGCGTGAATTTAACTGATGGCCTAGATGGTTTAGCAACGGGTGCGGCAGTGATGTCATTTCTTGCCTTTGTTCTAATTGGTGTTTGGGAGTTTGGGCAGCGCTGCGAGGTAGTGGGCAGTGGAAATTGCTACAACGTGCGCGATCCTCTAGATCTTGCAGTACTAGCCGCAGCTCTTGCTGGCTCTTGCGCAGGCTTTCTATGGTGGAATGCATCTCCGGCAAGAATTTTTATGGGAGATACCGGCTCTCTTGCTCTAGGTGGAGCGTTAGCGGGCCTTGCAATGACATTGAGAACAGAACTACTTCTCATTCCAATTGGCGGACTATTTGTCATTATTACTCTTTCAGTAATTATTCAAACTACTTATTTCAAAATAAGTGGAGGCAAGAGAGTATTTAAAATGGCGCCGCTACAACACCATTTTGAGTTACTTGGTTGGGGCGAAGTCACAATCGTTATTCGCTTCTGGATTATCGCTGGACTTTGCGTAGCTGCAGGACTCGGACTCTTCTATGCTCAATGGGTGGTTGCGTGAATCAAAGCTTTATTGATTCTCTAAGAGGCGCAAAGTGCATTCTCTTTGGCGCGGGCGTTACTGGAGCGCCAACTCTTGAATTCCTAAAATCAAATGGCGCAACTGTGATTTCAGTTGATGAGAAGGTTCAAGAAAATGGAATCAAGCGCACCTTAGATAATGAAGATCTGGTAGGAGTTAGCTTTGCAGTTGTCTCTCCAGGCTGGAGAGTTGATCATCCTTTAATCTCGCTGGTTAGAGGAGCAGGAATTGAATTAATTAGCGAGATTGACCTTGCCTGGAAGGTCAAGGAGCAGATATGCCCTAACCAGCGCTGGATAGCGCTAACTGGCACCAACGGTAAGACAACAACAATTCAAATGCTGGAATCAATGCTCGTTGAATCAGGAATTAATGCAAAAGCCTGTGGAAATGTGGGATACACCGCAATTGAGGCGGTAGTTAAATCAAATGCCGATATTTTGGCACTAGAACTTTCATCATTTCAATTAGAGTGGAGCAATCTTGCTCACTTTGAATCGGCAGCAATTCTTAACATTGCCGAAGACCATATCGATTGGCATCAAAGCTTTGAGAATTATCTCTCCGCTAAGTTAAAAATCGCCGAACTGGCAGATTTGGTGATTCTCAATAAAGATGATCAGCATTTGGCAAAGAGCGGTAAAAATATTTCTAAGCCAATTACCTGGATTTCTCTTCAAGTTCCGAGTAAGGGCGAGATTGGGCTGGTTGAAAATATCATTGTCGATCGCGCCTTTATCAAGGGTGATGCTGAAGCACTATTTGAGCTAGGTGATGTAACCCCCTCTGTTGGCCATAATGTTTCCAATGCGATGGCTGCTGCAGCGCTGGCTAGAAGTGTTGGAGCAAAACCAGATGCAATAGCCCAGGGGCTACGAAACTTTAAACTAGATCATCATCGATTAGAGGTAGTACACAAAAACAGTGGAATAACTTTCATTAATGACTCAAAGGCAACTAATCCCCATGCCGCCATTGCTGCGCTGTATTCTCAAATGGAGTCAATTTGGATAGCTGGGGGTCTTGCTAAAGGAGCAGCTATGGATGAACTGGCTCAAAGATGCAAGAGCCGTATCAAGGCTGCAATATTGATTGGAAGTGATGCCCCAATCATTAAAGCTGCGCTATTGAAGCAGTCTCCGAATCTTGCAATCTATACAACTGATTTAAGCTTGAAAGGAATCGATGTAATGCACAGCGTTATGAGTATTGTTAAAGAAATTGCTGTTAGTGGTGATGTGGTGCTACTAGCTCCAGCATGTGCATCGATGGATCAATTTAAGAACTATGCCGATCGTGGCGAGAGTTTTACTCTGGCAGCAAGGCAGGCATTTAATGAATAAATCAAAGCCTTTATTTGCAACTCCCGCCTCTGCTTATTACTTGATTTTAGGCTCAGTTATCGCCCTCTCCTCGCTGGGATTGGTTATGGTGCTCAGCGCCTCATCAGTAAAGTCGTTGCGAGAATCTGGCAACTCTTTTAGCTATGTACTTCGCCAAGCGCTTTTCCTTATTTTGGCAGCAGGGCTTGCATGGGTAGCGATGAAACTTCGCTATGAGCTTTGGAAGCCGATAGCCCAAGTCTCACTAGTTCTTTCCTGCGCCCTTCTAGTTCTGCCTCAGATTGGTGGAATTGGCAAAACTGTTGGTGGTAATACCAACTGGATTGGTATCGGAAGCTTTACTTTGCAGCCCAGTGAGTTTGCTAAATTAGGTTTAATCCTCTGGTGCGCTTTAAGGCTTCGTATCCATGATCAAAGAGCAAGCCAGGGGATTGCAAGTAATCCAGCAACCCTAATTATTCCAGGCTTTATGCTTGTTATGGCTTTAATTCTTTTAGGTCGAGATTTAGGAACTGCAGTTCTTGTTACTGGAATTGTTGCGGGAATTCTATTTATTTCAGGACTTGCCTTGAAAGTCTTTGGCCTATTAGCGCTGGGGCTGGCTTATTGTTTGCAGCCTTAATTCTTCCAAGTGCGAATCGTATGAATAGATTCTCGGCCTTCTTTAATCCTTTTGCAGAAGAGAATTATCAAGGCGTTGGTTGGCAGCAAGCCCATAGCATCATGGGACTTGCCTCAGGAGGGGCGGTAGGAACAGGTCTTGGAAGTAGTAAACAGAAGTGGGGAAGCCTTCCTGAAGTTCATACCGACTTCATCTTTTCTGTCATCGGAGAGGAGCTAGGTTTACTTGGAACGCTAGCAACTCTTGGCCTATTTGGAATTTTGATTCTGGGAATATTTAAAGTTGCAATTAATGCCCAGAACTCTTTTGATCGTTATGTCTGTGCGGGCATTGGATGTTGGATCTCAGTTCAGGTCCTTCTTAATATCGGAACTGTAATTAGCGTAATTCCCGTAGTTGGAGTAACGCTGCCACTGATTTCCTACGGCGGCTCCTCACTTATTGCAACCTTCATCGCGCTTGGCTATGTACTCGGGGTTTTGCGACGCGACCCTCAAATTGCCTCAGAGATTCGCCAGCGTAAGGCGGCAAGAACTGCGAGAGGATAAAGCCCATGGCGCAGCGTGTGGTCTTTGCAGGCGGGGGAACGGCCGGACATATTGAGCCAGCCTTAGCCGTTGCCGAGGCGCTATTAATAAAAGATTCAAAACTATCTTGCGAATTCATAGGCGTTAGAGGTGGTCTGGAATCACTTTTGATTCCTAAGAGAGGCTATCGAATTCATTACATTCCAAAGGCTTCATTTCCAAGAAAGATTTCTCCAAAAATCCTCCTCTTTCCCTTTCTTTTAGTAGGTGCAATTTTTAAAGCAAGATCGATAATAAAAGGATCAGATTTAGTAATTGGCTTTGGTGGATATGTATCAACTCCAGCATACCTTGCAGCTTTTAGCCGAAAGATTCCAATTCTGGTCCATGAAGCAAATGCAAAACCCGGGCTAGCTAATCGCCTTGGAAGGCGGCTAGCTAAAGTAACTGCAGTCAACTTCGAAAAAGTTGCAAAACAATGGTCAGGTTCTGTTTTAACTGGAATGCCAATTCGCCAATCGCTAAATAGTCTTGCAGAGCTTCCTAACAAATCAAGTTTCAAGCAACTCAATTGTCAGAGTTGGGGATTTGATGCCAATCGCCCAGTAGTTGCTATCTTTGGCGGCTCACTTGGCTCAACTCATATCAATTCAGTGATTGCAGACTTTCTAAAAAGATACCAAGATAAATACCAAGAAGTTCAGATTATTCATGCTCTCGGAATAAATAATGAACTGCCGAAGGCTTCAAGTAATTATCTTCCTCAGCCTTACTTCCATGATATGGCTTCGATATATGGAAGCGCTGATTTACTAATCACAAGATCTGGGGCCGTCACCTGCTCTGAGCTATCCTCTCTTGGCAAGTATTCAATTCTTATTCCTCTGCCTCATGGCAATGGAGAACAGTTTGATAATGCAGCTGCTCTAGTGGCTCAAGGTTCAGCCATGATGGTCTCAAATGATGACTTTTCAGCAGAGTGGCTTGATAAAAATCTTGCAGCAGCATTAACAAGCGCGGAGAAGTATCAGGCTAAATCAGTAGGTAGTAATGCCAAGGCTGCGATGAGAATTGCAGAGCTTGCCCAAGAGATATTGCTAGGAAAATAGGGCTAAATGAGCAATCAAGTGATTGTTGAGTGGAGCAAAGCTCGAGTCCATTTTGTCGGCATAGGCGGCTCGGGAATGAGCGGTATTGCAAGAATTATGGCTTCGCGCGGAGCAGAAGTATCAGGCTCTGATTTACATGACTCATCGACTTTAAATGGCCTACGAAGCCTTGGGGCCACTATTCATATTGGGCATAGCAGAGAGAATATAAAAAGCGCAGATCTAGTTATTAAATCAAGCGCCATTCCTGCAAGCAATCCCGAGCTTGAAGAAGCAGAGAGTCGGGGCATTCCAATTTTGGAGCGAGCTGCCGCTCTGGCGCAGCTAATGATTGGTACTCGCTCTGTTGCTGTTGCTGGAACTCATGGAAAAACTACCACCACATCAATGTTGACAGTTGCTCTGCAGCATTCAGGCCTTGATCCATCTTTTGCAATTGGAGCAACGGTAAGTAACTCTGGAACAAATGCTCATCAGGGCTCTGGCAATACTTTTATCGTTGAGGCTGATGAATCAGATGGCTCCTTTACCGCCTACAAACCGCTAGGGGCAATAATTACCAACATTGAATTAGATCATGTAGATAACTTTGCAACCCTTGCTCAAATTGACCAGATCTTTGATGACTTTGTTGCCACTATCAGGCCAGATGGTTTTTTAGTTCTATGTATTGATGATCCTGGCGCACTTCGTTTAATGGAGCGAGTGAAGAAGAAAGGTTCTTCAATTTCCATCTCCACCTATGGAATAGATAGCGATGCAGATCTACGACTTGATCGAATTCATCTGCAACCAAAGAGCGCCGAGGCAAGAGTTAGTTATAAAGGTAGAGTTTTAGGGCAGATGGAACTTGCCATTACGGGCCGACACAATCTACTCAACGCCTGCGCTGCCCTGCTGGCAGGCCTTGAGCTTGGCGCAAATGCAAATGATCTAATCAAAGGATTAGCTCTCTTTAGCGGTGCTAGAAGGCGCTTTGAAATCAAAGGAATTTCTAAGGGGATCACAGTCATTGATGACTATGGCCATCATCCAACAGAGATCAAGGCAACCCTTGAGAGCGCAAGGATTTATGCTCAAAGTGGGCGAGTACTGACAGTTTTCCAGCCGCACCGCTACTCAAGGACGCAGGTATTTGCCAGTGAATTTGCTAAAGCACTCTCTGCATCTGATTACACATACCTGCTTGAAATCTATCCTGCAAGTGAAAAAGAGATCCCCGGAGTTAGTTCGCTACTAATTTCAAAAGAAATGGCAAGTAGCAACCATAGCTATCAACCTTCAATGCCAGAGGTTGTGGAAGCCGTTGCAAAAATGGCCAAGAGTGGCGATTTAATCCTTACCCTAGGAGCTGGAGATGTGAGCTCTCTAGGTAAATTGATTCTAGAGGCTATCGAATCCTAATTGCATGAAGTTGAATCCAAGATTAATTCTACCTATCTCGATATTGCTCATTGGAGCGCTGGCATATCTTTTGGGCTTTAGCCAAGTGTTTGTGGTGAAAGAAATCAAGATTGATATTAAAGATAAGTCAATTGCAAGAGAGGTCGAAGATCGACTCTCCCAACCACCTGCAGTAGTCAAACTGGGAGATCAGATTGCAAGGGTTGATCGTCGAGAAATAGCCAATCGACTCCGTCAATTTGCCTGGGTTGAAAATGTTGAGTTGGACCGAAATTTGATTAATGGCAAATTACTAATAAAGATAATTTCAAGAACTCCCATCGCCCGACTGACCTCAACCACGAGTCCTCAGAGCGTCAGTATTGGGTTTATGGGCGAAGACCTTGATTACTTCTATCTTCCTAAGCAGGCTATTGATCAGGCCATCAGCTCAGGAGATAAGAGTTGGCAGCAGATACCCGAGTTAACTCTGCCCGCTGGGTCAACAGATGGGGCAGATAACCAATTAAAGGCTGCGGCCCGGGAGTTGATAGAGCTATTTAACCAAGATCTTGCCCCAAGAGGATTTGAATTAACGCGAATTAATGCAAGAGATAACGCCAGCTTCATCACCTCTGCCAATTATTCAGGGCGCAACATCGAAATCTCCTGGGGCAACGTCAATGATCTAGGGTTAAAAGTTGAAGTACTGGAGCGTTTATTGGCGCAAGATGAGAATAAAAAAGTTCGAAAAATCAATTTAATTGATCCATTAAAACCAACAGTTCGATAGAAAAGTATTTCCTTAACTAATCGTGTCGGTCTTTGCCACAGGAGCGCTGCGCAACTACTTTTGCGCGCAGAGTAAACAGAAACTCTAAGTCTAAAGTTGAGAATTAGGGTTTGGAGAGAGGCGAAAAAAGTGGCAACACCACAGAATTATTTAGCAGTCATCAAAGTTGTTGGAATTGGTGGCGGCGGAGTTAATGCAGTTAATCGCATGATTGATGCGGGGCTAAAAGGCGTTGAGTTCATTGCGATTAATACTGATGCGCAAGCTCTTCTGATGAGTGATGCTGATGTGAAATTAGATATTGGAAGAAAATTAACTCGCGGTCTTGGTGCAGGTGCTGCGCCAGAAATTGGCAAGCAAGCAGCAATTGATCACACTGAAGAAATTGAAGAAGTACTTCGTGGCTCCGATATGGTCTTTGTTACTGCAGGAGAAGGCGGCGGAACTGGAACTGGCGGAGCGCCAATAATTGCAAAGATTGCAAAAGATGCCGGAGCGCTAACAGTTGGCGTAGTAACTCGTCCATTTAGCTTTGAAGGCAAACGCCGCGCGATGCAGGCCGATGAAGGAATTGAAAATTTAAGAAAAGAAGTTGACACGCTAATTGTTATTCCAAATGATCGCCTTCTTTCAATCTCTGATCGCTCGATCTCAGCACCAGAGGCCTTTAAGACAGCAGATCAAGTTTTGCTCTCTGGCGTTCAAGGCATTACTGATTTAATCACCACACCAGGTTTGATTAATCTTGACTTTGCTGATGTAAAGAGCGTTATGGATGGCGCCGGTTCTGCTCTTATGGGAATTGGATCTGCAAGAGGCGAGGCAAGAGCTACTAGAGCTGCTGAGCTTGCAATCTCATCACCACTACTTGAGGCATCAATTGATGGCGCACATGGCGTTCTTCTCTCCATTGCTGGTGGATCAGATTTAGGTCTATTTGAAATTAGCGAGGCAGCAGAGCTAGTTGCAAAGTGCGCACACCCTGATGCCAATATTATTTTTGGAACAGTTATCGATGACGCGCTAGGTGATGAGGTAAGAGTTACTGTAATTGCTGCCGGCTTTGATGGGGGAGCGCCAAAGAGACTCTCTGTTCCAGTGATCTCAACTGCTGCCTTAAATGGTCAAGCAGATCCAATTGCGGCAAATGATCCAATCGCTGTTGCAATGGATACACCAGTGACTCCAAGAAGAAAGATAACTTTTGAAGAGTTAGTGGCTGAAGATGAGATTGATATCCCTGATTTCATGAAGTAGTAAGCAGTTAAATGTCGAGGTCGCTCTTTACCTCGCGCCATGGCGGCTTAAGTAGTAATGAATTTGAAAGTTTTAATCTAGCTCTCCATGTTGGCGATGATGCAAAAACTGTTGAATCAAATCGAGATCTGCTGGCTAAAGAACTTGGCATAAAGCGAAGCGAATTATTCTTTATGAACCAGGTTCATGGTTCAAGAGTTGTTGAAATTGATGAAAGCTCTACTTACCTAGATGAACCAGAGGCCGATGCCTTATTTACTAGAAGAAGTGGCATCGCCCTTGCTGTTTTAACTGCAGATTGCATACCACTTCTTCTCTCCTCGCCCTCTGCTATCGCTGCGGTGCATATTGGCAGAAAGGGACTTATTGCAGGAGTTCTAGAGGCAACGCTAGATAAGTTTGAAAGTTATGGGATTACTTCAAGTCAGATCAGCGCGCTCCTTGGGGCGTCAATTTGCGGCACCTGTTATCAGGTAAGTCTTGAAATATATCGCCAGGTTGTAGACCAGATAGAGCAGTGCGCCACAGATGAGAATAAGAGATGTCTTGACTTAGAGGCAGGAGTAATCTCGATACTTAAAAGCAGGGGAATCACCTGGAGCTCAAGGGGTGAGTGCAGTAAACATAGCCCTGGATATTTCTCCTTTCGTAGAGATAACAAAACTGGAAGGCAGGCAGGAGTGATTATCAGATGAGCGCTAGGCAGATAGAGATAAAGAGCGCTTTAGATAATGTCCGTGCTCAACTAAAACCTGGAGTTGAATTAGTAGTTGTTACTAAGAACTTTCCAATTAGCGATCTTGAGATTCTTTACTCTCTTGGCGAGCGTCAATTTGGAGAGAATCGAGAAAATGAGTTGAGCCCTAAGGCAGAGGCTCTGCCAAAGGATATTGATTGGCACTTTCAGGGAACTATTCAGAGCAATAAATTAAGAGCAATAGTTTCAGTAGCTAGCTATATCCACTCACTTGATGAGCTACGCCATGCATCTAAAATCTCAGAGTTGGCCCTGGAGATGGGCAAGAAGCAGAGCTGCTTTATTCAAGTTAATTTAGATTCAGAAGAGCTAGTCAAACAAGAAAGTAATCGAAGCGGGATAAGAGCAGAGCAATTTAAAGCCTTTTCTGAGAGTCTGCTAAAGCTTGCTGGAGTAGAAATTGTTGGAGTGATGGGGGTTGCTCCTCTAAATGAAGATCCTCGGCCAGGCTTTGAAACCCTAAGGAATTTGAGTCAAGAACTTTTGAAAGTCGCTCCAAATGCTGGCTTTATCTCATCGGGAATGAGTGGGGATTATCAGATTGCAATGGAATATGGCGCGACACATATCAGGCTAGGCAGCTCAATCCTCGGTCCAAGAAGGGTGGGCGAGTAAAATTCTCGTATGTCTAATGCCTTAAGAAAAATGACCAACTATCTCGGTCTCACCGAAGATGATGGAACTAGCGAAGTTGCAACACCTAAAAACAGAGTTGCCCCAGTTAAGCGTGAGAACAAATCACTAACTGTTGCTCCATCTATGACTAGCGCTGCAAAAAGCGTAGATGCTGCTCCAATTGATCGCATCGTGACTATTACCCCTAGGTTTTATAGTGAGGCTCGAGCAATTGGTGAGTATTACCGCGAAGGAAATCCGGTAATCATGAACCTTAGCGATATGGAAGAGTCAGAGCGCAAGAGATTAATTGACTTTGCATCAGGTTTAGTTTTCGGTCATGCTGGAACTATTGAGCGCGTAACTTCAAAAGTCTTTCTTCTCTCGCCACCAAATGTGATGGTCAGTTCAGAAGATAAGACGGCAGCAGCCAACGCTAGCCTCTTTAACCAGAGCTAATTAATTCTGCTGTGATAAATATCAGCAGTTGGATTGTTCTTGCTTTAAATCTCTTTCTCTTTGCGTTGTTTGCTCGTTTAATTCTGGATTATGTCAGGATGTTTCGTCCTGGTTGGCGTCCAAGGGGAATAATTCTTCCGGTTGCTGAAATCATCTACATGATTACTGATAAACCGCTCGGTTTTATTCGCAGATTTATCCCGCCTCTTCGCATGGGGCCTGTGGCACTTGATCTCTCATTTATTGTGCTCTTCTTTGGAACACAAATTCTTATCGCTTTCATTCGATAAAACTTCCCCCTTTAAGGGCAACTTCTCAAGAACCTAACTCCTGACCTAGACTCAAGGTTATGGAACGCAGCCAAGCGCAAGCTTTAGATGCTCAAGATGAGTTAGGTAAGTTTCGAAATCAGTTTGTCATCACTGATCCAAATACTTGTTATCTAGATGGTAATTCTCTGGGCCGTCTTCCACATGCCACAGTAAAAACCATTAGCGACTTTCTCACCCAAGAGTGGGGGCCAAGAGTTGTTACCGGCTGGGAGCATTGGATCGATGAGGCTCAAACGGTTGGAGATTTGATTGGTAGAAGCGCTCTTGGAGCAGGGCCGGGTCAAGTACTGGCCTGCGATACCACTTCAGTAAATCTCTATCAATTAGCGCTAGCAGCTATTAAGGCAAGGCCGAATAGAAAAACGATAATAATTGATGCAGCTAATTTCCCAACCGATCGTTACATCATGCAGGGAATTGCAAAGAGTCTAGGTTTAAACCTGATCACAATTAATAATGAAGATAGCGCAATTAGTGAAAATGAATTGATAACACCAGAGTTACTTAAATCTTATCTATCAGATGATGTGGCCCTAGTTTCACTTCAAGTGTGCAATATAGATCAGGTGCGAGACAGGATATAAAAACTCTTACTGATTTAGTAAAGAGTCATGGAGCTTTGATGCTTTGGGATGCAGCTCACGCGGTGGGCTCAGTAGTCCTTGACTTTGATAGAAATGGTGTAGATCTTGCAGTTGGATGCACCTACAAATATGGAAACTCAGGACCAGGCGCTCCTGCCTGGCTCTATGTTTCAAAAGGAATCCAGAAAGAGCTGCAAGTTCCTATTCAAGGCTGGTTTGCCCAGCGAGATCAATTTGCTATGGGTGCAAATTTTGAGAGAGTTGAGAGTATTAGAGGTTTCCAAATAGCAAGTCCTTCACTTATGGGATTGCGATGCATAAAGAGCGCATTTGCGATGATTGAAGAGGCTGGAATTACTGCAATCGAAGCAAAAGCAGCTAGTGGAACTGAAATGATGATTGAGCTCTATGAAAAGTGGTTAGCCCCTCTTGGATTTACCTTAAATACGCCAAGGACTGCGAGTAAACGTGGCGGCCATATTTCTCTCTGTCATCCAGAGGCAAGCAAAATAGCAATAGCGCTTCGCAAATATGCCAATGTAATTCCAGACTATCGCGCTCCAAATTCAATTAGAGTTGCAATCTCGCCTTTGGTTAACTCCTATGTTGAGGTTTATGACGGATTTCAAAGAATTAGAGATTTAGTCAGTACCCGCCAATATGAAAGATTGATGAAGGGCAGGTTCGAGTCACATGAGTGAAAATCACGATGCTGCACTGACCTATAGCTCTTACTAAAAGTTGATGAACTTCTAAAACTTCAGCAACCTCTCTCAGAAGGCCCAGAGCATGATGAGTTGTTATTCATTGTTATTCATCAAACCTATGAACTCTGGTTTAAAGAATTGATTCATGAATTTCTTGCCGCTCAGAAAAGTCTTGAATCGGGAGATACCCATTACTCACTCTCCATTCTCGGTCGAATCAGGACCATTATGAAGATATGCGTTGCTCAGATAGACATTCTTGAGACGATGACACCACTTCAATTTAATTCATTCCGTGATCGCCTCGGGGCATCCAGCGGCTTTCAATCGGCGCAGTTTCGGCAAATTGAAGCAATTCTTGGAAGACGTGATCCAAAGGCTGCAGCACACTTATTACCTGCAGATAAGAAGTTCGTTGAAGATTTGATGAGCTCGCCATCGCTCTGGGATAGCGCACTTAGATATGTAGATAGCAGAGGTTTTAAAATTGCAACAGAAATACTGAATCGAGATTTTAGCTTGGCTTATCAAGCAAACGATAAAGTACAAGAGGCGCTCCTTGATCTTCATAGAAAAGATCCTGAAGGATCTCTTATCTGTGAGCGTTTAGTTGATATCGATGAGGGCTTGCAAGAGTGGCGCTACCGCCATGTAAAAATGGTTGAGAGAACTATTGGACATAAGAGTGGAACTGGTGGTTCAAGTGGCGCAACATATCTTGCTTCAACTTTATTTAATCCAGTATTTCCTGATCTCTGGCAGATTAGAAGTAAGTTCTAGGCCTTTGTAAGTTTGAGGCTAAGACCCAGCTCTTGCTCACTTGGCGTTAGTTTTGAATCTCGCTCAAAGGAGAGAGCAAGGACTTCCTCGCTTATCCAGGCAGCTCCAGCTTCGATTGCCTTTGAAGATTGCTCATCAGAGTTCCACTTAACATGGATGCGGTCACTCACATCAAAACCGGATGCTTTTCGCTCATCTTGGATGGCACGGATTGCCTCTCTGACTACTCCCTTTGCAATTAACTCATCCGTTAGATTTAAATCCAGCGCAACGCTCTCTCCAGTGTGTGAGGCCACAGCCCACCCAGTTCTTGGTGTTTCAGTAATCACCAGGTCCTCCTCGGTAATTTCTGCAGTTTTTGAGCCATAAGTTATCTGAGCCTTGCCACTATTTCTTACCTTACTTACTAATTCTTGGGCGTTTGATGAGGTAATTGCCTTTGATAGCTCTTGCACCTCGCCACCAAATTTTGCTCCAAGAGATCTGAAGTTAGCTTTAATAGAAATGTCCACCAAATCTGCTCCAGCGCTTGCAAGATCATCTAGGGATTCAACATTTAATTCATCTGAGATCTGTTCTCGAAGTTCACCAGAGAGCAACTTCCACCCAGGTGCGGCGATAAGTGCTCGTGATAGTGGTTGTCGAATCTTGACTCCAGATTGAGCTCTTGATGCTCGTCCAAGCTCTACTAATCTTCTAGTCAAGGCAACTGACTTTGATAGTTCCTTATCAATTAATGATGCTTCACTAACCGGAAAGTCTGCTAGATGAACCGAGATCGGACCATCTTTTTCAACTACCCGGATTAATTTCTGCCAGACATGTTCGGTGATAAATGGAACCATCGGTGCCATAAGAAGCGTGACATTTTTAAGGCAGTGATGCAGCGTCGAAAGAGCTGCGCTATCGCCATCCCAGAATCTTCTTCTTGATCTTCTTACATACCAATTTGATAAGTCATCGATAAATGTGGCAATGGCAGATCCCGCTAACTGCGAATCAAAGTCACTTAGAGCTTGATCTACCGTTGCAATCAATTGATTTAGTTCACTTAAAATCCAACGATCCATGGTTGAAAGATTGCTGGCCTTGGTAATAGGTGTTGGTGAGTAATTAGCAGCTGAGGCATAGAGCGTTAAAAAGGAGACTGTGTTCCAATAGGTAAGTAGCGTTTTTCTGACAACTTCAGAGATTGCATCATGGCCAACTCGTCTGGCGCTCCAGGGAGAGCCAGCGGCGAGCATGTACCAACGAACTGCATCTGCTCCATGTTTATCCATAAGAGCCATTGGCTCTAATACATTTCCTAGATGCTTACTCATCTTGCGTCCATCTTTATCCAAGATGTGGCCAAGGCAGAGCACCGTTTTATATGAAGATTTATCAAATACCAAAGTTCCAATTGCCATCAAGGTATAGAACCAACCGCGGGTTTGATCAATTGCCTCGCAGATAAAATCAGCAGGGTAGGCCTCTTTGAATTTTTCTTCTGAGCCTTGCTTATGAGGATATCCCCACTGCGCAAAGGGCATAGCACCTGAGTCATACCAGCAATCAATAACTTCTGGGGTTCTCACCATCTGCGATGAGCAAGTAAGACAGTTAAATACAATCTCATCAACAAATGGACGATGGAGTTCAAGATCTGTTAAATCTTTTCCATAACGGCCCTGCAATTGAGCTTTCGAAGCAAAAGCTTCCTCATGTTTATTCTCGCATCTCCAGATTGGAAGGGGAGTGCCCCAATAGCGATTTCGCGAGAGAGCCCAATCGATATTGTTATTGAGCCAATCACCATAGCGACCATTTTTAATTGTCTCAGGATGCCAATCAGTTGAGGCATTCTCTCGAAGTAAAGCATCCTTGATCTTGGTAGTTCTGATATACCAAGAAGGTTGCGCGTAATAGATAAGGGGAGTGTGGCATCTCCAGCAATGCGGATAGGAGTGTTCATATTGCTGGTGCTTATAAAGTGATCCAGATTTCTTCAGCTCTTTAATTAGGATCTTATCTGCCTGCTTAAAAAACATTCCTCCAACAGTTGCGATTCCTGATTCAAATTCGCCATTTGGTGCGATGGGATTTACAACCGGCAGGCCATATTTGCGGCAGGTTTGTAAGTCATCTGCGCCAAAGGCTGGGGCTTGATGGACTAATCCAGTTCCATCTTCGGTGGTTACATAATCTGCCAGAACCACATAGTGCGCATCAGGAATATCGACATAATTAAAGGGCGGTTGATATTTAACTTTCTCAAGTTGGCTTCCCTTTAATTCTCGAAGAATTTCATAACTGCTACCTAAAATCTCAACTAGGTTCTTTGCAACCACCAATACTTCAGAGATAACTTCTTTTTCAGGATCAGCCTTAGTTCTAACTACCAAGTAATCAACATCGGGGTTGACTGCAATTGCAGTATTTGATACCAAGGTCCAGGGTGTTGTAGTCCAAACTAATAGCGATGCACCGAGATTCTTTAATTCACCATCAATAATTGGAAAACGCAGATACACACTCGGATCAGTAACGCTTTCATAGCCTTGGGCCAGCTCATGATCCGATAGGCCAGTGCCACATCTAGGGCAATACGGCGCTACGCGATAGTCCTGAACCAGTAAACCTTTGCTATGAATCTGAGCAAGTGACCACCAGACACTTTCAATATATTCATTAGACATAGTCCAATAGGCCTGATCAAAATCAACCCAGAAACCCATTCGCTCAGTCATCTCAGTAAATGCGCCAACATGTCGCTGCACCGATTGACGACACTTTTCATTAAAGGCAGCTATTCCAAATTTTTCGATATCACCTTTTCCAGAAAATCCCAGTTCCTTCTCAACTGCAATCTCTACTGGAAGACCATGGCAATCCCAACCTGCTTTGCGGATTACATACTTGCCCTTCATCGTCTGAAAGCGAGGAAATACATCCTTAAAGACTCTTGCTTCAATATGGTGAGTTCCTGGCAGACCATTTGCAGTTGGCGGTCCTTCATAAAAAGTCCAACTTGGACCACCTTGACGCATTCTGACGCTGCTGTGAAAAATGTCTTGGGTTTGCCAGAAATCTAAAATCTCATGTTCAACTTTTGGAAGATCAATCGAGGCAGATAGCGCTAGATAAGGCGAATTACTTGACACTAAAAACCCCCTCGAAATTCGAATAAAACGCTCTTCGATCTCTTGGAGGGGCGATCTTGCGACCGCGGTACCACCCGCCTTGCAGCTTTTTTGCTGCCGCTTTTAAAAAACTTACTGCTGGTTCTAGATGAGCTCTCGACTCATTTCTTCCAACTCGCTCACAGGTGATTGCCTGGTCATCGCGATAACTGATGTAAGCGCGCTCATTCTAGCCTATAGCGGGGCGAGTGGCATTTAAATCAATAAACCTTTAGCCTTCGCCGTTGTGGCATTAAAAAAGAAAGTCCGCTCAGCGGTTGCAAAGTTTAAGAAGAAATCTAGCCCAGCAAAGGCAAAACCTAAGGCCAAGAGCGTTAAGCCAAAGGCTAAAAAAGCTCCTGTAAAAAAAGTTACAGCCAAAAAAGCTCCAGCAAAAAAAGTGCCAGTAAAGAAAGCACCAGTTCGCCCAACTCTTGCTAAAAAAGCTCCATTAAAGAAGGCCCCCGCCCAGATTATGAAGGGCGCTCATAAGACCGCGCTCACCAGTAGTACTGCAAAAGGTGGAGCGACAACTATTTCAGTTTATAAACCAGAGATCGAAGCAAGTGATCTTGTAGTTGTTCCAGAAAAACGTTTAGTGATGCCGCCGCCAATTAGAACTCCAAAGCCAGGCAAGAAAGCTCCTGCGCTAAAGCCAGTTAAGGCAGCGCCATCACCCTTTGTTCTAGATGGCGAGGAGTCTTGGAGCGCAGCTGAAATGAAAGCAATCAAATCTGAACTTTCAAAAGATTTAATTAGATTAAAGAAAGAACTTGAAACCATTGAAAGTGAGATGGATGATCTAATTGAAGCCTCCGGTGTTGGGGCAGGCGATGATCAAGCTGATGCTGGCGCCAAAACATTTGAACGCGAACATGAAATCTCACTGGTCTATAACGCAAGAGATATGGTTTTACAGACCGAGAGAGCGTTAGAGCGAATTGAGACTAAAACTTATGGGCGCTGCGAGGATTGTGGAAGCGCGATTGGAAAAGCCCGTCTCCAAGTTTTCCCTCGCGCCACTCTTTGCATGTTATGCAAACAGAAGGAAGAGCGCCGATAAGGTCGTCGGGTGCTAATCGCGCGCGACGACTCTTTGTAATATTTACCGTATCAATATTTGCTCTGGATTTAATTACTAAAAACTGGGCCATTTCATATCTGCAATACCGCGAACCGGTTAAGGTCATAGGAGACTTTCTGCAATTAACTTTTGCCACAAACCCAGGTGCTGCTTTTAATTTAATTGGAGATGCCACCTTAATTTTGAGCTCTCTAAAACTTTGTGTCGCCGCCTTTATCCTTTATTTCATTAGAAAAGTAACGAATGGATCCTGGGCGATTGCTCTGGGTCTATTGCTTGGAGGAGTTCTTGGAAACTTGATGGATCGAGCCTTTAGACCTCCTGGGCCATGGCGAGGTGAGGTTATTGATTGGATCGAGCTACCTAATTGGCCAGTATTTAACATAGCTGATTCAGCAATTGTTACTTCAGCTCTCTTTATGAGCCTTTTAGCTATTAGAAATATTGAACCATATAAGAAGGTCATCTAATGGAGCGCGAGAAGAGAGCGATTCAGATTGATCAAGATCAAGATGGTCAGAGAGTTGATACAGCTTTAGCAAAAGTTCTAGAGCTATCAAGAAGTGTGGTGGCTGATCTACTTAATGCCGGTGATGTGCTGCAGGGAAAGAAACCGCTATCAAAGTCAGATCGGGTAAGCGCAGGAGATCGCTTAACGGTGTTAATGCCAGCTATTTATGATCCTCTGGAGTTGAAAGAGACGCCGATAGATACCCTTGAAATTATTTATGACGATGATGATGTCGTTGTAGTTAATAAACCAGTGGGTTGCGCTGCGCATGCAAGTCCAGGCTGGATGGGCCCAACTGTTGTTGGTGCGCTTCTTGCAAGAGGTTATCGAATCTCAACAACTGGACCACAAGAGCGACAGGGAATTGTGCAAAGGCTTGATGCTGGAACTTCTGGACTAATGCTGTTAGCAAAGCATGAGCGTTCCTATATTTCTATGAAGAATCAATTTAGAAATCGAAGTATCGAAAAGGTTTATCGCACCCTCATTCAAGGACATATTGATCCAGCTGAGGGAAGTATTGATGCTCCTATCGGGCGCCATCCAAGAGAGGATTATCGTTTTGCTGTTGTTGCAGATGGCAAGGCCAGCATTACTCACTATGAATTAATTGAGTACTACCAAGGAGCATCTCTTTTGAAGGTAGTTTTAGAAACGGGAAGAACGCATCAGATAAGAGTTCACTTCAATGCCCTGCGCCATCCGCTAGTTGGCGATCTTGCTTACGGTGGGGACCCAGTCCTTGCCGCACGTCTGGAGTTAAAGAGACCTTGGCTACATGCGCTGGAGCTATCTTTTAATCAACCATCTAGTGATAAGCGAATCACCCTAAATGCCCCACTGCCTGAGGACCTAACGCGCGCCCTTGCGTTGCTCGCCGTCAAGTGAGTGCAAGAGAGTAATCTGCCCGACCGTGAGCCAAGGTTTTGTCCATCTACATGTCCATACTGAGTATTCGATGCTCGATGGAGCTGCTCGCATTGAAAAATTAGCCGAGGAAGTCGCTCGCTCTGGTGATGGCGCAATTGCAATGACCGATCATGGAAATGTATTCGGCGCATTTGATTTCTATAAAACAATGAATAACGCTGGAGTTAAACCCATCATTGGAATAGAGGCTTATGTAGCTCCGGAATCTAGGTTTGATAAGAAGCGAGTTAAATGGGCTGAGGGCGGGGAAGATGATGTCTCAGCAGGCGGGGCATATACCCATATGACGCTCTTGGCTGAAAATAATGTTGGCCTTGCTAATTTATTTCGTCTTTCATCCCTTGCATCGCTAGAAGGTTTTTACTACAAACCAAGAATGGATCGCGAGTTGCTCTCGCAATATAGCCAAGGAATTATTGCAACAACGGGATGTGCGGCAGGTGAGATTCAAACTCGTATCAGAATGGGGGCCTACAACGAAGCCCGGGCAGCGGCAGCAAATTACCGCGATATTTTCGGAGCAGATAATTACTTTGTTGAAATTATGGATCACGACATTGAAATTGAAAGACGCGTTAAAGATGATTTGCTAAAGCTCGCAAAAGAGTTAGGGCTTCCACTTGTTGCAACAAACGATCTTCACTACACATATGCAGATGATGCAAAACATCATGAGGCTCTTCTCTGTATCCAATCCGGCACAACTCTGGCAGATCCAAAGAGATTTAGATTTGAAGGTAAAGAGTATTACCTAAAAGATGCAGCAACGATGCGTCGTATCTTTAAAGATCTTGAAATTGCCTGTGATAACACCCTTGCAATTGCTGAAAGATGCAATATAAAGATGCGTGAAAATGAGAATTTGCTCCCACAATTTGCAGTACCAAAAGGTGAGAGTGAGAACTCCTGGTTAGTCAAAGAGGCAGAAGCTGGATTATTGGAAAAATTTGGAGCAAAGAGTATGGATGAGATTGCTCCGCAATATCAGGCCAGACTTCACTTTGAATTAGATGTGATGACCAAAATGGGATTTGCAGGTTACTTCTTAGTTGTTGCAGATCTTGTAGCTCACGCAAAGAGAGAGGGTATTCGTGTTGGGCCGGGAAGAGGATCGGCTGCAGGATCTTTAGTTTCATATGCTTTAGGAATTACCGGCCTTGATCCAATCAAGCACGGATTGCTCTTTGAGCGTTTTCTTAATCCAGACCGTATCTCCATGCCTGATATCGACTTGGACTTTGATGAGCGTAGGCGCTCCGAGATGATCAGGTATGCCACCAATAAATATGGTGATGATCGAGTGGCCCAAATCATTACTTACTCAACTATTAAATCTAAAGCTGCGATAAAAGATGCTGCCCGAGTTTTAGGTTATCCCTACGCTCTAGGTGAGCGCTTAACCAAGGCGCTACCACCGCCAATTATGGGAAAAGATGTTTCATTTCAAGGCGTTTTTGATAAGGACGATGAGCGCTACGGCGAGGCACAAGAATTTAGAAATATATATGAGAGCGACTCTGACTCTAAAACTATTGTAGATATGGCAAGAGGGCTTGAAGGCCTGAAGCGACAGTGGTCAGTTCATGCTGCAGGAGTAATTCTTAGTAGAGAACCTTTGATTGATGTGATTCCAATTCACAAAAGAGATGTGGATGGCTCGATTATCACTCAGTTTGATATGGGCGCCTGCGAAGCAACAGGGCTGTTAAAAATGGACTTTCTCGGACTTCGAAATCTCTCAGTTCTTGATGACTGCCTAGAAAATATTAAGAACAATCAGGCAAAAACAATTGTTCTAGAATCCTTAGAGTTGTCAGATAAGAAAACCTTTGAATTACTTTCAAGAGGTGAGACTCTAGGGGTATTTCAATTAGATAGCGCTCCGATTCGAGCCCTGCTTAGATCAATGGCGCCAGATTCATTTGAAGACATTTCAGCTGTTATTGCGCTATATCGCCCCGGACCTATGGGAGTTAATGCCCATAATGATTACGCAGATCGCAAGAATAAACGTAAGAGAATTGAGCCAATTCATCCTGAGTTAAGTGCGGCACTTGATGAGATTTTGGCAGATACCTATGGACTTATTGTTTATCAAGAACAAGTTATGGCAATTGCACAAAAGCTTGCTGGTTTTTCTCTAGGACGAGCAGATCTACTACGTAAAGCTATGGGTAAGAAGAATAAAGAGATTCTGGATAAAGAGTATGTTCACTTTGAAGAGGGTATGCGTAATAATGGATTTTCAAGTATTGCTATCGAAGAGCTTTGGAAGACACTGATTCCATTCTCAGATTACGCCTTTAACCGAGCACATAGCGCAGGCTATGGCGTCCTATCATTTTGGACCGCTTACCTAAAGGCGAATTATCCAACTGAATATATGGCAGCTCTTCTTACCAGCGTTAGAGATGATAAAGATAAGTCTGCGCTTTACTTAAATGAATCTCGCCGAATGGGAATTAAAGTTCTGCCTCCTGATGTGAATTTCTCAAATGCTGAGTACACCCCAGGTGGTAGCGACATTAGGTTTGGCCTAACTGCCATTAGAAATATTGGGGAAAATGTTGTGGCATCGATAGTAAAGAATCGCAACGAGAAGGGTAACTACACCTCCTTTAGCGATTTTCTAGCTAAAGTCGATGGAACGGTCTGTAATAAAAAAACTATAGAGTCATTAATTAAAGCCGGGGCCTTTGATTCACTGGGGCATTCGCGCAAGGGGCTAATGAGTATTTATCTAGAAGCAATTGATTCTGTGATGGAAGAAAAGCGCGCCCAGGCTATTGGTCAATTTGATTTATTTGGCGGGGCAAATGAAGTGAGCGCAAATGGCATTTCAACTCTGGCGCTAGAAGTTAGTGATCAGGAGTGGGATAAGGCGCTGCTACTTTCCTATGAGAGAGAAATGCTGGGTCTATATGTTTCAGATCATCCACTTCTTGGAGTGGAGCATGTTTTAAGGAGCGCAACGGATACAACAATTAGTCAGATTTTAGATGAAGGAGTTGTTCACGATCAGATAATCACTATTGCAGGTCTAATCACAGCGGTTCAACGAAAAGTTAGTCGGCAAGGACAATCTTGGGCAATTGTCACAGTTGAAGATCTTGAAGGCGCTATCGATGTGCGCTTCTTCTCATCTACCTATCAAACCCATGCTCTAAATTTGATTGAAGATCGAATCGTAATTATTCGTGGAAGAATTGATAAACGTGAGGAGACAGCGCAGATTACGGCTCTTGAGCTAAATCTTGCCGACATAAACCAAGCACCAATAGGTCCCTTTGTAATTAAACTTGAAGCCGAGCGATGCACACCTCCTGTTGTAGATCGAATGAAGGAGATATTGCGCTCCCATCCTGGAACTAGAGAAGTTCATCTAAAAATTGAAGGCGGCGCAAAAAACACAATTCTTAAGCTCGATGATGGCTTGAAAATTACTGCCTCACCAAGCTTGAGCGCAGATCTCAAGTCAATTCTTGGCCCAGACTGTTTAGTTTAAGCAGAGATAACTCTCTGCAAGATTAGAGGCAGGGCACTTAGAATAGTGCGAATGGAAAAATTGGAGTTACTACCTGCCCTTGATATTCGTGCCGGCGAGGCAGTCCGACTTATTCAAGGTGATTTGAGTCAGCATAGTATGCATGGATCTGCCCTAGATGTAGCACTTGAATTTCAAAGTGCTGGTGCAGAGTGGATTCACTTAGTTGATTTAGATGCAGCTTTTCGCACTGGCTCCAATTATGATCTTTTAGTAGAAGTTGTTGGAAAATTAGATGTAAAGGTCCAGTTATCAGGTGGAATTCGAGATCAGAGTCTTTGGAACGCGCACTTGCGACGGGATGCCACCGAGTTAATCTCTCTACTTCAGCGCTTCTGGATTTGTCATGGTGTGAATCTGTAATCAAACGGTTTGGCGAAAAAGTTGCCGTAGGACTCGATGTAACAGGAAGAACTCTGGCGGCGAGAGGGGACAGTCAAGAGGTCGGCGACTTATTTGATGTTCTAAAGCAATTAGATGGCTATGGTAGTTCTAGATATGTATTAACTGATGTGAGTAGGGATGGAACGCTTGAGGGGCCAAACCTTGATCTGATCAAATCAGTTTGTGCAGAAACAGATAGACCAGTAATTGCATCTGGAGGAATTTCGCAGTTAAGCGACATTCAATCTCTCCGAGAGCTGATAGCAATAGGGGTAGAAGGGGCAATTATCGGCAAGGCTTTGTATGCCCAGAACTTCACTATTGGACAAGCCCTAGAAGTAGCAGCAAAATGAATGCTGTGAGACTGACTCAAATTGAAGCAGTCAAAAATGCAGAAGGTAAATAAATGGAGCGAATGAACCTTGAACAGTTTCGCTCCTATGCGAAGGAATATAATGTAATTCCTGTTTCGCAAGTACTGCTTGCAGATAATGAAACTCCACTGACTCTATATTCAAAGTTAGCTCAAAATCGAGAAAACACATTTCTCTTAGAGTCAGCAGAGCATGGTGGAGCATGGTCTAGATACTCTTTTATCGGCGTTCGAAGTGAAGCAACCCTCACGGAGAAAAACGGAGTTGCTCATTGGCTTGGAAGTATGCCAGCAGGTGCGCCAAATGGAATCGATCCCCTAGAAGCTCTAATGATTGCCTCTAAACATCTTCGATCGCCAAAGATAGAAAATCTCCCACCATTAACAGGTGGCTTAGTCGGCTATATGGGCTATGACGCGGTGCGAAGGCTAGAGAAACTTCCAAATTTAGGAATTGATGAATTAAAGCTCCCAGAGATTGCATTTATGTTGACTACAGATTTAGCTGTTTATGATCATCTTCAAGGAGCTGTGATTCTGATAGCTAATGCTATTAATTGGGATGGATCCGATGAACGGGTAGATCTTGCATATCAATCGGCTATAAATCGATTAGATCAAATGCAGGAGGCGCTTCTGAATAAGATAGATAGCAATATTTCTAAGATAGCAAAGAAGTCAGCGCCAAGCTTTACTGCTAATTTCACTAAAGATCAATTCTGTCTTAACGTGGAAAGCATCAAAGAACAGATTAGATCTGGCGAGGCATTCCAAGTTGTTTTATCTCAGAGATTTACGATGGATTGCCAAGCATCCTCACTTGATGCATACCGAATGCTGAGGCTCCACAATCCCAGCCCATATATGTATCACTTCAGATTTGCAGATGGGTTAAGTGTTGTTGGCTCGAGTCCAGAGGCGTTGGTTAAAGTAACTGGCAGTGAAGTAATGGTTCATCCCATTGCCGGAACTCGAAAACGTTCAACAAATCAAGAAGAAGACTTAAGGCTAGGCGAGGAGCTTTTGGCAGATCCTAAAGAGCGCGCTGAGCATCTAATGCTGGTAGATCTTGGAAGAAATGATTTGGGAAGAGTTTGCGCACCTGGCAGCGTAAATGTTGTTGAGTTTATGCAAATTGAGAGATATTCACATGTCATGCATATTGTCTCAACTGTTATTGGCGAGCTAGATAGCGCTAAGTCACCTGTGGAGGCTTTGTATGCAGTATTTCCTGCAGGCACTCTCTCAGGAGCACCTAAGCCCAGAGCGATGGAGATAATTGAAGAGTTAGAACCATCAAGACGAGGAATCTACGGTGGCGCAATTGGATATATAGATTTCACTGGAAATCTTGACACTTGTATTGCTATCAGAACTGCAGTGATAAAAGATAAGAAAGCATATGTGCAAGCAGGAGCTGGAGTAGTGGCAGATTCAAACCCAGTTAGTGAATATGAGGAGTGCCTCAATAAAGCCGCGGCAGTGCTTGGCGCAATTGAAGCGGCAAACTCACTAGAACCACTTGGAGAAAAGGACTAGCTGAAATGAGCGTTCTTAATTCAATAATCGCTGGTGTTTTAGAAGATCAAGCTAAGCGCCAACTATCTAACTCTGAGCTAGAGGAGAAAATGGCATTAGCTGCTAAGCCCCTTGATGTTTTGGCGGCTCTTAACAGAGAGAAATTTTCAATCATTGCAGAAGTTAAGCGATCAAGCCCTAGTAAAGGGTCCCTTGCCGAAATACCTTCTCCAGAAAAACTTGCAAGACAATATCAACAGGGTGGAGCAGCAGTTATTAGCGTCTTAACTGAGCAGAGACGCTTTGGTGGTTCGCTTGAGGATTTTGAGAAAGTTAGAGGCGAAGTCACAATTCCACTTCTACGAAAAGACTTTATAGTCAATGAGTATCTAGTCAAAGAATCAAGGGCCTATGGTGCAGATCTGATTCTTCTAATTGTTGCAGCGCTAGGTGATGATGAATTAAAACAGCTCTATCAATTAGTAAAAAGTCTCGGCATGGAGGCGTTAATTGAGATTCACAATCAAGAAGAGCTTGAGCGGGCACTTGCTATAGGTCCAAAAATAATTGGAGTAAATGCACGAAATCTAAAGACTTTAGAGATTGATCAGAGTAACTTCGCAAAACTACTACCTCTGATTCCATCCGGAATCGTTCGTATTGCTGAGTCAGGTATGTCTGAGCCAAGTGATGGGCAAAGTGCTTTGATTGCTGGAGCAGATGCGATCTTGGTAGGAGAGGCTCTAGTTAAATCAGAAAATCCTGCCGATAGCGTTCGTGAATTCTTAAATGTTGCAAACTCTAGAAGGAAAGTAGACTAAAGGGTATGGAGCGCGTTGAAGTTGTTGGCCACTTTGGCCCTTATGGTGGGCGCTTTGTTCCAGAGGCTCTAATTGGCGCCCTCGATGAATTAGAGGCAGCTCATAACTCGGCTTCTAAAGATCCTGAATTTCAAAGAGAACTAAACCATTTGCATAAGAGCTATACCGGTCGGCCATCAATAATTACTGAGGCTAAGAGATTTGCTGAACATGCTGGAAATGCAAGGATTCTTTTAAAGCGTGAAGATTTGAATCACACTGGGAGCCATAAGATTAATAATGTTCTTGGTCAAGCACTTCTCACCAAACGAATGGGTAAGAAGCGAATAATCGCTGAAACTGGAGCGGGCCAACATGGTGTTGCTTCAGCAACTGCAGCAGCCCTACTTGGTCTTGAGTGTGTGGTTTATATGGGCGAGGAAGATACAAAACGCCAATCTCTAAACGTTGCCAGAATGAAGTTACTTGGCGCAACAGTAATTCCAGTGACAACTGGCTCTAGAACTCTAAAAGATGCTATTAATGAAGCGATGCGTGATTGGGTTACCAATGTTTCAACTACTCACTACCTATTAGGAACTGTTGCTGGCCCACATCCTTTCCCAACTATGGTGAGAGATTTTCATCGCATAATTGGAATTGAAGCAAGGCAGCAAGTATTAGAGATGACCGGAAGGCTTCCAGATGCAGTTTTAGCTTGTGTTGGCGGAGGATCTAATGCAATAGGAATATTCCATCCCTTTATTGATGATTCGGGAGTGCGATTGATTGGGTTAGAAGCTGGTGGTGCCGGAGTTGAAAGTGGTAAACACGCTGCAACTATTGTGGGTGGGACACCTGGAGTTCTTCATGGCACCAGGTCTTATCTACTTCAAGATAGTGATGGGCAAACCATCGAGTCTCATTCAATCTCTGCTGGCCTTGATTATCCAGGAGTAGGCCCAGAGCATGCCTACTTGCATGACATTGGACGAGCTGAATATCGAGCAATTACCGATGATCAGGCGATGCATGCCTTTTCACTCCTTTCAAAGAGTGAGGGAATAATTCCTGCAATTGAGACTGCGCACGCACTAGCTGGAGCGCTTCAAGTAGGAAATGAACTGGGAAATGGCGCAATCCTTCTAATTAATCTCTCAGGGCGCGGCGATAAAGATGTTCAAACAGCTGCGCAGTACTTTGGAATTCCACTCTAGGAATATTGCAATCAATGAGTAAAGAGAGTTTGGCGCAAGTCTTTGCACGAGCTAAGAGCGAAAATAGAGCAGCCCTTATCGGTTATATGCCAGCGGGCTTTCCAACCCTTGAAGGATCCAAAGAATTAATAAGGGCGCTAATTGCTGGTGGAGTGGATATCATCGAAGTGGGTTTTGCATATAGCGATCCAGTTATGGATGGAGCGATAATTCAAGAAGCTGCTGAGATTGCTCTAAGAAATAAAACTGGTGCTAAAGAAGTTTTGGAAGTGGTTTCTGGCGTGAGTGTTCCATCTTTAGTTATGTCTTATTGGAATCCCATTGAGCGATTTGGTGTTAAGGAATTCACAAATGCTCTTTCTAGTGCGGGGGGAGTTGGAGTCATAACGCCAGATCTAACTATTGAAGAGTCAGGTAATTGGATTGATGAGACTGAGAGAAATGACTTGCATCGCGTTTATGTTGTTGCTCCCAGCACAGATGATTCAAGATTAGCTAAAGTTGCAGATAAGTGCTCTGGATTTATTTATGCAGCAAGTCTTATGGGAGTAACTGGAGCAAGAAATTCTCTCTCAGATAGTGCCAGTGAATTAGTTGCAAGACTTCGCAAGGTTACAAATCTTCCAATCGCGGTGGGCCTTGGAGTTTCAACTGCAGAGCAGGCTGCAGAAGTTGCAAAGTTTGCCGATGGGGTCATTGTGGGCTCAGCATTTATTAAGTTAGTACTACAGGCTCCTGATTTCACCCAGGCATGCAAAAACGTTACCTTGCTAGCCCGCGAGTTGTCTGATGGGGTCAGACAGGGCCGAGTCGGCTAGTTTCTAGAACTTGGTTTAGACTTATAGCCATACCTAGTTAGGAAAATCTAAAGGAGTAGGAATAGTGCCAAAAGAACCGCGCCAAAGAAAAGTAAGTAACTCTGCTAAATCTGGAGATACTGTCACTAGAAATATCGTGATTGGCATGATTGCACTTGTTGTCTTATCTGGAGTTATCTTCACTGTTTTGGATAAGAGATCTGGTTCTAGCGTTGCACTTCCTGCATCGATTGAGAGCATCTCAAGTGCTAACAATGGTGAGCCTCTAACTCCAACGATTTCTCCAGAGGCAGATTATGGTGTGGTCTTCAACGCCGATAGCCCACTAAAAATTGATGTCTGGGAAGATTTTCAATGCCCATATTGCAAGTTCTTTGAAGATGCGATGGGTGACTACTTAGAGACTTTAATTAGAGAGAAGCAAGCAGAAGTTACCTACCACATGGCATCATTTCTAGGGCAAGAGTCAGTTCGCGCCTCCAATGCTGCAAATTGCGCAGTACCTGAAGGAAGATTTATTGAGTATCACAGAGCACTCTTTGATATCCAAGGTGGAGAAAACAGTGGGCTATTTTCTAACAAGAATCTAGTTGAAATTGGCACGCGCCTTGGAATCACTAGTGAGAGCTTTGCTAACTGCGTCAATAACAATGAATCAGGTGATGTAGTCAAAAACGTTGCATCTTCCATGAAGAAAAATGGCGTCGAAGGAACTCCCACTGTATTTATCAACGGCAAGCCGTGGAATCGCACCACCTCTGAATTTAGATTAGAGGAGTTTAAGGCGGCGGTCGAAGCAGCTAAGCAGTGATCTTTGCTGCTATCCCTTCTCCAACTCAATCTCAAATAGAGATTGGTCCACTAACTTTTCACTTCTATGCCTTAAGCATAATTACAGGAATTATTGCTGCGGTTTTTATTGGAAATCGGAGATACGTTGCACTTGGTGGCAGAGCAGGGGTAGTTAGTGATGTTGCAATCTATGCAGTTCCATTTGGGATTATTGGTGGTCGCCTCTATCACGTAATTTCTTCACCGCAGGCATATTTCGGAACAAATGGTGATCCATTAAGTGCGCTCTACATCTGGCAAGGTGGACTTGGAATCTGGGGAGCAATTTCCCTTGGACTTCTTGGCGCATATATTGGATATCGCAGGAATAAATCTCGAGGAGATGTTTCCTTTGCAAGCTTTGCTGATGCGCTTGCTCCGGGGTTATTGATTGCTCAAGGCATTGGACGTTGGGGAAATTGGTTTAATAAAGAACTCTTTGGACGAGAGCTAAATGCTCCATGGGCCCTTGAAATTCCAGCCTCGTATCGCCCGATTGGATATTCAAGCGTTGAAACATTTCATCCGGTATTTTTATATGAATCGATCTGGTGCTTTATCGCAGCTCTAATTTTGATCAAAGTGGGATCAAGGAAGAGGTTTGCTCCGGGTTCAATTTTTGCCCTCTACGTCGCCCTTTATTGCCTAGGGAGAGCTCTGATTGAAACGATTAGAATCGATGAAGCAAATCTAATTTTTGGCGTCAGGCTCAATGTTTGGACCAGCGGCGTTCTACTCTTTGCCTCTCTTGTCTATTTGCGTCAGAATCAATTACCGAAAGAATCGAGTGTAAAGTAACCTCGTGAGCCAATCTGATTTAGAGATAAGAAATTCTGAGCATCGCACTCATAGATCAGGATGGTTAAGAGCTGCCGTATTAGGTGTTAATGATGGGTTAGTTTCAACTGCAGCATTAATGATTGGAATTGTTTCGGCACAACAAAATGACTTTGTAGTAACTGTTGGTCTAGCAGGAATTGCAGCTGGAGCGATGTCAATGGCTGTTGGCGAATATGTCTCGGTTAGATCTCAGAACGATATTGAAGAATCGGATCGAATCTTGGAGCTAGAGCACCATCGAATTGATCCAGTGGGAGAGTTAGAAGAATTAACTCAAATTTATCAATCTAGAGGTCTATCTAGAGCAACAGCGGAGAAAGTGGCTCAAGAACTTCATGCCCATGACGCACTGGGTGCTCATCTGCGAGATGAGTTGGGCCAATATGAATTAACTAAGGCTCGTCCAATGCAGGCAGCAATTGCCTCTGCTCTTAGCTTCACACTCGGAGGAGCTATTCCTCTTATTGGAGCTCTTGCCCCAAGTCTTGGCGGGAAAGCTGTTTCAATTGTCGCAATTACATTCTTTGGTCTACTAATTGCCGGAGTAATTAGCGCAAAGACTTCCGGGTCAAAGATATGGCGACCAACCCTTCGAATCCTGCTTGGTGGCGCTCTTGGAATGGCTATTACGGCATCTGTAGGTCAGATTGCCCACATCTCTGGGCTCTAGCACGCGCCAAAAAAGCTACTTCTTGATAGATTAATACTCCTCTAAGGGCCGTCGTTGTCCCAGTAACTTCGAAAGCAAACTAAGAAAAAATTCGAAGCAGTCTATCTTTTATGGGAGCGATAAGTGGTCTTCTCATCTCTACCGAAGGCAGTAGGTCTCTATGATCCTGCCAACGAGCATGATGCTTGCGGTGTTGCGATGGTAGCTACCCTCAACAAAGTTGCAACTCATGAAATCATTGCAAAAGGTTTAGTTGCTTTAAGAAACTTAGAACATCGCGGCGCTTCAGGAGCTGAAGTTAATAGTGGTGATGGCGCCGGAATTCTAATTTGTATTCCTGATCAATTCTTCCGCGCAGTTCTGCCTTTTGAGTTGCCAGCACCACTTAGCTATGCAGCTGGAGTTGTTTTCCTTCCGAAGAATTTTGCAAGTAAATCAAGGATTGAGCAGATTGCAAGCGAGGAGAATCTAAAGTTATTGGTTGGCGCCAGCTGCCAATTAACTCAACTTCTCTGGGAGCTACAGCTTTATCGGTAATGCCTGAATTTGAGCAGATATTTGTTTCATCCCAGGATGGAGTTAGTGACTTAGATTTAGATCGAAGAGCATTCTGCTTTAGAAAGAGAGTTGAGCATGAACTCTCAATTTACTTTACTTCGCTCTCTAGTAGGACGATTGTTTATAAAGGAATGCTCACTACAGGGCAATTAGAGGAATTCTTTCCAGATCTCTCAGATCTTCGTTTAGTATCACCTCTTGCTCTAGTTCACTCGAGATTTTCTACCAACACTTTTCCATCTTGGCCGCTTGCCCATCCCTATCGATTCATCGCTCATAATGGTGAGATAAATACGGTTAGAGGAAATCGCAATTGGATGGCAGCCCGTGAAGCACTCCTTGAAAGTGATCTGATCCCTGGCGATATCTCTCGACTATTTCCAATAGTTGATCCATCTGGAAGTGATTCGGCATCCTTTGATGAAGTGTTAGAGCTTCTTTATCTGGGCGGGCGCAGCCTTGCACATTCCATTCTTATGATGATTCCAGAGGCTTGGGAAAATCACGAAACAATGCCTGAGAAGTTAAAAGACTTCTATCGTTTCCATGCATCTTTAATGGAGCCATGGGATGGCCCAGCTTGCGTCACCTTCACAGATGGAAAGCAGATTGGCGCAGTATTGGATCGAAATGGATTACGTCCATCTCGCTACTGGGTCACAGATGATGGTTTGGTGGTGCTGGCAAGTGAAGTAGGCGTGTTAGATATTCCGCAAGAAAAAGTTATTCGCAAGGGAAGACTTCAACCAGGTCGTATGTTCCTTGTTGATATCCAATCTGGTCGCATAATCGAGGATGAAGAGATTAAGCAGAGCCTTGCAAATAACGCTCCTTATGGTGAATGGCTCCATGCCGGAATTGTGCGCCTCTCTGATTTACCAGCTCGAGAGCACATCATTTATCCACACTCATCTGTTTTAAGAAGACAGCGCGCATTTGGTTATACCGAAGAAGAGTTAAGAATGATTGTAACTCCGATGGCAAAAAGTGGAATTGAACCAATCGGATCTATGGGAACTGATACTCCGATTGCAGCTCTCTCTGCTAAGCCGCGACTCTTGTTTGATTACTTCTCGCAGCTCTTTGCACAAGTAACAAATCCACCACTTGATGCAATTAGGGAAGAGCTAGTTACCTCACTTGGGGGATCCATTGGACCAGAACATAATCTTCTAGATCCAGGCCCAGCATCTTGTAGGCAGATTTCTTTGGCCTTTCCAGTTATAGATAATGATGAGCTTGCAAAAATAATTAACGTAAATGCTGATAACAATCATCCAGGGCTATCTACTTATGTACTTCGCGGCCTCTTCCCAATTTCTAAAGGCGGCCAAGGCTTGCAAGAGAGAATTGAGGAGATTCGAGCTGAAGTCTCTGAGGCAATCTCTCAAGGAGCTCGAATTATCGTTCTCTCTGATCGTGATGGCGATGCAGAGAACGCACCGATTCCATCCCTGCTTCTAACCTCGGCAGTGCATCATCACCTCATTCGCGAGAAAACAAGAACTAAAGTTGGATTAGTTGTTGAAAGTGGCGAGGTAAGAGAAGTTCACCACGTTGCGCTTTTAATTGGCTACGGAGCTGCTGCGGTAAATCCATATCTAGCGATGGAGAGTGCTGAGGATTTAGTTTTAACGGGAGTTATTACAGGCATAACGCCAGAGAAGGCAGTGAAGAATTTAATTAAGTCATTGGGCAAAGGCGTTTTAAAGGTTATGTCCAAGATGGGAATATCAACGATTGCCTCCTACACCGGAGCGCAAGTCTTTGAAGCTATTGGATTGTCTCAAGCATTAGTTAACGAATACTTTGTTGGAACAACTTCGCGCCTTGGTGGAGTAGATCTCGAAGTAATCGCACAAGAAACAATTGCGCGCCATCACATCGCCTATCCGCCTGGGGGAGAAGTTCCAGGATCTAAACGACTTCCAATTGGTGGGGAGTATCAATGGCGCAGAGATGGCGAACCTCATCTCTTTGATCCAGAGACTGTCTTTGCTCTCCAACATGCCACCAGATCAAAGCGCTATGACATCTTCCAGAGATATACCAAGCGAGTAGATGATCAATCCAAATCTTTGATGACGCTTCGCGGTCTCTTCACCTTTAAGCAAGGACTAAGAAAACCAGTACCTATAGATGAAGTTGAGTCAGTTTCAGAAATTGTTAAGAGGTTTTCAACTGGAGCTATGTCCTATGGCTCAATCTCACAAGAAGCCCATGAAACGCTAGCCATTGCTATGAATCGAATTGGCGCTAAATCAAATACTGGAGAAGGCGGCGAAGATCCTGAGCGTTTCATTCCTCAAGCCAATGGAGATTCAGCAAGATCTGCAATCAAGCAAGTTGCTTCAGGAAGATTTGGTGTAACAAGTGAATATTTAGTAAATGCCGATGATATTCAGATAAAAATGGCACAAGGAGCTAAACCTGGCGAGGGTGGGCAATTGCCTGGAAATAAAATTTATCCCTGGATCGCCAAGGTGCGCTACTCAACTCCTGGCGTTGGCTTAATCTCGCCGCCGCCACATCATGATATTTACTCGATCGAAGATTTAGCGCAACTAATTCACGACTTAAAGAATGCAAATAACAGAGCGCGTATCCATGTAAAACTCGTGGCTGAAGTCGGAGTTGGCACTGTTGCAGCAGGAGTTAGCAAGGCGCATGCTGATGTTGTTTTAATCTCTGGCCATGATGGTGGAACTGGAGCATCTCCGCTAACTTCCCTGAAACATGCTGGCGCTCCATGGGAGCTAGGTCTTGCTGAAACCCAACAAACTCTGATGCTAAATGGGCTAAGAGATCGCATCGTGGTTCAAACCGATGGACAGATGAAGACAGGAAGAGATGTGGTTATTGCCGCCCTCCTTGGTGCCGAGGAATTTGGTTTTGCTACTGCTCCACTTGTGGTTTCAGGCTGCGTGATGATGCGAGTCTGTCACTTAGATACCTGCCCAGTGGGTGTTGCAACTCAAAATCCAGAGCTAAGAAAACGCTTTACTGGAAAGCCAGAATTCGTTGAAACTTTCTTTGAATACATCGCTCAGGAGGTAAGAGAGATTCTTGCAAGCCTAGGATTTAGAAGTCTTAGCGAAGCAGTCGGCGCAGTTGAGAGTCTAGAAACTTCTGCTGCAGTGGAGCATTGGAAGGCAAGTGGACTTGATTTATCACCAATTCTTGCTGCGCCAGAGTCAGCGTCAGGATCTGCGCGTAGAAATACCACGACTCAAGATCATGGGCTTGAAGCTGCTCTAGATAATGAGCTAATAAAACTTTCACAGAGCGCCTTAGAAAGTAAGTCTCCAATTAAATTGCAGATGAAAATTAGAAATGGTAATCGAACAGTTGGAACGATGCTGGGCTCTGAAATTACTAGAAAATATGGCGGTCAAGGCCTTGCCGATGACACAATTGATATCACCTTCCATGGCTCTGCAGGTCAATCGCTAGGAGCATTTATTCCACGCGGGCTCACTCTTCGCCTCTATGGAGATACCAATGATTATCTTGGAAAGGGGCTATCTGGCGGGCGAGTAATTCTGCGCCCTGATGAGAAGGCAAAGTTTGCCTCCCATGAAAATGTAATTGCTGGAAATGTTATTGGATATGGGGCAACTCAAGGGGAGATATTTGTAAGAGGAATAGTGGGCGAGAGATTCTGTGTAAGAAACTCTGGAGCGCTAGCTGTTGTTGAAGGTGTTGGCGATCATGGCTGTGAATATATGACTGGCGGAACTGTGGTCATTCTTGGCAAAACAGGGCGAAACTTTGCAGCTGGCATGTCAGGTGGCCGAGCATTTGTTCTTGATTTAATCCCATCGCTAGTAAATACCGAGATGGTTGATGTTTTATCTATCCCTAAAGATCAAGAGGAGAAACTAAAATCCATACTCTCTCGTTTCTATGCAGAGACTGGTTCTTTAATTGCTCATGAATTACTTGGCGATTGGCAGGCAGCATTGAAGAGATTCTCACTTGTGATGCCAAGGGATTATGCCAAGGTGCTGGCAGTTATTGATAGAGCAGAGCGCGAAGGAAAATCATCTGATGATGCAATTATGGAGGCGCTAAATGGCTGATCCCCGTGGCTTTCTAAATACTGGAAGAGAAGTTCCAAAACGCCGCCCAGTAGATGTTCGAATCAGAGATTGGCGTGAGGTTTATGAGGAGCAAGAGTTCTCATCCCTTCAAAAGCAAGCAGGAAGGTGTATGGATTGTGGAATTCCTTTCTGTCATCAGGGCTGTCCATTAGGAAATTTAATTCCAGAGTGGAATGACTTGATTTGGCGTAATGAAAAGGTAGATGCGCTAGATCGCCTCCACGCAACTAATAATTTCCCTGAATTTACTGGACGACTCTGCCCTGCTCCCTGCGAAACAGCTTGCGTTCTGGGTATTAATCAAGATCCAGTGACTATTAAACAAGTTGAGTTAAGAATTATTGAAGAGGGATTTCAAAGTGGAAATGTGAAGCCGCTTCAACCAGATCGGATGACTGGCAAAACCATTGCAGTTATTGGCTCGGGCCCTGCAGGTCTTGCTGCAGCCCAGCAATTAACAAGAGCAGGTCATACTGTTGTGGTCTATGAAAAAGGCGAGAAAGTTGGAGGATTACTCCGCTATGGCATTCCAGAATTCAAAATGGAGAAAGCGATTCTTGATCGTCGTATAAACCAGATGCAGCGCGAAGGAACAAGATTTAGAGCAGGAGTTAATGTCGGAGTTGATATCAGCGCTGCAGAGCTTCGCGCTAAATATGACGCAATAGTTTTAGCTGTAGGGGCGACTCAATGGCGTGAACTCGATATCCCGGGAAGATCACTTAATGGTGTTTATCAAGCGATGGAATATCTGCCATGGGGAAACAAGCAAGCCCTGAATGAATTACCTTCTGAGCCACCGATTAATGCCAAGGGTAAAAATGTAATCATTCTGGGAGGTGGCGATACTGGCGCTGATTGTCTAGGAACTGCAATCCGTCAAGGAGCTGCAAGTGTTACTCAAATTGAGATTATGCCAAGGCCAAGTGATGAGCGCCCTGACTCACAGCCATGGCCAACTTATCCAATGACTTATCGTGTAAGTAGCGCGCACGAAGAATCAGGCGAGCGACTCTATTCAATTTCAACTGAAGAATTTATTGGCAATAGCGCTGGGCAATTGACTGCCTTGAAAATTGTTGAGACGAAGTATGTTGATGGAAAGTTTGAAAAAGTTCCAGGAACTTCAAGGGATCTTCCTGCAGATATGGTGTTACTAGCCATGGGCTTTACTGGACCTGAGAAGAATGAATTAGTAAAGGCACTCGAATTGAAACTTGATTCTCGCGGAAATATTGCTCGCGACAATTCATATCGCACCAACGTTGACTCGGTCTATATCTGCGGTGATGCAGGACGTGGTCAATCACTAATTGTTTGGGCGATTGCAGAGGGGAGAAGCGCTGCTTCCGCAGTAGATGCAGATCTAATGGGACATACGCAGTTGCCATCGCCGATTGAGCCAACTGCTCGACCACTAACGGTTTAATTCCTTGCTAATTACTCTTATGCCAAATAAGGCAATAAAGTAAGCACATGCGCCGCGCCAAAATTGTCTGCACCATGGGCCCTGCAGTTGAGAGCGTTGAAAAAGTCTCGGAGCTAATTCGAGCTGGAATGAATGTGGCAAGGCTAAATCTCTCCCATGGTGGATATGAAGAGCATCAAAACCGCCTAGATCTAGTAAGGGCTGAGGCTGCGCGAGTTAAACAGCCTGTGGCAATCATGGTTGATCTTCAAGGACCGAAGATTCGCCTAGGAAGATTTGAAAACGGCCCTCATGAATTAATGCGTGGAGATATTTTTACCATTACCACCGATGATATTGCTGGCGACAAGTCTCGCGTCTCAACTACCTATAAAGGACTTCCTGGTGATTGCAAGGCTGGAGACTTAATCCTTATCGATGATGGCAAAGTAACAGTTCAGGTGATCGAGGTTAAAGGTAGCGATGTAATCACTAAAGTTATTGAGCCAGGAATTGTTTCTAATAACAAGGGAATTAATCTTCCAGGAGTTGCAGTATCAGTTCCTGCTATGAGTGAGAAAGATATTGAAGATCTGCGCTGGGGGCTTAAAGCAGGCGCGGACTTTATTGCTTTATCATTTGTAAGATCTGCAAAAGATATCGATGATGTTTACAAAGTAATGGATGAAGTGGGCCATCGCATTCCTGTTATCGCCAAGATTGAAAAACCTCAAGCGGTCGATAATCTTGAGGAGATAGTTCTAGCATTTGATGGAATTATGGTCGCTCGCGGTGATCTCGGAGTTGAAATGCCGATTGAAGATATTCCACTTGTACAGAAGCGATGCATCACTCTTGCTAGGGAAAATGCAAAGCCAGTAATTGTTGCAACTCAGATGCTTGATTCAATGATTAACAACTCTCGACCAACAAGAGCTGAGGCTACAGATTGTGCTAATGCCGTTCTTGATGGCGCTGATGCTTTGATGCTTTCAGGTGAGACTAGCGTGGGAGCATTTGCAATTGAGGCAGTATCAACAATGGCTCGAATCATTGAAAAGACTGAGAAGGAAGCGCTTCATTTAATTCCAGCCCTGCAACACAACCCAAAAACTAAAGGTGGGGCAATAACAAAGGCTGCAACCGAGGTTGGCCTAACAATTGGCGCACAAGTTCTGGCTGCATTCACTAAGAGCGGTGATTCAGCGCGAAGAATGTCAAGACTTAGATCGCCAATTCCAATTTTGGCGCTCACCCCTGATACTGCTACTTATAACCAGATGGCACTTACTTGGGGGGTTGAACCACTTCTAACCCCATTAGTTACCACAACTGATCAGATGGTTAAGCAGGTAGATACGATTTTGATTGAAAGTAAGAGAGTAGCTGTTGGTGAGTTAATCATGATTGTTGCTGGTTCCCCTCCAGGAATTCCTGGTTCCACCAATGCTATGCGCGTTCATAAGGTGGGAGATGCTGTCAGTGGCGTTGCTCCTGCCTATCGCTAGAATATTCTTGAATTAAATCTAGCCTCGGTACTCCAACGGTAGAGAGGGCGGTCTCAAACACCGCATAGTGTCGGTTCAAATCCGACTCGAGGCACGTGAGTATTAATATTAAATCTGGTTCCCATCGCATCCTTATTGCTGAGGATGAAACTTTAATCCGTATGGATTTAGTTGAAATGCTAAGTGAGTCGGGATATGAAGTAGTTGGCCAGGCAAGTAATGGCCAAGAAGCAATCGATCTTGCTAAAGAGCTAAAACCTGATTTAGCAATCCTTGATGTGAAGATGCCAATCCTTGATGGAATCTCTGCTGCAACTCAGATAATTGAAATCTCTCCAGTTCTAATGCTGACCGCATTTAGCCAGAAAGATTTGATAGAGCGAGCAAGTGAGGCTGGAGCGATGGCATATGTTGTTAAACCTTTTACAATCAATGATCTAATCCCAGCAATTGAGATCTCAATTAGTCGTCATAGACAGATGAAATCTCTAGCACTTGAGGTAAGTGATCTTCATGAAAGACTTGAGAGTAGAAAATTAATTGACAGAGCTAAGGGAATATTGATGAAGGCCCTAAACCTCTCAGAGCCTGAGGCATTTTCATGGATTCAGCGGGCAGCGATGGACCGGCGAATTTCGATGAAAGAGGTGGCCAAAGCGGTAATCGACCCCTCGGCCGCTCCTAATAAGTAGGTATGCCGCGTTTTTCATCAAAAAGTAACAGGAATGTAATTCTCCAAGCGATAAACCCGGTTGCCCGACTGTTGAACCTAAGGCTAACCTTCACCCCTCCCTGTCCCAGGGGGCATGATCATGAATGAAAGGTACTAAATGAAAAAGCGTGGATTAATTTCGGTTGCTGCAGCGGCCGCACTGGCAGCTGCGTCACTGGTTGCAGTTGCACCAGCGTCAAATGCAGCAGCTAAGACAATCACCCTCGCGTTTCAGGGTCCACTAACCGGCGAAGAAGCTCAAGTTGGTCAGGACGAATTGGCTGGCATGCTTTATGCAGTCAAACTCTTTAACGCGAAGAACAAAGGTAAGTACGAAGTAAAGGTTGTTCAGGCAGATGACCAGGGCGATCCAGCACAATCTGCAAAGGTTGCTCCAGGAATCGCATCAAACAAGAAGATCATTGGTCTTGTTGGAGCTGCTTATTCAGGTGCAACTATTGCTGCACTTCCTTACTACAAGCAGACTCTATTGCCGATGATTTCTCCATCAGCAACACGTGTGTCAATTACAAACCCAGCCGCTGAAGGTGGCGCAATGGGTGTTCCTGTATTCCACCGTGTACCTCCAACCGACAAGGTTCAGGGTCCATCACTATTTAAGTTAGCTACAAGCGGTGTTTCATCACCTAAGGTATTTGTAGTCGATGATCAATCAGCTTACGGCGTTGGTCTAGTTGATTACATGAAGCCTGCAATTCCTGCTGGTCAATCAGCTGGATTTGATAGCGTTTCTGACAAGACAACTGACTGGTCTGCAACGATCTCTAAGATCAAGACTGCAGGTGCAAACGTTGTTATCTACACCGGTTATTTCCCACAGGCTGCACCGTTCTTCAAGCAGCTACGTGATAGCGGATACAAAGGAATTCTTGCAGGCGGCGACGGCGTTCTAAGCCCAAGCTTCGTAACTCTTGCACCAGCATCAGTTCTCGAAGGTGTTCGTCTAACAGCAGGAACAGTTCCTCTTTCTGAGATCAGCGCAAAGCTTGAAGCTGATTTCAAGAAGAAGATGGGTAAGGCCTCAGGCGTTTACGCTGCTGAGTCCATCGATGCTGCAAACGTATTCCTAAGCTGCGTTGCAAAGGGTGTTTCAACACGTGAAGCAATGCTCAAGTGCGTTAAGGCATACAGCGGTAAGTCACTAACTGGTGCAACCATTAAGTTCGATGCTTATGGTGATGTCGCTGGTGGCGTAATGAACGGCTTCGAAGTTAAAGGCGGCGCTATCAAGTTCACAGGACCAGTAAAGTAAAAAAGTAGGAAAAATAGTTTTCGGCAGGCTCTCTTCATTGAGGGCCTGCCGAAACTTTAACTCGAAGTTTTAGATAGGAAATTGGGCGCCTTGATAGGTAACTTTCTTGATCAGTTTTGGTCTCTAACTTTTGGTGGACTAAGCCTTGGCTTCATTTATATTCTCATCGCCCTTGGCTACACCATGGTCTACGGCGTCCTGCGCATGATTAATTTTGCAAATTCAGAAATTTTTATGGTTGGCACTTTTGCCACAATTATTGTTATTCGAGATGTATTCAAATTTACACAAGCTTCAGAGCCAGCAACTGGCGCACGCCTCTGGCTAATTCTTGCAACAGCGCTGATATTTTCTATGTTGGTTTCTGGCGTTCTATCAATGCTGGTTGAAATTGTCGCCTATCGCAGATTGCGTAGAATGAATTCAGGTGTTCTAGCTCCACTGATCTCCGCAATCGGAGTTTCGATGGTGCTCGCAGAAAGTGTTCGAATTCTTACGGATTCACGTCCAGTTGCAAGTCCTCGAGCCATGGAAAAGAAATTTATTGGTCAGTTCTTTGATGCCGGAGTTAGAATCGACAATACAATAATCGTTATTGCAGCGCTTATCCTTTTTGCTGTACTTATTACCTTCGTAAACAGAACTCGTATGGGTAAGGCAATTCGTGCAGTCTCAATGAACCCTAATGCGGCTCGTCTGATGGGAATTAATATTGATGGAGTAGTTTCAGCTACCTTCCTAGTTGGCGGATTGATGACCGGTGCTGCTGGATTTTTCTACGTTTTGAAGTATGAAAATACTGCTTCGAATATTGGATTTGAATTGGGCATCGCAGCATTCACCGCAGCCATCTTGGGAGGAATTGGGAACATTAAGGGCGCCTTCTACGGCGGTCTCGCTTTGGGCCTTCTTGAAACTTATGCGTCATTCTTCCTTGGAACCCAATGGAAAGCTGTAACAGTCTTCGTTGTGCTCGTACTTGTTTTGTACACCAGGCCGAACGGGTTATTCGGTGAAGCGCTAACCCAGACGAGGGCATGATGATAAATCTTCGCGATAAAGGCGCTGAAATCTGGGAGAGACAAGGTCGCCTTGGCAGAGTTGGTATAGCTCTCGGAGGTGTAGCAATTGCTGCAGCCCTGCCATTTATGGGCGGTACCATTCTCAATACTCCCATTGCTGATTATGAATCAGTTCTCGTTTATCCAATTGCGATGTATGTTCTTATGGCAATCGGCCTAAACATTGTGATTGGAAAGAGCGGATTACTCGATCTTGGTTATGTTGCATTCTTTGCAATTGGCGCTTACACCATGGGCTTACTTGGAACAAAGACAGACTTAAATACTTGGGAAATTTTGCCAATTGGAATTGCGATGGCAATGTTTTCTGGAATTATTCTTGGAGTTCCCGCTCTGAAACTTCGTGGTGATTACCTTGCCATTATTACTCTTGGATTTGGAGAGATTGTAAGAATTGTAGCGCTCAACCTTGGTGCACTTGGACGATCAGAAGGAATTATTAATATTCCAACCCCTCCAACTATTTTCGGAATTGAATATAGATTTGATAGCCATCGCATTTATTACTGGACCCTTTTGGTTCTGATCTTGTTTGCAATTTGGATGGTGCGCCGACTTTCGGTTCGCCGCGCCGGTCGAGCTTGGGAGTCAATTCGACAGGATGAAGATGCGGCAGAGTTACTTGGTGTCCCTACATTTAAATACAAAGTTTGGGCATTCGTGCTTGGGGCTTCAGTTGGTGGAGCAGCCGGTGTTTTCTATGCCTCAAAGACTTTATTTATTGCACCAGATAATTTCACTCTTCAAATCTCAATTTTGATACTTGCCTGTGTGGTTTTTGGTGGAATGGGAAATATCTGGGGTGTAATTCTTGGCGCTGTAATTCTTGGTTATCTGCCAGATCGAATTCGCTTCATCTCTGATGCGAGACTTCTAGTCTTTGGACTAGTTTTGGTAATCATGATGAATCTTCGCCCTGATGGCTTGTTGCCACGCAAGAAACGTGAAAAGGCCATCGTAAAAAAGGATGCATCATGACTTCATCCTTGATACAGCTCAAAAATGTCACAATGAAATTTGGGGGAGTTACTGCCCTAAGCGATGTGACATTTGATGTTAAAAAGCAAGAAATCCTTGGTCTAATTGGACCGAATGGCGCTGGCAAAACAACGGTCTTTAATGTAATAACAGGTGTTTATCAGATAACTTCTGGTGAGATTATTTTTGATGGAAAATCTTTATCTGGAGTGAAGCGTTATAAAATAACAAAGAGAGGGGTGGCTAGAACTTTTCAGAACATTCGACTCTGGGGAGATATGACAGCCCTCGAAAACGTAATGACTGCAACTGATACCCACAAAAAGTCTGGCCTGGTATCTGGATTATTCGGGTTCCCAATTTCTAGACGTGAAGAAAAACGCGACAAAGCAAGAGCGCAAGAGTTATTGGATTTCATAGGAATTGGTGAGTATGCAGATCGCTTAGCAAAGAATCTTCCATATGGCGTACAGAGAAGACTTGAGATTGCAAGAGCGATGGGAGCGGAGCCAAAGCTACTTCTACTTGATGAACCAGCAGCTGGATTTAATCCGGCAGAAAAGGTTGAGCTAGCAGCAACGATTAGAAAGATTCGTGATGCTGGATATACAGTTCTTTTGATCGAGCACGATATGTCTCTTGTTATGAAAGTCTCAGATCGAGTCGTTGTTCTAGATTTCGGACAGAAAATTGCTGATGACTCACCTCGAAACGTCCAAGATGATAAGAGAGTAATTGAGGCTTATTTAGGAGTACCTGAAGATGCGTCTTGAAATTAAAGATCTTCGTGTTGCCTATGGAAAAATCGAGGCAGTTAAGGGCATTTCACTTGTTGTAAACCAAGGTGAAATCGTCTCCCTCATAGGAGCCAACGGCGCTGGAAAAACTACACTCCTTAAGACCATTTCAGGGCTACTAAATCCGACGTCAGGCACAATCACCTACGATGGTGAAGACATTTTGAAATATAAGGCCCACCAAAGAGTTTCACTTGGCATTTCTCAAGCTCCAGAGGGTCGTGGAATATTTCCTGGAATGACCGTTCTTGAAAATCTAGAACTTGGTAAATACCACCTTAAGATGAAGAAGTCTGAGATTGCAGAGGATCTAGCAACAGTTTATGAGCTATTTCCACGTCTAAAGGAGCGTGCCACTCAAGCAGGAGGAACTCTCTCAGGAGGCGAGCAACAGATGCTTGCGATTGGGCGAGCGCTTATGGCTAAGCCAAAAGTACTCCTTCTTGATGAGCCTTCAATGGGACTTGCCCCACAGATGATTGCCAATATTTTCCGAATCATTACCCAGATTAATAAAATTGGAGTGACAATTCTTCTAGTAGAGCAAAATGCTCAGCAAGCGCTACAGCGCTCAGACCGAGCATATGTATTAGAAGTTGGAAATATCACCAAGGAAGCTAAGGGCAAAGACTTACTAAATGATCCGCATGTTAAGTCAGCTTATCTTGGAACAGGGGCAAACGAGCTAGATTAACTAGCGCTGAGCAAGAATTAAGCATGTAATTCTTGCGGTGCAGGTTTTCTGGCCTTTATCGTTTGTAATCTCTACGTTGTAAGTGCAGAGAGTTTTTCCAAGGGTTACCGCTGTTGCAACTGCTGTTACATAACCCTCTGTTGCGCTCTTGTGATGGCTTGCACTTATCTCAATTCCAACAATTCTTCTAGAGGGTCCTGCATGTAGATGGGTTCCAACTGAGCCCAAGCTTTCTGCTAGAACAACATTTGCTCCACCATGAAGAAGGCCAAAAGGTTGAGTATTTCCTTCAACTGGCATTCGGCCAACTAGGCGCTGCGGGCTAGCTTCAGTGATTTCAATTCCCATCTTCTTATCAAGGGCCCCGCGGCCACGATCATTTAATATCTCATTGAAGTCTGTCATGTGGGCAATTGTATGTGGCAATGCCTAAGATTAAGCGCGATGAAGAAGAAGTTGCTCATACTAGATGGCCATTCAATGGCCTTTAGGGCTTTCTATGCCCTGCCAGTTGAGAACTTTTCAACCTCGAGCGGGCAGCCCACAAATGCGATCTATGGTTTTGCCTCTATGCTGATTAACTTAATCAGAGATGAAAAACCAACTCATATTGCAACTGCCTTTGATGTATCTCGCAAGACCTTTAGATCTGAAAAGTTTCCGGAATATAAAGCAAATCGAGCCGCCACTCCTGAGGAGTTTCGCTCTCAGGTCTCCTACATTAATGAGCTCTTGGATGCCTTTGTGATTCCGCATTTTGAGCTTGAGGGCTATGAAGCCGATGATGTAATCGCAACTTTTGTGAAGCACTTTAGCGACGAGGCAGAGATATACATCTGCTCTGGAGATCGTGATTCATTTCAATTAGTAAGTGATCAGGTAACTGTCCTCTATCCAAAAAAAGGCGTGACTGAACTTTCCAGAATGACGCCCAGTGCAGTTTTCGAAAAATATGGTCTAACGCCAAAACAGTATCCTGACTTTGCTGCCCTTCGAGGTGATCCAAGTGATAACTTGCCATCAATACCTGGAGTTGGCGAGAAGACAGCAACTAAATGGATTCAAGAATTTGGCTCCCTTTCAGAGTTGATTGCCAAGGTAGATACCGTTCCAGGCAAAGCAGGGGAGTCCTTAAGGACAGCGCTTCCTGCAGTAATAACCAATCGTGAATTGACTCAACTAAGAAGTGATCTGCCGCTAGCGCCTGAATTAACAGATCTTGCATGGAGCGGTGTTGAGATATCAAAAGTGAATCAATTATTTGAAAAACTAGAAATTAAAGCTCTCAAAGCAAGGGTTGCTCCCTTTGCTAAAGGAGGGCAAGTAAAAGAAGTTGTTGCAAAAAAGGCGAGCGTTCGCGAGGTAAAGAAAAATGAGTTTGAAAAAGCACTTAGCTCTAGTACGGGCCTTGTGGGCCTAATACTTTCAGAGAACCAAGCTGCAATTTCGATTGAGCCCGAGGAGGTCTTGGTTGCGCCGCTTAATGAGGTAACAGATTCGATAGCTAGTTTTAAAGGATTTATCTTTCATGGCGCAAAGAAAGCTATCTCCTCAAAACTTTTGAGATCGGTAGCTGTTGATACTGAAGTTGCTGCCTATTTACTCAACGCTGGTTCAAGAGATATTGCACTAGCTGACCTTCTGCAGAAGTATCTTGGTGTTGAAAGTGAAAACACACCTACAGACCTTTTCTCCACAGATTGGAATCCAAGTATCGCCTCCCACCTAGGTGAACTCTGGGCAACGCTTTCAAAAGAACTGGAGGCAATGAGCTGCCTTGATTTATATAACCAGATAGAGATGCCCACGATGCATGTGTTGGCCGAAATGGAGGCAACTGGCATCGCAATAGATAAAGCGGAGATGAAATCTTTATTGAGCTTCTTTGAGAAAGAAGAGGCAGAGGCAACATCTCTTGCATACAATTCGGTTGGGCACGAATTTAACGCTGCCTCCCCGAAGCAATTGCAGGTTGTTTTATTTGAAGAGCTAAAGCTTCCTAAAACAAAGCGGATTAAAACAGGCTTTAGTACCGACGCTGAATCTTTAGAGTGGCTTTATTCAACAACTAAGCATCCAGTTTTAGCTTCGCTTCTGCGAATTCGCGAAGTTGGAAAGCTTAGAACAACTGTTGATGGACTGCTTAATTCAACTAAAGCTGATAGCAGAATTCACACCACGTTTCAGCAGACCACGACGGCAACAGGACGACTTTCATCAACAGAGCCAAACCTACAAAATATTCCGATCAGAAGCGATGAGGGGAGAAGAATTAGAAACTGCTTTATCGCCCAAGATCCATTTGTTGATCTATTAACTGCCGATTACAGCCAGATTGAGATGCGCATTATGGCCCACTTATCTGATGACAAAGGACTACTTGAAGCATTTAGAACCGGGGAGGACTTACATTCAACAGTTGGCGCACAAGTATTTGATGTTCCAGTATCAAAAGTTGATGCAGATATGAGAAGGCAGATTAAGGCAATGTCCTATGGACTTGCCTATGGTCTTTCCTCCTATGGACTTGCACAGCAATTAGATATTTCACCAACTGATGCAAGTATTTTGATGAGCAAGTATTTTGAAAGATTTGGAGGCATTCAAGATTATTTGAAAGAAGTTGTAAAAATTGCTAGAGAAAAAGGTTATACCGAAACGATTCTGGGCAGAAGGCGCTATCTACCTGATCTAAGCCATGAAAATCGTGGCAGACGTGAAATGGCAGAGCGGATGGCTCTTAATGCTCCAATCCAAGGATCTGCTGCAGACATAATTAAAGTTGCAATGCTAAATGTTGAAAAAGCCATGAAGGCTAAGAATTTATCATCAAGGCTATTACTTCAGGTCCATGATGAATTAATCTTTGAAATCGCCAAGGGTGAGCATGAGGTCATGGAAGAATTGGTAAGAAAGCAGATGGGAAGTGCCTTTGAGCTAAAGGCTCCGCTTGATGTCAATATCGGCTTTGGAAAGAGTTGGGATTTAGCAGCCCATTAGCCTCAAATTGACCGATAAGCGCATTAGAAAGTAGATTTACGCCCTCGCTTAAGGTTCCTGTGCCTCCTCGGACGTAGTAGGAAGCGCCCCTTTGCTAGTAGACAATCTACAAGTAGATGGAGTCGGACTTTGTGCGTGCCCTACTAGAAAAATTCCCCACGGAGTACCTTGTCAACTCAAATAACAGTAAACGATGTTGGAAATGCAGAAGATTTTCTCGCCGCAATCGAAGGCACAATAAAGAATTTTAATGATGGAGATCTAGTCTCTGGCGTAATAGTCCAGGTAGATCGCGACGAAGTCCTACTTGATATTGGTTATAAAACTGAAGGCGTAATTCCAGCTAGAGAGCTCTCGATCCGCCATGACCTTGATCCAAGTGAATTGGTAAAAGTTGGAGATCGGGTTGAAGCCCTAGTTCTGCAGAAGGAAGATAAAGAAGGTCGCTTAATACTTTCTAAGAAGCGCGCACAGTATGAAAAAGCCTGGAGCGATATTGAAGGCAAGAAAGAGCGCGACGAAGTTGTCACAGGCACAGTAATTGAAGTTGTTAAGGGTGGATTAATTGTTGATATTGGCCTAAGAGGCTTTCTTCCAGCATCCCTTGTTGAGATGCGCCGGGTTAGAGATCTCTCGCCATATATTGGAAAAGAAATTGAAGCCCGCATTATTGAACTTGATAAGAACCGTAACAACGTAGTGCTATCCCGTAGAGCATTTTTAGAGCAGAGCCAATCTGAATCCCGCACAACTTTCCTTAATCAGTTGATCAAGGGTCAAGTGCGCGAAGGTGTAGTTTCATCAATCGTTAACTTTGGTGCATTCGTAGACCTTGGCGGCGTTGATGGTCTTGTCCACGTCTCTGAGCTCTCTTGGAAACATATCGATCATCCAGGTGAAGTTGTTGCAGTTGGCGATGAGGTTACTGTTGAAGTTCTGGAAGTTGATTTTGAGCGTGAGAGAGTTTCACTTTCCCTCAAAGCAACACAAGAAGATCCATGGCAGGCATTTGCTCGCACCCACACTATTAATCAGGTAGTGCCAGGTGAGGTTACTAAATTAGTTCCATTCGGCGCCTTTATAAAGGTATTTGATGGAATCGAAGGTTTAGTTCACATCTCAGAGCTAGCAGAACGCCATGTTGAAATTCCAGAGCAGGTAGTTCAAGTTGGAGACTCTTTGTTTGTAAAGATCATCGATATTGATCTAGAGCGCCGCCGCATCTCACTTTCTCTTAAGCAAGCAAATGAGGGACAAGATGTTGCAGTTGAAGCTTTTGATCCAACTCAATATGGAATGCCAGCTCGCTATGATGAAAATGGAAACTTTATTTATCCTGAAGGCTTTGATGCTTCAACCCAGGAGTGGCAGCCAGGATATGAAACACAGCGCCAGGAGTGGGAGCGGCAATATGCTGAAGCTCAAACTAGATTCTTGGCTCATAAGAAGCAGAAGGCAGAGGCTCAAGCAGCCGATGCTGCAGCTGCCTCAGTTGCTACCCCAGAAGCCGAGTAACTCTGCCCCGTTTTAAATCACTGGGTCCTTCTTTGAAGGGCCCAGTTTTATTTTTCTAGGTAGGCTGAAGCAGTGTTAAGAGTTGCGTTAACTGGCGGTATCGGATCAGGTAAGAGCCTGGTTGGTGAGATTCTGGAAGAACTTGGCGCATTAGTTATTGATTCTGATCAATTAGCCCGTGAGGTAATTGAGCGAGGAAGCCCGGGATATGAAGAAGTTGTTACCGCCTTTGGCGACTCAATTTTAAGTGAAGGACAGATTGATCGTTCAAAATTGGCAGCCGTTGTCTTTAAAGAGAGCGATTTACGAAAGAAATTAGAATCAATTATTCATCCTCTAGTTCGAGAAGCTGCTGAGAAGCTCGCAAGAAAGCTGCCGAGCGGAGCCATTTTAATTAATCAGATTCCCTTACTTGTTGAAAGTGATGGCGCTAAGAGATTTGACTATGTTGTAACAGTCTCAGCAGATGAGGAAATAAGACGTGAGCGTTTACGTTTGCGGGGTTTAAAGGATTACGAGATCACCCAGAGAATGGCAGCTCAAGTCAGTGATTCGGAGCGGGAGAAGATCGCTAATTACATCATTAGAAATGATGGAAGTATTGATGAGTTAACTCGGGCGGTGGAGGAGTTAATGGCCAACGAGCTCCTGCCTAGAGCTCAGAAGCAAGGTTTGTAATATGGCGCGGGCAGTTACATCAACACCAAGAGCTAATCGGGCCTTTGAGGTCATCAGCGATTTTAAGCCAGCTGGAGATCAACCAGATGCTATTGCAGAGCTGACTCGCAGAATTAATAGTGGTGAGAGCGATGTGGTCTTACTCGGAGCTACTGGAACTGGAAAGTCTGCAACCACTGCTTGGCTAATTGAGGCAGTTCAGCGTCCAACCCTAGTTCTTGCGCCAAATAAAACTCTTGCAGCTCAACTTGCAAATGAGTTTAAAGAGCTAATGCCGAATAATGCCATTGAATACTTTGTCTCTTATTACGACTATTACCAACCTGAGGCCTATGTCCCGCAGACTGATACCTTCATAGAGAAAGACTCCTCAGTTAATTCTGAAGTTGAGCGTCTTCGTTACTCGGCCACATACTCACTTTTAACAAGGCGCGATGTAATAGTTGTTGCTTCGGTCTCATGCATATACGGCCTTGGTACCCCGCAGGAATATATCGATCGAATGATCACTCTAGCTGTGGGAGATAAAATTGATAGAAATGTTTTACTCAGGCGTTTTGTTGATATCCAGTACAAGCGAAACGATATGGCCTTTGAGAGGGGAACTTTCAGAGTTCGTGGTGATACTGTTGAAATCATTCCAGTCTATGAAGAGCTCGCTACCAGAATTGAATTCTTTGGCGATGAAATTGAACGCTTAACAACTCTACATCCACTAACTGGTGAAATTGTTAGTGATGTTAAAGAAGTATTCATATTTCCAGCTACTCATTACTCAGCAGGACCTGAGACAATGAAGCGAGCTATTGCCAATATCGAAGCAGAGCTAGATGTTCGCCTTAAAGAGTTAGAGAAGGCTAATAAGCTACTTGAGGCCCAGCGCCTTCGAATGCGAACCACATTTGATATTGAAATGATGCTGCAGCTTGGCTTTTGTTCTGGAATTGAGAATTACTCAAGGCATATAGATTTTCGAGAGCCAGGCTCTGCCCCTAACTGTCTACTAGATTACTTTCCAGAGGACTTCCTTTGCGTAATCGATGAGTCTCATATCACTGTTCCACAAATTGGGGCGATGTATGAGGGCGATGCATCAAGAAAGAGAACGCTTGTGGAGCATGGTTTTCGCCTGCCAAGCGCTCTTGATAACCGTCCTTTAAAGTTTGCCGAATTTCTAGAGCGAACCCCACAGAAGGTTTATCTCTCAGCAACGCCTGGCCCCTATGAGATGGAGAAAACAGGGGGAGTATTTGTTGAGCAGGTCATCAGGCCAACTGGACTTGTTGATCCCAAGATTGTTCTAAAACCAATAAAGAATCAAATCGATGACTTAATGTCAGAAATTAAGGTAAGAGCTGAGAAGAATGAGCGGGTCTTGGTTACAACTCTGACAAAGAAGATGGCAGAGGATTTAACTGATTTCTTTACAGATGCTGGAATCAGAGTTCGATATTTGCACTCAGAGGTTGATACTTTAAGAAGAGTGGAACTGCTTAGAGAATTAAGGCTTGGCGAATACGATGTTCTTATCGGAATCAACTTGCTACGCGAAGGTCTAGATCTTCCTGAAGTATCACTTGTTGCAATTCTCGATGCTGATAAAGAGGGATTCCTGCGCTCAACTCGCTCGCTAATTCAAACTATTGGACGCGCTGCCCGAAATGTTTCAGGCGAGGTTCATATGTATGCCGACAAGATCACTGATTCCATGACTAGAGCAATTGATGAAACCAATCGAAGAAGAGCTAAGCAGGTGGCCTATAACCTTGCAGCAGGGCTTGATCCTCAGCCGCTTCGTAAAAAAATTGCAGATATCACCGATTTAATCGCTGAGGAGAGCGATGACACCAACGCTTTGCTGGCTGGAAATAAGAAGCGCGGGATGAGTCAGACTCCAGTTGGCGTGCATGCCAAATCACTCGTAGCCTTACCGCTTGCCGAGTTACTGGGCCTAATAGATTCTCTAACCGAGCAAATGAGAAATGCTGCAGCTGAACTGCAATTTGAACTTGCAGCTCGTCTGCGAGACGAGATAAAAGAATTAAAGAGGGAGCTTCGGGGAATGCAGGAAGGAGGCATGTGATGAGCGCAGATCGTTTAATAGTTCGTGGTGCAAGAGAACATAATCTAAAGAATGTCTCCCTTGATCTTCCAAGAAATGCCATGATTGTTTTTACTGGGCTATCTGGATCTGGTAAATCATCTCTTGCCTTTGACACAATATTTGCTGAAGGTCAGAGGCGCTATGTCGAGTCCCTCTCTGCCTATGCGCGCCAATTTCTAGGACAGATGGATAAGCCCGATGTTGACTTCATTGAGGGGCTATCTCCAGCTGTATCTATTGATCAAAAATCAACTAATCGAAATCCAAGATCGACAGTTGGAACTATTACTGAGGTCTATGACTATCTTCGTCTTCTCTTCGCCAGAGCAGGAAAGCCACATTGCCCAAAGTGTGGAAAAGAGATTGCAAAGCAGACTCCGCAAAATATCGTTGATCAGATTTTAGAGCTTCCGGCAGAGACTAAATTTCAAGTGTTAGCACCAGTTATTAGGGCGCGAAAGGGAGAGTTTGTTGATCTCTTCAAAGATTTCATTGCTCAGGGATATTCAAGAGTCAGAGTTGATGGAACTACAGTTGCCTTAACTGAGGCTCCAAAACTAAAGAAGCAAGAGAAACACACGATTGAAGTAGTAATTGATCGTTTGACTGCAAAGCCAGAGGGAAGGCAGCGTCTAACTGATTCAATTGAGACAGCACTAAAGCTAGCCAATGGTCTTGTGACTCTAGATTTTGTTGATGCAAAAGGCGCAGATAAAGAGCGAACTTATAGTGAGCTCCTAGCTTGCCATGATTGTGGACTTTCATTCCAGGAGATGGAGCCAAGATCGTTTTCCTTTAATTCACCATTTGGGGCCTGCGCTGAGTGCACTGGCATAGGTTCAAAACTTGAAGTTGATGAAGGGCTAGTGATTCCGGATGATTCAATTTCAATAAATGATGGCGCAATTGCTCCTTGGTCCGGCGGGCAGTCTTCCGACTACTTTATAAATCTCTTGGAGGCTTTAGCTGCCGATGTTAAGTTCTCCCTAAACACCCCCTGGAGCAAACTCTCTGTTAAAGCTAAAGATGCAATTTTAAATGGCTATGAATATGAAGTTCATGTTAAGTACAAGAATCGCTATGGCCGAGTAAGAAATTACTCAACAGGATTTGAAGGAGTCATTCCTTTTGTTCATCGCAGGCACTCAGAAACTGATAGTGATTACAGCAGAGAGAGATTTGAAGCCTATATGCGCCAAGTCCCATGTCCTGCCTGTAAGGGTTCTCGTCTAAAGCCAGAAGTATTGGCCGTTACCTTAGGAAGCAAAAACATCGCAGAGATATGCGAGCTTTCAATTGAGGATTGCGCGAAGTTCTTAAAGGGCTTAAAACTTGCATCACGTGAGGCGAAAATTGCTGAGCGCGTAATGAAGGAAGTACATGCTCGACTTGGGTTTTTACTTGATGTTGGACTCGAATACTTGACTCTTGCAAGACCTGCAGCGACGCTCTCTGGAGGTGAGGCGCAGCGAATTCGCCTTGCAACTCAGATTGGCTCAGGTTTAGTTGGAGTTCTCTATGTTCTAGATGAACCAAGTATCGGTCTTCACCAAAGAGATAATAAGCGCCTGATAGAGACTCTGACGCATCTTAGAGACCTAGGAAATACCTTAATTGTCGTTGAACACGATGAAGAGACGATTAGAACTGCAGACTGGATTGTTGATATTGGTCCAGGAGCGGGAGAGCATGGCGGAGAGATTGTCGTATCAGGGGATTATCAAGCTCTGATTGATTCAAAGAAGTCAATCACTGGAGCCTACATATCAGGTCGATCAAAAATAGATATCCCTAAGAAGCGACGAGCGATTAACGCTAAGCGAGTTTTGACGATCAAGGAAGCGAAAGAGAATAACTTAAGAAATGTTGATGTAACTATCCCGCTAGGAGTTTTCGTTGCCGTTACAGGAGTCAGCGGCTCTGGAAAATCCACCCTGGTAAACGACATTCTCTATTCCGTACTTGCAAATAAGTTAAATGGAGCTCGAATAGTTCCTGGTCGCCATAGAAGTATTACTGGTATCGATCAACTCGATAAAGTTGTTCACGTAGATCAATCACCGATTGGTAGAACGCCGCGCTCAAACCCTGCTACCTACACTGGAGTCTTTGACAAGATTCGTGCGCTATTTTCGGAGACAAGTGAAGCAAAAGTGCGTGGCTATCAACAGGGGCGCTTCTCATTTAACGTTAAAGGTGGAAGATGTGAGAATTGCTCTGGTGATGGAACTATCACAATCGAGATGAACTTTTTACCTGATGTTTATGTCCCATGCGAAGTCTGCCATGGAGCAAGATATAACAGAGAGACTTTAGAGGTTCATTACAAGGGCAAGACAATTGCTGAAGTTCTTGATATGCCCATTGAGAAGGCTCAAGATTTCTTTGAATCAATCCCTGCCATTCACCGCTATCTAAAGACGCTCTGTGATGTGGGCCTTGGCTATGTTCGACTTGGTCAATCCGCACCAACTCTTTCGGGAGGAGAGGCGCAGAGAGTGAAGCTTTCAACAGAGCTACAACGCCGATCAACGGGCGAACAATATATGTACTTGATGAGCCAACGACAGGACTTCACTTTGAAGATGTAAGGAAACTTCTTGGCGTGCTTCAAAGACTAGTTGATACTGGAAATACTGTTGTTGTTATTGAACATAATATGGATGTTATTAAGTGCGCAGATTGGATTATTGACCTAGGACCGGAGGGCGGATCTGGGGGAGGAAGCATCGTTGCTGAAGGAGTCCCGGAGGCAATTGCAAAGGTTTCTGCCAGCTATACCGGAAAGTTCCTCCGCGAAACACTAAAGAAGTAGCTATGGCAGATCCTGCTTCATACCGCCCAGAGAATGTTCCCGATGAACCTGGGGTCTATCGCTTCTTTAATGAAAAAGATGAAGTTATCTATGTCGGAAAGGCGAGATCGCTAAAGAATCGGATTAACTCCTACTTTCAGAAAAACGTTGGCGAGAAAACTTATCGAATGATTCATTCCGCTAATCGAGTTGATTGGACGCTAGTAAGAAGCGAAGTTGAGGCGCTTCAATTGGAATTTACCTGGATTAAAGAGGAGAACCCTGCCTTTAATGTGCAATTTAAAGATGATAAGAGCTATCCATATCTGGCTCTTACAATGGATGAGAGATATCCACGTCTACTCATAACTAGAAGAGCAAAACAGAAAGGTGTCACCTACTTTGGCCCCTTCACCCATGCCTGGGCCCTTCGCTCAACATTTGATGTTCTCCTAAAGCTCTTTCCAGTTAGATCATGTTCAAATAGCAACTTTGAAAGAGCTCAGCGAGCTAAGCGTCCCTGCCTACTAGGAGATATCGGGAAATGCGCCGCTCCATGTGTTGATCGAATTAACGAAAGCGATCACCGAATTCTTGCCCAGCGCCTAGGTGACTTCATCTCTGATGGTTCAGCAGATATTACTCAAGCTCTGCGAGATCAGATGGCTGAGGCTGCAAGAGCAGAGGAGTTTGAAAGAGCCGGAAAATTACGAGATCAACTAGAGGCGCTAGAGCGAGCAAGTGAATCAACAGATAGCGCTCTATCCGACTCCATATTCTCTGACTTCATTGCAATTCACCAAGACATCACCCACGCTGCAATCTCGATATTTAGAGTCAGAGCTGGACGCGTCATCAGCTCGCGCTCTTGGATGATTGACTTAGCAAACCTGCCGGAGGAGGCCTCACTACTTGAAGCTTGTATTAATCGGGTTTATCAAGATTTTGAAATTGGCAAGGAAATATTAGTTAATCAGGAAATCGATGGAGGCGCTCTTGCAGATTATCTATCAGAGAGAGCTGGATATAAAGTAACTATTAAGAAGCCAGAGCGCGGCGAGAAGAGTGAGATCTTGGATATGGTTAAGCGAAATGCTAACCAAGCCTTAATTCAGTTTTTAAGTAAGCGAGCAAATGATGCTGGAGTTAGTGGGCGAGCGTTAGAGGACTTAGCAAGTGCACTTAATTTGGAAGAGCTGCCATTAAGAATTGAATGCTTTGACATTTCAAATATCCAAGGAACCTCGGTTGTTGCATCAATGGTCGTATTCGAAGATGGACAGGCCAAGAAGAGCGAATACCGTCGCTTTGGAATCGATGATAAAGAAAAGTTTGATGATACAAGGGCGATGCATCATGTTATTACCAGGCGATTTAAGAGATATCTAGCAGAGAAGGATTTAGATCTATCAGAAATAGAGTTAAGTGGAGGGCCGCGACCTAAGTTTGCCTATCCGCCCCAGCTAGTAATTGTTGATGGTGGTAAGGGACAGGTTAACGCTGCTGCCAGAGCCTTTGCTGAACTTGGAATTACAGATATCGCCTTGGTAGGACTTGCTAAAAGACTTGAAGAGATCTGGTTTGCTGATCAGAGCTATCCAGTAATTCTTGATCGACATAGCGAGGCTCTTTATTTGGTGCAGAGGATTCGCGATGAGGCCCATAGATTTGCAGTGACTTTCCACCGCTCAAAGCGCTCTAAATTAATGCTGGAATCACTTCTTGATGAAATCGATAATCTCGGAGAGGTTAGACGGGCAGTTTTATTGGAGCACTTTGGATCTATTGCAGCCCTTAGTAAAGCAAGCCTTGAGGAGATAGCAGCTCTTCCAGGAATTGGACCTAAGAGCGCTGAAAGCATTCTCGCTGGCCTTGCTAATTCAGCTTCTGGCTACTTCGTTGATACCTCAACAGGTGAAATAATTGAGCGTTCTTGACACACCTAGGATGATGTAGACATGGGACGAGAAATAGTAGTTATAACCGGTATGAGCGGAGCAGGTCGCTCAACGGTGGCTCATGCTATGGAAGATCATGGCTGGTATGTAATAGATAACTTGCCCCCTTCTTTATTAATTCCACTCTTTGATTTAACTCAAGGCAGCGATGATTCAATTGCTGTAGTAATTGATGTGCGGGGAAGACAATTCTTTGACGATTTGAATAAAACCCTAGCTGAGTTAGCAGAGCGGGGAATATCTCGAAAAATTATCTTTGTTGACGCCTCAGATGATGTTTTAGTTCGAAGGTTTGAATCGTCTAGACGTCCCCACCCTCTTCAGGGAAGTGATCGAATCCTCGATGGTATTGAGAAGGAGCGGGAGCGACTAAGAGAACTTCGCTCTGGGGCAGATCTTGTAGTGGATTCATCGCAATTAAATGTTCATCAATTAGAGAGAAAAATTGCCGAGCTATTCTCGGTAGATCCTTCAGCCTCGCTAAAAGTTAATGTTCTCTCCTTTGGATATAAGTTCGGTCTTCCAGTTGATGCAGACTTAGTTATGGATTGTCGCTTTATTCCAAACCCACACTGGGATCCTGAACTTCGGGCGATGAATGGTCTTGATAAGCAAGTTAGTGAGGCAGTTCTTAGCGCTGAGAGCGTTAGTGAATTTTTAGAGAGATACTTAGCTCTCTTTAATAGCTTAGGGCAGGGATATCTGCGAGAGGGAAAGAAATATATAACTCTTGCAATTGGTTGCACTGGTGGAAAACATAGAAGCGTCGCTGTTGCTGAAGAGCTTGCAAGAAGAATTAATGGCAGCGCAATTGATGCAGAACATAGCGTTTCGGCTCACGCGATTCATAGAGATTTAGGTAGGGAGCGTTGAGTAACCCAAGGTTGTTGCACTTGGCGGTGGCCATGGCCTTGCTGCCACCTTATCTGCTTTAAGAAAAATCACTAATGAGTTAACTGCAATTGTTACTGTTGCGGATAATGGTGGATCAAGTGGGAGATTAAGGAAAGAATTTAATTCACTTCCTCCAGGAGATTTAAGAATGGCACTTGCTGCGCTCTGCGCAGATGATGAATGGGGCAGAAGCTGGGCAGAGATAATGCAATATCGTTTCACCTCAAAAGGTGAGTTAGATGGCCATGCACTTGGCAATTTACTATTAACCGCGCTCTGGGATAGCGAAAGCGATCCGGTCAAAGGGTTAGATAAAGTTGGTGCGCTTTTAAAAGTTGTAGGGCGAGTACTGCCAATGGCTCTAGAACCACTTGATATTGAAGGAACTTTTAAAACTTGGCAAGGCACTCACTTAATTAGAGGACAACAAGAGGTAGCGCTAGGACGAGGAATCCTCGAAGATTTAAGGCTAATTCCGGATGATCCGACGCCAACTTCTCAAGGAGTTGATGCAATTGCGAAAGCGGACTTTATTACCTTAGGTCCAGGCTCCTGGTTTTCAAGTGTTCTGCCACATCTTCTCGTTAACAAACAACGTCAGGTGCTTGAGAGTTCAAGGGCTAAGAAAGTGATAATTCTTAATCTTGATGCCTCACCGAGCGCCAGTGGGGATGAGTTGGCTGGTAGTTCTCCAGCAGATCATTTGAGAATCTTGCGCAGATTTGCCCCAGATCTAAACTGTGATGTTGCTCTACTAGATAGCTCAATCGCCGCTCGTTCTGAGCTATTAATAGAGCTAGAGGGCCTTGTTGAGGCGATGGGTGGAAGGGTATTTGTTGCAGATCTTGCATCTCACCCAGGAAGTAATCACCATGATACTGAAAAATTATTTTTGACTTTGAGCCACATTTTCAAGCCGAGATGCTTAGATAACCCACATGGCAATGACTGCAGCGGTTAAGGATGAGTTAAGCCGCCTTACTATCTCAAAGCCTTGCTGCCGAAAGGCGGAAGTTTCTGCGATATTGCGCTTTGCCGGGGGGCTACATATCTCAGCCGGAAAGATTATGGTTGAGATTGAACTTGATACCGCCCAAGCTGCTAGAAGAATAAGAAAAGACATTGCTGATATCTATGGCCATGATTCAGATTTAGCAGTTATTAGCGCTGGTGGTTTAAGAAAAGGTAGTCGCTATTTAGTTCGAGTAATTAAGGATGGCGATAACTTAGCAAGACAGACTGGACTTGTTGATTCTCATGGACGTCCAGTAAGAGGTTTACCACCACAAGTTGTCTCTGCAGGAATTTGTTGCGCCGAAGCTGCATGGCGGGGTGCATTTCTTGCACATGGTTCGTTAACTGAACCTGGAAGATCATCGGCTCTTGAAATTACCTGCCCAGGACCAGAAGCCGCGCTTGCTCTTGTTGGCGCTGCGCGCAGATTAACAATTGCAGCAAAGGCTCGTGAGGTTCGCGGAGTTGATCGAGTAGTAATCAGAGATGGCGATGCCATTGGAGTTTTATTAACTCGTCTTGGAGCCCATGAAAGTGTTATGGCTTGGGAAGAGCGACGGATGAGAAGAGAAGTTAGAGCAACTGCCAATCGCCTTGCAAACTTTGATGATGCCAACTTAAGACGCTCAGCAAGAGCTGCAGTTGCTGCATCTGCGCGAGTTGCAAGAGCGATGGAGATTTTAGGAGAAGATATTCCAGATCATCTTCGTGAAGCAGGACAGCTACGAATTACTCATGGGCAGGCAAGCCTTGAAGAGTTAGGTTCGCTATCAACGCCGCCGATGACTAAGGATGCAATTGCGGGACGAATTAGGCGCCTATTGGCGATGGCCGATAAACGCGCGAGCGATCTAGGAATTCCAGATACTGAGGCCGGGCTCTCACCAGAGCTACTCAATTAATCGTTGAGCCCAAGTTATCAAGGCAAGCGTTCTCCAAATATTCACTGATAGGATTTACCCAAGTCCACAAAGTCGTGGCAAGCCTGGTCAAAAATTAAAATAGTGGCGCATTAGTCGCCTATCCGATGGAGCGTGGTTATCTTGGTAAAAGTTGGTATCAATGGGTTTGGTCGTATTGGGCGTAACTTCTTTCGCGCAGCGCTTACATCAAAGGCTGATATTGAAATCGTTGCCGTAAATGACTTAACTGACATTGCCACCCTTGCTCATCTACTTAAATATGACTCAATTCTTGGTCGACTTGGCCAAGAGGTTTCTCACAATGAAAATTCAATTACTGTTGGAAATAAGAGCTTTAAAGTATTTGCAGAGCGTGATCCAGCAGCGCTTGCCTGGGGATCGGTTGGGGCAGATATCGTCGTTGAATCAACTGGACATTTCACAAAAGCTGCCGATGCAAAGAAGCACCTCGTTGGGGGAGCAAAGAAGGTAGTTATCTCAGCTCCCGCAAGTGATGAGGATGTCACTCTAGTTCTTGGAGTTAATGAATCTGCCTATGACCCAGCAAAGCATCAGATCATCTCTAACGCCTCCTGCACAACTAACTGCCTTGCTCCAATGGCTAAAGTGCTACACGATAACTTTGGAATTATTCGAGGCTTTATGACCACAGTTCATGCGTATACCAATGATCAAGTAATCCTAGATTTTCCTCATAAAGATCTACGCCGGGCAAGAGCTGCAGCAACAAATATCATTCCAACTTCAACTGGAGCAGCAAAGGCAATTGGTTTAGTTCTTCCAGAATTGAAGGGCAAGCTTGATGGCTACGCTCTACGTGTACCAGTGCCAACAGGATCAATTACCGATCTAACAGTTGAGCTATCTCGCGAGGTAAGCGCTGCTGAAATTAACGAGGCAATGAAGAAAGCGGCAGCGGGTCCTCTTAAGGGAATTCTTTATTACACCGAAGATCCAATCGTCTCTAGCGATATTGTCACCGATCCTCACTCTTGCATCTTTGATGCCGGGATCACTAAGGCAATTGGCAATCAAGCAAAGGTTGCCGGTTGGTATGACAATGAGTGGGGCTATTCAAATCGCCTAGTTGATTTAATGAGCTTTATTGGGAAGAGCCTTTGATTCAAGGTTTATCCTCTTTAAATCCAGCAGGGAAAAGAGTTCTTCTACGCTGTGATCTCAATGTTCCTCTTAAAGATAACGGTGATGGAAAGAGAGTTATTACCGATGATGGTCGTATCCGCGCATCGCTTCCAACAATTCAGGAACTACTCTCACTTGGTGCATCGGTTGTAATCATTGCTCACCTTGGAAGACCAAAAGGTGAAGTTAAAAGTGAGTTATCACTAGAACCAGTTGCTAAACGCTTAGCAGAACTACTTGGAAGGCAAGTCGCATTTTCAAGTCAGATAGTAGGGCCAGAAGCTTTCGAAAAGGCTGCTGCCTTAAAGAGTGGAGAAGTTCTTCTATTAGAAAATATTCGCTTTAACGCCTCTGAGACTAGTAAAGATGAGACAGAGCGTTTAGCTCTAGCAAAAGAATTAGCAAAGTTGGGCGATCTCTATGTGGGAGATGGCTTTGGCGCTGTACATAGAAAACATGCCTCAGTGTTTGAGCTAGCCCAATTACTTCCGCACGCCGCTGGAAAATTAATCGCAGCAGAGGTCGCTGTTCTTGAGAAACTAACTCAATCTCCAGAGCGTCCCTATGGAGTAGTTCTTGGCGGAGCTAAGGTCTCAGATAAAATCGGAGTGATTTCAAATCTTCTTGATAAAGTAAATGTTCTTGCAATTGGTGGGGGAATGCTCTTTACCTTTCTTGCAGCGCAAGGAAAAGAAATTGGAAAGTCATTATTTGAAGCGGAATCTGTTGACTTGGTCAAGCAGTTACTAGAACGAGCAGAAAAGTTGGGAGTAAGAGTTTTACTACCAAGTGATATCTGGGTAGCTCCAGCTTTTGCTAACGAATCTCCAAGTTTAGTAAGCGCAGACCAGATTCCAAGTAATCAGATGGGGCTAGATATAGGCCCGGAAAGCGCCCATGCATTTGCTTCTGCAATTAAAGAGTGCGCTACCCTCTTTTGGAATGGACCTATGGGAGTTTTTGAATTTCCTAATTTTGCCTCAGGGACCAGAATTGTCGCTCAAGCTTTAAGTGAAGTCTCAGGTCTTTCCGTTGTTGGTGGCGGAGATTCAGCAGCTGCGGTGAGAGCTCTTGGCTTTAGCGATAGCGATTTTGGATATATCTCAACTGGCGGGGGAGCATCACTTGAATACTTGGAAGGTAAGCAGCTTCCAGGACTAATAGCCTTAAGATAAGCAAGTAGCCAACTAAGGAGCAGAAATGAGCACACGTAAACCGCTGATTGCTGGCAATTGGAAGATGAACCTAAATCATCTTGAAGCAATTGCTGTAACTCAGAAGTTGGCCTACTCACTAGAGGATCGTGACTTTGATGCAGTTGAAGTAGCAGTACTGCCACCATTTACAGATTTAAGATCAGTTCAAACTTTAGTTGATGGAGATCGTCTCAAGCTATCTTATGGGGCCCAGGATATTTCACCGGAAAAATCTGGTGCATTCACTGGCGACATCTCTGGTGCGATGCTTAAGAAACTTGATTGCACCTATGTTCTAGCAGGACACTCTGAGCGACGAGCAATACATGGCGAGAGTAACGAGTTAATAAATGCAAAGATGCGCGCAATATTAGATAATGAGATGGTGCCAATTTTTTGTATTGGCGAAGAATTAGCAATGCGCGAATCAGGCGCACATGTAACTTATGTAATTAACCAGCTTCGCCAAGGGCTGAAGGGATTTCATAAACCAGATTTAAAGAAGATCGTTTTTGCTTATGAACCAGTCTGGGCAATTGGAACTGGAAAGACTGCTACTCCAGATGATGCTCAAGAGGTCTGCGCAGCTATTCGCCTAGAACTTGCTGATATTGGAAGTGATGAGATTGCTCAAAATGCCAGAATTCTCTACGGCGGCTCAGTGAAGTCGGCAAATATCGTAGAAATTATGCGACAGAGCGATATCGATGGCGCCTTGGTTGGCGGGGCTAGCCTTGATGCTGAGGAGTTCGCCCGCCTATGCAAATTCCACCGGGTTCTCTAGCGCCCAGATTCGTTAGGAATCACCGCCTTTAGGTAGTATTTGCCCCTTATTCAACCCAAGGAGAAATAAGTGTCGTTAGCCCTCTCAATCCTGCTGGTGATTACCAGCATTTTGATGATTCTCTTAGTTCTGCTCCATAAAGGAAAAGGCAGCGGACTTTCAGATCTATTTGGCGGGGGAATGTCCTCAACCTATGGTGGATCATCCGTTGTTGAGAAGAATTTAGATCGCATCACAATTGTGGTCGGCGGTCTCTGGTTTGCCATCATCATCGCACTTGGATTAGTTTTAAAATAAAAGATTTATTTATCTCTAGAAAAGGGAGCAATTAAATGGCTGGTGGAAGTGCTATCAGAGGTTCACGTGTTGGCGCAGGCCCAATGGGCGAGGCTGAACGTGGCGAAGCTATTGCGCGCTTTCACGTTTCTTACTGGTGCCAAAATGGCCATGAAACAAAACCTTCCTTTGCTGAAGATGGAACAGTTGTTGTTCCTGCTGAGTGGGATTGTCCAAGATGCGGTTTTCCTGCTGGGCAAGATAAGAACAACCCACCATCACCAATCAAGAATGAGCCTTATAAGACCCACTTAGCTTATGTAAAAGAGCGTCGCACAGAGGCCGAAGCTAAGAAAATTTTGGAAGCAGCGCTAAAGAAACTACGCGCTGAGGATGAAGATTAAATCTTTTCTGCCGCGCTAAGCAGTTCTGCAATACCTTGCTTTCGATTCTTTAAGTGAAAACGAATGACGCTAAAGCCTCTACTGGATAAGGCCTCCAGATCACCGAGCGCTTGAGCCATAATCAAAGTCTCAAATCCAAAATCTCTTCCTGGAATTGGCCAATCATTTTCATTATCTGCTGTGACTTGAATAAATGAACCAGTGCTGGGTCCACCCTTATGGAACTGGCCCGTTGAATGAAGAAATCTTGGACCCCAGCCAAAGGTGGTGGGAAGCTTTGATTTACCCTCAAGTAGTGGCGCTAAATCTTTAATTTGATCATCGATGCCGCGGTGAAGATAGGCCATTATCGCTAAATAGCCTTTGGAGTTTGCTATAGCTCTTTCTAAGTAATGCGCCACAGAGTCTTCTTGAAGTGTTGAATAAACAGCAATACTGCCGCTTTCAAATACTGGTTTGATTTCCTCTCGCCCTTTGCTCCATCTGGAAAGCAGGGCATTAGTCTTATCTTTAGCCTCTGTGACATTTGGTTGATTAAATGGGTCGACTTGAAGTAAATATCCTAGAAGAGCTGTGACCCACTGCCAGAAAATAAAGTGTTCACCTAGACTTGCTTCAACGCTGTTTTCTCCACTTCCATCAAAGGTAATTACTGGGTAGTTAAGCTTGCTTTTCCTTGTCAAAGTTATGGGCAAGACGCCTTTGCCATCTTTGCCAGTTGACTCTGCAATTAGCTGCTCTATCCACTCACTGAGCCCAGAAACGTTAGAGCCAGTATCGAGAAATCCTGCAAATGAAAAAAACTTATCAGCCAAAGCAGCTGCAACTTGAGTAACCACTGAGCCAGGCTTAGCAAAGGATTGTGATGCCTCATAAGCATCATCTAAGAGAATTGAGATATCAATGCCTATAAGAGCAGCTGGAGTAAGTCCATAGGCGCTAAGTGCGCTAAAGCGCCCACCGACATTTGGATCAGCATTTACTACTCGTAAGTTACTTTCCCTTGCTTGAATATCAAGAGGGGATCCAGGATCAGTAATTACTACAAAATGATTCTTTGGATCTAGGCCCTGCTTAATTAACTGCTGATTGGCTGCTGCCATCTGAGAGGCTGTTTCAATAGTTGATCCAGATTTGGAGCCGATGATTATGCAAGACTTAGATAAATCTTGATCCAAAACTTTCTTAACATGAGCAGGATCTGTGGAATCCAAAATTGTTAATTCCTTTTTATAGACCTGCGCCATCACCTCTGGCGCTAGGGAAGAACCACCCATGCCGCAGAGAATGAAAACCTCGTGGCCAAATTCTCTTGACCAGGCAGAGAGAGCATCAAGCTCAGGAAGAAGCTGGCGAGATTTTTCTGGAAGATTAACCCAGTTAAGTCTTATCGCTGCCTCTTTAGCAGCGCTCTCGCCCCAGATCGTTGGATCGCAATTGGCAAGGCGAATTGTGGCTTTATCTAACTTCTCCCAAAGGCCCCTGCCTTGCTTAAAGCCAGTGAGTTTGATCATTTACTAGCAGCCTCAACATTTGCAATTAACTCAAGCCAAGGTTTAATAAACTTATCAATTCCCTCAACCTCTAACTTCTCTGCCACCTCTTCAATATCTATTCCGATACTTGCTAATTGATTGATGACTCCAGAAGCATCTAAGTATTTTCCTGAGATGGTATTTCCTTTGAATTCTCCTTGAGCTTTAACGGCATTTAAAGTCTGCTCCGGCATTGTGTTGACACATAATGGAGCAACTAGCTCCATTACATATTGGGTTGGGTCATAGTTTGGATCCTTTACCCCAGTTGAAGCCCAGAGCGGCCTTTGGATATTGCCTCCAAGTTTTGCAAGCACTTGCCAGCGATCTGAGCGCAAGACCTTTTCAAAGTGCTGATATGCAAGGTGCGCATTGGCAATTGCTGACTTTCCAAGCAGATCTAACGCCTCTTTTGAAGCACTGGCTTTAAGTCTTGGATCAATTTCGGTATCTACCCGACTTATGAAGAAGGATGCAACTGAGTGAATATCAGAGAGCGGAAGTGATTTTCTTGCCCGATCCTCTAATCCCTTTATGAATGCATCTAATACTTGCTCATAGCGCTTAGTTGAAAAAATTATTGTCACATTGACGCTTATTCCCTCTGAAATTAGAGTTTGGATAGCAGGAAGGCCTTCAATAGTTGCGGGAACTTTAATAAGAAGATTTGGTCGATCTATCTTCTTCCAAAGATCTAGGGCTTGAGAAATAGTTTTTTTGGTATCGCGGGCAAATCTTGGGTCTACCTCAATACTTACTCGACCATCAACTCCGCCACTTGCTAGAAATACTTCCCTAAATAGATCGCATGCCTTAGCAACATCGCTGCAGGTAAGTTCCGTAATAATCTGCTCAGCCGAATAACCCTTGGCAGCCAAAGCCTTTAAATCATCGCTATAGAGTGAAGATTGCGATATTGAAGATGAGAAAATCGCAGGGTTAGTAGTCACACCAACAACGGATTCTTCAGTTATAAGTGATTTCAGGGAGCGCGACTTTCCATTATCAATCATTCGCTCTCGAGATAAATCATCGAGCCAGATTGAGGTCCCAGCCTGGCTTATCTGAGCTAGCGTTTTGCTCATTTGGAACTCTTTGCCATCGATTCTTGGCAAGCTTTAACTACTGCCTCCGGAGTAAATCCAAATTCTTTAAACAAGACCGGAGCAGAGGCTGAAGCACCAAAGTGTTCCAAGCTAATGGCAACGCCGCAATCACCAATTAATTCATGCCAGCCTTGAGCAATACCTGCTTCAACGCTAACTCGAGCTTTGACTGATTTTGGCATTAGTAAATCTTTATATCCTTGATCTTGCTCTCGATACCATTCCAGGCATGGCGCGCTAATGACTCGAGCTTTAATTCCACTTTGAGATAGCTCTTCACTTGCTTTGAGCGCAATTGATACTTCAGAGCCAGTTGCAATAATTAAAACATCAGGGGTTGAAACTTCGTTTAATGCATAGGCCCCGCGCCAAACTTCAGTTGTGGAGTTATAGAGGTTTCGATCAATTACCGGAAGATTCTGTCTAGAAAGAAGCAAACCAGCAGTTTTATCTCTCTTTACGATTTGCGACCAGCAGGCAACGACTTCATTTGCATCAGCGGGTCGAATGACATCAAGGCCTGGAATGGCTCTAAGGGAGGCGATATGTTCAATTGGTTGATGAGTAGGTCCATCTTCACCTAGACCGATTGAATCATGGCTCCAAATGAAAGTCACTGGAAGTTTCATAAGTGCAGCGAGGCGAACCGCGCCTCTCATGTAATCGCTAAAGACTAAGAAAGTTCCACCAAAGGATCGAGCAAGACCATGAAGCGCTATTCCATTTAATATCGAGCCCATTGCATGTTCACGGATTCCAAAGTGAATGATTCGGCCATAAGGCGAAGCCCCCTTCATTTTGGAAGTGGAAGGCAAGAATGATCCGCCACCCTCAATAGTGGTGTTATTGCTCTCAGCAAGATCGGCAGATCCGCCAAATAACTCCGGCATTTTTGCAGCCAGAGCATTGATTACATCACCAGAGGCTTTTCTAGTTGAGACCTCTTTATCACTTGCAAAGACGGGAAGATCTGCGTTCCAATTAGTTGGTAGCTCGCGCTTTCTCAATCGCTCAAGTAGCGCTGCTCGCTCTGGGTTTGCGCTCTGCCACTTTGAAAAATCTGCGTTCCAATTACTCTTTAACTTAAGACTTCGCTCCTGAACTTTTCTTACATGCTTCTCAACTTCCTCTGGGAAGTAGAAATCTTGCGCAGGAAGATTTAGCTCAATCTTTGTTGCCGCTACCTCATCAGCGCCAAGTGCAGAGCCATGTGACTTAGCAGTATTGCGAGCTTTTGGTGCAGGCCAAGCAATCACAGTTCTAAGGCGAATCAGAGTTGGCTTATCTGTTACCAAAAGCGCCTCATTCATAGCTGCTTCAATTGCCACTCGGTCAACATCGCCATCAGCCTTTGCACTTACTTCAATTACATGCCAGCCATAGGAGCGATAGCGCATAGAGACATCTTCAGTGAAGGCATAATGAGTATCACCTTCAATTGATATGCGATTATCATCATAAATAACTTTGAGATTTCCTAGCTCCTGCACTCCAGCAAGAGATGAGGCTTCAGCGCTTACTCCCTCTTGTAGATCTCCATCGCTACAGATCACCCAGATGTTATGGTCAAAGACGCTCTCACCTTTTGGCGTATCAGGATCTAAAAGCCCTCGCTCATATCTTGCAGCCATCGCCATTCCAACAGCGTTAGCAACTCCTTGGCCAAGAGGGCCAGTAGTTGTTTCGACGCCCAAGGTATGGCCAAATTCAGGATGTCCTGGAGTAAGTGAGCCCCAAGTTCTAAAAGCTTTTAAATCATCAAGAGTTAATCCATATCCAGAAAAGAGTAATTGAATATATAGAGTTAGCGAGGAGTGGCCACAAGAGAGAATGAATCTATCTCGCGCAATCCAATTTGGATCCTTTGGGTCATGGCGCAAAAAACGCTGAAAGAGGGTATAGGCAACTGGGGCCAGAGACATTGCAGTTCCAGGATGGCCATTGCCTACTTTTTGAACTGCATCCATAGCAAGGCCCCTGGCAATTGCTACTGCCTTCTCATCCAAATCTATCCAAGGCGCTAACTCTGGTTGCATTACAACCCTTTCCGGGCGATCAGATTAGCGCCGAGATTACTAGAGATAAATAAGTTCCAAGCGGATAACCACACCGCGATAGATCCGATGATGTGAGCGGCAACTAGGGCTTCAGGCAACTTGGTGAAATATTGGATATATCCAATGCCGCCTTGGGCAAGGGCAACAATTAGAAATATCTGTATCCGCCCAGATAAGACCTGGCGAGCCTGCCCTGTAAGACCTAGGCGAATTGCAATTAATAAAGCGATGCTCACTCCAAGCAGAGCGATTACTAGGTCTGCATGGATCCAAGCCATAGTCCGTGAATCAAGATTAAATCGCTCAGCTGCGCTATCGCCAGCATGAGGTCCGCTTCCAGTGACAATGGTTCCAGCGATTAGTACTAAGGATGTTAATAAGAGGTGAAGCCAGATAAGTTTGGTAACTAATGGATTAGAGTAATTTCAATTGGAGATTTGCCATGAGCTCTCTGGCGCAGCGAGAGGGCTCCTGCGATAAGAATTATTGATAGCAAAAAGTGAGCTGCAATTGTTGCTGGATTAAGAGCGGTTAAAACTGTTATTCCGCCAAGTACTCCCTGGGCCAAAATTCCTAGTATCTGAAGCGCACCTAATCTTCTTAACTCACGCTTTCCGCTCTTTAAAATAGTAAACATCAGAGCTAGGGCATTAATGAGAAGAACGAAGGTAAGGAGTCGATTTCCAAATTCAATCCAGGCATGTAGTGGAGCCTCTGGTTGATCAGGAGTTGGGGTATATGAGCCAGGGGTGCACTCAGGCCATGTCGAGCAACCAAGACCAGATCCGGTGATACGAACTAAAGCTCCAGTAAAGACAATTGCAGATTGAGTAAAGACCATTAAAGTGGAGAGTTTTAATAGCGCTTTATCGGCGATGGGGGCCATAGCCCAACCCTAGAGTGCCAATGGGCGCTTTGAAGTGGCGCTTGGCCATGAATTACGCAACACTTGCGTTGTGAAATCCACCCTAGCCCCATCTGAGGACCTAAGAACTAAGGACCAGGTTGCCCGAGCCATTTTAGAAAACGGCCCATCAACGGCAGTTGCCTTAGCTGCCTCCCTTGGCTTAACCCCAGCTGGTATTCGCCGCCATTTAGATTCACTAGTGAGCGAAGGAATTCTAGAAGAGCGCGAGCCCCATATTAGAAGCGCAGGTCTAAGAGGTCGCCCTTCTAAGGTATTTGTGATGAGCGATAAAGGGCGAGAGAGATTTGAGCATTCATATGATGATCTTGCGGTCTCTGCGCTGAAATATATGGCAGCTAGCGCAGGGGCGCATTTAGTTGATGGCTTTGCCAAGCATCGCGCTGATGAAATTATTCGCAGATCAAAGAAAACTGTAACTGGTTCAAAGAACGCTGTTGATGGGTTAGTAAAATTCTTAAGCGATGAAGGATATGCAGCAAATGTTCATCCCAAAGCAATTGGACTTGAGCTCTGTCAACATCACTGCCCGATAGCCCATGTTGCCGCTGAATATCCTCAGTTATGCGAGGAAGAGACAGCTGCTTTTTCAAAGATCTTAGGAACCCATGTTCAACGCCTAGCAACAATTGCCCATGGCGATGGAGTCTGTACAACATTTATTCCCCAACTAGGAAGTAAAGGCAAGAAAATCGAGAAAACCCAAACCAGCAATAGAAAGCAGAGCAAACGATGAGCCAAATCGCCCACCCAGAGTTAGAGGGAATCGGAAACTACGAGTTCGGTTGGTCGGATAAAATGATGCCGGCGCCAATAGCAAACGTGGTTTAAACGAAGAGGTAGTAAGAGATATCTCTGCTAAGAAGAATGAACCTGCTTGGATGCTTGAGCTACGTCTTAAGGGTTTAGCGCTCTTTGATAAGAAGCCAATGCCAAACTGGGGGTCAGATTTATCTGGGATTAAGTTTGACACTATTAAATACTTTGTTCGCTCCACTGAGAAGCAGGCAACTTCCTGGGAAGATCTGCCAGAAGATATTAAAAATACCTATGACCGCCTAGGTATTCCTGAGGCTGAAAAACAGCGCCTAGTATCAGGAGTTGCAGCGCAATATGAATCAGAAGTTGTCTATCACTCAATCCGTGAGGATCTAGAGAAGCAAGGGGTTATCTTCCTTGATACTGATACTGCCCTAAGAGAGCATGAAGATATCTTCAAGGAATTCTTTGGCTCAGTAATTCCAGTTGGAGATAATAAGTTTGCAGCCCTTAATACCTCAGTCTGGTCTGGTGGTTCATTCGTTTATGTGCCAAAGGGCGTTCATGTTGAGATTCCACTTCAAGCATATTTCCGAATCAATACTGAGAATATGGGGCAATTTGAAAGAACTCTAATCATTGCCGATGAAGGTTCATATGTTCACTATGTTGAGGGCTGCACAGCTCCTATCTACTCATCAGATTCTCTCCACTCAGCTGTAGTGGAAATTATCGTGAGAAAGAATGCTCGCGTTAGATACACAACAATTCAGAACTGGTCGAATAACGTTTATAACTTGGTGACCAAGCGCGCAATTTGCGCGGAAGGTGCCACGATGGAATGGATCGATGGAAATATCGGATCTAAGGTGACGATGAAATACCCAGCTGTATTTCTTATGGGCGAGCATTCAAAGGGCGAGACTCTTTCAATTGCTTTTGCTGGAGAGGGACAACACCAAGATGCAGGAGCCAAGATGGTTCATGCTGCGCCTCACACTTCATCAACAATTATCTCTAAATCAGTTGCACGTGGCGGGGGAAGAACTAGCTATCGTGGATTAGTTCAAATCAAAGAGGGAGCGCATCACTCAAAGAGCACTGTGAAATGCGACGCTCTTCTAATTGACACTATCTCTCGCTCTGATACTTATCCCTATGTTGATGTCCGCGAAGATGATGTGACGATGGGACATGAAGCAACTGTTTCAAAAATTAGCGATGACCAACTCTTCTATCTAATGTCTCGCGGACTAGAAGAAGATGAGGCTATGGCGATGATAGTTAGAGGCTTTATTGAGCCAATCGCAAGAGAGCTTCCAATGGAATATGCCCTTGAACTTAACCGCTTAATTGAGATGCAGATGGAAGGTTCGGTCGGTTAATGAGCAGCGTTCTTCCAACTAATTACTTAACGCCAACTGGGCGTGAGGAGGCTTGGCGCTTTACTCCCTTAAAGCGCGTTGCAGGCCTTCATGATCCTGCAGTTAGCGTTATTGATCGAATCTCAATTGAGTTATTTGGAAGTGCTAGAGCTGGTTTTAATATCTCAACTGTTAAGGCAAGTGAGCTTCCTGCAAAATCAGAAACAACCGATGCAATCGTTCAGCGCCTAAGGAGCGAAGTTACTGAAGTTCTTCATCTAAAAATTGATAATGAAGCAGTAATTAACGAACCAATTTTGCTAAAGCGCAGCGTTGGAAGTAGTGGTGAATTCTCAAGAACTGTCATTACTGCAGGTGCCCATAGCAAAGCTAGCGTTATTGTTGAAAATACTGGTGATGGCATTATCGGTGAAGAAATTGAAATCAGAGTTGAAGCTGGAGCGAATCTGACCTTTATTACTCTGCAGGAGTGGGGCCCAAAGGCAGTTCATATGGGGCGCCATCATGCAATTATTGGAAGAGATGCCAATTTCAAATCAATCACAGTAACAATCGGTGGCTCGCTAGTTCGCCTCTTGCCAACAGTTGAATACTCAGATCAGGGCAGCTCCGCTGAGCTCTGGGGAGTTTATTTTGCAACTGATGGCCAGCATCTAGAGCATCGCGTCTTTGTTGATCACGGCATACCAAGAGCTAAATCTCGGGTGAATTACAAAGGAGTTCTTGCTGGAGATGGAGCTAGAACGGTTTGGATCGGCGATGTCTTTATAAGGCAAAATGCTGAAGGAACTGATACCTATGAATTAAATAAGAATTTGCTTCTCTCAGATGGTGCAAGAGCGGATTCAGTTCCCAATCTAGAGATTGAAACTGGCGAGATTGTTGGAGCAGGCCATGCCAGCACAACGGGGCGCTTTGATGATGAGCAACTGTTTTATCTAATGTCTCGCGGAATACCGATGAATGAGGCACGGCGCTTAGTAATTAGAGGCTTCTTCACCGAAATTATCGACAAGATTGGTGATGAGGTAATTCAAGAGCGTTTAATGTCAAAAATTGATAGCCAGTTAGAAACTCTTGGGGCATAAATGGAATCTATCGAGATAAAAGTAGATCAACTTCAAGAATCAAAGCCGGTTAAGTTCACACTTGGTTCAGAGGATGTCTGTGTGGCAAGAATTGGCGATGAGGTCTTTGCAGTCGCTGATATCTGTAGCCATGCCGAGGCATCCCTCTCTGAAGGAGATATTAAGGATTACAAAATTGAGTGTTGGCTCCATGGAGCTGAGTTTGATCTAAGAAGCGGAGAAGTTTTAACTCCGCCTGCTTTTGAAGCAATTGAAACATATGCAGTAGTTCGTGATGGAGATACTGTCACGATTTCTAAGAAGAAATAGCGTTAAGGAGTAAGTCGCGATGGCACAACTAGTAATCAAAGGTCTTCAAGTAAGCGTTGAGGGCGAGAGTGGAGCTATTGAGATTCTCCGTGGGGTTGATCTAACGATTAACTCTGGTGAGGTCCATGCAATTATGGGCCCTAACGGCTCTGGCAAGTCAACACTTGCATATTCCATCGCAGGTCATCCTAAGTACAGCGTTACAGGAGGATCAGTAACACTTGATGGCGTTGATGTCCTTGAAATGAGCGTTGATGAGCGAGCAAAGGCCGGACTCTTTCTTGCGATGCAATATCCGGTTGAGGTTCCAGGAGTATCTGTTTCGAACTTTCTAAGAACTGCAGCAACAGCTCTTCGCGGCGAGGCGCCAAAGGTAAGAACTTGGGTAGGAGAGGTTAAAGAGGCGATGAGCAAACTATCTATCGATCCTACTTTTTCAGAGCGCAGCGTTAATGAGGGATTCTCAGGCGGAGAGAAGAAGCGCCATGAGATTTTGCAGATGGAGCTACTCAAGCCAAAGATTGCAATCTTGGATGAGACAGATTCCGGACTTGATGTTGACGCGCTAAGAATTGTCTCTGAGGGAGTAAATCGCGTAAAGAGCGAACAGAATCTTGGAATCATGTTAATTACTCACTACACCAGAATTCTTCGCTATATAAAGCCAGACTTCGTTCACGTCTTTGCTGGCGGAAAGATTGTTGAAGAGGGTGGACCTGAACTTGCTGATCGACTTGAAGAGAAGGGCTATGCGCAATACGCAAAGGCGTAGGCGATAACTTGTGTCTAAATTAAATCTCTCAGCGATAAGGGCGGACTTTCCTATCCTTAAGCGGGAGATTCGTGGCAACAATCGCCTCATCTATTTAGATAGCGGCGCAACTTCACAGAAGCCAAACTCAGTTATCGCAGCTGAGCGAGATTTCTATGAAAACCATAACGCTGCAGTTCATCGAGGCGCACATCAATTAGCAGAAGAGGCAACAGAGCTCTATGAAGGAGCTCGGGCAAAAGTTGCTGCTTTTATCAATGCAGATGTCGATGAAGTCATATTCACAAAGTCAGCAACTGAGAGCATCAATGCAATTGCATATTCACTTGGAAATGCTAGGCCAGGGTCTAAGTTTCATATTAAGCCTGGTGATCGAATTGTTGTCTCTGAGATGGAGCACCATGCCAATTTAATTCCATGGCAGGAGCTATCTGCTAGAACCGGAGCTGAGTTAGTTTGGTTTAAGGTAAGTGATAATGGCCGTTTAGATCTTTCTAATATGGATGAGCTAATTAATGAGAGAACTAAAGTCGTTGCTCTCACTCATCAATCAAATGTGCTTGGAACTATAGTTCCTCTAGATCAAGTAACAGCAAAAGCACATAGCGTTGGCGCTCTATTTGTTCTTGATGCTTGTCAATCTGTTCCTCATTACAAAGTCGATGTAAAAGCTTTGAATGTTGATTTCATTGCCTTCTCTGGCCACAAGATGCTTGGCCCAACCGGAGTTGGAATCCTCTGGGGGAAGAAGAACTTGCTAGATGAGATGCCACCCTTTCTAACCGGTGGATCGATGATTGAAACTGTAACGATGGAGAGAGCGACATATCTTGACGCTCCTAAACGCTTTGAAGCTGGTGTGCCAAATATGGCGCAAGCAATTGGACTTGGAGCAGCAGTTGATTATCTAAACGCCATTGGTCTGGATGAAATTCACGCTCATGAAGTTGAGTTAACTAAGGCAGCACTTGATGGCTTGCAGAGTATTAAAGGACTTTCAGTAATTGGACCAAAAGATTTAGAGATGCGCGGGGGAGTAGTTTCCTTTGCTGTCGAGGGAGTGCATCCACATGATCTTGGTCAAGCCCTTGATCAATATGGCATCGCGGTAAGAACTGGCCATCACTGCGCATGGCCACTAATGAGACGCTTTAAGACTGTTGCTACCACGCGAGCTTCTTTCTATCTATATAACGACTTTGATGAGATTCAAGCTTTAATTGATGGAGTGGAGCGCGCAAGAAAGTACTTCGAGAGCCGATAATGGAACTAGATTCTCTTTATCAAGAAGTTATTTTGGAGCACTATAAGCGCCCACTTAATAAGGCGTTAAAGCCAAATCCAACAATTCAAGTTCAACATATAAACACCTCATGTGGCGATGAGATTACTTTAAATCTGCATACTGATGGCAAGAAGGTTATAGAAGTTAGTTGGGAGGGAATCGGCTGCTCAATCTCGCAAGCTAGCACTTCAGTAGTATCGGATTTAGTGATGGGCAAAGAAATCGCTGAGGTCCTAAAGATTATCGATTCATTCCAGGGCATGGTCTTAAGCAAAGGAACAGATTCTGGCAATGAAGAGCTAATCGGAGATGGCGTAGCTTTTGCTGGAGTTTCTAAGTTTCCAGCTAGAGTAAAGTGCGCTCTATTGGGATGGATGGCAACGAAAGATGCAATACTTCAGGCAACAAGTAGTGAAGGGAAGTAGATGATGAGCGCATCGAGAGATGATGTAACAGAGGCAATGAAGGATGTTATTGACCCAGAGCTAGGAATCAATGTGATTGATCTAGGCCTTGTCTACGATGTCTCTATCGATGATTCAAATGTCGCAGTACTTGATATGACCCTAACCTCTGCAGCTTGTCCATTGCAAGATGTAATTGAGGATCAAACTAAATCAGTACTTCAAGATCTAGTCACTGATGTAAAGATTAATTGGGTATGGATGCCACCATGGGGGCCAGATAAAATCACCGATGATGGGCGTGAACAGCTTCGCGCAATTGGCTTTACTGTCTAGCTCGTTCCTCTCCTTCGCGATTCTGGTCTAGGGTAGAGATATGTCCCAAATGGCAGTTTGGATGTCCTTTCGTTCCTTCACAGCCGATTCTTCAGTTAAGAACCAGAAACTAAAACCAGGAACTGTAAAGAGAATCTTTGGATTCGCTCTTCCTTATAAGAGCTTTTTAATTTTCTTTTAATAACAGTAGTTATCGATGCTTTCTTAATTGTGACTACTCCACTGCTTCTTAGAAATTTAATAGATGATGGCGTCATACCAGGCAATTCTGCCTTGGTTACTCAGATAGCACTTTTGGTTGCCTTCATCGCAATTCTCGATGCCCTCTTTAACATGATTGGTAGATGGTTTTCGGCAAGAATTGGTGAGGGACTAATCTTTGACCTTCGCTCTCAAGTATTTACCCATATTCAAAAGCAATCAATTGCTTTCTTTACCCGTACTCAAACCGGAGCATTGATCTCTCGAATCAATTCTGACGTCATTGGGGCTCAGCAGGCCTTCACCTCAACCCTTTCTGGACTAATCAGTAATGTTCTAAGTTTGATTCTGGTAACTGTAACGATGTTGATTCTCTCCTGGCAGATCACACTGGTTTCATTATTACTGCTTCCTGCCTTCATTATTCCGACTAAGTGGGTTGGCAAAAAGCTTCAGGGATTAACTAGGGATTCATTTAACCTAAATGCTGAAATGTCAGCAACTATGACCGAGCGCTTTAACGTCTCTGGCGCTTTACTAGTTTCACTTTATGGCAATCCAAGTAGTGAGAGTTCAACCTTTAGCGCCAGAGCTAGAAAAGTAGCAAATATTGGTATTTCAATCGCTCTATTAAACCGACTCTTCTTTATCGCGCTAACTTCAATTGCAGCAATTGCGACTGCTTTTGCCTACGGAGTTGGCGGACATTTCACGATCAATGAGCAGATATCACTAGGAACTCTGCTGGCAATTACCGCGCTTCTAGCTCGTCTTTATGGTCCACTAACAGCGCTATCTAATGTGCGCGTTGATGTAATGACTGCTTTAGTTTCATTTGAGCGCGTATTTGAAGTCCTTGACCTTCAGCCTATGGTCTCTGATAAGCCAGATTCTAAGCCAGTTGGCAGTGGGGGACTGAGCATCAAATTTGATTCAGTCCGTTTCTCCTATCCAAGGGCTGAGGAGATCTCACTTGCCTCTCTGGAATCAGTAGCAAAGCCTGAGACAGTTGATAGTGGTGAGGTATTAAAAGGAATTTCATTTGAAGTTCTTCCTTCAACAATGACTGCTTTAGTTGGTAGCTCAGGGGCGGGAAAGACGACGATTAGTGCGCTTCTCCCACGTTTATATGATGTTACTTCTGGCTCCATAGCGATAAATGGGGTTGATATCCGAGATCTGCAAGTTCAATCTCTTCGCTCAAGCATCGGGGTTGTTACCCAAGATGCGCATATGTTTCATGACACGATAGAGGCAAATCTTCGATATGCAAAAGTTGATGCCACTACATCTGAGATGGAGAAAGCTGTCAAGATGCTCAAATACTTGAACTGATTAATTCCCTACCTAATAGATTTGAAACCGTTGTCGGGGAGAGGGGCCATCGACTTTCAGGCGGCGAGAAGCAGAGACTTGCCATTGCAAGGCTGCTTTTAAAATCACCTAGAATTGTAATTCTTGATGAAGCAACGGCCCATCTAGATTCTGAAAATGAATTCTTGGTTCAAGCTGCGCTTGCAAATGCTTTGAAAGATAGAACAAGTATTGTTATCGCTCATCGCCTCTCAACAATTAGAGCTGCTGATCAAATTTTGGTTCTTGATAATGGCCTTATTGCAGAGCGCGGCAAACATGATGAACTCTTGGCGCTAAATGGAATGTATGCCGAGCTTTACTCTCGTCAAAGCTTTGGCGCTTGAGTTTTTCGATCCTCACGAATTACGAGATACCAAGCAAAGAGCACTAGGAATATAAAGAGTATCCACTGGAATGAGTAAGCCAGATGTGGTCCATCGCTTAGTTCTGGCAGGGCAGTTGCAACCTCTGGCGTCACTTCAGGATTTGAACTAGAGATTAAATCAAAGTAGATGGGCTCTGTTTCAATGGCTTGTTCCGAGTTCCACTTAACTAACTTTGGCGTTGAGTCTGCTCCAGGCAGAGCAAAGACGCTGCCTTGAACTCTTGACTCAATCTCAGAGGTTCTGACTCTGGCGGTGATTTCAATAGGTAGTGAATCAACCTTTTGAACAACTGGGGGAGTTTGGGCATCTTTGCCAGCTATCACCCATCCGCGATCAATCCAATATCTCTTGCCACTATCAGAGATAAATAGCGTGATTACACCAAAACCATATTTACCCTCGTGATAACGATTTCTAATCAGGAACTCTTTGCTTGGATCAAAGTTTCCTTCAAGTGAGATACTTCGCCAAGCAATTTCTGAAGCTGTTTTACTTCTTAAGTCATCTTCTGTAAGTAGAGCGGCGATAGAAACGTTTTTTCGGATCAATTCGTTATTTGCATGGCGAATTTCATATCTCTCATATTGCCATAAAGCGCCTTGCACACAGCCAAAGATAAGTAGTAGAGCCAGGGTTGAGACGGTAATTAGGCGGCGCATTAAAGCAATCTTAGACTTAACCTATTTCGCGTTGTTTGCTTCTTAATACTGCGCTCTTGCCTCTAATGGTCTCCCTGCCACCATTTGCCATAATTACTGAGATGTAGGGAAGGGTTACTGCTCCAACTAGAAAGAACCAGCGATAAGGACTTGGCGTAAAAACTGCTAGGAGAAAACAAGCCGTTCTTATCATCATCGAAATGAAATAGCGCTTCTGTCTTGATGGAAGATCATCAGAGAGGGCAGCGCCTGCCTCGGTAATGTTTTGATAATTGCGCCTCTTAGGCATCGCTAGATTCCAACGCTTTAAGGCCATAGCTAAGCGTAGATGGGATAGACAATAAGCGCATTTTGACCTTCATTTTCGCACTCGCTAGTATCTAGCCCTTGGTCAAATGACCAACATGAAGTGGAGCTAGCCGCTCCCACCTACCTCACTTTTAGGTGAGCTGGTCAACAAGAGCAAGACCAAAATATTGGTCTCATTCTGGCGGCTGACTTCCATCATGCTTTTAGTGAAGGGAAGAGTTATCAGCACCACTGATCCTCGTATCAACGATCGAATTCGCGTTCCAGAAATTCGTCTGATCGGAGCATTAGGTGAGCAAGTTGGCGTCGTAGCGATAGATAAAGCGCTAAAGATGGCTGATGAAGCAGGTCTTGATTTAGTCGAGATTGCACCTGAAGCAGTTCCACCAGTATGCAAGATTATGGATTTCGGAAAATATAAGTACGAAATTGCTCAGAAAGCGCGAGAGGCCCGGGCTAACCAGACCCACATTGTGGTTAAGGAAATCCGAATGGGTTTAAAGATTGAGAACCATGATTACGAGACTAAGAAGAACCATATTGAAAAGTTCTTGCTTAGCGGAGATAAGGTGAAGGTAACTGTTCAATTCAAAGGACGGGAACAGACAAGACCAGAGATGGGATTTCGATTATTGCAACGTCTTGCAGAAGATGTAGCAACTTCGGGATTTGTCGAATTTGCTCCAAAGCGCGAAGGTAGAAGCATGACGATGGTGCTTGGACCAGTGCGCAAAAAGAGTGAAGCACTTGCTGAAGCAAAGCGCGCCCGCGCCTCTAAGGCTAAAGAAGTTTAAGTAAAGACAACAGGAGGAAAGAAATGCCGAAAATGAAGACACATAGTGGCGCCAAGAAAACCTTTCGCGTCACCGGAAGCGGAAAGATCGTGCACGAGCGCGCTGGCAAGCGCCACCTCTTGGAGCGTAAATCTTCTCGAGTAACCCGTCGCCTTTCAAAGGATCAGACGGCCAATGATCGAAACACTTTTTCTGCCAAGCGTTTGCTTGGAATGAAGTAAGGGGGAGCAATAATGGCAAGAGTAAAACGCGGTGTTCATGCCGCAAAGAAGCGCCGCACCACACTTGAGAGAGCTAGTGGCTATCGCGGACAACGCTCCCGTCTTTTCACAAAGGCAAAAGAGCAGGTAACTCACTCTCTGGTCTATGCCTTCAACGATCGCAAAGATAAGAAAGGTGATTTCCGCCAGCTCTGGATTACCCGTATCAATGCGGCAAGTCGCGCTAATGGAATTACCTACAACCGTTTTATCCAAGGATTAAAGTCTGCAGGAGTTGAGGTAGATCGTCGCGTTCTATCAGAGCTTGCAACTAATGATCCTGCTGCTTTCACCGCATTGGTTGAAGTAGCGCGCAAGAATGTAAAAGTTTCCTAAAGTCTCGCGTTAGAAAGCGATGATTACGAGCCTTCATTCGCCTCATGTTGAGGCAGTGAAGGCTCTTTTAGGTTCTCGGGGCGGCAAAGCAAGAAAAGAGAGCGGTCAATATGTGATTGAAGGGCTCTCATCTATTAAAGAAGCCCTTGATTTTTCGCCTGAAGAAATCACAACCCTCTATCTAACTAGCGATGGCATGAGCAGACTTGCAACAATTCCTGAGGGTTATTTTGAAATTGTTGAGGTCTCACCTGAGGTCATGAAAGCAATGACTGATACCGTCACACCACAAGGTTTATTAGCTATCGCACAAATTCCACAGAATTCATTTGCAGAGTTCCTTGCAGCGTCAAAGAGTGAGTTAAAGATTGCTTACTTCTGGCAGATTCAAGATCCAGGAAATGCTGGAACGGTGATCCGAGCTGCGGATGCTTTTGGGTTTGATGCAGTTATTTTCTCTGACAATAGCGTTGATATCTATAGCCCGAAAGTAGTTCGTTCAAGTGCAGGTTCGCACTGGCATATTCCTCTATTTACATCAATTTCAGAAGGGAACTTAAAACACAGCTTTTGGGCAAGGCCTTTGATATCTATGGAACTGATGCAAGTGGCGGACTTGAACTATTAGAGGCAGCTAATGAATCAAAGAATCGCTCTGCAATCTGGGTATTTGGCAATGAGGCAAGGGGCCTTGATGCGAAGGTGATCTCAACTCTTGGAGCTAAGCAAGTAGCAATTCCTATCTCAGGCAAGGCAGAGAGCCTAAATCTCGCTACCGCTGCCTCAGTGGTGATGTATGCCGTATCGGCAGCTCGAAAATAACCACTTCTTGCCACTTGGATTAGTAGAATTCTCTAGTGTCGTTAGATAACGCAGGTATTGAGCAGATTAAAGCCGATGCGCTATCTGCAATAAAAAGCTCTCAATCCCTAGATGAGCTGCGTGAGGTAAGAATTGCTCATGTCGGTGATCGCTCTCCGATAGCAAGGGCTAATCAAGGACTTGCAGAGATTGAGATTGAAAAACGAGCAGCGATGGGAAAGTTGATTGGAACTGCCCGGGCCAATATCAACCAAGCATTTGATGATAAAGAAAAAGAGTTAACTGCGCTAAGAGATAGCAGAGCTTTAAGCAATGAAAGAGTTGATGTAACCCTTGCTAGCAATAGAAATCCTCGTGGAGCGCTTCACCCCTTAACACTTCTAACTAATGAGATCTCAGATCTCTTTGTTGGCATGGGATACACAGTGCAAGAGGGGCCAGAGCTGGAGGCTTCATGGCTTAACTTTGATGCCTTAAATATTGCTGAAGATCATCCGGCTAGAACTATGCAAGATACATTTTTTATCGAGCCGCTCTCATCAGGTCTTGTAATGCGAACCCATACCTCGCCAGTTCAGATCAGAACAATGTTGGAAAATAAACCTCCAATCTATGTAATCTGTCCAGGTCGTACTTATCGAGCTGATGAGTTAGATGCAACTCATACCCCAGTATTTAATCAAGTAGAAGGTTTAGTAGTTGATAAGGGCATAACGATGGCCCATCTAAAAGGAACCCTGGACCACTTTGCGGCAAAGATATTTGGTCCTGACGTCACCACGAGAATTAGGCCATCTTTCTTTCCATTTACTGAGCCAAGTGCAGAAGTTGATTTCTTCTATAACGGTCGCTGGGTTGAGTGGGGCGGCTGTGGAATGGTTAATCGAAAAGTTTTGCAAGCGGCAGGAATTGATACCGATATTTACACTGGATTTGCATTTGGAATGGGCCTTGAAAGAACCTTGATGGTGAAATATGGGATCACAGATATGCATGACATCGTTGAGGGAGATGTTCGCTTCTCAAGGCAGTTCGGAAGTGGTGGGCGATGAAGCTTCCACTATCTTGGCTCTCAGAGTTTGTTGAGTTCCCTAAAACCATTTCAGTAGCAGATATCGCTGCTGGATTTGTGAAAGTGGGTTTTGAAGTAGAGTCAATCGATAATCCAGCTGAGAAAATCAAAGGTCCACTACTTGTTGGAAAAGTATTAACTATTGAGGAGCTAGCCGGACATAAAAAGCCAATCCGCTATGTCGGGCTTGATTGCGGGGAAGCTAAAACAAGATATGTAATCTGCGGTGCTACTAATTTTGTTGCTGGAGATCTAGTTGTAGTAGCTCTACCTGGCGCGATCCTGCCAGGAAACTTTGCAATTTCAGCCCGTGAAACATATGGCAAAACCAGCAATGGAATGATCTGTAGTTCAAAAGAACTTGGCCTAGGAGATGACCACTCAGGAATAATCGTTCTAGATGGCAAGGCAAGGATTGGAAGCCCAGCACTTAAGGTTTTAGGAGCAGATGATCCAATTATTGATATCGCAGTAAACCCCGACCGCGGTTATGCGATGAGCGTTCGCGGCGCTGCAAGAGAGCTAGCAATGGCGCTAGGACTAAGCTTCAAGGATATTTCTTCAAAGGCCTTAATCGCATCACTTGAGAAAAAGAAGAAGCGGGGAAAGATAACTCCAGTACAGATTTCAGATAAAACTGGAGCGGATCAAATCTACCTGCGGAGCCTAAGTAATGTAGATCCGCTAAAGCCAACACCGCAGTGGATGGCAAGACGTCTATCTCAAGCAGGAATGCGCCCAATATCTATTGCAGTAGATATCACCAACTATGTGATGTTAGAGCTGGGTCAGCCGCTACATGCCTTTGATAGCGCCAAGATTTCTGGAACTTTAAGAGTTGCAAGAGCAGGAAAATTCACTGAATTGATAACCCTTGATAAGGTCAAGAGAAAGCTTGCTAAGGATAATCTTCTAATAACAGATGATAAAAAAGTACTAGCTCTAGCTGGGACTATGGGCGGGCTTGATAGCGAAGTAAGTGAGTTTACTGTTGGCATCACTTTAGAGGCGGCCCACTTTGATCCAATGTCAATTGCGCGTAATTCAAGGAGCCATATTCTAAGTTCAGAGGCTTCGCGTCGATTTGAGCGTGGAGTAGATCCATTGCTTGCTGAGTTGGCTTCTGCTCGCGCAGCGCTACTACTGATTGAGTATGCAGGAGCTATCTATAACGGAAGCTCAGTAAAGAAAACTCCGCTAAAAAAGAAAAGCATCACTATTTCTGCCTCTGAAATTTCATCACTTATAGGAACAACTTATAGCGACAAAGAAATTGAAAAATCACTTAAGGCGATTGGCGCTAGCTTAAGAAAGAGTGGAAAGAGTTGGGTTGTTACCCCGCCATCCTGGCGCCCAGATCTAAACGAACTTCCAGATCTGGCAGAAGAGGTTGCTAGATTCTTTGGATATGACCGCATTCCTTCTCAACTTCCGCCAGTGAAATTGGCAAGTAATGGAAGTTCAGGACTTACCCCTATGCAAAAGCGTCGCAGATCAATGAGTTTGAAATTGGCCAATAGAGGGCTGGTCGAAGTTCATAACTATCCTTTTGTAAGCCAATCCCAAATGGATCTCTTTGGTTTCACTGGAGATCGCGCAAAGACTTTCAAGATTGCTAACCCAATGTCTGATGAATATCCCTACTTAAGAACTCATCTAACCCCTGGACTTCTGGCTGCAGCTGCAAGAAACCTATCTAGGGGAGAAAAATCGGTAGCACTCTTTGAAAGTGGTGCGATATTTAGAAACATTGAAACCTTAAAGCCAGCAGGAAGTGTTTCAGTCAGTAAAAGACCGACGGATTCACAGATAAAGCAGATTTATCAGAGCGTACCTATGCAACCTCTTCATATTGCAGGAGTAATTGCGGGAGAGATTACAAACTCTGGTTGGTGGGGCAAGGGAAGAGTTGTTGAGTGGAGCGATGCCGTTGATCTAGTAAGAGAGTTGATTGAAGATTCTGGAAATGATTATTCAATTGAAGCAGTTGATCTCGCGCCTTGGCACCCTGGAAGATGCGCTGAATTCAGAGTTGATGGAAAAGCTGTGGCGCATGCCGGCCAGATTCATCCACGAGTAACCTCAGCGCTTGCTCTTCCTGATGCGACTGTGGCATTTGCTCTCATCGTTGACGCTCTAAAATTTCCAGACAATTTTAAGGCCAGTCCAATAAGTGTTATGCCAGCTGCTATCCAAGATATCTCCCTATTTGTTGACCAGAAGGTGCCAGCAGAAAAAGTTGAAGCCGCCCTTCGAGAGGGCGCAGGTGAACTACTGGAGAGCATTGCGCTTTTGATAGATATCAGAAGGAGGGAGAGGCTCAGGTTTCACTAGCTTTTTCTCTAGTCTTTAGAGCCTCAGATCGAACTCTAACCTCTGATGAAGTTTCAGAACTTCGCGCAAAGGCTGGAGCGATGGCCAGCAAGAAGTGCGGAGCCCAAATCCGCACCTGATGCATAAATATGCAGGGATTTGCATAACTATGCACCAAAGGCTAACCTGCCTCCATGAAAATCGGAGTCCTTGGGGCTAGCGGCTATGCCGGGGGCGAGCTGTTGCGTTTGTTATCTGGGCACCCAGATTTTGAAGTTAGCTACATCGCCGCAGGTTCAAATGCGGGGGAGAAGATTACTGATCTCCATTCACATCTAATTACTTATGGCGATCAGAGATTTGCTAGTACAGATATTGGCGCAATAAATAACTGTGACTTGATTTTTCTTGCCCTTCCTCACGGCCAATCTGCTGAGATGGTTAAGCAGATAGATGAAAAGGTAAAGATTGTTGACTTAGGTGCCGATTTTCGTTTGAAATCAGAGCAAGCTTGGAAACAGTATTACAACGATAGTTATGCAGGAGCTTGGGCTTATGGATTGCCAGAGCTGCCTGGAAAGCGTGAGTTAATAAAGAAATCTTCAAGGGTTGCAAACCCTGGATGCTACGCCACCGCTATAGCACTGGCAGCCGCTCCTGCCGTGCTGGCAGGTGGAGTAGATGCAGGGGACATTGTTGTTGTTGCAGCAAGTGGAACAACTGGAGCAGGAAGAAGCACCAAGGTAAGCCTAAGTGCGAGCGAGATAATGAATTCGATGGTCTCTTATAAATTTGGCGGAGTACATCAACATACTCCTGAGATTGAACAAACGCTTGCAGAGCTTGGTTCAAAAGAAGTGAAAATTTCATTTACCCCAATTTTGGCGCCCATGCCAAGAGGAATACTTGCAACTGTCACTGCCAAAACAACACTTTCAGAGGATGAGATTCGTAAAAGCTATGAAAAAATGTATCAAGATGAGTCATTTGTTCATTTACTTTCTAAGGGACAACTTCCTGAAACTTCTTCGCTTACTGGATCCAATTCAGTTCAAATGCAAGTAGCTGTTGATACCCACACTTCTAGATTAATCGTCTCTGTTGCCATTGATAATTTAGGAAAAGGGGCGGCAGGGCAAGCTATTCAAAACGCTAATTTAATTTCAGGACTTGTGGAGACAACTGGACTATCAGCATTGGGGATAGGGCAATGACTCTAAAGAGTGAATATAGCCAGAGCCTTCCCAAGGGCTTTAGGGGATCTGGAGTAAGTGCTGGACTTAAAAGCTCTGGGGCAAAAGATCTAGCTCTCATTGTCAATGATGGACCTGATAATTTTGCAAGTGCGGTCTTTACTACCAATCAAGTTGTCGCAGCGCCTGTCATATGGAGCCGGCAAGTTTTAAAAGATAATCAAGTCTCTGCAGTCTTACTAAATAGTGGTGGAGCAAATGCCGCTACTGGAGCAGATGGCTTTGCTGATACACACAAGTCAGCAGAAGAGGTAGCTAGTTTGTTTTCGATTTCATCCTCTGATGTTGCTATCTGTTCCACTGGATTAATTGGCGTAAGGCTTGATATGGAGAAATTGCTTGCAGGTGTCAAAAGCGCCCACTCCGCTATGAGTACAGATTCAACCGAAGATCTAGCAAGAGCCATTATGACTACAGATTCAAAACCAAAGATCGCTACCTATGAGAGCTCAGGTGTTAGTTTTACCGGAATAGCCAAGGGAGCCGGGATGCTTGCGCCATCACTTGCCACCATGCTTTCGGTAGTAATGACTGATGCAAAAGTGGATAAGGCAGTGGCCGATGAGATTTTCGCAAAAGTTTGTGAGAAGACTTTTAATCGAATTGATTCAGATGGGTGCACATCAACTAATGACACAGTTCTCTTTCTCTCATCTGCTGCCTCAGGAGTTGAGTTATCAAATGAGCAGCTGGAGCAGGCGCTATTTGCCGTTGCTGGAAGTCTTTCAAAGCAGCTAATTGCTGATGCTGAAGGACACTCAAAGATCATTTCAATCACCACAATAAATGCAAAGAGTGAGAGAGATGCTGTCGAGGTTGGAAGAGCTTGTGCAAGGAATAACCTTCTTAAGTGCGCACTTGGAGGAGAAGATCCCAATTGGGGACGAGTTTTAGCAGCGATTGGAACAACCAATGCGGTAATTGATCCACTCAATATTGATGTTGATCTAAATGGAGTAAAGGTTTGTAAATCAAGCTCGCCAGGGGAGGATAGAGCTAAGGTAGTTATGACTGGAGAATTGATTGAGATTCTGATTGATTTAAGGTAGGCAGCTCTTCTGCGACTATCTGGACCAATGACTTAACTGCCTCATATGTTCACGAGAATTCGGCTTACTCCACATGATCGTTATTAAATTTGGCGGCCATGCCATGGGGGAGCACTCCAGAAAATGGGCGAGCGAGATTGCCAGCCGCTTTAAATTGGGAGAGAGATTTGTCATTGTCCATGGCGGTGGACCACAGATAGATAAAGAACTTGCAAGGCGCGGAATAGAAAAATCTAGCGTCAATGGCTTTCGCATCACAACTCCGGAAATTATGGAGGTTGTTGAATTTGTCCTAACCGGAAGTGTGCTTCGCTCAGTAGTTAGAGATTTAATCGCTGCTGGACTTCCGGCAGTTGGAATCACAGGAAGTGATAATCAATTACTTGAAGTCGAGTTGAGGGATGAGGCAAAGTTTGGCCTGGTTGGAAAGATTAAGAAAGTGAATCCAAAGATTATTAATGATCTACTAGATATGGGATATTTACCTGTCATATCTCCAGTTGCCAATGACAGTTTAACTAGAGCCCTTAATGTAAATGCAGATATTGCAGCAGGGGCTATTGCAGGCTCACTTCGAGCAAGTGAGACCCTTTTTCTGACCGATGTCCCTGGTATCTATAGCGCATGGCCTGATCGCTCTTCATTGATAAGTGAAGTTGCTATCTCTGACTTGAAGAAGATCTCATTTGAAGGTGGAATGGTTCCAAAGGTTGAAGCGGTAATTAACGCGATTGAGTCTGGAGCATCATCTGCAAGGGTTATTGATGGCACATCACTTCCAGCATTTATTGATGCTTTAAGCGGCGATGGTGGAACGTTGGTAAAGCCATGAAGAAAGGTAATAAAGAATCATTAAAAAAATGGAACTCTGTAATGCAGAGCAATTATGGAACTCCAAGCATCTCGCTTTCAAAAGGAAAAGGCATTGAAGTCTGGGATTTAGATGGGGTCAAATACTTAGATTTCTTGGGAGGTATTGCAACAAATCTTCTTGGCCATAACCATCCAGCCATAGTGGCCGCTGTCTCAAAGCAGATTAGGCAATTAAGCCATGTGAGTAACTTCTATGCACATCCTGTTGCGCTAGAGCTTGCTGAGAAACTTCAGGAAATGACGTCAGATAAGAGCGCAAGAGTTTTCTTCTGCAATTCAGGAGCTGAGGCAAATGAAGCAGCTATAAAAATTGCTCGTCTTCATCGCGGCAAAAGAATAGTTGCCGCAACTGGGGCATTTCACGGAAGAACCATGGGAGCACTTTCGCTAACTGGACAGAGTTCAAAAAGGGATGCTTTCAAGCCATTGCTTCCTGGAGTTAAGCATGTGAAATATGGCGATATCAAAGCCTTAAGAAGGGCAGTTAATAAGAGAACTGCGATGGTGATTCTTGAGCCCATTATGGGCGAGGCCGGGGTAGTAACTCCTCCAAGTGGCTACTTAAAGGCAGCGAGGCAGATCTGTGATGCAAATGGCGCTCTGCTTGCAATAGATGCAGTGCAAACTGGTATGGGTCGCTGCGGAAGTTGGTTTGGATATGAAGATGAAGGAATCAGGCCAGATCTAATCACAATTGCAAAGGGCCTAGGAGGCGGACTTCCATTGGCAGCAATGATCACGTTAGGCAAAGCATCTGAACTTTTTAAAGCTGGATCACATGGCAGCACCTTTGGAGGAAATCCTGTAGCAGCAGCTGCAGCGATTGCAGTTATTGATGAGATTGAGAAGAAGAATTATCTGGCGCTAAATACTGTAAAAGGAGCACTAATAAGAAACTTGATCTCGCCAATTATTGGCGTTGAGCAAGTTCGAGGCAAAGGCTTACTAATAGGTATTTGTGTTAAGGAAGGTAAAGCTAAGCAGATAGCAGCCGATATGCAATCTAGAGGGTTTCTAGTAAATGCTGCTAGCGATGATGTAATTAGAATCGCTCCAGCTTACGTGGTCAGCGAAAAGCAGATTATGTCTTTTGTCTCTGCTTTTAATTTAAGTTGTGAGGAGATTTATCGTGGCTAAACGTGGAGCTCTCTCCTCTAATGCAAGGCGGGCGCTTGTAGTCAACTTTGTTAACCAAGGACTTGTTCATTCGCAAGGTGATTTAGTAGAGCTTTTGGCTGAAGAAGGTATTGAAGTAACGCAGGCAACTGCTAGCCGCGACCTAGATGATGTTGGAGCGGTTAGGGGTAAAGATGCCTCTGGAGTAATGCGCTATCAATTTCTCGATTCAAGCGTGGAGCCCTTGGCTAGAATGGCCCGAGTCTCTGATCAACTTCTCTTAAGTATCACCGCTAGTGGAAATATCGTGGTCATAAAGACTCCACCAGGGGGAGCGCAACTACTAGCTAGCGCCCTTGATCGCGCTTCGGAGAGCTCAGAGCTTTCAAGTGCAATAGGAACTATTGCAGGAGATGACACAGTTCTAGTTATTTCACGAAACGCAAGCGGCGGAAAGCTTCTCGCGGCCGAGCTTCGTGATTACATTACCACTGAGTTTTCAAATAACGCTTTTAAAACGGGCAAGTCAAAGAAGGCGAGACGGTAATGGCGCTTTGGGGCGGCAGGTTCTCAAAAGAGGCTGGAGAGGCGATGTTTGCACTCTCAAGGAGTGTGCACTTCGACTGGCGCCTTGCTTCCTATGATTTGAGAAGTTCGCTCGCTCACCTTAATTCTTTAGAGGCAAGTTCAATAATTGATAAAGCACTAGCGCTCAAGATAAGAAGCGCAATCAAAGAGCTGCAAAGTGAAGTAGCAAGTGGCAAGTTTGCTCCGATTGCTAGCGATGAAGATGTCCATTCAGCACTTGAGCGAGGACTTATAGAAAAACTTGGCGCAGAAGGTGGAGCAATAAGAGCTGGTCGATCACGAAATGATCAAGTAGCTACCGATTTTCGTCTCTATCTCATTGATCACATGATTGAAATTGCGCTAGAGACTCTAAAACTTAGTAGCGCTATCACCGATCTAGCAGGTGAGTATGCAGGCGATGTTTCACCTGGCTTTACCCATCTTCAACATGCTCAACCAGTTTCATTTGGTCATGAGTTAGCTAAGCATGCTCACAGCTTAAGTAGGGATGTTTCAAGAATCTCAGATTGGCTGACTAGGAGTAACCTCTCACCCCTTGGCGCAGGCGCGCTAGCCGGATCATCACTTCCACTAGATCCCGAATCAAGTGCTAGGGAGCTTGGATTTAACGGAGCAATAGCAAATAGCATTGATGCAGTTAGCGATAGGGATTTTGTCGCAGAAGCTCTCTTTGTTATTTCGTTGATCGGTATTCATCTCTCAAGAATCGGTGAGGAGTGGAGCCTTTATGCAAGTAGTGAGTTTGGCTGGGTTGAGTTAGATGATGCTTATGCAACAGGCTCTTCGATTATGCCGCAGAAGAAAAACCCCGATGCAGCAGAACTTGCACGGGGAAAAGCTGGGCGATTTATTGGTTCACTAACTGGATTATTAACCGTTCTAAAGGGTTTGCCCTTTGCCTATAACCGCGACTTGCAAGAGGATAAAGAGCTGACATTTGATGCAGTAGAAAATCTCCTGCTATTGCTTCCCGCAATTACTGGGATGGTTGCAACTAGTAAATTTGATAGAGAGAAAATGAGAGCAGCCGCGCCCCTTGGTTTTTCTCTTGCCACTGAGATTGCCGACTTTCTAGTCCTTAAGGGAGTGGCTTTTCCTATCGCCCACGATGCCGCAGGTAAAGCGGTTAGAAGATGTGAAGAGCTTGCAATTGAACTTGATCAATTAAGTGATTTGGATCTTAAGAGTATTCATCCACTCTTAAGTGGCGAGGTTCGAAGCCGTCTTAATCTTGATGCAGCCTTGGCTGCTAGAGCTAGCGCAAGTGGAACCGCCCCTGAGAGCGTTAAGAAACAGATTGCTAATTTACGAGTGAAAATTTCTGCTGACGCTAGCGAATTTGCCGGCGAGCGGAAGAGATTTTCAGGCATGATGGACCAATGAGCAAAGCGCTACTTGATGATTTAACTTGGCGCGGCTCTATCGCCCAGAGCACAGATAGAGCTGAGTTAGAGAAATATTTATCTAACCCTGGAGCAAGTCTTTATCTTGGCTTTGATCCAACTGCTCCAAGTCTTCACATTGGAAATTTAGTTGCTCTTACGCTGCTTCGCCGATTTCAATTAGCAGGTTATAAACCGATAGCACTTGTTGGGGGAGCCACAGGTTTAGTAGGAGATCCAAGTGGGCGAAGCGCTGAGCGAAGCCTAAATGAAGCTGATTTAGTTGCTGATTGGGTTGAGCGAATCAGAAAGCAATTAGAAGGCTTTCTTGATTTCACTGGCAAGAACGCAGCGATTATGGCAAATAATCTTGATTGGACAGCGCCTGTTTCAGCAATTGAATTCCTAAGAGATATTGGAAAGCACTTTAGCGTCAATCAGATGTTAGCTAAGGATTCAGTGGCCACTCGCCTTGAATCAGGTGGCATCTCCTATACCGAATTTTCTTATCAAGTTATGCAGGCCTTTGATTATCTGGAACTCTTCAGAAGACATAAGTGCGCACTACAAATTGGTGGCAGCGATCAATGGGGAAATATAGTTGCAGGTGTTGATCTAATTCGTCGCGTGGAAGCAAAGAGCGCGCACGCCCTAACAATCCCTCTTCTTGCAAGGCTGATGGAACAAAGTTCGGCAAAACTGCAGAGGGAGCAATCTGGCTAGATCCCACTATGACCTCGGCCTATGCGCTCTTTCAATTTTTCTTGAATTCAGATGATAGAGATGTTGAACAATTGTTAAAAACATTTTCATTTAAGTCTCGCGCAGAACTTGAGGCGCTCTTTGAATCTCTCAAAACAAATCCTGGGGCAAGAGAGGCCCATCGAGAACTTGCCAGAGAGGTAACAACACTTCTTCACGGCGCCGATCAAGCAAGAAAGGTAGAAGCTGCAGCAAAAGCTCTATTTGGTCAGGGCGAGATAAGAGATCTTGATATTGAAACTTTAAAGTCAGCGCTAGCAGAGCTTCCAAAGGCAAGAATTAAAAAGGGAGCAGAGATTCCTTCCTGGGTGGATCTAATTATTAGCTCTGGAGTGGTGGAATCTAAGTCTGCTGCGCGAAGAGTTATCAAAGAGGGCGGGGCATATTTAAATAATGAGAAAATTACCGGCGAGGATTTCGCTCCGAAGAGTTCTGATCTGCTCCATGGCCAATTTCTCTTGCTCCGCAAAGGAAAACGCGATCTTGTCGCGGTAGAAATCACCGATTAGAGGATTTGCACCCCTTAAAAAAGAGCGTTATTCTTTGCTCCCTCGCTACGAAATCGGACTTCAACACCAGGCCGAGTAGTCGAGCAAGAACTTCCCTAGAAGCTAAAACCCTTATTTATCAAGGTTTTTTGGCCTCTGCGCCCCTTTTTTGGGTTTCGCAGGGGCGATTTGACCCCAAGTGATTAAAGGCCTAAGTTTCTCCTTCTGCCCTGTAAAAGGGGCGGATTGGTTGTGCCCTGCCAACGGCTGTAAGGCCCGGAATCGGTGCGCACCCGTACCTTGAGAACTCAACAGCGTGCCAAAAGTCAATGCCAATTACCTCGATGAGGTATGGCTTTATTGCCATGCCCGTCGAATCCTTTGTAAATAAATCAATTGGTCAAAGACAATAAATAAACGACAGTTTGTTATGTCTTTCGCCGGAATCAACGTCTCGTTGAATCAAAATTCAATGGAGAGTTTGATCCTGGCTCAGGACGAACGCTGGCGGCGTGCTTTATACATGCAAGTCGAACGATGAAGTTCCTTCGGGAATGGATTAGTGGCGAACGGGTGAGGAACACGTGAGAAACCTGCCTTTCATTCTGGGATAACACCGGGAAACCGGTGCTAATACCGGATACTCCATCTTGGCGGCATCGCCGAGCTGGGAAAAAATTTTGATGAAAGATGGTCTCGCGGCCTATCAGCTAGTTGGTGAGGTAAAGGCTCACCAAGGCGACGACGGGTAGCCGGCCTGAGAGGGCGACCGGCCACACTGGGACTGAGACACGGCCCAGACTCCTACGGGAGGCAGCAGTAGGGAATATTGGGCAATGGGCGAAAGCCTGACCCAGCGACGCCGCGTGAGGGATGAAGGTCTTCGGATTGTAAACCTCTTTCAGTAGGGAAGAAGCGAAAGTGACGGTACCTAAAGAAGAAGCACCGGCTAACTATGTGCCAGCAGCCGCGGTAATACATAGGGTGCAAGCGTTGTCCGGAATTATTGGGCGTAAAGAGCTCGTAGGTCGTTTGTCGCGTCGATTGTGAAAATCTGAGGCTCAACCTCAGACCTGCAGTCGATACGGGCAAACTAGAGTGTGGTAGGGGAGACTGGAATTCCTGGTGTAGCGGTGGAATGCGCAGATATCAGGAGGAACACCAATGGCGAAGGCAGGTCTCTGGGCCATAACTGACACTGAGGAGCGAAAGTGCGGGGAGCGAACAGGATTAGATACCCTGGTAGTCCGCACCGTAAACGGTGGGCACTAGTTGTGGGAACCTTCCACGGTTTCCGCGACGCAGCAAACGCATTAAGTGCCCCGCCTGGGGAGTACGATCGCAAGATTAAAACTCAAAGGAATTGACGGGGCCCCGCACAAGCAGCGGAGCATGCGGCTTAATTCGACGCAACGCGAAGAACCTTACCAAGGCTTGACATATAGCGAAAAGTGGCAGAGATGTCATGTCCGCAAGGGCGCTATACAGGTGGTGCATGGTTGTCGTCAGCTCGTGTCGTGAGATGTTGGGTTAAGTCCCGCAACGAGCGCAACCCTCGTTCTGTGTTACCAGCATTTAGTTGGGGACTCACAGGAGACTGCCGGGGTCAACTCGGAGGAAGGTGGGGATGACGTCAAATCATCATGCCCCTTATGTCTTGGGCTGCACGCATGCTACAATGGCCGGTACAAAGTGCTGCGAGATCGTAAGATTGAGCGAATCACATAAAGCCGGTCTCAGTTCGGATTGAGGTCTGCAACTCGACCTCATGAAGTCGGAGTTGCTAGTAATCGTAGATCAGCAACGCTACGGTGAATACGTTCCCGGGGCTTGTACACACCGCCCGTCACGTCACGAAAGTCGGTAACACCCAAAGTTAGTGGCCCAACCGCAAGGGGGGAGCTACCTAAGGTGGGATCGGTGATTGGGACGAAGTCGTAACAAGGTAGCCGTACCGGAAGGTGCGGCTGGATCACCTCCTTTCTAAGGAGCGAAAGCTCAAAATAATCAAGTGGAGCATTGACTAAATTCGTCGCGCGAGTAATCGCGCAAACGAGGCACGCTGTTGGGTCCTGAGGGGACGGGAAACCGTTTCTTCAAGTGGACTTGAAAAGAGGTTGTAAGGCCTCTAATCGAGTACCGCCCGTACCTTGAGAACTACACAGTGGACGCGAGCATCTTTGTGGTCAAAATTATTAAGTGCAGATGGCGAATGCCTTGGCACCAGAAACCGATGAAGGACGTATGAGGCTGCGATAAGCCTCGGGGAGCTGCCAACAGAGCTGTGATCCGAGGATTTCCGAATGAGGAAACTCAGCGCGAGTAATGTCGCGTTATTTCTTCCAGAACACATATGGGAGATAAAGGGAACGTGGGGAAGTGAAACATCTCAGTACCCACAGGAAGAGAAAACAAACGTGATTCCGTTAGTAGTGGCGAGCGAAAGCGGATCAGGCTAAACCATTAATGTGCCAAGCCGGCAGGTTTTGCATTAATGGTGTCGAGGGATCGACTCGAATTAACTGCCGTTAATTCAACAAGTCAGAAATTAATGATGTAGGTGAACGACGTGGGAAAGTCGGGCGTAGAAGGTGAGACCCCTGTAACCGAAACTTCATTAACTTGTAGTTGATATCCCAAGTAATACCGGACTCGTGAAATCCGGTATGAATCTGGCGGGACCACCCGCTAAGCCTAAATATTCTCTGGTGACCGATAGTGAACAAGTACCGTGAGGGAAAGGTGAAAAGAACCCCGCAAGGGGAGTGAAATAGAATCTGAAACCGTCTGCATACAAGCCGTTGGAGCTACATTAAGTAGTGACAGCGTGCCTTTTGAAGAATGAGTCTACGAGTTAGTGTCATGTGGCAAGGTTAACCCGTCGAGGGGAAGCCGTAGCGAAAGCGAGTCTGAATAGGGCGCCATAGTCGCATGATCTAAACCCGAAGCGAGGTGATCTAGCCATGGTCAGGTTGAAGCGTGGGTAAGACTGCGTGGAGGACCGAACCCACAAACGTTGAAAAGTTTGGGGATGAACTGTGGTTAGGGGTGAAAGGCCAATCAAACTTCGTGATAGCTGGTTCTCTCCGAAATGCATTTAGGTGCAGCGTTACGTGTTTCTTACTGGAGGTAGAGCTACTGGATGGCCGAGGGGACCTACAAGTTTACCAACGTCAGCCAAACTCCGAATGCCAGTAAGTGAGAACGTAGCAGTGAGACAGTGGGGGATAAGCTTCATTGTCGAGAGGGAAACAACCCAGAACAGCAACTAAGGTCCCAAAGCGTGTGCTAAGTGGAAAAGGATGTGAAGTCGCATAGACAACCAGGATGTTGGCTTAGAAGCAGCCACCATTAAAAGAGTGCGTAATAGCTCACTGGTCAAGTGATTTCGCGCCGACAATGTAACGGGGCTCAAGCACGCCACCGACGTTCTGTCATTCACACATCATCCAGGTCGCAAGATCCAGGAGTGTGGATGGGTAGGAGAGCGTCGTGCAACTAGTGAAGCGGTGGAGGAATCCAACCGTGGAAGTTGCACGAGTGAGAATGTAGACATGAGTAGCGAAAGATGGGTGAGAAACCCGTCCGCCGAATGACCAAGGGTTCCTGGGCCAGGCTAATCCGCCCAGGGTAAGTCGGGACCTAAGACGAGGCCGTCAGGCGTAGTCGATGGACAACTGGTTGATATTCCAGTACCCGCTAAGAGCGCCCAGAACGAGCCTGCTAATGCTAAGTGCCTGAAGTCTTCTTGGGGTAAAACCTAAAGGGGGCGGAGCGCGCGACCCAAGGCAGTAGTAGTTCAGCAATGGTGTGACACAGGAAGGTAGTTCAACCCAGGCGATGGTTGTCCTGGGGTAAGAGTGTAGGAAGTAGCGTAGGTAAATCCGCGCTACACATTTCTGAGACTTGATGCCGAGCCGTATGGCGAAGTGAACGATCCTATGCTGTCAAGAAAAACATCTAGCGAGCTCAACAGCGGCCCGTACCCGAAACCGACACAGGTGGTCAGGTAGAGAATACCAAGGCGATCGAGAGAATCGTGGTGAAGGAACTCGGCAAATTACCCCCGTAACTTCGGGATAAGGGGGGCCAAATTACGTGTAGGGATTTACTCCCGAAGCGTGAGTTGGCCGCAGAGACTAGGCTCAAGCGACTGTTTACCAAAAACACAGGTCCGTGCAAATTCGTAAGAAGACGTATACGGACTGACGCCTGCCCGGTGCTGGAAGGTTAAGGGGACTGGTTAGCCGCAAGGCGAAGCTGAGAACTTAAGCCCCAGTAAACGGCGGTGGTAACTATAACCATCCTAAGGTAGCGAAATTCCTTGTCGGGTAAGTTCCGACCTGCACGAATGGCGTAACGACTTGAGCACTGTCTCCACCATGAACTCGGCGAAATTGCATTACGAGTAAAGATGCTCGTTACGCGCAGCAGGACGGAAAGACCCCGGGACCTTTACTATATCTTGATATTGGCACTCGGAACGGTTTGTGTAGCATAGGTGGGAGACTTTGAAGCGGCACGCCAGTGTTCGTGGAGTCATCGTTGAAATACCACTCTAATCGTTTTGAGTTTCTAACCTCGGTCCATGATCTGGATCAGGGACAGTGTCTGGTGGGTAGTTTGACTGGGGCGGTCGCCTCCCAAAAAGTAACGGAGGCGCTCAAAGGTTCCCTCAATCTGGTTGGTAATCAGATGTCGAGTGTAAGTGCACAAGGGAGCTTAACTGTGAGACAGACATGTCGAGCAGGTGCGAAAGCAGGAACTAGTGATCCGGCGGTGGCTTGTGGAAGCGCCGTCGCTCAACGGATAAAAGGTACCCCGGGGATAACAGGCTGATTTTGCCCAAGAGTCCATATCGACGGCAAAGTTTGGCACCTCGATGTCGGCTCGTCTCATCCTGGGGCTGGAGTAGGTCCCAAGGGTTGGGCTGTTCGCCCATTAAAGAGGCACGCGAGCTGGGTTCAGAACGTCGTGAGACAGTTCGGTCCCTATCCGCTGTGTGCGTAGGAAACTTGAGAAGAGCTGTCTTTAGTACGAGAGGACCGAGACGGACGAATCTCTAGTGTGTGGGTTGTTTCGCCAGAAGCACGGCCCATTAGCTACATTCGGAAGAGATAACCGCTGAAAGCATCTAAGCGGGAAGCTCGCTTCAAGATTAGGTTTCCCATTGGTTTACCAAGTAAGGCCCCCAAGAGACTATTGGGTTGATAGGCCGGAAGTGGAAGAGGCGCAAGCCTTGGAGCTGACCGGTACTAATAGGCCGAGGATTTAACTACAAAGTTGCTACGCGTCCACTGTGTGGTTCCCGAGATACGGTCGGGAACCAAATCAAAGATCGAAAGATATTTGATGGTTTTGATTGACATCTCAATAGCGTTTCGGCGGTCATAGCGAGAGGGAAACACCCGGTCCCATTCCGAACCCGGAAGTTAAGCCTCTCAGCGTCGATGGTACTGCACGGGTCACCTTGTGGGAGAGTAGAACGCCGCCGGACTTATATTAGAAACGAGGGGTTGCAGTTTACTGCGGCCCCTTTTTTCTTTTCATCTCTAACATAGAATTCAAGATATTCGTTAAGGAGGAGCTAATGGTTGAAAGACCGGCACGTCCTTCCTATAACAAGAGCTCTGATCGCAGGCCTTCTTCCAGAAAACCAAGCGATAGAAAACCTAGCGATAGAAAGCCAAGTGATAGAAAACCAAGTGATCGCAGAGGCTCAGATAGAAGCGGTCCAAGACCTGCAAGAGGCGGTGTTGGTCGTGAGAGAAATGACTTACGCGATGAAAACAGAAGAGTAAGAAAATTTGCAGAGCCTGATATTCCAATTGAAGTAACTGGAAAAGAGTTAGAGAAGAGAGATGCATTTGCACTCGGCACACTCGCTGCTGAAAACGGAGAAGCTGTTGCAAAGCATTTAGTCTGCATAAATCTATTTCTTGAAAGTAATCCAGAGCGAGCATTTTGGCATGGCCAAGCGGCAGTATTTAGAGCGGGGCGCGTTGCAATTGTTAGAGAGCGGGCTGGAATTGCTGCGCTGAATTTTCAGAAATATGAGATTGCTCAAAAAGAGTTAAGAGCGGCGATAAGAATTTCAGGCTCTCAATCTGCTCTTCCCTATCTAGCCCAAACAGAGCTAGCCCTGGGAAATCCCCGAAAAACCCTTGAAATTGCCGGCTCTATCGATCCCAAATTACTAACTCAAGGCGAGCGAGTAGAGCTTCGTATTGCCGCTGCTGGAGCAAGAAGCGCTCTTGGTCAAAGTGATGCAGCTGTTGTGACTCTAACCTGTCCAGAGCTAACACTTAGCGATGCCAGCTTTGCTGCCAAACTTCAAGGCGCATATATCCAGGCCTTAATTGCAGCCGGGCGCTTAAAAGAGGCTGAGGAATTTAGAGTTAAGTATCAAAAGATTGAACCCTCTGAAGAATCAAAGGGCTAAGCGCTAGCCAATTGGCTATCGTTCTCCTATGGCAAATGATCTCTTCTCCGCACTTCGTACCTATCTCACCAAGCTCTCATCAGGGGAGAAGAGTCCGCAGGAGATAGCAGCGGCCTTGAATCAATGGGCGAAGGAAAGTGGCGAGGCAATTAAAACTCGCGTTGAAGAAGAGGTAAAGACAAGTGTTAAGAAGATGGGATTTGCAAAGCAAGAAGATTTAGATCGACTTGCAAGAGAAGTTGAACTATTAAAAACAAGGCTTGTTACAACTCCAAGGGCTTCAAAGCCAGCGAAGAAGAAAGCCCCGGCAAAGAAGAGAGCTGCAAAAAAGAGTGCGAGTAAGAAAAAATGAGTGAAAATATTGAAAATCTAGAGCAGATCTCAGCTATCAAGAAGAGAATCAATGAGATTGCCTTTGCTCCTTTGGCCGAACATGGCGCGCTATTTGATCAAGTTCATCAAGATTTATCAGCGGCGCTAGCTCATGTTGAAGGTATTTCTAGCCAGAGTCAATCTTAAAAAAATTCTGACTATCGCATCTATCTAGAACTGCAGGAAGATTAATGAGAACTCGTCTAGATGCTGAGTTAGTAAGACGAGGCCTTGCAAGATCTAGAGAAGATGCGGTTGATTTAATTGAGTCAAGATCAGTTCTAGTCCGGGGAATTCCAGCTACAAAGCCAGCAACGCAGGTCGATCCAGAGACCTCTATAACGCTTGCCGGCAAGCGAGAGGATTATGTTTCAAGAGGCGGCTATAAATTAGCCGGAGCACTCGATGCCTTTAAAGAGATAAGAGTTAGCGGGGTTACCGCTCTTGATGCTGGAGCATCAACGGGTGGATTTACCGATGTCTTACTAAAGAGAGGGGCAGCAAAGGTCATCGCTGTTGATGTCGGATATGGACAACTTGCTTGGGAGCTTCAAAGCGATCCAAGAGTTGAGATACATGATCGCACCAATGTGCGCACTCTAAGTAGCGAGATCATCAAAGAGAGCGTTGATTTAGTGGTCGCTGATCTCTCCTTTATTTCACTAGCCCTAGTTATCCCCGCTCTGCTCTCAGTGAGCAAGAGCGAAGCAGATTTTCTCCTTATGGTTAAGCCTCAATTTGAAGTTGGGCGAGAGCGATTGACAGATGGGGGAGTTGTGCGAGATCCAGAGCTTAGAAAGGCTGCAGTTAGGGATATTGCAAGGAGCGCCTTTGACGCAGGGTTGGGTACCGTTGGAGTAGTGGCCAGCTGCCTTCCGGGACCTTCTGGAAATGTTGAATATTTTCTCTGGCTTAAATCTGGAGCAGAGATGATTTCAGATAAAGAATTAGATCTGGCGATAGCGAAAGGACCGCAGTAGATGACAAAGCGTGAAGTTCTACTTGTCCTTCATCCAACACGCCCTGAAGCAAAAGAGCTTGCTGGATCTATTGTTAAAACTCTTAGCGCAGAAGGTTTTAGCTTTATCTCAAGTGCGGATACTGGAATATCTGGCGTCACTCAAGTTGCAAGCGAGCAAGTAAGGCAGAGATATGGCGAAATTGAACTGGTATTAGTTCTTGGCGGCGATGGAACTATTTTGCGTGGGGCAGAACAGATACACGGCTCTAACATCCCAGTGCTGGGAATTAATCTAGGACATGTTGGTTTTCTGGCAGAGATCGGCAAACCAAGTCAGACAGAAATTATCTCAGCCATTAGAGATAAGAAATATAAGACTGAAAAGCGTATGACGCTGGCATATCAAGTATTTAGAGGCGATGAGTTAGTTACTAAAGGCTGGGCGCTTAATGAAGTAACAGTTGAGCGAAGTACTGAGGCGATGATTGAGCTCTTTGTTCAAGTTGATCACAGACCACTTTCAAGATGGGGCTGCGATGGAGTTATTTGTGCAACGCCAACAGGATCAACAGCTTATGCCTTTAGCGCGGGCGGTCCAGTCGTTTGGCCAGAGGTTGAAGCCTTAGTTCTTCTGCCACTTGCCGCTCATGCGCTCTTCTCAGATCCAATGGTTATTGGCGCAGATTCAGAAATTGCCATCGATGTTGAAAGTGATGAGGGCGTTTTATCAGCAGATGGTCTTCGCAAGTTTGCCTTGAAAGAAAAGGATCGCGTTGTTCTAACCTCCGATAAAAGCTATATAAACCTAGCCCATATCGATGCAGCGCCTTTTACTGATCGCCTTGTTGCCAAATTTAAATTACCGGTTGATGGCTGGCGCGGTGAGTAAAAAGGGCGAGCGTAAAGGCTCACTCTTAGAAGAAATCAATATCCGCTCACTTGGGCTAATTGATAGCGCAACGATTGAGTTTAAAGAGGGCTTTAATGTAATTACCGGTGAAACTGGAGCTGGTAAAACAATGCTTCTAAATGCCCTCTCCTTGATCTTAGGGCAGAAGGCTGATGCTGATTACATCAGACAAGGCCAGGAGAGAGCAGTGGTAAGCGGTCGTTTTAGATTGCCAGAGAAAATCAGCGAAGATTTAAAGGTACTCATTCAAGAGCATGAGCCTGAGATAGAGGAATCTTCAATCCTTCTTTCAAGACAATTGGGAAGAGATGGAAAATCAAAAGCTCAACTATCGGGCTCTGCTACAACTGCTAGCACGCTAATATCTTTTGCAGATCAACTAATTGAAATTCATGGCCAGCATGCAAATTTAGTACTAACAAAGGCAAATAAGCAGCGAGAGATTCTAGATATCTTTGCAGGTCAAGGACTTTCTACAGCTCTCCTTGCTTATCAAGAGGCGCTTAAGAACTACCAAGTGCTACGCAGAGAGATCTCAGAACTAAAGAAAGCTCTAGGTGATAGAGATAGCGAGATCAAATCACTTGAAGAGCTCGTAAATGACTTTGCTAAATTAAAGCCACAAAGCTCCGAGCTATCCCAGCTGGAGGCTCAAATTTCAAAGCTTGAAAGCGTTGAGGATTTAAGGATTGCCTCACTTGGTGCCCAGCAAGCTCTCTCAGATGAAGAGGCAGGAGCTCTAAATTCATTGCATAGCGCTAAGAAATCTCTATCCAGTGCCAAAGGGCGAGATGCTCAATTAGACCAAATCGCAGATGCCATTTCAGAGAAACTCTTTGATTTAATTGATGCAGCCTCAGATCTTGATCGGTATTTAGATTCACTCTCGGCGGATCCTCAAGCGCTGGAGTTGGCGCAATCACGTAGAGCTGCCTTGAGCTCTTTTGCCAAAAAGTATGGCAAATCAAGTGATAAGAACGAAGCGCTAGCTGAGGCAATTGATAAGGCAGAGGGAGCGAAGAATCGTATAAAGGATTTAAGTGGGGGAGATGATCGATTAGCTGAAATGGGAAGAGAGCTGGAGGGATTGCGAGCAAAGCTTTTAGAAGCAGCAAAGACGCTAAGCGCACTTAGAGCGCAATCCGCAAAAAAGCTCTCTTCATCTGTCACTAAAGAGTTAGTCGAACTTGCTATGGCTAAAGCACTATTTGAAGTAAGAGTGGAAAGTAGAGATGGAAATAGTGATGATCATTTCTCACCCTTTGGGCTTGATGAAGTCTTCATGCTCTTTACCGCACATAGCGGCGGGGAATTACTTCCTGTATCAAAGGCTGCAAGTGGCGGAGAGCTCTCTCGTTTGATGTTGGCACTTGAAGTAGTCCTAGCTGGCTCTTATCCACTTGGCACATATGTTTTTGATGAGGTTGATGCTGGCGTTGGTGGCAAAGCTGCACTTGAAGTTGGAAAGAGGTTAAGAAAGCTAGCTATGAATTCACAAGTAATTGTCGTTACTCATCTGCCGCAGGTTGCGCTCTGGGCTGATAACCACATCTTGGTTGAGAAAGATAGCAACGGTCTTTTATCATCTACTTCAATCAAATCCTTAAGTGATCAAGAGCGCGAGATTGAGATTGCTCGAATGCTCTCAGGCATTGAAGAATCAGAACACGCCCAAGATCACGCTCGGGAACTGCTCAATTTACGCTTCAGCGATGTTGGATGATAAGTTTGCCTTCCATGACCGCCCCTCATGTGACCAAACATCTCTTTGTCACCGGCGGAGTCGCCTCAAGTCTTGGTAAAGGTCTTACCGCATCTAGTTTAGGTCGCCTGCTTGTAGCCCGGGGCCTTAGAGTCACAATGCAAAAACTTGATCCCTACATCAATGTTGATCCAGGGACGATGAATCCTTTCCAGCACGGCGAGGTATTTGTTACCGATGATGGAGCAGAGACCGATTTAGATATCGGTCATTATGAGAGATTTCTAGATACCAACCTTCATGGTTCAGCCAATGTCACAACTGGTCAGATCTATCAAAGAGTTATTGCAAGAGAGCGCCATGGTGAATATCTAGGTGAGACTGTGCAAGTTATTCCTCATATCACCAATGAGATTAAAGAGCGCATTCGCGCGATGGCAGCTCCCGATATCGATCTAGTCATTACTGAAGTTGGTGGAACTGTTGGCGATATTGAGTCTCTCCCATTTTTAGAGGCAGCAAGACAGATTAGGCAAGAAGTTGGTAGAGATAACGTCTTTTATCTTCATGTCTCACTCGTTCCATATATCGGCCCATCAGGGGAGTTAAAGACAAAGCCAACACAGCACTCAGTCCAAGCTCTCCGCTCTATTGGAATATCTCCAGATGGCATTGTTCTTCGCTCAGATCGAGAAATCCCGCAAGGTGTGAAGAAGAAGATTTCTCTTATGTGCGATGTTGATCTAGAAGCGGTAGTTGCAGCAGTTGATGCTCCATCAATTTATGACATCCCTAAAGTGCTCCATAGCGAGGGACTTGATTCCTATATTGTCAGAAGGCTTGATCTAAAAGCCCATGAAGTTAAATGGGGGCAATGGGATTCACTACTTGAGCGAGTGCATAACCCCGCCCATAGCGTAAAGGTTGCTTTAGTTGGTAAATATGTTGATCTTCCAGATGCTTATCTCTCAGTCACTGAAGCGCTAAGAGCTGGCGGCTTTGCAAATAACGCTAGGGTTGAAATTAAGTGGGTTGCAAGTGATGAATGCGCAACAGAAGCTGGAGCAAAAGCAAACTTAAGCGAGGTAGATGCAATCTGTGTTCCGGGCGGCTTTGGAGTAAGAGGCATTGAAGGAAAGCTCGGAGCTCTTAAGTATGCAAGGGAAAATAAGATTCCAGCGTTAGGTCTCTGTTTAGGTCTGCAATGTATGGTCATCGAGATAGCTAGAAACGTACTTGGATTAAAGCGGGCTAACTCTGCTGAATTTGACCCAGATACCGATGCTCCAGTTATTGCAACTATGGCAAGTCAGGTAAAAATCGTAAATGGCGAGGCTGATATGGGTGGAACGATGCGCCTTGGACTATATAAAGCAATTCTTTCCAAAGGCTCAATCGTTGAGAGTTGTTATCAAGCCCCTGAAATATCAGAACGTCATAGACATCGCTATGAAGTTAATAACTCCTATCGCAAAGAGCTAAGTGAAGCAGGCTTAGTCTTTAGCGGCACATCGCCAGATGAGAATTTAGTTGAATTTGTTGAGCTTCCAAGAGAGGTTCATCCGTTCTATGTGGGAACTCAAGCTCACCCGGAATTTAGATCAAGGCCGACTAGAGCCCATCCACTCTTTGCTGGCCTAATTAAGGCCGCGCTAGAACGTGGATGATAGATCCTCGATTGAAATATTCCTCAATCACTGCGCAATAGAGCGAGGGCTAGCTAAGAACACTCTTTCTTCTTATAGAAGAGATCTCGAGAAGTTTTTAAGTTATCTTAATCAAAATCAGAAAACACTTTCGAGTATCACTCCAAGTGATGTAGCCGCCTTTCTTCACACTCTAAGGCAAGCGAATCTAAACGAATCAAGTATTGCTAGAAATGCTGTTGCTTTGAGAAGCCTCTTTGCATTTCTAGCCAAAGAAAGTGGCGTTGAAAGTATTGCTAAAGAGATTCTTGTCCCAAGGAGTGCAAAGAGATTACCCAAAGCTTTAAGTATTGATCAGATTGCAACACTTATAAATAGCTGCCCAGATGATTTATCGGGTATTAGAGATAGGGCGATATTGGAGCTGCTCTATGCAACCGGGGCGAGAGTTAGCGAGATAATTGCTCTAAATCGATCAGATATTTCTCAAAATAACCAAGAGGGCGTTGAAGCCATAACTATTCGAGTCCGTGGCAAAGGGGGAAAGGAGCGTTTAGTTCCGGTTGGAAGCTATGCCAGATTGGCTCTGGATCAGTATCTAACGAGATCTCGTCCGGTCTTTGCTAAGAATCTAAAGGAAGAAGCCCTCTTTCTTAACGAGAAAAGAGGAACTCGCCTCTCGCGCCAGAGCGCCTGGCAGATTGTTATTGACGCAGCAAAGAGATCGGGCCTAGATGAGGCAATCTCTCCGCATGGTTTTAGGCATTCTTTTGCCACCCATCTTCTTGATGGGGGAGCAGATATTAGGGTGGTGCAAGAACTATTGGGACATGCTTCGGTAACAACTACGCAGATCTATACCTTAGTAACAATCGATAAATTGCGTGAGAGCTATGCAAGCGCTCACCCAAGATCAAAGTAGAACTATCTGCCTCGAAGTCTTCTCGCAATAATTGATTGATCGCCCTTTGCCTCTAAATCTGCAATAACAATTGCAAGAGATTCACGAACGATTCGACCTCTATCAACTGCAAGGCCAAGATCTCCTCTTAAGTGAAGTCTTGCTTGCTCTAAATCAAAGAGCTCTTCAGGAGATAGATAAACGGTAATTTTCTCATCATGTTTTTCACGTCCTGATGGTCCTTTATCAAACCAGTTGCGCGACGTCTTGGGGTTTGTCTAACGCCAGTTGACTTCGGAGCAGCTTTTGCAACAGTGGCAGTTGTTGGCCGGTTGGTGTGAGCTACTTCAACTTCTTCAACGCTTTGATCTGGAACAGCGCTTAGAGTTGTCTTTCTAAATAACTCATCTGCTCCTGGCAAACTAATACGTCTTGTCATCGAACCCCTCCATTGGCAATTATTTCTCTGGCAAGTCTGCGATAAGAAGCAGCTCCAACTGAGGAGCTGGCATAGGAAGTTATTGGCTCGCCAGCAACAGTTGTCTCTGGGAATCTAACGGTTCTAGCAAATTGTGGTGTCAAATACTTGAGTTGGGAAGCTTCACTGATTCGCTCTAAAACCTCGCGACTATGAGCAGTTTTTCTATCAAACATCGTTGGCAATATTCCGAGAAGCTCAAGATCAGGGTTGGTATTGCCTTTACTTTCTTGATGATGTCATCAAGGAGAGCCCACCTCTAAGCGCAAAATACTCACATTCCAGGGGCACTAGAACCCAGTGCGATGCGGTAGGGCATGTTACGGTTAGAAGGCCAAGAGATGGCTGACAATCAATTGAGAATTACATCGTAGAAGTCAAGTGACAGTAGAGAGAACTCGCTTTAAAATCTTTTCACGAGCAATAACATTACCAAGCCACCTTCAGCACCAGATAAATCCTCATGAGCTGGGATCATTCCATGCCAGGAACACTGGTTTTTAGAAGGAATCTGAGACCTGCCGTGTGACCTCATCCATAAGCAGGTTATAGACAGATCCCTCGATATCTCTGGTGAAACATTAAGACCAATGGAGAGTGAGGTTGTGGATCAAAATCATTAGTAGAACTCGTCTTCCAAGTTCTGCAAAAGCAGCACCAAGATTTATTGTTGTTGTGGTTTTACCAACGCCACCTTTTTGATTAACAACGGAAATAATCTTGGCATCGCCATGTGCTGTTAATGGCGCTGGATATGGAAAATCCTTAGCAGGCTTTCCCAATACTGATGAAGATGTGACAATTCAGAATCAGCTTTTGAAAATGTTCGATTTAGCGTTTCAAGCGAGATATCTCTGAAGCACTTTTTGCCATGGCCAGACTTTAACCACCGCTTATCGCGATATTGGCTGCGACACGCATAGACTTGCCGGACTATGAATGAAGTTTCTGCGCAACCCTCAAGTAATACTTTAGCCCTCGCCTGCGCAGAATCTAAGCGAAGGACGAGTCGCTGGTTTCTCGGTTCACTTAGAAAACTTCGATGGACCTTTTGATTTATTGCTACAGCTCATTTCAAGACATCGGATGGATATCACCCGATGTTGCAATTGCCACAGTTACTGATGAATTTATTAGCTATATAGCGAACTTGAAAAAACTGAAGCTGGCTGGAAATTAGATCATGCCAGCGAATTCGTAGTTGTTGCCGCTACTTTATTGGACCTAAAAGCAGCTCGGTTATTGCCATCTGGCCAGATTGATGATGAAGAAGATCTCGCACTTCTTGAAGCTCGCGATCTGCTCTTTGCTCGCCTCTTGCAGTATCGCGCCTTTAAAGAGATTGCTTCCATCCTGTCAGAGCGCATCATTGAACAGGAGAAGACCTTCGCCCGCTCAGTCTCACTAGATCCTTTCTTTGCAGCTCTACTACCTGAGGTTTTAATAGGCGTTACTCCAGAGAGATTTGCAAGCTATCGCAAACCGCGTTCTAACCCCAAACCGCGCCAACCCTGTCTGTGGAGCATCTCCATCTGCCGCAAGTTAGTGTGGCCGCTGAGGCCCTTGGGGTTGTATCAGCTTTGAGAGAGGGCATAAAACAATGAGTTTTAGGGCCTTGGTAAGTGATGCGGCAAATACCTTAGTTGTGGTTGCTAGATTCCTAGCTCTCCTTGAACTCT